>JAZLGZ010000001.1:0-115049 GCA_045616585.1 Lachnospiraceae bacterium
AAAAGATGCCTGAAGTGACTTTGCCATTCCATCACTCTCATCCCACGACACCCCTTTCATTGTCCCTACAAGTTTTATCAAAAGTTTTCTTGCATTATCGACCTGAATATTCATCTCACCGGAAGCTCCAAGCTCAAGCGGCACACCGGTAAGCGGATCAATAAATCTGACTTTTTCAGGGGTTCCCCATTTAATAGCCATCTGTACGGTTTTATTAATAAAATAAACCTCAGAATGGAAAGTTCCCTGAGTATCAGTAGGAAGCTGGTATACCTTTTCGAGAAGCGGAAGCTGCTGGGTTTCAAGTGTATAACGTCCGGGGCCAAATAAATCTAACGCCTGACCATCTTTGAAGAATATTGCTTCCTGGCTCTCATGAACAATAAGCTGCGATCCGTAGTTAAAATCTTCAATAGGATGCTTCCAGATGAAGGTATCATTATCGCCTTCATACTTGATGATGCTTGCTAATCCATCCGTCTTAATCTTTTCTGACATCAGACGTTCCTGAATATCATTCTCATAATCACATACAGGACAGATATAAGTTGATGCGCTTCTCGAAGTCATCAGTCTTATTCCGCATTGTCCGCATGAAAATTCTTCAAGCTTCTGTTGATCGGCAAGTGTATTTATTTTCTGACCACATACAGGGCAAGCCGCATTCTCACCCTTGGTTTGGTCGAACACCACATAATTTCCGCAATGTGGGCATTCCCTTGAAGAAAGCCTATCCGTGCGAACATTAATCACATTTCCGCACGAGCAGTCAATTTTCTTTTTCGCAAAAAAACCTGTTTTCGCCTCCGCATATCTTCCGCATACCGGACACTCAATTGCAAATTTTGCCATAAGTACAACCCTCCATAAGTTAATCTTGTTTTTCTATAATTTCAGTATGTTTCAGTGCAAAATCCAGAAACATGGCTATAATCTCGTTTCTGGTTCTTCCGGACTCTTTAGCTACATAATCAATATCCTGCAGCATATCCCCAGGTATTCGAGATGAAATAACCACCGAATCTTCCCGGTATTTCTTTGCTTCAATTTTTAAAATAGCATCCATTGAAATTCCCCCTTTTCAATGTCAAAAGGTGTAGGTTTTGAAGGAATTATTTTCAAAACCTACACCTGATTTTATATCCGGAAGCAAATACTTCATAACCAGACAATAACGGTAAAAAATAGCAATTTGATGTAAAAAGCAGCAATTTATGGCAAAAATAGTGACATTTTCATTGCAGATACGTGTAATAGATGCTAAAATACAATTGTAATGTGTACGTTTCAAAACCTACACTTTTAGAAACATCCATCCTTATGCATAGTATTCATTAACCCTTCTATAGAACGTACTCTTTTTCATCTTACACTGCCTCATCGCTTCCTCGACAGATATAGTTCCCATTTCAAGTTGTTCCATTATCTTTGCAAAATTATCCGGTACCTCAATTCGCGGACGTCCGAAGACTACTCCTCTTGCTTTAGCAGCCTCTATCCCTTGGCTTTGCCTCTCCTTAATACTATTACGCTCGTTCTCCGCAACAAATGACAGTATTTGCAGAACAAGATCAGCTATAAATGTCCCCATCAAATCCTTTCCCCTTCTAGTATCAAGCATCGGCATATCAATGACACAGATATCCACCTTTTTATCTTTCGTAATCAATTTCCATTGGTGCAGTATTTCCTCATAATTTCGTCCTAACCTGTCAATGCTAAGTACATATATTAAATCTCCCGGCAATATCCGATTAATCATTTTATTGTATTGAGGGCGATTAAAATCTTTCCCTGACTGTTTATCAATGTAAATATTCTGCTCCAAAATGTGCCTGCTCCTCATTTGAGTTAGTTGTCTGTCTTCATTTTGTTCTTTACTGGATACCCTTACATACGCGTATTCTTGCATCTTTATAGACCTCCCAAAAGAATTCTGTTAAGTACTAAATAACATCGTTAATTGCTGTTGAAAAATAAAAGATCACTTATGTTGCATACTGATGGCAAACAAGGTATAATATTTCTACAAATTAGTCGAAAGGAAGTGTTCATATGCCGACAATTACCCCGATATCAGATTTGAGAAACTATGGGAATGTTCTTGAAAAAGTAAGTACCGGCTCACCTGTCTACCTTACACGAAACGGACATGGTGCATATAGTATTCGCGATATTAAAGATGAGGAAGCCTTTCAAAAAGCTGAAGCAATGATACAACTGATGTGTGAACTTAACACAGGGTTACGTTCAGCCGAGGAAGATGGCTGGGTTTCTGAAGAGGAATTTATAAATCATTTTCAAGCCAAAGGAACAAAGGATAAATAATGTATAAATTAAGATACTCTCCACTTGCGATGCATGATATGGAAACTGTGTGGGAAAACGTTTTTGAAGCTTCACAGAGTAATGTTATCGCAAATAAATATGTAAAAGATTTTTCAGATACAATAGCCCGCAAAAAACATTTTCCATCCTCCGGAATTCCGCTTCTTTATCGTGGACTCTTTACCGGATTCTATTCTGTCAATTTTAAGATGTATAAGGCTTTTTATCGCATAAACGGCCGATTCATTGAAGTCATCAGAATCATTATGATTAAGCGTGATTACATTAAAGTTCTGTTCGGAGATTCTGATATCGAAAACTAATACCATTCTTATTTGCGGCCCTATTCAAGTCCTTTTTAATCCCGTTTCTCAACATTTTCATCGACCTCCTCTCATTACTTTCGTTAAGCATTTTTTCTTCTCCTTAACCGTCTTTCCTATATATTTTTTTGTGTAATTTTTTATGCTTATACTTAATTCCATTTCTATTTGACAATACCCCAACCAAATGGTATCATTTAAAAGCTGGCTGTAACAATAACTGTTCAGAATAGCAATGCCGCAATGGCGGAATGGCAGACGCAGTAGACTCAAAATCTACCACCCTTAAAAGTGTGCGGGTTCAAGTCCCGCTTGCGGCATAAAATAAAACAGGTGCCCGGAGAATTCTCCGGGCATTGTTTTTGAGCAAATATGTGAGGCAAAATAATGAATTCAGATAATAACAAGAAGAAATACAGCAATATTCCCGCACTTTTGTCAGCGACAGTTCTGTCCATGGTACTTCTGGGCGGATGCGGCAAGAACGATTACTCATCCATCACCATGCAGACACAGCCCTCTAAAATCCCGACTGTATCTGTCGAAGCAGATGATTCTGAAGCACCGACTGATGTCACTGCTTCAGAGTCCACTCCCGAGCCGGATGCAGTTCCTTCTCCCGAGCCGACTGTTGCTCCAACACCTGAACCTTCCCCTGAACCGACTCCCGAGCCCACTGCAACCCCTGAGCCCACTGCAACTACTGAGCCTACTGCGACTCCTGTTCCCTCAAAAGAGCCGGTTCCCACACGCGAGGTTTCGGCAGCTTACATCGGTTCACGAAATATTCCCGAGAACATCACAGATTCTCTCGAAAAGATTGAGTACCTTCGTTCTCAGCTTCTGCTCAACAAAGATTACTATTACTCGCTCAACAATAAAAACGACAGTACCTGGTGTTTTAAGCGCATGAAGGACCACTCTCCTTCCGGCACCTACGAGCAGTTTAAAATCAACGATTATAATTCATATTACCGCGACAAAAACGTATCCGATGACGATAAAGTAATCTATCTGACGTTTGACTGCGGCTATCCTTCCGACCTCACGCCTAAGTTCCTTGATACGCTCAAGGCTCACAATGCAAAGGCCAATTTCTTTGTTACCAAAATGTATATGAAAGGCTGCCCTGATTATACAAGAAGAATGAAAGAAGAAGGCCACATGGTCTGCAATCATACAGTGAATCACAAAGACCTTCGTGAAATGAATATAGAAAAAATCGCCGATGAGATTTTTGACACCGCCGAATATTTCTATGAACTTACAGGCTATGAAATGGATCCGTTCTTCAGAACTCCGACCGGTGCTTACACCAAACGTCTCCTCTCGATTATCGAGGACTGCGGCTACACAACTGTTTTCTGGAGTATTGCTTACGGCGACTACGATACCAAGAATCAGCCCAAGCCCGGTTATGTTACAGATCATTTCAAAACCTATCACCACAACGGTGCCATAGCTTTGATGCATAATGATTCAACAGCAAACGCAAACGAACTCGATGCGGTACTCACTCTTCTTGAGAATGAAGGCTACCGTTTCGCACTTTTAAGCGAACTGAACAAATAACAAAGGTTCACTCTGCTCCAAGAAACCTGAACAGAACCAAAACAGCTGAACAAAACCAAAACAGAGCCTAAAAAGCGAGCCGGACAGCAGCACATCAGCTGCTATCCGGCTCGCCTCTCTATATAAATAACCCTACTAACATAAATTATTCTCTGACAATTCTGAACAACATAAAGTCCATGGAATTGTCATCGACAACATCAATCTTAGCCCAACTCATCTCATTTGTTTCGAAATTAAAGCCCTCGGTGGTGAAGAACTGACCGTCCTCCTCCTTCCATTTCATCGCATCATCAGGATCAGGTGAGCACATTGCCATCATTCCGTCGACAATCTTTACATCACCTGAAGCAACCGCGTCATCAATTTCTTCCTTTGTTGTGCCTTCAGGAATCGGCATTAACATCTCAACAAAGTTGTCCTCCGTGAATCTGACTTTTCTGCCAAATGCCATCATACGTTCCGCGATAGTCTCTTCAGAGCATTCGCATTTTACAAGAAATTTTTTATACTCTTCGGCATTAAGCATTACAATATTATCTGCTTCATCGCGTCCTTTTACCTGATCTACTACCCATGTTCCGACAATATTCATCTGATACCTCCCCGATAATTGCTTCAATTGTTATGCTGCTGTTATTCCACCAAGCGCTGAGCAGCAATTTTTCTTAAAACCTCACTCATCTTTCGATAAGTCCTATAAAAATCAGTACCCGATTCCTTGGGATCGCTGTTTCCGAGTCCGTATGTACTCTTTACGGAAGCCACAGGGTTGTCATATTTCATAATCCAGTAAGGATTCTCATCCGCATTGTTCTTGAACTTCATATAGATTTCTCTCGGAATCTTAAGTGCTTCCTGCAGCTTCATAAGGAAATTGCAAATGCCCAGAATCACATCGTCTGAAGGCTTGCTCTTCATTTTGCACAGGCCGTTAGCCATGTCCAGATACTCATCGCAAAGTGTAGCTGCTTCAACGACCTTCAGCTCATTCTTCATGCAGTCCTTGTACATTGCAGTCCAGCTGTCCACAGTCTTCATTTTGGCCAGATAGCCGTTTACGCTGTGTTTGTTAAACGGATCGACATAAGAATAAAGAACAGGACACATCGACTTGAGCTTATTCTCCATCATTTCATGGAGAACACCCACTTTTGCACCATAATCGGTTTCGCCTGAAGGTCCGATTTTATCGATATTAAAGCTGCAGGTCTTAAGGAAATTCGCATACTCTTCGAACTGACTGAAGCTGGTATTGAGTTCGTATCTAAGCGTACCGTCACAGCCTCCGAATTCGAAAAGAAGCTTTAAAAGGCTCATCTTAAATCCGCCTTCCAAACCACCCGACAAAAGGCATACAACCATTCTGCTGACATTCTCAAAAAGAGCGGTAAACTGCTCCATCTCCTGACAAAAATCGTTGCAGGCCTTTACATTTCTTATAAAACCGTCTTCACAGCCTGCGCTGAATCCGCCTCCCGCCATATCCGCCAGAATCTTATGATTCTCATTATAAAAATCAATCAAATCTCCGTATCTTAATTCTGCCTGCATTGCTTTTGCGGCCTTACGTCCCTTATCATAATCGCCGCCTTCCAATGCATCCCAGATATCCATCGCCCATTCGTTACAATTCTTATTGAATTTTTTAGCCTTGGCTCTCAGCACCAGCTCGGTCATATCCTGAAATGACACATTTTCCATTACTTCAATTTTGGGTTCTTCCATTGTCTTATCCTCCCTTAGAAACGAACTTCGTATGTATAAATGTACCATCTTCCGCCGCCAACCTTTTTCAAGGTGTGTCCGGCGGGAGTGCCAAGCTGTTTGCCGTTCTTATCAAAAGCTGCGGTATATACGACAGCTTCTTCAATCTTCTCACCCATAGCCTGCTTCATCTTAGACATATCTTCATCTGTTAAGAAGAAATTGTCGTCGCTGCTCTCGTCAAAACCGCTCAATACCGTAACCTTGGTTTTGTCGGATAAAATATTGGCATGTACGTATTCATTGTGGAAACGCTCCTGATGGAACTCCCAATGCATATCAAGCATTTCCTTCTGAACGGGAGTCTCCTGTCTCTTAGGCTCGATACACTCAAGGAAAAGGTTAAAGTTCTTTTCCTTAATGGCGGTCATATAGATTTCGATCAGCTGCTCGGGATTTACATCCTCGGGCACAGACTTCACGGTATACCAGGCATCCTTAATAGACTCAACTTCCTCTTCGCCTATAAACTTACCGGCATTACCCGCATACTCTTCCGTAATCGCCATAACATGACCGGGCACATAAAGTGCAACAGGTTCTACAACCCATGCCATTGCGACAGAACCGACCTTCTTCTCTCCTGCTTCGGGAATTTCACCGGTAAAGTCGACGATTTTTCCGAGAACACACCAATTCCTTACCTCGTTCATAGTGGTGTCAACCTGATTGCGGTAGCGCTTTACTGCCTCATAGGGAGCAAGCCATTCTCTGCCGTCAATCTTCAGGAAATACATACCCGTTGAACGTTTTCCGGTATAAATATATTCACCTGTAGCGCCGTAGAACTGATTGTCGGGATACATAATCTCATCGAAAACAACATATTTACCCATCATTTCCTCGAGATCGACATCTTTATAATCAGGTGCAGGGAATACCTTCTCCAGCGTTTCCCCGGCATACTTGGCACAGATTTCATTCCATGCCTTTTCACTGATTTCCGCAAAGTGAGCACGCATCTGCTCTTCGTTTACAAGATACTGCGTGTACTTGGCATCCATCTCGTTCACATTTCCTGCGCCGCCCATTACACACTTTCTTGCTCTCTCATAAAAATCCAAAACCTCGGGATTTTCCGGAGCAAACTGATATAAAATCTTAATTCTTCCGAGTGCGTCCTCTTTGTTGTAAAACTTGTAACCGGATGCTCCCTGTGCACGCTCAACCTCCTTCTCATACTCCTCCAGATAACGTCTGGTCTGAGAAATTCTCATGCTGAGATTGTTGGCATCTACGGTAAAGACAGACGGATCAAATGCCATGTTTTTAGTCTCCTTTCATATTCATATCGCATATGTATTCTTTTTGTACTTATTCTGTGTACTTATTTTTTGTACTTATTTTTTATACTTTTTCCTCTTGAAGCTGATGCCTGTTATTGTTTCTTCTTGTAAATTTCTTCCCAGGTATTGTATTCATCCTCGCCCATCTCAATCAAAAGAGAAACAAGTTCATACTCACCATCTGCTTTTTTCCGAACAATAAAGCCTTCATTAAAATCGGTGGTACTGACAATGGTAATTTCGTCTTTGTATTTCTTTTTGCCAAGGAAGAAGTCTTCCCTCGTATTCTCTTCCCTGCTGTTTTTTATGGTCATGGAATATCCGCAATCATGACGCGTTCTGCCGGTTTTCTCATGTTCGGTTTCCGACTTTTTGATAGTCACTTCCTCACCCGAATCACTTACATAGGTTCCCGCAACCTCCTCAAGGAGCGAATCCATCCTTTCGAAGCTGTACGGATAATCGACTCTTTTTAAAATATGCTCATCGTCTCTGTCAAGGCCCTCGAGATGAACTTTAATCGAAATGGTTCCGTCTTCTTTCAGCTCGAATTCCGAAATATAACCATACACCTGATTGTTCGGCGAAGAAACCAACTCATCGAAAGGTAAATAAAGCCTTCCGTAACTGCTGACGATCTCGGTTTCCATTTGAACCATACCGCTTCTGACTATCACATTTTTGCCGAATATTTCGAGCACGTAGCCTATATTATCCTCCGACCAGTATCCTTCAATATCGGAGACATCGGTTACATTTATCATTTCTGCTCCGATTCTTTCCATTCCGGGGCCATCAACAACATGTTTACGACACCCTGTCAGCACACCCAGAAGACTCAACAAACCCATAATCGCCAATACTCTCCTCTTTCTATTTGAAAATAAAGATTTCATTTATATGCTGTACCTCTTTCCGATAGAGTGGATAGCAAGCCCATACGCCTAAAATACATTATACAAATCCCTTTCTTTCTTACATATCAGCAAAATTGTCTATTTTTGTCGAAAAACACAATGAGCCCCCCGGCATAACCGGAGGGCTCATTGTGTAATATGAAAAAAGTTTGAAAGATAATTTACAAATAATTATTTCTTTGCCTTTCTCTTCTGAGAAATAACAACACTCTGAATGATAAGGAACAGACAAAGCATTACGGCAATTGTGATGTTGGTCCACCATGCATCCTCAAGTCCTGCTCCGGCAACAATCTTCTTGATAACGTTCAAGCTCATTACTCCGAAGAAGGTTCCTGCGATGTTACCTACACCACCGCTGAGCATTGTACCGCCGATGATAGAAGAAGCAATCGCATTCATTTCCATACCGAGTGCATTCTGAGTGGAACCGGTACCAACATTGAGCATATAAACGTATCCGCCGATTCCGGCAAGTACGCCGCACATGATGTGCGCGAGGAACTTAGTCTTCTTCACGTCAATACCGAGCATAAGTGCACTTGAAGGATTTCCTCCGACTGCATAGAAATGACGGCCGAGTCTGCACCACTGAAGGACACAGAAAAGAAGAGCTACGATAAACAGTGCCACAAGAACACCGATTTCGATATATGCGGGAATAAATGCACCCGTCTTCTTGATGGTTGAACCTATCGGAAGGTCAATTCTGGCTTCCTTAATCTTAAGGAATACAGGATTGGTAATCGTAATAGGCTGTGTACTGATGATTGAAGTAAGTCCTCTTGCAAAGAACATACCTGCAAGTGTAACAATGAAAGGCTGAATATCAAGGAACGCAACGAGCGCGCCCTGAACAACTCCGAATGCAAGTCCGATTCCGAGTGCAATAAGTACCGCAAGCAAAACATTGCCGCCTTCTTTAACCACTTCACCGTTCTCGTTGAGAACAGGCTCAAGGTACTTTGCACAGGACATCGCTACAAGCGCTACAACACCACCTACCGAAATATCAATACTGGCATTGATCATTACGATACTGAGACCGCAGGATACGATAATAAGCGCAGCATTGTCATTTAAAATATCACAGATGGTCTGAGGCTTTGCCATACCGCCGCCCATGATAAAAATGGCAGCGAGATACATTACTACGAAAACCAAAATTGTAATTGACAGAAGCAGATTTGTATCCGACATCTGTGCAATACGCTTTACAAATGATTTTGAATTGCTGTCAGACTTTTTCATTTAAGCCACCTCCTTATTTCCGGACTTTGACTTAAGCGACTTTGTCCATGCAGCCAGCTTCTCTCTTACCGAAGGAGCACTCATTACAACAAGGATGATAATAACAACCGCCTTGTATGCGGGAAGTGCATCCGACTTAACCTGGAACTTATAAAGAGTAGTAAGAAGGAGCTGAATAACGTAAGCACCCACAACAGATGCCCAAATATTAAACTTACCACCGCTAAGTGCGTTTCCTCCGAGAGCAACCGCAAGAATAGCATCCATTTCGATATCCTTCGCTGTTGAGTCGTAGAAAATGTTACCGATTCGGCTGACCTTAATAAGTGATACAACCGCTACACAGAAGCCGAGAATTACGAAAGTAATAAACTTGATGAATACAGGGTTGATACCATTAAGTCTTGATGAGTTCTCGTTGATACCAACGCTCTGAATGTAAAGCTTGAGTGTTGTAAACTTCATTATGAGGGCAAATAAAACAGCCACAATAACCACAATCAAAATGGGAGTCGGAATCGGGCATCCCGGAATATTAAGACCGAAGTACTTGAATACAGGGTCCGCAATATTAGTGTTGTCACCGAGGTTGATCCATCTTGCGATTGAACGTCCCGCAGTAAAAAGAATGAGAGTCGCAACCATCGGCTGAATCTTAAAGAAAGCAACCAGCGCGCCGTTAAAAGCTCCGAAAAGCATAGTTACAAGACAAGCAACAATAAATGCAAGAAGTACCGAATGCTGAAGTTCGGTAACCGCAGACTGTCCTCCGCGGACGATTCTGACAATCGTACTTCCTCCGATTGCAACCGCAGCACCTACCGAAATATCCTGTCCGCCCGTAGCTGCAGTAACCAAAGTCATACCGATGGCAAGAATTGCAAGCTCCGAACCGTTATCAATTACGTTGATGAGGTTTCCGAGAAGAACTCTGTATCCGTCGTTGTTGTATTCAAGTCTGATTTCAAAGAATGGAGGATCCGCAATCAGGTTAAAGATCAGCAGGAAAAATAAGGCTGCAAGCGGAATTATCATCTGATTTTTCAATAACTTACGCATCAGCTTCACCTCCCGCAATAGTACTCATAATCTTTGTCTGGTTGAGGTCTGCTCCTGTAAGCTCCCCCACAACCTTTCTGTCACGCATGACAATCATTCTCGAACAGGTTCTGAGCATCTCGTCCGTTTCCGAAGAAATGAAAGTAATACTCATACCTTCGCTTGCAAGTTTTAATACAAGCTTCTGAATATCTACCTTTGTACCTACGTCGATACCACGTGTAGGCTCATCAAGAATAAGATAATCGGGATGTGTAAGCAGCCATCTTGCAAGGATAACTTTCTGCTGATTGCCGCCCGATAAAGACTTGATGGGAGTATCCGCAGAAGCGGTCTTGATATCAAGAAGCTTGATGTACTCATCCGCAAATTTCTCAGCCTCGGCCTTCGAGAAAGGCTTAAAGAAACCGTTGAGTACCTGAAGGGCAATCAAAATATTGTCTCTTACGGAAAGATCTCCGATAATACCGTCACGCTTTCTGTCCTCGGGAAGATATCCGATTCCGTTCTTCATCGCATGAATGGGTGAAGTAATCTTTACCTTCTTTCCGTTCTTCTTCACTTCACCGGAAACTACGCGGTCCGCTCCGAAAATAGCACGAACGCTCTCGCTTCGACCCGAACCTAAAAGTCCGGTAAAACCGTTTACCTCGCCCTTGTTTATATAAAAGTCAAAAGGTGCGATTCCTTCTGTACTTGAAAGCTCTTTGGCTTCAAATACCGGAACCTCATTGCCTGATTTTTCTGTTTCAACAGCGCCTCCCTTAATATCGGTGAGGTCATCTACTTCCTTGCCGAGCATCTTCGATACAAGCTGAAGTCTGGGAAGCTCGCTTGCAAGATATTCACCCTCCTGCTTTCCGTCGCGAAGTACCGTGATTTTGTCACTTACTTCGTAAACCTGATCGAGGAAGTGTGTTACAAAGACAATTCCTACTCCTCTTGCCTTAAGGTCACGCATAAGCTTGAAAAGCTTTGCAACCTCCTGCTCATCAAGTGATGAAGTAGGCTCGTCAAGAATAAGAACTTTACAATCCATATCTACCGCTCTTGCGATGGCAACCATCTGCTGAACAGCAATCGAACAGTTTGAAAGCTGCTGACTGGGCTTTGCGGGAATTTCAAGTGCTTCAAGAAGCTTTCCTGCAGCCTTGTTCATTTCCTTCCAGTTTCTGAACATGCTCTTGGTTCTTCCGATGAACATATTCTCCGCAACAGAAAGGTTCGGACACAGCGTAATCTCCTGATATACAGTACTGATACCCGTATTCTGTGCTTCCTCGGGGGAATGAATATTTACAACATTGCCGTCAACCGTAATAGTTCCGGCGTCCTTTGTATATACACCGGTAAGAACTTTAATAAGAGTTGATTTTCCAGCTCCGTTCTCCCCCATAAGAGCATGGATTTCACCCTTGCGGAGTGTAAAATTTACACCCTGAAGTGCCTTTACGCCCGGGAAGCTCTTGTGGATGCCCTGCATCTGTAAAACTACTCCGTTTTCCACGTTTAGGTCCTCCTTATCGAAATTTCATAAAACAAATCCAACAAAATATCATAAAACAAGGAGAGTGTCCGCTCAGTTGTTGTGCAGACACTCTCCTGCCCAATGTCAAATATTAATCGACTATCAAAGCATTAGATTCCGTACTTCTCTACGTCATCAGCTGTGATTGTTGAAGCATCGAAGCCCTTCTCATCCATGATGATGGTCTTGTTAGCGATTGTCTCGCCGTTCTCAAGCTTCTTGATGATGTCGCTGATGTATGATGACTGGAAAGGATTACACTGTCCGTCATAGTTCCAGTTCTTGTTAAGAAGCTCGGTAAGAGCCCACTTATTGCAGTCATAACCCATGATGATGACATCCTTGCCAACACCGTGTGAGATACCTGCCTTGTCAAGAGCTGCTACAGCACCCTTAGCCATATCGTCGTTCTCTGCGTATACTACGTTGAAAGGTGTACCTGCATCGATAACTGACTGAACGATCTGCTGAGCTGTATCTGCACTCCATGTAGCTGTCTGCTGTGTTACGATGTTCCATCCAAGTTCCTTAGCTGTTGTATCAAGAGCTGCTGAACGTCCACGCTGAGCTGCTGAACCCATAGCACCCTGGATATGGATGATGTTGTACTCAGCAAGGTTCTGGCCCTTTAACCACTCAACTGCTGTCTCGCCTTCCTTAGCCATATCTGAAACGATAGAAGCCTCATAGAGAGAAGGATCAGCGTCGATAGTACGGTCAAAAAGGATAACCTTGATGCCGGCCTTCTTTGCATCCTGAAGAACTGAATCCCAGCCTACTGTATCAGCTGCAGAAAGAAGAAGATAATCTACTTCGTCCTGGATGAATCCCTTAGCTGCTGAAATCTGCTCCTCGTTCTTAAGAGAGTAAGCAAACTTTGCATCGTATCCGTTAGCTGCACAGAATGTAGCCTGAAGGTCCTTGTCATTAGCTGTACGATAACCTGACTCGTTAGGGTCGTTGTTGATAATACCTACTTTGATGAGCTTGTTGCCATCATCCTTCTTGCCATCATCCTTCTTGCCACATGCGCAAAGGCTGCATACAAGTGTAAGAGCAAGTACTAAAGCAATAATCTTTTTCATTTTTTCTCCTCCACAATACTTAAATTGTTTAATAGTTTCTCTGTTAATTCCCGAATTCCTCATGCCCGGAAACATGCCTCCTTCGTTTCTCAACCGATGTCTATATTGTAAATGTCCTTTTCGAAGGTTTATACACACTATTTTCTCACCCTTTATGATTTTTTTAATCAAAAAGCTTCGCTTTCATGAAAAAAGCGAAGCCTTGTTGAATATTTTATTCCGATGTATGATTTTCTTACGATTTCAGTACTTTCTCTCGTCGATTATTTCTCTGGTAATCGTTCTGTAAGAGAACAAAGTCTCCTCAACATATGAAAGTTTGGGCGGATTCATTGAATGCTCAAGCTGATCGATTATACGCATTACTCGGGGACCGTGCAGAGGATTGCATTCCACGCAGAGACTTATGTTGCCTTTAAGACACTCCTCGAGTGCGGAACTTACCGCATCGAAAGAGATAATAATAATGCCGTCCTCGCCGCCGTACTTAAGTCCCGCTTCGTCAAGCGCTCGCATAACTCCGAAAGCCATGTTGTCGTTTTCGCAGTAAACAACATCAATATCCTTTTGTGTCTCGAGAAATTCCTTGGTCAGCTCATAACTTTTTGCCTCGGTATACTCGCCTTCGAGAGTTCCCACAACAGTCCAGTTGTCATGTTTTGCGGCACCCTTCTCAAGCTCCTCTGTACGCATCAGCTGAGCCGTGGCACCTATGGTTCCTTTAAGGTGCAGAATATTAATTCCGTTCTCCTGCATGCCCCTTAATTCCAGTTCATCCTCAAGCCAGTCGACAGCCTTCTTGCCTTCCCAGGCAAAGTCCGATCCAACCCAGCTTACATACGACGAGGATTCCCTGACATTTACCTTTCGGTCAACAATAATGACCGGAATCTTAGCTTTTCTGGCCTCGATAAGCACATCATCCCAGCCGTCCTCGGTAATGGGTGCAAGAACTATGTAATCTACGTTTTGCTGAATAAAACGTCTGATTGCCTTGTACTGATTTTCCTGTTTTTGTTTGGCATCATCGAATATCAGCTCAAAGCCGTTTTCTTCCGATAAAGCAGACTTCATAGACTCGGAATTGGCGACACGCCAGCTCGACTCGGAACCGACCTGCGAGAAGCCGATAACAACATTCTCTTTTTCCGTATCCAAGGCTTCGGGATTGTCCGAAACGTTCTTTTTGGAACACGAAGCAATAAGCATAACAGTCAGAATGACCGCCATTACTTCAAGTCCTTTTCTTATCCCCACGAAAGCTTTCATGCTTTTTCACTCTCCGTTTGTTCCTTCACAGCGGGAATCTTAATGGAAATTGTTGTTCCGATTCCCTGCTCACTGTTTATTTCAAAACTGCACTCATCCTTAAACATCAGCAGCAGTCTGCGGTAAACCGCAGCCATGCCGAAGCCTCTTGCGTGCTCAGCCTCCATATCTTCTCTGGTGCGTTTAAGTGTTTCTTCATCCATTCCCGTACCGGTATCAAATACCCGAAGAGCAATCTTGCCGTCCTCAAATTCTCCGGTAATCGTAATATTACCCTTTCCGCGTTTCATCTTGATGCCGTGATAAAGCGCGTTCTCAACAATCGGCTGCAAGGTAAGCTTGGGAATGGTGTACTCACCGATTGCGGGATCTATTGAAATATTGTATTCAAGAATATCCTTGTAGCGAACCTGCTGAATCTCGAGGTAGCTTCTGACATGAAGTTCTTCCTCAGCAAGTGTGATAACGTCACGGCCTTTGCTGAGTGACGTTCGAAAGAATGTCGAGAGGCTCGAAACCATGTCCACTGCCTGCGAATTTTTTCCCGTTTCAACAAGCCATATGATAGTATCCAGTGTGTTGTAGAGGAAATGCGGATTTATCTGCGCCTGCAAAAGCATAAATTCCATACTTCTGATTCGCTCCGCCTCCAAAGTATTGAGTTCCATCAGCTGCTCAATTCTGTCAACCATTTCCTCAAATCCGAGGCTTAAGGCCTGAAGCTTTTTATCGTCGGCATAAACCGGCTCCTTGGATTCCATCCGCCCCTCACCAATTTCCTGAACTCTGCTGTAGAGGCCGTCAATCGGCTGGGTAATGCTTCTTGAAATCGCCAGCGTTTTGTTCGCGGTAATAAGTACAACAACAATAGTCGCAACTATTGCCAGAACAATGGCAACCGTAAGTGATCTGTTCATGGAAGCCTGAAGATTCGCAAGCTCTCCCGCTTCATAAAACAGATAAGTGTACATATAGTTCTGAATCAGTTCGGTAAGAATATATACGTTTGACTCCAGCTGTTCGATTCTCTCGTCATATCCCGCGGTCTGCTCTATCTGGACAATTCGGTCCTTTAAGGTTCCGCTCAGACTCAGTACACTGTTAACCGCCTTTAAGCTCTCCCTGTTCTGAGTGTTGTCCTTCAGATTCTGTGCAAGCGAAAGTGCCCTGTCGACCTCGTCGTACGGTATTCCCGTTGCATACTCGCTGTCAGTCGCAAAGTAATACATTTTAAGATCGATATCATCCTTAAAATTCTGGTTGAACTGCGATGCCATCGCAATATTGCCGCTGGCTTCCGCATATCTTACATTATAAACAGTAAAAATAGCGATTATTGTGATAATAAGTATGCTCAGCGGCAGAAGAACCGTAATAAGCAGATTGTTAAGACTTCTGTTGAGGGATGTTGGTTTTTTTGAAGCTTTATGTTTCATAATCATTTTCCTACGCGATAATCTCTCGGTGTACATCCGACGGTTTTCTTAAACAGGAAGCTGAAATATCTGGGATCCCTGTAGCCCACTTCTCCCGCAATTTCTCCCGATCTCATTGCAGTCTGCCTTAACAGCTTCTTTGCCATGTTCATTCTGTAATCGGTAAGATATTCTATGAAAGTCATGCCCATCTCCTGTGAAAAAACGGCACTGAAATAATTGGCACTGACGTTTACCGCCTTTGCGACATGATTAAGCGAGAGACTGTCATCGGCATAATTTAAAGCAATAAATTCAAGAGCGGTCTTCATCATACTGTGATATCTGCTCTGCGATTCAATATCACGAAGCGCAATCGCCATATCAAGTACTTTTTTTACATAACTCTTTGTTTCTTCAAGATTCATTTCGGGGTCGAGTACGGGAAGTTTCGACATAAACTCGTCCTTATCATGACCGAATTCCCCTACCATAATAGCAGCATTAAACCTTACACTCAGGAGCATATACTGGCGGAACATCATCGAATTCGCCGCCGACTCTATATTCGAAAAATAACCTTCTACAAATGAATCGATTTCTTCTGCGAGACCGGTCTGCAGGAAGCTTCTTATTATCATCGGATCGACCATGCCGACATCAAGACTGCTGATATTCATCAGTTCATCCCCCACATTGACCGTATTGCCCAATATGTGTTCCTTCGGAGACATATGTCTGAACGACAGAATACGGTTCGCATCCTTAAAGCATTGAGGAAGCGCACTTAAGCGTTCGACAGGTGTTCCTGCGGCAACATACCAGTCCATACCGCTTCCGAGTTCTTCGCATTTTCTTCTGATAAGTTCCACGCATTCTTCGGTAACCGACTTGACATTCTCCGCGTCGGACTTGACAAGAATCGCATAACTCATCATATTCCAGCGAAAAAGCAGATATGAATCGTTTTGGGACATCTCGAGAAACAGCTCATCCATTCTCGATGCCGCTGCTTCGGAATACTCTCCGGCTATTACTTCCGGATTAAGCATAAACAAAACAATATTGTAAGCAGAAGATGCTACAGACAGCCCCAGTTCTTCGGCTTTATCGTAGATTTCGTTTACAGACATCGAACCGTCTACCATGTGCTCGAAAAACTTTCTCCTGGCAAACTGCTCATACTCCTGAGACTCGTTCGTAAACATTTCAAGATAGTCTCTCTGCTCCTGCTCGCGGTCGAGCTTTTCCTTTACGTTTTTCAGTGTCTCGGTAAGTGCCGCCTTCGTGATAGGCTTCAGCAGATACTGTTCCACCCCAAGCTCAATTGCCTTGCGTGCGTACTCAAAATCATCGTAACCGCTCACGATAATAATCTTGGTATTTGGCAATTCTTTCGCAACAAGCCTGCTCAAATCGAGTCCGTCCATAAACGGCATCTTTATATCGGTTATAAGAAGATCCGGCTTGGTCTTTCGTATCATCGGAACCGCCATTTCACCGTCTGCGGCTTCCCCGACAAATTCATACCCCAGCTCCTTCCAAGGGATGTTGTCCCTCAGTCCTTCGCGGACCAGACATTCATCCTCAACAAGAAATACCTTCAGCATATTATATATCCCCTATTTCATTCCAGATAAAACGTTTTTGCAGGTGTATCGGGTCCGAGCCATATCGCGTTTATGCCCGCATCCAAGGCTCCCTGATAATCGTTTTCCCTGCTGTCACCTATCATTACGGTTTTGGTTCTGTCCATTGCATGCTTATCAAGCATGATGTTAAAGAAGACTCTGTCCGGCTTCATAACTCTGAAATCCGAAGACATCATTATATCATCAACCATATCCTGTAAGGAAAAATGGCATATTTCCGGCCAGGTGTAGCTTTTCTGGGCATTGCTCAATATATAAGCATGCTTTCCCTGATTACGTATATCCTTCAAAAAATCTTCGACACCCGGGAAAAGTCTCATATAATCCCTTGTTGCGCTTCTGAAAGCATATCCGATTTCATCGAGAAATTCCTGCGTAAACAGTTCGGCAGGATTTCCGTATTCAATAAACATCTCCCTGTAAATCGGTGTCACATCGATTTCGGGACAGTCAAAGCCCCACTCTGCCTTTGCGGCTCTTCTGTTTGCCAGATCCCTTTCAAAGAAAACCTCATGCATGGTTTCGGGATCTTCATGCTTAAGGCCTTTCTTATCAAGCCAGTCACACCATTTAATCCAGTTTTTTATATCATGCTCATCCGTTCGTATGTCAATGAGAGTACCGTACAAATCGAACATATAATTATCAAACTCAAGACTTCTCATTGTCCTTCTCCTGCGCTCTGCCGTTCATCTGTTCCGCCAGGGGACGCCTTATCTTCTTTCTCGTAATTTCCACAAGATTAAGTGCGGTCATATCGACAACCTTGGTCGGGATTCTGTCCTTTTCCAGAACCTCCGCAAGATGCTTCATAAGGTTCTTCTTATGATTTTCCTCGCACATATCGATAAAATCAACAAGGATAATACCCGAAAGGTTTCTGAGCCTTACCTGCTTTGCAATCTCATCCGATGCTTCTATATTTACGTTGTAGAAAGTTCCTTCCGTATCGGTTTTTCCTGCAATCGCTTTTCCGGTATTGACATCGATCACGGTACAGGCTTCGGTAGGCTGAATGATCAGATAAGCTCCGCTGCCCAGCCACACTCTCTCATAAAGAGCCTTTTCGATTCTCTCCTCTATTGCATAAAGCTTCGAAAGAGTAAGCCCTTTATTCTCATGCTTAACCAGCTTGGGCAAATCTTCGGGCTGGAAATTCGTCAGGTATTCGCGTATCTGGTCATATATTTCGGGATCGTCGGTTTTGATTTCATCAAGTTCATCGGAATAATTGTCCCTGATTTCGCTGATATATGCCGGAGGTGTCGAATAAAGCTTCGAAAAGCAGTTCCAGTGAACACCGAAATCAACAATGCTTCGATATTCCTTGACAAGCCTTGCTAGTTCTGCCTCAAGCACTTCGTCGGAAGCTCCTGCAGCATTGGTGCGGACTATAAATCCGTATTCCTCTCCCAGATACGGCTTTATCAGTTCCTTCAGATGCTTTCTGACTTCGGGATCGCTTATTTTCTGAGATATTCCGAGCGACTTACGTCCGTGAATAAGTACCGCATATTTGCCGGTCAGATTAAATTCGGTAGTTGCAAGAGGTGCCTTAAGCTTTGCATTGTCTTTCGTAACCTGAACAATCAGTTCATCACCGACTCTCAATTTTCCGGGATGGGTACTGTCCGCAAATACCGGATTCTTCATATCCGTAAGCGATAAATATACCATTCTGCGGTTTTCGATTTCCACAAATGCCGCATTTATGTTTTTAACAATATTTTTTACCTTGCCGAGATAAATGTTTCCGAGCAAAGAGCATTCCCCACTGCTCTCCACTGATACCTCCACAAGATTGTTGCCGTCAATCAGTCCCGAAATGATTCGTCCACCGATTCTGACAAAAATAAGCTTACTGCCCATATCATTCCCCCAACAGACTCACTTAATGATTATCTTATTTATACGAATTCGCTTGTTATTTTCTTCCGAGCAGACTCTTGTTGTGACCTTCCCCTATATAGGTCTCCATTCTGTGAACCTGGAAAGCGTCATTGTTGTACTCGATTCCGAGAAACTCGCAGAAAGCCTCCATCACAAGTTCGGGACGAATGTTCATGACACTTCCCGCAGCAAGTCTTAAGAACACTCTTTGTCCGCTTTCATATTCATCCGCATGTGCGATTCCACTCAGATCGAACTTGGATATATCACCGTACATGTAAATATATGGCTTTATATCGAGCTCTTTCTCGGTCTTTTTGGACTTTTTAACAATGCTGATCGAATCCTGCCGCATAAACTTGTCAAACTTCTCAAGAAATTCTTCCGGCGAAGCGATATTCACCGAATATCCGTCCTTTAACGAAACCATATAATCGGCAGCACTTACCAGTGACATAGCCTTGTCGGTTTTTACGTTTGGTTTGGGCGGAGGCAAAAGACATACATCGATAATGGCAAAGCCTTCGTAAGTCTCTGCACTCATACCGTCAAAAATAACCTTTTCAAGCTTCGGTGCATCCTTTGGATCGGGAAGCTCAATAATAACGCCGTTTCCGATATCCCTTTGTCCCACGGATTTTACTCCCGCCATGGCCATCAAAGGTGCATCCTCAAAATCCACCTCCATGTACTCTCCGTCGCTGGTAATACCAACGCCCAGCGGCTGTCCGAAGCTGAGTATCTGATGAGGATTAAAGCCCTGCGAATACTTAACCGGCAGTTCGGATCTGCGGTTCACCTTCTGAAAATATCTCATTACATCAAGATGGCCTATAAATTTGACAACACCATACTTGGCGAAACGAATACGAAATGTCATAAAAATCACCGTTTTTTTACAGTCTGCTTGGATTTAGCGTTCCCACCTGCTCTCGTAAAACGCTACAGACTGCAGCAATGAAAAAATGTTCTGTGAAAAATTACTTTCTTCTGCAATCTATTTTTAACAACAGTCAATCTTTTAAAATACCAATTATTATCAATAATCAAGTTCAACCGCGGTTTTTGTCTTGGGCTCAATACAAACCCCGACATTAAACGAAGTACATCCGCATCCGCCGCAGCCCTGTCTGCAGTTCGGTGTAATCTTTCCGCTCAATGCACGTTTGTATTCTCTTTCAAAGAACTTCTTTGAAATACCTGTATCGATAAAGTCCCAGGGAAGAATCTCGTCGAGTTTTCGCTCTCTGGTGGTATAAAAATCCATATCGATTCCTGCACGTTCTATAGCTTCCGCCCATTTCTTCTCGTCAAAGAAATCGGTCCAGGCATCAAAAATACATCCAAGCTTATAAGCCTCATAAATAACCTTCGAAACCCTTCTGTCGCCTCGTGCTAGCAGACCCTCAAGTATCGAAGTGCCGCTGTCATGCCAGTTGTATCTGATACTCTTGAAATTAAGCTGCTGCTTGAGTGTATCCATCAGAACCGACTTGCGGCGCAGGTACTCGTCGGGTGAAATCTGAGCGGCCCACTGGAAAGGTGTAAAAGGCTTGGGAACAAAGTAGGAAGTACTGATGGTAATCTGGCACTTTCCTCTTCTGTTCTGCTTGGGAACCTCCTCGTAGAAGGTCTTGGCAAGCTCGTTCGCAAGAATCGGAATACCCATGACATCGTTATCCGTTTCGGTAGGCTGTCCGAGCATAAAGTAAAGCTTTACCTTATCCCAGCCTGCCTTAAAGGCATCCGTTGCTCCTTTTAAAATAGACTCTTCGGTCAGTCCTTTATTTATTACATCACGGAGTCTCTGAGTTCCGGCTTCGGGAGCGAAGGTAATCGAAGATTTCTTGACATCCTGAACCTTACTCATGACATCGATTGCAAACGCATCGATTCGAAGCGAAGGCAGTGAAATATTAACCTTTCTCTCACCCATCTCGGCGATAAGGTAATCGAGCAGTTCTCCAAGCCAAGGGTAGTCGCTCGAGCTCAATGAGCTTAAGGTAATCTCCTCATATCCCGTATTCTTTATAATATCGATAGTATTCTGCTTCAACACTTCGAGAGACCTTGCTCTTATCGGACGATAAATCATTCCGGCCTGGCAGAAACGGCAGCCTCTGATACAGCCTCGCTGAATCTCAAGTACCGCACGATCCTGAATGGCTCTGAGATAAGGTACAATCGGCTTGCGCGGATAAAAGGTCTCGGAAAGGTTCGATACGACCTGACGTATTATCTTATCGGGCACATCCTCTTCATGAGTAAAGCTTGCGATAGTACCGTCCTCGTTATACAAGACATCGTAAAACATAGGCATATAAAGTCCTTCAATGTGACTTAAGGCAAGCAGAATTTCTCTTCTTGAAGCTCCTGCCGAACGCAGTTCTTTATAGCGGTCGAGCATATCGTAGTAAACCGTCTCGCCCTCACCGATATAGAAAATATCGAAAAAATCGGCTATCGGCTCAGGATTGTAAGAACAGGGACCTCCTCCGATAACGATAGGATCATCGTCCGTTCTGTCCTTTGCATAAATAGGAATCTGCGAAAGTTCAAGTATCTGCAGAATATTGGTATAGCACATCTCATACTGCAGAGTGATTCCGAGGAAATCAAAATTCTTTATCGGCTGCTGGCTTTCAAGTGCAAACAAAGGAATGTTGCGCTCACGCATAACCTTATCAAGATCCGGCCATGGTGAATATACTCGCTCGCAGAAAGTGTCCTCGCGAAGGTTGAACATATCGTACAGAATCTGGATTCCCAGATGCGACATTCCGACCTCGTAAACATCGGGGAAACACATGCAAAAACGAACATCAATCTTGTCGAGGTCCTTCCACACCGCATTCACCTCATGACCGATATATCGCTCGGGCTTATCTATTTTATTGAGTACCTCATCGGGCAGTGCCAATTTTCTCATAATTAACTCCATTTCCGGTGCCGAATGCCGTGCCGTAAGGCACAATATCCGCACAATTATACATCATATATTTTCTTCCTTTTTTAGATTCATGTCAATAAAAAACCTCCTTACCGGACTTTTCTATGCCCGGTAAAGAGGGTACATCTCCGCCGCTTACAGCGTCAAATCCACATGATTTACAGTTCCTGCTCCGCCGCTTTCCTTCAGGTAAACACCTGTTTTGCGTATAATTCCGTTCGTATGATTTTCCTCGTCCTTAAGGCTGAATTCTGTGCTCACATTTCCAAGGTATATTGCCCCTACATCGGCTTCCTTCAGATTCAAAAGTTTGTCGTTTCCTTCATCGTCCTTAATCCATACTCTCAAGTTCGAGTATACCGAATCATTCTCGTCAATCCAGCCGTTACCGTCTTCATCATAGGCCGCAAGATCGGCAAATCCGTCGCCGCTCTTTGTACCGAACAGCTCGTTTCCGTCATCGATTTTGCCGTTGCCGTTTTTATCAAGAGCAATAAAGCCGCTGCCTTTCCCGGCGAAGCTTATATCTTCTCTCCAGCCGTCCCCATCAAGATCGAATTTGAATTTAACGTCGCTGACACTTCCGACATTGGTATCAAGATTAATCATGAGCGGATCCGTTTTGATATATGTCTCATCGGTATAACTGTCAATCTTGACCATGAAAGACCTCGACATACTGACCTCTATACCGAAGCTTATGCTTCTTCCGTCCTCTGTGGTTGCAAGCCCCGTTGAAGCAAATGTCGTAAACTCCGATTCCGCGTGGAAACCGCTCGCAACTGTAATCTTGTGCCATGTCGTTGAGAAGGTATTTGTTCCGATTTGGATTCCTTCTCCTGCCTGAACGACTTTGCCTGATGCTCCGTCCGAACCTGACTGGCCGCGAATGCCTGCAATCATCTCGGCTTTCTTCATATTGCTGCTTCTAAGGTCGAGAACTCCCGTTTTCTTTGCCTGTTCAAGTTCAACAGGATCGAGTTTCTTACCGTTTAATGCGGACAGCAGTCGCCGAAGCAGCATAATCTGCCGGTCCGGATCCTCATTTATCTTAAACTGATTATCTATGCTGCTTTGTCTCATCCTGTCGAGATATTCAAGCATTGCTTTTGCCTGATTCTGCTGCCGTTCTTTTTCCTTGGAAGCTTTTTCTTCTTTCTCGAACTGCTTATAACTCTCCGACAGACTCTTGCCTTCTTCCTCGGCAATTCTTTTTATCCCTTCGATTACACTCTGCCCGTCTCTGGTTTCGATTGTCAGATAATCAGCAGAGGTGTATGAGGACTCGCGCCTTTCGGACGCCATAGCTATAGTACTGCCTGCAATTTTCATAATTTTCGGGTCTCCTTTCCCTGTAAAGCAAAGTGCACATCCTTGCGCTTTTTATCCTTTGCTCTGCGTATATACTGCTTAAACCGGCGTATATGCAGAGAGCTTTATACTTTATTTATCGGCAGACCAACGCATAATGTTGAGACCCTCATTGTCTGTTTCGTTTCTTTGACCTCATGTTTTTGATAAAGAGGTTATAGAGAATAATTGATTTGTATACGTTCCCACGTAGGTTTCATTTGCAGATCCCTTGCATCTGACGTAATCTCCGTCTGCCATCAGACCGTAGATTACACATAAATCGCTCGTAAACGGTTCATTGTCAAAAAACTTTTCGACATCCCTCATAATAACGGTCAGCTTGCCGCGCTCGTTGTTTACCCTGTTCTCCCAATAAGCACTGTCGCTGCAGATGCAAAATGCTGACAGATTCCTTCTTTCGATTCTGTCAGGAAGTAAATAATCGGATCCTCATCCTCAGGATAATTTACGAAATATGAATTATAAACTGCGGAATTCAGCTTGTGAGCGCAAAAAAGACCTCTGTACCGTTTTCGGTACAGAGGTCTTTAAATTTATTCTTTATCGCCCTCAAAAAATTCATTGTAGAAATTCTCGATAAGTGTTTCCGCAAAACTCTCCTCGAGCTCGGGATATTCCTCATGAAGCACATAACGAATAACCTCGGTTCTTCGAAGGTAAAGAATTTCCTCACCCGAACCGTCATCGGTAACCCCGTAGAAGGTCATGTCGTCGATGTTCTCGCGCATCCATTTCTCGATATCTGCAGTAACCTTCTCCTCTTCGACAGAAGCAATTCCTGCCTGTTTTGAGCGCTTAACGGCATTGATTCCGACAAGACAGCATCCGACAGCCATAACACCGATCATAATCTTTGAAGGAAGCGGATCAAATACATGTATAACCTCAAGTACACTAAGAACAAGCACTGCAAGCAGTACTACCGAGAATAAAAGGAAAGTCACCGCAGTCGAGAACATGTCCTTACTCTCATCAGCCTTCTTGACATAAACCTCTGCAGGCTTATACATCTGTCCGGCGGCTACAGCCTTTGCGAGCTGTTCTTTCTCTTCCTTACTCATTTTGTCTTCGGGAATGCTCTCAAGCAGTTCCTCGTCAAACTCGAACTCTCCGTCGGCATCCTCACCGTCTTCTTCGCCGGCTTCAAGCATACGTTCCTTGATATAGGTAATGTTCTTTGCCGAGTTTTTCTCGGCTTCAACTTTATGAAATGCTTTGTAAGCGGTTTTGGCTGCCTCAATATCCTTCTTCTCAACGGTTACAACATAATCGTTCTGCAACTCGCGATATTCAATCTCCGCATCGATGGAAGAATATTTCAGATAATCCATAAGTTTATTTGCAAGGTTCTCATCAACGAGATATGCAAGGACTTCAATCTCCTTCTCCTCGGTAAGCTCGTCAACAAGAACGGCTCCGCAGTCCGCACATACTTCTATACCATCCTGATATTCTGTTCTGCAATTAGGGCACCAGGCCATATTATTATCCTCCGTAAAATAAAGATATGATAATTATACCCGCTCCACATATTTTTTCAATGCGTGAAGCGGGTATTTCTTTATGCGTTATTCGATTTTCTGCCAGTCAGAGCTGTTATTTCTTAATATTCTTGACTACTTTAACCTTGCAGACAAGTTTTCTGCCCTTAATCATCGCATAAACCTCTGTCTTTCCGACTGCCTTGGCGGTAACATGTCCGTTGGATATCTCGGCTATATTCTGATTATTGGTACCCCATCTTACAGCAGGCATGTCCGCAGGCTGTCCGTCAATCTTAAGATCAAGCAGCAGCTCCTGATACTGATAAAGTTCAACATCCGTATCACTAAGACCTACTACAAATACCTTTATGGTTCCTTTCTTACCCGAAAGCTTGGTGATCAATGTGATATTTGCGGTTCCGACCTTATTTGCGGTAATCTTTCCTGTTGCCGGATCAACCGATGCAACGCTCGGATTATCACTGCTCCATGTATACTGCTCGGTGATGTTGCCGGGAGTAAATACAGGAATCGACATATGAGTTTCCCCGGGAAGCATAATCAGTTCGTTCTCGTCAAAGGTGATGTTTGTCGCAACAATGGGATCCTTCGGATTGCTAACCTTTACCACTACAGTTCCTGTTATGCTCGGATCATCTCCCGCAGTAACAATAACCGTTGTGGTTCCGGCCTTGAGGCCTGTGATTGTTCCCTTTTTATTGACGATGGCTATGCTTGGATCCGAAGAAGTCCAAATTGGAGCATACGAAAGATTTACAGGATCCGCTTCGGTCTTAATTGTCTTTTGCTCGCCGACCGTCAGCTCCACATACGACATCGAAGGGTCGACTTCGAGACTGTTTGTAGCTCTGAAAACTCTTAATTCACACTCGGCATAAGCTCCGCTTCCGTCGGTTGCAGTAACAGTTATGATGCATGTACCGACCTTCTTGCCGGTTACTTTGCCCTTCGAGTTGACGGTTGCGATCTTTTTATTTGAGCTCTTCCAAGTGACGTTCTTGTTGGTAGCCTTTTCACCCGAAACGGTAGCTTCAAGCTTAAGCTTACGTCCTACTCCTACCTCAGCCTCTTCAGGAAGAATAATTTCAGTAACAAGCTCGATAACGGTAACCATACAGAAGTCCATATACTCGCCATCCGAGGTCACAACCTGAATCAGTGTGGTTCCGTTCTCAAGTCCCTTTACCACTCCGTTCTCCACCGAAGCAACCTTCGGTTTTGTCGAAGTCCATGTAAGTTCCTTATCGTTCGCGTTTGCAGGAGTAATGGTCGCAGTAAGCTTCAGTTCCTCTCCCGCATAGATTGTAGCTTCGTTTGCACTGAGTTTGACGCCGGTTACCTGCTGCGTAACGGTTACATTCACATATGCGATAAGTCCCGCTGAGGTTCTGGCCATAATTACACAGTTGCCCTTTGCCTTTGCGGAAATCTTACCTCTCTTGGTGACTGTCGCAATTTTTGTGTTACTGCTTTCGAAAGTCACAACATCCGATGAAGTAACAGGTGTCAGGATAACCTCGAGCTGATGATTCTCACCTACGTTCATGGTAAGCTCGGTAACATCAAGCTTCATTGCGGTTGCAGACTGCAGGACAGTGACCTTACACATTGCCTCCACACCTGTACCATCGGCAGACTTTGCTCTGATAATTGTTGTACCTACATTCTTTGCGGTAACATATCCCGAAGCATCTACGGTAGCAATCTTGGTGTCGAACGACTGCCAGTTGAGCTGCACATTCGTTGCGGTGTCAGGCTTAACCACATATGTGATTCTCTCCTTATCACCGACATACAGAGTCATTTCGGTAGTATCGAAAGTAATACCGGTAACGCCCTGTGTAATAGTTAAGTTACACTGCTCAAGAAGACCGTTCGGAGTACTTACGGTAATAACCGTCTGTCCCGGCTTAAGAAGGGTAACCTTTCCGTTCGCATCAACGGTTGCCACCCTCTTATTTGAGGAAGTCCACTTTAAAGACTGTGACGGAGGAAGCTCCGGCTCACAGTAAGCGTATAGCTGATAGAAACCTACGGTCTGAGGAAGTGTAAGCTCAGTATCCGAAAGGGTGAGCTTCTGAACTTCCTGAACAACTTTTATAATTTTGGTTGCAACTATCGAGTTCTCGGGATTTACTGCTCTTACAACAACAGTACCCGCTTTAACACCGGTAATGGTCATCGAAAGATCCGAAGTAGTTGCAATGGTAGCAAGACTTTCATCCGAAACGCTCCATACAAGCTTTGCGCCCGCAAGCTTGGGAGAAATCGTAGCCGAGATTGTAAGATTGTCTCCAACCTCGACGAAATCATTCTTTGAATTGAGTTTGATGTCGTCAACTGCTGCCACAACCTTTATTTTACATTTTGCCTGCTTTGTAACACCTTTGACCTTAACCTTAACAGTTACATATACATCGTCCTTGCTGACTCCGACCGCAGTAACAAGTCCGTTCTCATCAACGGTAACAACTTTCTCGTCACTGCTCTTCCAAATAATATCACCTTCATAGGGGTTTGGCGCTGTCAGATAAAGCTGAAGGCTTGATCCCAAAGGCATTACTTCCGAGGTACTGCTTATCGAAACACCGTTTACAACCTCAACATTCACCTTGTAACCTGTGTTGGGAGGAAGGAAAGTAAGTGCACCCGCCGAAGCAGCATATGTACCGAACAGGTCGTTGATAACTTTATTGTTATTCGCAACAATATATACGTTTGCATTTCCGAGGCCTACAGCTTTAACCACTCCGTCGTTTGCTCCGACAGTCGCAACATCGAGGGGCGAGGAGCTGAATCGGAAAGATCCGGCGGGGAAATTACTCTCGCCCAGCAGATCGTACGTATCATAAACATTGCTGTTGTAATAGTTCAGAATCAGCTGATCCTTCGGGAATCTTATGGGAACGACGATTGTCATGGCCATATATTCGATAAGTGCATTGGTTACGTCATAGGTCGGCGTTATCATGGCCTGCGCCGGGTCTTTTACGGGAATGGCGGTCAGATGATAAACTCCCGCAGGAAGATCCGAAAGAACAACACGTCCCGTGGCCGAATTGACCTCCATATTTTTCTGAAACTTTGCGGTAATATCTTTTGAAGAAGCAGCGGCGTCACCCTTAAAAAGCTTCCATGAAAGGCTGTCAGCAAACTTTGCGTTTGACTGAATAACCAACTCATCATCATGAGGATCGACTACATAAGTCGATTTTTCCATATAATCGGTCGAATAGCCGTTTATATAACCTTCGGGCACAACGAGCACATTATAGGATATCGAATCGTAGGCCTTGGTAACCTCGTTTCTGGTATTCGAAGAAACCGTAACCGTAGCAAAACCGGCTGACTTGGCTGTGACAAGTCCGGTAATCGAATCAACCTCAACAACGTTAGGGTCGCTCGAACTCCAGGTAATTGGAGCTACGGAGGTTGTCAAATCTTCTTCCGCAATATCACTTGGTACATAAGGCTTGCCGTATGAAGCAGCTGCCCCCGGTGTTGCATAACCGTACTTTACGTATCTTACTTTTCTCAGATAATGATACTTGTCCGCATGATCAGAAGAATTCTGAGTAAACATCTGAAGGGTCTTAACCGTAGCATCAGTATTCTGTGCCATCATAAGACCATACTTATCAGGATTTGCTTCAGCTTTGATATTGGGGTTGTCCGCATCGTCATCCGACCACTCGAGCGGAACATGAATTACGCAGTAAGCAACCGAAGGATACTTTACTCCGTCTCTTTCAAGCGAAACCGAAAGACCCGAATATCCCGGAGCAAGAATGTCGAGAGTAACCTCAACCTGGCCTTCCGAAGAAGGATCGAGTTTAACGATGTTCTCATTGCTGACCGTCCAGGAAATTGCTGTTCCCGAAGGGATACCCTGGTCACACTTAAGAATAATCTTAATGGTATTAAGACCTGTTTTGTAATCGGTATAGTCAAGCTGGGCTCCGTCATTTACAACATCACTGTTGAAGTTGAAGTAGTAAACGGGATCCGATGCAGCCTCAACTTCTTCAACAGGTGCAAACAACTCGGCAACGCGCTCAAGCCACGTTCCGTCATTTGCCAGCGGTTCGAGCATAGATATGATAAATGTAAAAACAATAAGCCTTGCAATGAATTTTTTAAGATTGTTTTTCATAAGCAACCTCCTATATGGGCACACTATCCCCTTATCTGTATATTATATCGGATTATAAGTTAAAGTGCTTAATACTTATCAAAAATATTCTTCCGATCGATTCCTTAATTCTTGATTAACATGATAAAGAAGGAATAAAAAAGGGCACAGAAAAGGCCATCCATATACCAAACGCCCCAACCCAACCGATTGGAAATCTCTGATACATGGACGGCCTTGAATGACCATATCTTATATATTATGTCTTTATCTTATATATGCCGATTATCTCTTTCGATTTTTACTGCTCCGTTGTCGGATAATTGCTGAAACAGTCATCGACAAGCTTTCCGATCATCTGCTTCTTCATGTGAACATCAAAACAGAGCATACTTACAAATGCAAAGTTCTGAAGTATTTCTTTTTCAGCTTCTTCAGTCACTCCGTCAAACGAAATACGTGACTTTTCGTACTTACGGATAACATCCTTTGTAATCGCATAGCTTTGCTCACGCTCAATTTCAAAAATCTCCGCATAAATCTCTTCAAGCGAAATCTTCTCGTCTCCGTCCTTACGGTCAGCTTTGAAAAACATCGATGTTAGCGGGCTGAGTATAGCCTTTGTATCGCTGATTGAAAGAATATTCTTCAGATAGTAAATAAACAGAAGAATATACATGTGGTCCTTTGAATATTTTTTCTTCTCGGGTGAAGGAAGTAAATCGTTCTTCGTATAGTTGTTTATCATGGTTTTGGTGAGAAGCTTGTCATCGCTGTAACGCTTTGACGACTCAAGATACTCATCCATGAACTTTGTAACCTGGTCCATATACAGGTCGATATTGGGTACATCTCCCGGCTGAACGTAGGTAATTTCCTTCATCTTGCGAATCAGGGTCTCAATATATTCTTTTCCCTCTGACATTATTTTTCTTCCTCTTCCTCAGTATTCTCTGCTGCAGCCTCGTCCTCTTCTTCGGACTCCCCGTCCTCTGTTTCTTCGTCCTCGAACTCTTCAAGGTATGCGGGATGCATAAACTTATAAACACAAAAAGCGATTCCGGCAACAACCGCAACTACTGCAATAATACAAAGGATAATGCAGAGTAAGCCGGGCTTTTTCTTCGGTTCTTCCTTCGGCTCATCCTTATGAAGGAGCTCATTAAGCTTGGTCTGGGCAAGAACATTTGTAACCATCTCGCCGATTTTTTCTTTTGCCACATCTTTGTCGAATACATCTTTCACGTTAAACATAAGAATCCCTCCATAAAATGAAATAAATCTTAAATTTTTATACCCTATTTCTTCGCAAATTATACCATATTATGAACAAAAAGTAAACGACAAGTTATTCAATACTACATATTGAATAACCTGCCGTCATTTTTTAAAGAATAAAATCACAACATATGATAAAAAAACATCAACACGTGACATATGCCTGTTTCATCATGCAAACCTATCGATACTGCATAGGTATATATCAAACGGTTCAGACCTTTACCAGCTTTGCAAAAGAAGCCAGCATTTTTTTGACTCCCACAGAAAACTCTACTGTCACTTCATAGTCCTTTCCGCCTTTTACAAGATTGGTTACTTTACCTTCGCCGAACTTGATATGACGGACGGTATCTCCGACTTCATAACCCAAATCTGCGGCATTCGCAACTCCCGAAATGCCTTTGGAGAGTCCGGACAAGCCTTTTGAAATACCGGCCAAACCATTTGAACGATCTGCCGTTCCTTTTGCAGTGCCCGGAATGCCGTATGAGTATCCTGAGGTGCCCTTGGAATATGAACTGCCTGAAGAAACATTATACTCATGTCCGAAACGTGCTCCGGCTTCATGTGACGCGGCTTTTCTCACCCCCGCATCATCCCTGAGTCTTGTATTCAGCTGCGAGCCGGACATCTTAAGCAGATGCCTCGGAACTTCATCAACAAATCTTGACTGCTTGTTGAACTGAATCTCCCCCCGCATCATTCTCTGCTTGCAATAACTCATTGCCAGATGCTCCTTGGCACGGGTAATGCCGACATAGCAAAGTCTTCTCTCCTCTTCGATTTCTTCCGCAGGGTTATCCGCATTTATGGACATATATCCGGGGAATATGCCCTCTTCCATTCCGACAAGAAATACATTGGGGAATTCCAGACCTTTTGCACTGTGAATAGTCATCAAAAGAACACGGTTCTCGTCCTCTCCCGCATTATCGATATCGGCTACAAGCGTAACCTCATCAAGGAATCCCGTAAGTGTAGGTGCTTCATTGCTTTCCTCGAGTGAATCCTCGTAGTCGGCAAGTTTAGAGATAAGTTCGTTGATATTTTCAATACGCTCCGCAACTTTCTCCTCATCATCCTCTTCGGACAGATAATCGATATACTGTGTGTCTTCAAGGATTTCGTCGATGATATCCCTCAAAGCAAACTCACCCGCAAGTTTTTTGCGAAGTCCTTCGATCAGACTGACAAATTTATCGATTTTCGCTGCCGCCCGTTCCACACCCGGAATAAAATGAGCACCCTTTAATGCATCATAAAAAGAGCTGTCGTGTTCCTCGCAGTACGCATCGATTTTTTCAAGTGTTGCAGCACCGATACCACGCTTCGGTACATTAATAATACGTTTAATCGCCATTCCGTCTATTCCGGAGGCAATTGTACGCAGATATGCCAGAATATCCTTGATTTCTTTTCGCTGATAGAAATTCTGCCCTCCGATAATGCGATAGGGAATATTGCGGAATATAAGTTTTTCTTCGAAGCTTCGGGACTGTGCGTTGGTTCTGTAAAGGATGGCAAAGTCCTTGTACTCATAGAAGCCCTCCCGAACTCCCGAAGCAATCTCACTTACAACTCCCTGCGCCTCGTCCTGGTCGGTTGGATAGCAGTGAAGTTCTACAGTACTTCCTTCTTCGTTGTTCGTCCACAAAGTCTTCTTTTTTCTTCCTATGTTGTTTGCGATAACTTCGTTTGCAACGTTCAATATATTCTTGGTCGAGCGGTAGTTTTCCTCAAGCCTGATGGTTACGGCTTTCGGATATGCCTTTTCAAAATCAAGTATGTTTCGAATGTTGGCGCCCCTGAACTTATAAATAGACTGATCGTCATCACCCACAACACAAAGATTATGCTCTGTCTCATTGTACTCGTTCATATAGTTTGCCAGCATGCTTATCAGCATAAACTGAGCGGAGTTCGTATCCTGGTACTCATCGACCAGAATATATCTGAAGCGTCTCTGATAATATCCGAGAGCCTCCTTATTGATATCAAACAGCTCGATGGTTTTAAAAATCAGATCGTCAAAATCAAGCGCATTGTTTGCCTTGAGTCGCTTCTGATACTCTTTGTAACAGGCGGCATATGTACGTTCCCTTTTATCCGGTCCGGCTTCTTTTTCGAACCGTTCCGGATCGATAAGTTCGTCCTTCGCATGCGATATAACAGAAAGAACGGTCTTTTCTTTGTAGGTTTTGGGGTCCACTCCGACAGCCTTAAACACTTCCTTCATCAGACTCTTCTGATCGTCGGTGTCATATATCACAAAGTCTCTTCGATATCCTATGGTATCGATAAAACGTCTGAGAATTCGGACACAGGATGAGTGGAATGTGCTTACCCAAATATTCTCGGCACCGGGTCCGACTATAGAAGCCACACGTTCCTTCATCTCCCCTGCAGCTTTATTCGTAAAGGTAAGCGCAATAATACTGTAGGGTGATACTCCTCTTTCCGCTATAAGATACGCAATTCTGTGTGTCAGGACTCTTGTTTTTCCCGAACCCGCTCCCGCGAGTATCAGCAAAGGTCCTTTATCATGCAGAACCGCTTTGGCCTGCATTTCATTGAGGCCTTCCAACAGTTCACTCATTTTTAATTACTCCGTTTTTTGCGAGGGCATTCATCTCAAGCTGTGCGGTAACAAGACCGTAATATATGCCCTTTTTTTCCATAAGTTCGTTGTGAGTTCCGATTTCGGCAATATTGTGGCCATCAATAACCACCAGACGATCCGCATCTTTAAGTGTCGAAAGTCTGTGAGCAATCGCAAAGGTTGTTCTTCCGCTTCTGAGTCGGTCAAGAGCCTTCTGAATGAGGTACTCACTCTCGGTATCAAGACTGGCCGTTGCCTCGTCAAGAATAAGAAGATTCGGATTGTTCAATATCGCACGTGCGATGGCAATTCTCTGACGCTCACCGCCCGAAAGATTGAAGCCTCGCTCTCCCACATAGGTGTTGTAACCGTCCGGAGTTTTGCAGATAAAATCATGGGCATTTGCCATCTTTGCAGCCCTTATAACTTCCTCATAGGTCGCGTCGGGCTTTGCGAATTTAATATTGTTTATAATGGTTCCCGAGAACAGGAAGGTCTCCTGAAGAACCACACCGATTTGCGAATGATAATCATCGAGGGCAATATCTCTGATATCGATGTCATCCACCAGAATCTTTCCGCTGTCAACCTCGTACAGATGCATGATGAGGTTGATAAGCGTGGATTTTCCGGTACCCGAAGCTCCCACGAGTCCGATCATTTCACCCGGCTTGATGTCCAAGCAAATATCTTCAAGAACAGGCTTGTATGACTTATAGCCGAAAGATGCATGGTCAAAACGAACGTGCCCCTCAATCTTATGCTTTATAGCAGCCTTGTCGGTAATCTTCGGTGACTGATTGAGAACATCGTTGATTCGCTCCATGGCCGTTACCATATTCATGAGTCGTCGGGGAAGGTTCGTAAGCCAGTTTACGTACTGGTAAAGCATACTTGTGTACGCAGTAAACTGCACAAGCTCACCTATGGACATATCTCCCAAAAGTGCACTTCTTCCTCCGAAGAAGGTGACAAAATAAGTTCCGATACTCATGAGGAACTGAAGGCTCGGGAAGAAAATCGCCCAGAAAACCTCGTTCTTCTTCTGTACCTTTAAAAACTCATCTGCAGTCTCATTGAAGTGCTGTGACTCAGCTTCCTCACGTCCGTATGTCTTTACGACAGCCATGCCCGAGATGACGTCCTGAAGATTGCTGTGAACATCATCTTCCTTCACATACTGCATATGGAAACGTCTGTGAATAGCCTTTTTAAAAGCTACCGATACAAGGACCGCAGGCGGGATAAATCCAAAAGCAAGCAATGCAAGCTTCCAGTTGAGGAAAAGCATATAAACCGCACAAACCACAAACAAAATGGCAACGGTAGCAAGGTCGCAGAACAGCTCACTCATGAACTCTTTGACACGTGCGGTGTCGCGAACGACACGGTTCATCAGCTCACCCGGACGTCTGTCATTGATAAAGGACAAAGACAGTACCTGAACTTTCCCGTAGAGTCTGCGTCGAAGATTCATACTCAGATTGGTTCCGAGCTTTGAGCAGGTATAGTATTTAGCCGCATTTACAAGAGAAACACTCATTCCGAGAATAAACATTCCCGCAAGAACGACAAGTGCAGACTTGAATGTCGCATTCGCATTGCCCAGGACATCATCCACAAGGACCTTTTGAAGGGTAGGATTAAGCAAAGTAACCACTGTTGCCAGGAGCATCAGAAAAACAGTCAAAGCAAAGAGAGCTTTATACTCCATAAGCATACTCATCATCTGACGAATCATGCCGCGCTTTTTATTTGCACAGTTGGGACACTCACTGGTTCCCGGAAGTGCTCTTCCGCACTTTTCGCAGGTTTTCTCCGGTTCTTCGCTCTCAACAGCCACTCTTTCGCCCTGCTTTAAAAGCTTGCATCCTCTCGATATGTACGAGAAACGACCGAGATGTTTTGATGAATATCTGGCGAGTATCGCCTCTTCCCCATCCTTTTTGACAGCAAAGATACCGCACCCGATCATTGGCTCCGCAACAGCTTCATCAATGTCTTCAAGCAAGACCTCTGACCTTAACTCGCCTTTTACGGTAACCAGTATTCTTTTATCCGTAACCGTCACATATGAATCCGAAAGGAATCCTCCTTCCGCATCAACATCGTGCGGAATGCTGTAAAAAATCTCTTCGTTCTGCTCAAGCTTTAATGCCGCGAGTGTTTTCGAAGACAAATTATATTTAAGTTTCATTGTATATTCTCCGTTTTGTATCGATTACAGGAACAGATCGAGTTTCTTACGCTCCGCAATACTTAATGCAAGTACATTGGGTATCTCGAAACGATTCTCATCGATATCAGAAATAAGAATTCTGGTTTCGCTCAGATGCACAACCGAGCCCCCGCCCATGTTAATGGTGAATCTGCAGGCTCCTCTGTCGGTCACGACATCAAAATATGCATATCCGTATTCATCCCTGATATTGATGATTTTTTTAATGATGGGCGTAAAGTATCGGAGGTTCATCTGCTCTTCAAGCATCTTCCTTACATCCGCAGAAACATCATTCAGATCCTTAATAATACCTATTTCCTTTGAGTTCTCATCGGGAGTGCGGATCGAAATATAATGTGCGGGATCCGTAAAAGGAAACATTCTTACAACATGCACTCTCGAATACTCTTCATCACCGAATTTGAGACTTACAAAACCGCCTGCGGTGCGCTTAAATTCTGCGTTCCCGGAATCGATGAAACGCATCTGAAGCATCTGCTCGGTTTCCTTTTCCATTTGTTCAAGATTAAATTCTTCTGCCATATATCCACCTATTCTATACCCTTCATTGCGAGGGCTTTCGTCTGTAATTCCATCAGTTTGTAATACGTTCCGTGCAGTTCTTCAAGTTCTGCCGCAGTTCCTCTTTCGGTAATTCTTCCTTCGTCAAGAACAACCAGGAAGTCCGCATCCTTTAATGTTGAAAGTCTGTGTGCAATCGAAATGGTTGTTCTTCCCTTAATCAGGTAAGAAATCGAAGACTGAATTGCTCTCTCGGTTTCGGTATCTACGGAAGCCGTAGCCTCGTCGAGAATAAGTATCTTAGGATCTGCCAGTATTGCACGTGCGATTGAAATACGCTGCTTTTCACCGCCGGAAAGTTCACGTCCGGCCGAACCTATAATAGTGTCGTATCCGTCCGGCATACGCATGATAAACTCATGTGCACTCGCAAGCTTCGCCGCACGAATTATGTCGATACGTGATGCTTCGGGATTCGCATAAGCAATGTTGTCCGCAACGCTGCCCATGAAGATGTAAGTCTCCTGAGATACCATCGCAACGTTTCTTCTAAGATCGTGGAATGCGATATCCTTAACGTTGACGCCGTCAATCAGAATCTCTCCCTCATTGACATCATACATTCTGGAAATCAGATTTACCAAGGTGGTTTTTCCGGCTCCTGAACGGCCTACAATACCAAGCAGCATTCCAGCGGGAATCTCCAGGGAAACATCCTTCAGTATCTGACGGTTCGCCTCGTATCCGAAAGTAACGTTCTTAAGTTCGATTTTACCGTCGGGTTTGGCCATTCTTACCGGATTCTCAGCTTCGCGAATCTCGGGTACGGCATCAAGTATTTCGAAAATACGCTGAGCACTGTTCATGCTGTCCGCCCAGCCGTGGAAAACATATGAAAGGAAATTTATCGGTCCCTGAAGCTGTCCGACATATCCCGTAAATGTAATCAGAACACCCAGCTCCAGATTGTGCTTAACCATAATGTAGTAAACACCCAGTATCCATACCGCAATATTCATAATCTGATAAGCGGATGAGAAAGTTATCTTGAAGAAGTTCTGAATCGAAATAATCGACATTTCGGCGTCGCGCAGACGTACATTATTGTGTTCGAAACGCTCAAGTTCGCGTTTCTCCTGACCGAATGCTTTTACAACCCTGGCGCCCGTTAAGTTGTCGTTAACCTGACTGTTTACCGACTTCTCGGCTCTGTGTCTGTGACCGAAACGGCTCCAGATTCTGGGACGCATATAATAACCCAAAACAAGTGAAATCGGTATAAGTATGATCGAAACCACCGCCATCTGCCACTTAATCTTTGCCATTACGACTATAGTCGCAATCATGGTGAGGGAGTGAATAAAGATGTATGGCATCTCATCGATAAAGAAACCTGTAACTCGCTCCGCATCGCTTAAGGTTCTGGTCATAAGATGACCGGTCTTCTTCGATCTGAAAAAGCTTATCGAGAGCTTTCCCATTGTTGAGAAAATGCTCTTCTTAATATCGCAGACAACACTCGTAACAATCTTCGCAGTAATAACCGCCTGCAGAATTTGCAGAAGCAGGAGTGTAACACGTGTAGCCAGCAAGGTAAGAACCACCATCAAAAGTGCCGTCACATAGCGTCCGTCTTCTATTCCGAGCTTTGCAAGAAAATCGGCATCCTTTGCAAGCACATAATCATAAAATACGGTTCCGTTCAAATACGGCCAAACCATATTCAAAGCCGCAACAAGCACATAGCAGAGAATCATAACCGCTATCCTTTTGCGGTAAGGCTTGAAATAACCGAGCATTCTGATGAAAATGGATTTTCTGTCCATACACTTGGGACAAATCTTTCTGTTCCTGTCGGGATACATTGCGCCGCAATTCGGGCAATACTCCTCATCGGCATCCTCATCATCGGGAAGTATATCGCTTCCCGGTTCTGCCTTTTTAATATCCTTAAATTTTCTGGCAAGCTTATTCATTTTGCCCCTGTGCAGGTTTGAAAAAGCCGTCAGCCTCAAATCTTTGTCCGCTGTTTTCGCAATGAGTATGCTGCAGGCAACCAATGGTTCAACCTTCAGCTCATCTATATCCGAAATATCATATATTCGAACTGCCCAGTTTTCGCCTTCTGCCGGCGCGGTATTCTTTGTGGTGTAACCTTTAAAAAGGCGTACCCTCATCATATCGGCAGCAGAAATAAGTACTGCAAGCTTGTCCGCTGTCAGTACCGCGTAGCCATCGGCATATTCACATTCGACGTTCATATCCGATTGCGAATATGCGATGATGTCCTTTTCTTCAATTCCGTTATCGGCAAGCAGCTGTACTGCCTTTCGCGGAAAATTTCTTTCAGCCATTATATCCTCCCCGACCTGCTCATGCAGGTATGTTTGCGGCATAAAAAAAATATATATGCCGAACGCAAGTGAAAATTATTATACCCGAAAATATGTTCTAATGCAATCATACAAATCGCTCTTTTACATAAATATTATGATTATCTTTTCAGCCTTGTTGACAAACGCACCAAGGTCTGATTAAATATTATATGGTTGAAATCTTTAAGAACGGTACGAGATACCGGCAAGATTATTTACATAGGATATGTAGAACCATCAATACATAAAATCCGCTTATCGGTTTCCGCTTCGTGCGGTATTTTTTTTGCGGATTTTCATACTCCATTGTCATGTAACCTTCTGCCGGAAGCAGGAGGTTTTTTTATGGAATTTAAGTCAGATATCATGACCGAGAAGGAGATTCGTCGCACGCTGGTGCGAATCTCCCATGAAATAATAGAAAACAACAAGGGCACCGATAATCTCTGCCTTGTAGGCATATTGAGACGAGGTAAACCGCTTGCGGACATCATCAAAAGAAACATTGAGAGCATTGAAGGCGTAGATATTCCCTGCGGTGAACTCGATATATCGTTCTACCGCGATGACCTGACGACCACAGGCGTCGATCCAACTTATACGAAGGCTGAACTTCCCTTTGATATTACGGGCAGGAAAGTTGTACTGGTAGATGATGTTCTTTATACCGCACGCAGAGCCCGTGCAGCTATAGAAGCACTCTTTTCCATCGGAAGACCCGGAAGTATTCAGCTTGCGGTAATGGTTGACAGAGGCCATCGTGAGATTCCGGTAAAAGCCGAATATGTCGGTAAAAACATACCTACCTCACGCAATGAAATGATAAAAGTCAGCATTCCGCCCTACGACAGTGAAATGAACGTAGCTCTTTACGGTCTTTAATACGATACCTGTCCGGTTCAACCGGATTTGGCATAAATTTAAATTTTACAGGAGGAGAAGTTTATGAAACTTACTTACAACATTGCGGATAAGCCCAGCTTCGGCAAGGTTATTATCTTCGCATTCCAGCAGCTCCTTGCAATTATGGCTGCGACAATTGCAGTTCCCATGATTATCTCGGGCAGTTATGAAGGTGTCGGTGATGTCAGCATGGACATCGGTGCGGCATTATTCGGAGCCGGCATCGGAACACTTATCTATGTACTCTTCACAATGAAAAAGAGTCCCGTTTTCCTCGGTTCTTCTTTCGCTTTCCTCGGATCAATGTCAGCTGCATTTGCAGGTGCCGTTTCCGTTGAGGCGGGCTTTGCGGGAATCATCCTCGGTGCGGCTTTTGCAGGTCTTGCATATGTTGTTATCGCACTTCTTGTAAAGGTTGTCGGTGTTGACTGGTTAAACAAGCTTATGCCTCCCGTTATCAACGGACCGACGGTAGCAATCATCGGTCTTTCACTCGCAGGAAATGCTGTAGGCGACCTTCAGAAGACCTCTTCCGGAAATACTTCGCTTGCAGCTATCGCATGCGGAATCTTCACACTTATCGTTATCACCATCTGCTCGGTATACGGCAAGAAGATGGCTAAGCTCATTCCTTTCATCATCGGTATCTTAGCAGGATATGCCCTCGCAGCAGTATTAACGGCTATCGGAAACGCAACCGACTGTGCCGCTCTTGTTCTTTGCGACTTCGAAAAGATTACAAGCATCAAAGGCATCTTCTCGGTTCCAGACTTTACTTTCCTTAAGGCTTCTAAGGGCTTAGGCGCAATCAACGGTGCATACATCGGAACCATCGCTGCCGCATACGTTCCCGTTGCTCTTGTAGTTTTCGCAGAGCATGTTGCTGACCACAAGAACATCTCTTCAATCATCGATAAGGATCTTCTTGCTGAGCCCGGTCTTCACAGAACTCTTCTCGGCGACGGTGTCGGATCTATGGTAGGTGCGTTCTTCGGCGGATGTCCCAACACAACATACGGTGAGTCAATCGCTTGTGTAGCTATTACAGGAAATGCTTCCGTAATCACAATTATTGCAACCGCATGTCTCGCAGTTGTCATCGCATTCCTCAATCCTTTCATCGTATTCCTCGGATCTATTCCCACTTGCGTAATGGGTGGTGTATGTATGTCTCTTTACGGCTTCATTGCAGTATCCGGTCTTAAGATGCTTCAGCCCGTAGATTTAAATGACAACCGCAATCTCTTCGTTACCTCGGCTATTCTTATCGCAGGTATCGGCGGTCTCTCACTTAACTTCGGTTCTGTTACAATCACAGAGGTTGCTACAGCTCTTATCCTCGGTATCATAGTAAACGTTATCCTCGGCGGTATGAAGGCTGACAGGAAGTGATTAAAATAACTTCAAGCTAGTAGCGAATAAAACACGAAAAAGAAAGGCGCTGCGAAAAATGATTTTCTCATTTTTTCACAGCGCCTTTTCTTTAAAAATCAGAAAACAATCGTTTGTCCGATTATTTATTCGATTCCATAAGGCCAGCCTATAAGACTTCCCACGTCGTAGATTTCCGTATATCCGAGTTCTGCCAGAACAGTTGCCGCCTCTGCGCTTCGTCTGCCGCTCCGGCAATATACCAAAAGCGGAGTATCATAACTCGGGATAATCATTCCCGCAGAATCGGCGTTTATATCCGCAAGCGTAAACAGTACTGCATCGGCCGCGTGTCCGGTAATGTATTCCTCTTCTTCTCTTACATCCAGAACCATAAGCTCCGGCTTTGCATCAAGCAGCTCCTTAGCCTCTTCGAAGCTTATCTTTTTATTAATCTTGCCTGCTTCCATTATTTATTTGCCGGGATACTTGATTACGGAATCAACAGTGTAGCCTTCAAGCTTCTTGCGCCCCTCAAGTCCTTCAAGCTCCATAAGGAAGCAAATCTTTACAACCTCACCGCCAAGCTGCTCAACAAGCTTGATGATAGCCTCTATCGTTCCGCCGGTTGCAATAAGATCATCAACAATAACTACCTTCTGGCCGGGCTTGATGGCATCCTTGTGTATCTCGATGGTTGCCTGACCGTACTCAAGATCATAGCTCATCTCAATTGTTTCGCAGGGAAGCTTGCCCTTCTTGCGAACCGGAACAAATGCTTTTTTGAGCTCGTATGCAACAGGTACACCAAAAATAAAGCCACGTGATTCAGGTCCTACGACAATGTCGAAATCGAGATCCTTCACCATATCGATAACTCCCTTGATCGAAACCTGAAGTCCGTCCGGATCCTGCAATACACTTGTAACATCCCTAAACATAATACCAGGCTCCGGAAAATCCGGAATTGTTCTTACATAATCTTCTGCCCTCTTCATATTCTTCTCCTTAATTATACGGTTTATTGTTTGCGCGAAACTTCGCTCAAATATCAGAACTTATATCTTGTAATGCTGTGGAAAGTCTCTCCTGCTTTAAGAACAGGTCCGGCAAACAAAGGCTCGTTGATAGCGTTGGGGAAATACTGTGTCTCAAGACATACTCCGAATCTCTTGCTGTATGTAAAACCACCCTTACCGGTCTGTGTTGCGATAAAGTTTCCTGCATAGAACTGAACACCGGGAAGGTCAGTGTAACATGTCATTGTTCTTCCGCTCTTCTCATCCGAGAGAATTGCAAAAGCCTCTGAAAGATTGCAGTTTGTATCAAGTACCCAGTTATGATCGTATCCGCCCGCAAGCTTGAGCTGCTCATTATCCTCGTCGATTCTGTCACCGATACGCTGAGCGGTGGTAAAATCAAAGGGAGTTCCCGCTACGGTTGCAATCTCACCTGTAGGAATACTTCCGGGATGAGTAGGTGTAAAGTTCGAAGCCTTGAGCAAAAGCTTATGATCCATAGCCGAGCCCGAATTGTGTCCCGCAAGATTGAAGTAGCTGTGATTTGTAACATTATAAACTGTATCGGCATCGCAATCAGCCTCATACTCGAGCTCGAGAGCATTGTCTTCGGTAACACGGTAAATAACCGATGCGTTCATGTTGCCGGGGAAGCCCTGGTCTCCGTCGGGAGAGAATACGCTGAATTTTACCGCTGCGCCGTCCTCAATAATTTCACCCTTAAAAAGCTTCTTGTTGAAACAGTCGTTGAAATGGCTGTGAAGATTGTTCTCCCCGTCGTTCTTCTCAAGGTTGTAAGTCACACCGTTAAGAGTAAAGCTTGCCTTTGCGATACGGTTTGCGTTACGTCCGATTGTACTTCCGAAAAACGAAGGGTTAACTGCGTAGCCCTTAACATCATCAAAGCCGAGCACGATATCATCGAACTTTCCGTCACGATCCGCAACATAAAGCGAAACAAGATTTGCACCGAAATCAATTACTTCCGCTGCCATTCCCGCAGCATTTTCGATTCTGTAAAGAGTGACATCCTCACCTCTTGAGGTTTTTCCGAAATTTCTGGTTGTTACTGACATTTTTATCTCCGTTCTGCACTGTTTGTGCTGCTTAATTGTTATCTGTATCTACCCAGCCTTTAATGCTGTGTATGGTTTCGTTCAGTGTTTCCTTTGTCAGCGGAAGCTGTGAAAGATAAGTATTCTTTTTGGATACTTCATCAAGTATTTTCTTTGACATGGGATCCCTCGTAAGCAAAACAATCGGGATTCTTAAGTCCTTGGCCTTTTCTCTTATTTTGGCCAGAATATACGCCGAGTTGTCGTAATCCACCACGATACACTTCGGGGCAAACTCAACAAGATGATTGAGAGACTGAAGTACGGATTCTCCGCGCTTAACCTCATACTCATCTTTAAGGTAACTGTTTATGAGCGAGAAAAGGAAGTCGAATTCCTCAAAGACATATACACCCTTGCTCTCATCTTTCTCGCTGGGATTCAGGGTTTCTTCGATTCTCTCGAGAAGAACCGGCTTCTGAATGGGCTTGATAACAAAACCGGCCGCGCCAAGCTTAACACATTCGCGGACAGTATTTATGCCTGCCATTCCGGTTTGGAACAGGATTGGAACAGTGTCGCATCCCGGAACCCCTCGTATTTGTCTGAACAACTCTTTTCCGTCCATATCCGGCATTGCAATATCCAGCAGAATAATATCCGGTATTACAAGTTTCAGCTTAGCTAAAGTCTCAGCTGCGGAGTTGAGCACAATAACCTTGTACTTCGCACCGAGATAAAGCTTCATAAGATCGAGTACAACAGGATCGTCATCAACGACCAGTACTGTCTTCTTCTGATCCTGGCTGGCCGCACCTATGGCTTTGATGGCCCATTCGAGAAGTTCATGTTTGCTTACCGGAGCCACCAGAAAATCCGTAATGTTGTCATTTGCCAGTTTCACTTTGAACTCGTCTTCATCCTCAGGATTAATATACAAGAGCACAGGAACATATCTCGAGGCCTGCATATTTCTGATTCTTTGCAATACCTGCCTGCCGTCCATATCTTTACCCGTCATATCAAGAGCTATAACGTCGGGACTGATATGGATGATACTGTTAAAAGCCTGGAGCGGAGATTCAGCAAGGGTTACCTCGAATTCATAGTCCCTGATGGACTGAATTCCAGCGCGTATTCTCTTGTCATTAATAACCAAAAGCTGGATCATATAGTCCTCCACGCAAAGATTTCACAAAATAGTATTACACTTTATATTACCTTAATTGCTGAATAATATCAAGTATCGATTGCCACTCACCATGCTGTGCATAGTCTCTCATAACTTTAACGGAATGAGCAATAACAGGCGGAAGTTCGAAGAACGAAAGCACTTCGAAAAGGTCCTTCGCATCGTCATAGCGCTCCGATTCGATTGCCTCTTCTATCTCACTGAAGGTCTGCATATACTCTTCATCAGCAGCATTCATGGGCATACCCTCGGGTTCCGGTTCGGAACTTACCGAATCGGACGCACTGCTGTCCTGTCCAAGGCACTTTGAAAGCGCATTCGCAAATTCCGCGTATGCGTCAAGGAAACCGGCAGAGTCTCGGATTACGGTATCGATATCACCTTCTTTACCGGCCTTCTCCAGGAGACGTGCACGGTCCGACAATCTCATTGCTCCTACGGTAGATGCGTTGCTCTTCAGTGAATGTACCTCAATTGTATATGCATCATAATCCTTTGCCTCAAGCAGTTCGCGGATCCTGGCTATTTTTTCTTCTGCATATTTGTTTACTATGGTGATTACACTCTTGTACTGCTCGAGGTCTCCTCCGGAGTTTGTGATTCCGATTCTCTGGTCAATGTACTCCGGAAGATCAAGACGTCCGTCCAAAGATTCCTCCGATTGATTTTCCCCGGTATCACCCGCATCATTAACATGTGCACTGAGTGTGAATGTACCCTTGGGAAGATATTTAATGAGCATTTCTTCCAGTGCTTTCAGTGAAAGAGGCTTCGAAGCATAATCGGTAAAGCCTTCATCCATCAGCGCTTTTCTGGTTCCCACAAGGGCATTTGCCGTTACCGCAACAATCGGCATATCCTTTGTATATCCACTCAGCGCTCTTATTCTTTTCATAGCTTCGACTCCGTCCATTTCCGGCATCATCTGGTCCATGAATATAATATCGTAATGATTGTTCGAAGCCAGTTCGACGGCCTCAGCTCCCCTTTCGCTCAAAGTGGGGATAATTCTGAACTGCTTCAGATACTGCTTCATCAGCTCAAGATTGACCATATTGTCGTCAACCACGAGAATCTTCGCATCCGGAGCAATTGGTCTTGTGTCATACTTTGACTCACCCGCACCCGAAGAAGATTCTTCAGTTTTTGAAATCGGTGTGCTATTGATGATTCGCTGAGTAATCTTTATAATTACCGAAGTTCCGACACCGTACTCACTTTCGATTGAAACAGTACCGTTCATTCGCTCTATCAAAGCTTTCGATATGGTAAGTCCGAGTCCCGTACCGGCCTTTGAAAGCTGTCCGCTCTTATCAAGTGTCTCAAATCCTTCAAAAAGCCTGTTGACATTGTCCTTGGCAATTCCGATACCCGTATCCGAAACCGTAACGGTGAGCAAGGCCCTGTTGTTGGCCGCAGGTTCCCATTCGGAAATAATTCTGACGCTGCCCTCGTTTGTATACTTTACGGCATTGCCTGCAATATTTAAAAGAATCTGACGCAGACGTATTTTGTCACCGAATAATACTGCCGGTGTGGTGGGATCTACTGATTTAATCAGTGTAAGTCCCTTTTTGTCAGCCTGGAGTTTAATAATATCTTCAACTTCCGCGAAAAGCTTAACCGTTTCGTATTCCTCTTCGACAATCTCAAGCTCTCCCTGTCTGAGTTTCGAGAAATCAAGAATATCGTTTATAATGTGCAGCAGTGAATTGGCCGAACCCTTAAGAGCTTTTGCATGTTCGCGGCCTTCATCGTTTTGCACCTCTCCCGCAAGCAGATCCGAATAACCTACAATGGCATTCATCGGTGTACGAACCGCATGTGAAATATTGGCAAGAAGATTCTTCTTGGTCTCGTTAGCCGAATCAACCTGCTTGTTCAGTTCATGAGCCCTGACCATTGCTTTATGGACTCTTGTTACGTCTATCAGCTCCAAACTGTATCCCCATAGAGTTCCCCGGATAAACAGCGGAGTAAACCTGCGCTCGTAATGTATTTTATTGTGAGCAAATATCAGGCAATCATCGGTATTCTTAACCAGAAATTCGTATTTTTCGGGAAATTGCTTTCTGATAAAACCCGACAAATCCGGATATGCTTCCATGGCCGCCTCATTCATATATTGAAGCTCCATCGCTTCATTGAACAGAAAAATAACTCCCGAAAGCTTACTTATTACCTGTTCATATCCGGTAGTGTCCACCATTATCAGTGAATAAAGTTCGATAAGGCATACAAGCAATACGGTAACAATACCCAGGATCAGAGGAAGTACATCGAAGAAATTCCTGAATACAACGTATCTGACTATCATGGCTGCTATACCGCAGATGATTGTATATATCAATAGATTAAGTCTGCTTTTTTCAGACGCATCGCTGCACAGCTTTCCTGCTTTAACCAGCAGGAAAATCGTATATAAAAGAACAATCAGCCAGAATATAACGTCAATATAAAATACCGGTCCGAACTGAGTATCCACCGTCGGTATTCCATCGACAAATCTGAAATTCGAAGCGGAATTATAAACACCTGTTTCCAAAAGCAGAGTGGACGACAGGGCAACAAATGTCGATTCAGCCCCCATAATCCAGTATATCCATCGGGGCATAAACTTCTGTATATATTGAAAAACAAAAAACGTATACAACAAAAAGATATATGCCGAGCTGAAATTTATCAGTTTCTCAGCCGAACGAAGCTCATAAAACGACTTTGCTTCAATTCTGGAAATGCCTCCCATATTGCATGCCAGGAAGCATACAAACATAATCAGAACGTATTTCTGCGAAGAAGACGCTTCACGTCTGAGTATGTAAACCAACCCCATCAATGTCAGCAATGCAGAAACCACCTGCATTGTATACAGGACATTAAATAACATACATTATCTCCCGTTATTAGATAAAACTTATCATTTAATCTTTCTGTAGGTGCAGAAAGTGTAAATCAAATCATAGCAGGTCTGTTCTTCAGACTCTTCTGTACATTCCCACGCCTCATCTTTGTCAAGATTCGGAAGGAAACTGTCAGCCTCGTAGGTGTAATCTATCTTGGTGATATATGCCACATCACAGAAAGGAAGCAGCTGTGAATAAACACTGGCACCTCCGATTACAAAAATATCATCCGTAGGTGTATCGCCGAGAAGTCCCATAAGCTCCTCAACGCTGTGTACGACCTCAGCATCATGAATCCTGTAGCTTTTGTCTCTGGTAAGAATGATATTGCGCCTTTCCTTCAACGGACGTCCGCTCGGAAAAGTGTCGAGCGTTTTTCTGCCGAGAATAACTGTCTTGCCTGTTGTCAGACGCTTAAAGTTCCTAAGATCTGCAGGAATGCTGACAAGAAGTTCTCCCTTATTTCCTATTGCCCAGTTCCTGTCCGCGGAAGCTATTAATTTCATGATTCTTTCTCCTTTGCAAAAATTATTAAGATGCAGCCCGGACAGGGAATACCTGTCCGGATAATCAGATTGCTACCGGAATATTCTTTATCTGTTCACCGAAGGTATAATTGTCAAGTCTGACATCATCCTTGGTAAAATCATAAAAGCTCTTTTTCTCGGGATTGAGCCAAAAAGTCGGAGCTTCGTAAACAGGTCTTGCAATCAGCTCCTTTATTGTATCCACATGTCGGTCATAAATATGAGCGTCCGCGATTACATGAACAAACTCACCGACCTGCATATCACATTCTCTTGCAAGCATATGGGTCAATACCGCATACTGGGCCACATTCCATGCGTTTGCGGCAAGAATATCCTGTGAACGCTGATTTAGTATTGAATTCAGAACAAGCTTTCCGCCGTCCTTAGGCTTGGTTACATTAAAAGTCATGCTGTAAGCACAAGGATAAAGCATCATCTCACTCAAATCCGCATGAACATAAATATTGGTCATAATCCTGCGGCTGAAAGGGTTGTTGTGAAGATCGTAAATAACTCTGTCGACCTGATCGAACATTCCCTCACGGTACTGATGCTTCACACCCATCTGATAGCCATAGGCCTTTCCGATGGTACCGTTTTCGTCCTGCCACTGGTCCCAGACATGTGTACCAAGATCTGCAACTTTATTGGACTTCTGCTGCCAGATCCAAAGCATTTCCTCGGTGCACGACTTTATCGGAACCTTTCTTAAGGTAATTGCCGGAAATTCTTTCGACAAATCGTAACGGTTTACGACTCCGAACTTTTTTATTGTATAAGCAGGAGTTCCATCCTCCCAGTGCGGCCTGACTTTTTCGTCCTCGGTGCTTGTTCCGTTCTCAAGAATATCTTTGCACATATTGATAAAACAGGTATCTGCGTAGCTCATAATAATCCCCTCAGTTTATAATCCAAGTTTCTTTGCAATAACCTCTACGGTCTCATCAAGGCATCCTTCCTCGAACGGAAGCTTAAGTCCGACTGCAGGTATCATATTCGAATAGAAGTCATTTGCGGCACGTCCGCAAAGGTCGAGATAGCTTACCCACGCTTCCTTGTAATCCTTATCCATCCATGCCTTATATTCAAGCGCAACCGTCTGTGCAAGACAGTAGTCGATGTAATAGAAAGGAAGATCGTAAATATGATGCTGCTTCTGCCAGAAACCTCCTGTAGCAAAGCATTCGTTGCCGGTATAGTCCATATGCGGTCTGTAAACCTTCTCAAGCCCGAGCCATGCCTCTCTTCTCTGCTCGGGAGTAAGTCCGGGATTCTCGTAAACTATATGCTGGAACTCATCAACCATACATCCGTAAGGAATAAACGTAACGGCCTCTTCAAGATGCATAAGAGTATAATCGTCCGCTCTTTCTCCGAAAAACTTGTCGTACCAGGGTTCCGTAAAGAACTCCATGGACATAGAGTGAATCTCGGCAGTTTCCATAGTAATATCCTGATGCTCATGAATTTCAAAGTTACGAGCCACAAAGCCCTGGAAGGCATGTCCGCACTCATGTGTAATAACATCGACATCTCCCGAGGTACCGTTGAAGTTTGCAAAAACGAAGGGCGACTTGTAATCGGGCATGAAAGTCATATATCCCCCGCTTCGCTTGGTCTTGCGTCCGAGTACGTCAAAGAGTTCGTTGTCACTCATGAAATCAAAGAATTCCTTTGTTTCAGGACTGAGCTCGGAATACATCCTCTTTCCGGCCGCAAGGATTTCTTCGGGAGTTCCTATCGGCGCGGGGTCTCCGTTTTTAAAATTGGTTGAATCATAGAAGTAAAGGTGATCGACTCCGATTCTTTCACGTCTTCGCTCATGGATTTTGGTTGCAAGCGGTACGATTTTTTTCTTGACTTCCTCACGGAACTTTGCAACCTCCTCGGGACCGTAATCATTTCTTCTCATGCGGTCATAGCCGAGTTTTAAATAATTATCGTAGCCGAGAAGCTTTGCCTGCTCGGTACGGTTCTTAACCAGCTTGTCATATATTTCATCAAGAGCTTCCCTGTTATCAAGCAGGAAGCCCGAAACCTTGTCCCATGCCTTCTTTCTGGTCTCCCGGTCAAGGTTGTTGCAGTGCTTGGTCATCAGCGAAAGATTAAGAGTTTCACCCTCCCAGTCAATCTTCGCTCCGGCAAGGAGTTTCATATATCTGGTATTAAGAGCGTTCTCCTCCTGCTGGAGAGGAACCATCTCGGGTGTAAACGATCTGAGACTGAGTTCAAGATTCTTAAACGCTACAGCTCCGATTTTGGACTTTAAATAATCCTTGAACTGTGATTCATACATTGCGCGATTGTACTCATCCATCAGGGGCTGAAGCAACGGCAGATTCTCATCGTAAAAGTTCTGCTCCGCATCATAAAACTCATCGGTGGTATCGATGTCATGTCTGATTTGCGCTATGGTAACCAAAGTCGAAAGATGGTCATTCAGTTCATAATACTCTTTATGAATCGCAAACTGCTCTTCCCCGCTCTTTGCAGCCTTAAATCTAGCAATGAGTTCAGTAAGTTCCTTTTTAACCTGTTCAAGGTCAACCCTCTCATAAGGCATCTGTGAAAATTTCATATTCTCCTCCTTCGTTTTTGCCTGCAAAAACGTATTTATAATAATATTATTTCAGTCCGAGACGATTCCCCAAATAATCCATCTCTTTGACAGCCTTGGTATCCTCCGGGCAATGATTGAGATATACGCCCAAAAGGTTGTATGCAAGCTCAAGCTTTCCTCTTCGCTCGGCAATAATGACCTTGTATTTAAGCAAGTCATTCTCGGACAGCGAAGACTCCTCGGCTACCGCGATGAAATCTTCCGCCAGTGCAAAGTAGTCATCCGGCTTTCGGCTCCATTCGGTATACTCGGCAACATCCGCAGCATCAAACAGCACCGCGAGCACAGGCTTGTAATCCTTCACATAGGAAGAATGACCTGTGGTATATGCCGCTATTTCATCGGCAAGTGCAAGTCGTTCCTGCTTCTGTCCTTTGCTCATGCTCAGTGCATATAATTCATAATATTCGTCGCAGGCATAAGTCTTTACAGCAATAAGATTCCTGAGTTCCTTTTCGAGTGCATCGTAATCCGCATTCTTCCTATAAAGCTTTACTCTCCACTCACCCGCTTCAAGCTCAAAGTTCTCGCGCTTGTCGGAATTCTCGGCAAGTTTTGAAAGTTCCTCGCAAATATCGGCAGCTTTCTCCCAATCATCCTTCTGAGTATAAAGGTCGAGCAGCACACCTCTTATTGCGGTTGCGGTATCCGCATCGTCAAATGCATCCTTCACGCTTTCAAACTCCGCAAGTGCCTTATCGTTTCTGTTCATAAGAAGCAGATTATAAGCATGCCCGAGCTGTAATGCTTTAACATCCGGTGCGGCTTCGACTGCTTTTATGAAGTACTGCTCCGCCTCGGGATATTTGCCCTCCCGGTAAAGTTCGCATGCAATATCCGCATCGGTCTTTTCTTCCTTGGTGCAGCCCGCCGCAAACAGACAAAAAGCGAGCAGGAACAATAATAATAAAATCTTGTTTCCGCTCGCCTTCATATACTCTCCAATCCACGCACGCCAAAACGCGCTTTATCCTTTTTATTTTTCTGCCGCCTTTGCATCCTCGTTACGTATCTGAGCACGCTTAATCTTTCCGCCGAGAGTTTTGGGAAGCTCGTCAACGTACTCAACGATTCTGGGATACTTGTAAGGTGCGGTATTTTTCTTAACGTGATTCTGAAGTTCACGTGTAAGTTCATCCGAAGGAACAAATCCCTTCGCAAGAACAACCGTAGCCTTGACAACCTGACCTCTGATAGGGTCGGGTGCTGCGGTAATCGCGCATTCAACGACTGCGGGGTGTGTAATAAGTGCGCTCTCAACCTCGAAAGGTCCGATTCGATATCCGGAGCACTTAATAACGTCATCGTGTCTGCCGACAAACCAAAGATGTCCGTCGGGGTCACGCCATGCAACATCCTTCAGGTTGTAATAACCATGTCCTATAGCCTCGCTTGTAAGCTCATCGTTGTGATAATAGCCAACGAAAAGACCCACGGGATAGTTCTTGTCAAGATTACATATCGTAATCTCACCTTCCTCACCGTCCTCAGCTTCCTTGCCTTCGCTGTTGATAAGCTGAAGATCATAAATAGGTGAAGGCTTTCCCATGGAACCTGCCTTGGGCTCAAACCAGGGAAAGTTTGCGGCAAGCACGGTACCTTCGGTCTGACCGAAGCCCTCAGCGATGGTATATCCCGTAAATTCTTTCCATTTTTTAACAACCTCGGGGTTTAAAGGCTCACCTGCGGTACACCAACGCTCAACCGATGAAAGATCGTAATCCGACACATTCTCCTGAAGCATAAATCTGTACATGGTCGGAGGCGCACAGAAGGTGGTAAGCTTGTAATCCTGAATCTTCCTGAGAAGCTCTGTCGGAACAAACTTCTTCATGTCGTAGCAGAAAATCGTTGCTCCGCAAATCCACTGACCGTAAATCTTGCCCCAGCCGAACTTTGCCCATCCGGAATCGGATACGCTCATATGAAGCTTGTTCTCCTGAACGCACTGCCAATACTTCGCGGTAACGATATGTCCGAGAGGATGGAGATAATTGTGGCAAACCATCTTGGGCATTCCCGTTGTTCCGGAAGTGAAGTATATCTGCATAATATCGGTATTCTTCGTAGCCTCCGCTCCCGAAGGACGTTCGAGAACTTCGCTCTGCTGCTCCATTCCGTCGTGGAGATTGAGCCATCCTTCTCTGTGACCGTTCGCGAGCATAACATTCTTTACCGAAGGAGCTTCGGGAAGAGAATTCTCTATCTGAGCTACAACGAAATCATCATCAAGAGCAATGAAAAGTTCAATGCCCGCAGCATTCGCACGATATACAAGATCATGTGTGGTAAGCTGCAAAGTGCCGGGAATGATAATGGCTCCGAGCTTAATAAGTGCGGTTGCGCAAATCCAATACTCATAACGTCTGCGCAGAATCATCATTACTACGCTTCCCTTATGAATGCCGAGACTCTTAAAGTAATTGGCTGCGCGATTTGAAAGCTTGCTCATCTGCTCAAAAGTAAAAGTATGCTCCTCACCGTCGTCATCACACCATACAAGTGCTCTGTTCTCGGGCTTTTCGGCTGCCCAGCCGTCTACGATATCCCAGCCGAAATTGAAATCCTCCGGAATATTAACCTTATAGTTCGCTTTAAAATCCTCGTATGAATCAAATTCTACACGAGGCAGATATTTTTCCAACATAATGTATTCTTCCTTTTTCTATAATAAAAACCGCCGAAACATGTACCCGAAGCGGGGACACGTCTGCGGATTACTCGCAGATAAATGTAATAAAGGTGCCGGGCTTGTCGCCGCCGCATCTTTGTCCGTGAGGAATCGAAGGATCGAAATAAATGCTGTCGCCCTCCTCAAGAGTAATCTCTTTTCCGTTCAGGTTGACAATAATCGTACCTTCGGTAACAAGGTTGAATTCCTCTCCCTCATGTGTGACAAGATCTGCAGGAGCGTCGGAAGGATCGATGGTAACCTGAAGAGGCTGCATTTTTTTCTTTGTGAATCTGAAAGCCAGGTCCTTAAATACGTAGCCCGGAATTCTCTCGATAATCTGTCCCTGACCCTTACGCACGACATGGTAAGTATCAAGCTTTGCTGCCTCTCCGGTAAGAATCTCGGCAAAATCCACATTACACTTTCTTGAAATCTCATAAATGGTGCTGATGGGAATATTGCGTCCGGATTCCTCGTACTCTTTATACACTTCAATATCAAGACCGAGCATCTCGGCAAACTCTTCCTGTGAATATCCGCAGGCATCTCGTAAGCCCGCAATTCTTTCAGCGATTTCCTTTATTTCGTCAATCATTTTGAAACCCCTTTCACTTTAATACGTTAAATTACAGTATACCTTAACCGCTATTATAATGCAACCGCTTATTCCGATTCGGGCACACGTCAAAGCACTACCGAGCACACTATTCCGGCTATAACAACAGCAGCGCACGCAAGCTTTCCCCACAGACCTTTTTCCTTAAAAACTATCCTGCCGCCGATGATGGTAACAACACAGCTGATCTGTTTTAATACCGTCATCACCTTGACCTGACTGGCAGGATCGGAATTGGCCACAAACAAACATCTGTCGGCAATAACAAAGAGGACAGCCAGACTCCATATATAAACATTCGAGAAGGACTTCTTCCATCTGATCTGCGGCCTTCCGAAAAGAATATATATGACATAATACAGAACCATAAAAAGCATATACCAGAACTGAAGCTGGCCGCTCGTTATATCGCCGCGCGACATAAGCGTCTTATCCATTATTCCGGAAACAGCGTTAAACAGACACGATATTACGATGAGTGCTACATAAACAAACCTGAGCTCTTCGTTGCTGCCCTTTTTATTCTGCGACGGGAGAAGCTTAAGCATCAGCATACCCGAGACAACCAGAACTATGCCAAGAATCTGTCCCAGTTCGAGCTTCTCTCCCAGCACAAAAACCGCAAGCAAAGTTGCAAAAATTATTCTGGACTGATCAAGTATTCCGTATATTCCTACGGATACATGCCGTACCGCGGTAAAGCTTGCAATCCAGGCAATAAACACCATAAGCGATTTTACCGCTACCAGTGCCAGTGTGGTAATCGGTACACCGCCCGCTCCGGGCAATTCCGTAAGCACAAGCAGGAACGATATAAAGGTATACACAAACAGTACTTCTATGGTACTGCTCGTCTGCATTGCCTTTTTCTTTAGAACTTCTCTCAGTCCTTTGCATATTCCGTACACCAGAACAAGTATTATCCAAAGCATCTTTAATCTTTCCTTTTTCGAAGCATTTCATTTTCAGCCGCGAAAAGTATGCGGCAATTACGTAAAATGGGGGTGCTGTTGTACAGCACCCCCGCGCAAACATTAACAGAATTTATGCCCAGGCATCCTGCTCATTGCTGAGTCTGATGCTTGTCAGAAGGCCTCTGAAATCATTTACAAACCATTCGCCCGTAGACTTTTTGGTACGAAGAGTAATAATTCTCTCATTGTCAGCACCGCCCGACATAATAAAGAGTCTGATGTAACCGTCATCGATGTTGTCCTTGCTGTGAGCCACCTCGATAATCTCAATCTCATAAGGCTGGTCCGGAGTATAATTGTTCTCGGGCTTTGCTCCTTTGAAATAAGATCTGGGAGTGTATCTTCTTCCGTCCATAAACTGAGTCTCGATGAACTGACGATCCGCAGGCGTAAAAGTGTTGGGACCGTTCAGGAAATCAAGAATCTCGCATCCCGCATCCATATTTTCCGCGCATACACACAATGCAACAACGGTAAGTGCCGCAGTCGCAAAGTAATCCTTAAGATCGGTTCCGGGAAGGGTCTTGAACTCTTCCAAAGTTGAAGGCATAACATCAAACTTGAAAGACTTTGTTTTTGTGGTTACGCTTTTCGCAATACCGTTCTTTGCCTTATTCGTAAGCTCGGTCACGGATTTATTGATTGTTGATCTGACATTTGAATTCACAACGTTTCCCACAGCACCCTTGACCGAATTTCCGACGCTGCCCTTAACTGCATTCTTAATAGAATCAAATAAGCCCATTGCATTCTCCTCCTATACTTTAAAAACCCAAATTTTCCTACGCATTACATTTTAATATATGCTTCGTAAACTGGCAACATAATTTAATCTGCCTTATTCAATGCTCCTTCGGTATAATTCACGGACGCGTTCCACAAAAGCCATCCCGAATAACCGGTATCGTATACCGCCTGAATCTGGTCGCGAACCTCCTTGGGTCCGTAAGTAATGTGATGCTTAACCCACGATGCGGTAAAATCCTGAAGCCAGGGTCTGACCTCCGCTTTGTTTCCGGTATCGTCTATCATGTACAGCACTTTCTTCGAGTCCATCAGTGCCGCAAAAATCAAATCGTAAGGATGACAATCCGGATAGTCTATTCTGTAGGCTCCGTCAATATAATGCGAAGGATAAATCATCGGACACAAATAATCAAGATACTGAGCCATTTGGAAATAGCTCTGTCCTACCAATTTTGCATCTACCGAACTGGAGATGACCGAACCGAACAGATCGCATGAAACAAACACTCCCAAAGGCTTTATCTCTTCGCAGAGTTTCTTTATTCCCGCAGTAATGACTTCCGTCTTCGATTTGGTTTCGGCCTCGGGTCCGAAATCGATATCAAGGTATCCGCGGTCGGTCGAGAATCGGATATAGTCCATATTTACCTCATCGAATCCCGCATCCGCGCAGCACTTCGCAATATTAATCAGATAGTCCCAAACCTCATCCTTGTAAGGGTTCAGCCAGGTGCTTCCCTTATTGTCCTTGTAGATACTGCCGTCCTTCATGGTCATGCACAAGTCGGGCCTGGACCTGCCCATAACGGGATCTTTCATCGATACCACTCGTGCGATAACATAAATGCCCTCATCGTGAAGTCTGTCAACAAATGCTTTTATGTCTCTGACATTCAGTCTTATTGCATTTATTTCTTTTGCCAAAGGACAATCCATATCATAAATGATGATACCGTCATCCGTCTTTACATCCACAACTATTGTGTTAAGCTCGGTTCGACCGATCATCTCTATCGAGCTGTCAAGCTTCCTGTAAAATTCCTGTGCCGAAAGATAAATACCCTTTGATACGATCCTGTTGCGATTGTCAACAAAATCAGGCATCCACTTCTCTCCGTCAAGGTTGTCGTAAATCGAGCCTGCGGTATCCTCTTCCGTCTCCTCCCCGGCTGCGGTCCATAAACCGTATATACCCGTCTGAGCTTCTGCACTGTCCGGTGCCGAAGTCATATTCTCAGCCACCGAAATCGGCGTCGGCAAAATTTCTTCGGCAGACTCCTGCTCCTTAACCACTTTCATGTAATAGTCAGTGCCCCAGAAAACTCCTACTCCTATGCAGCCGGCCAGTAAAACAAGAACAACCGCGCCCAAAATCTTACGTCCGGGGCTGCTGCGCTTATTTCGGTGTCCGTAATCTATATACATATCACTTTTTTTCATCGTCTGCTTTATCTTCGTCCTTCCATTGCGTCGTAGCCGGGCTTTTTCTTAAGATCGTCCTCACCCGTATTGCTTTCGCTTCTTTTCAGATGTTTTCCGAGTCTGCAGAAAATGTTTACTATATCGGGGTCGAAACTCTTTCCCGACTCGCCGCGAATAATCTCGATTGCCTTCTCATGCGAATAACCGGCTTTGTAGCAGCGCTCACTGACCAAAGCGTCGTAAGTATCGACAACCGCCATAATTCTTGCAGAAAGCGGTATGCCGGCACCTTCCAGTCCGCAGGGATAGCCGCTGCCGTCCCATTTTTCATGATGATAATACGCAATATCGATAGCCATTTTTATGAATCCGTTTTGGGAGTTCTTGGCATAAATTCCGTTCAGAGTCTCAACACCGGCAATCGTATGCATCATCATAATCGAACGGTCCTTGCCGCTTAACGGACCTTCTTTAAGAAGAATCTTATCGGGAATGGCCATTTTTCCTATATCGTGCAGTTTGGAAGCTATCTCGATGGTATTTATAAATTCACTGTTAATAACCTTCTCGTATTTATGGGTCAGTGACAAACCTGTTGCAATAAGGCGGCTGTTTTTCGAAATATTAACAAGATGCTGTCCGGTTCCGTCGTCACGGTCCTCCGCAAGCTCGGCAAGTCCCAGCGCCATGTTCTTTCTTTCTTCTTCTATCTGACGAAGCTGAGCAGAAACCAGGTTATGAAGCTTTTTGTTGCTGATTACGAGTTCACGATGCATTCTGTAGGTTCTGAGATGAGTGTTTACTCTCATAAGAACCTCCGTACGTTCAAAGGGCTTTGTAATAAAGTCCACCGCACCGTTTTCGAAGCCCTTTACATGATCCTCCGGTGAAGAAAGACCCGAAATAAATATAACCGGAATATCTCTGGTTCTGACATCGTCTTTGAGAATTCTGCAGTATTCGAATCCGTTCATCTGCGGCATGGTTACATCGAGGAGAATAAGATTCGGAAGCTCCGCATCAATCGCCTTCATGGCCAGCTCAACGGAGGGTACGGGACGCGCTATGCAATCCGCAGCCCTGATAATATCCGAGAGCACCAGAAGGTTCGATGTAACATCATCTATGATAAGAATGTTCTCTTTATTGGTTCTTTTAAATTCCATAAACCTCTCCAAGTTCTCTTAAACCAGCCATAGCAAGTTCATATTTTTCTTTTCGCACATTTAACAGCAGCGAAAAAGCCTTGCTTTTAAGCTCGGGCTTATGCTCGCCGATCATATTTCTCAGAACCGTAGCAAAGCCTTCCGCCTTCTCCCAGCTTTCAAGCTCCATGCAGATAAGCAGTTTCTCGAGATTTTCTCTGATTCGCATCTCCGTCTCGTCTTCGACGCTTTCCGCAAACAGAGGTGCATTGTCTTCATCATCGGAATACGCACTCAATAAATCCGGAATGCTGCCTGCCGCTTCATAAACATTGTCATCCGCATCCGGAAGCACGGGTTTTGCTGTCGGAACATTTCCCGAATATTCAAAGCGTCCCTCGGGGAAGTTTACCGATCCTGCCGAACGGCTGACTTTAACCTTTACGGTAAACGAGAACGTACTTCCCTTTCCCTTCTCGCTGTCGACCGAAATCTTTCCTCCCATCAAAGTAACCAGCTGCTTCGTAATCGCAAGACCGAGTCCCGTTCCGCCGAAGCGTCTGGTAATAGATCCGTCCACCTGGGAGAAACTCTTGAAAAGCTTGTCCTTTTCCTCATCCGAAATTCCGATTCCGGTATCGATTATCAGGAAGAACAACTCTATCTCATCATTTTCAAGCTTGTTTGCCGTAAGCTCCATCGCAATCTGTCCCTGTGAGGTAAACTTGATCGCATTGGAGAAAAGGTTGTTCAGAATCTGACCGAGACGAAGTTCATCGCCTATAACTTTGTCGGGAACACTGCCGCTGACATTTACAATGAGCTTAAGACCCTTCTCGTTGGTCTTTGCACTGTGAAATGCAAGCTGATCCTTCAGGAATTTGTTCAGTGAAAATTCCGCGTTGACAATCTCAATTTTTCCGGCCTCGATTTTTGAGAAGTCCAGAATATCATTGATAATCTTTGTCATATTATCGCAGCACCGAAGAATGATACCTACCGTTTCCTCCTGCCTCGGATCAAGCTGTGTTGTCATCAATCCTTCCGCCATACCCTTAATACCGTTGATTGGGGTTCGCAGCTCATGCGTAATGTTCGCGGTAAACTCATTTTTCATCTTGTCGGCTTCTTCTACCGACTCCATGGCCTTTTTATGGCTTCGAACCGCGTTGTAGCGCTCGGAATCGTTTATTGCAAAGGCGACAATGGTTTCCCGTTCGGTAGCCTCCAAGGGGAAGCAGGTAAGCTTTACGGGATAGCAGGTCTTGTTCATCCTGTAGGCAAATGTATGCATAATCTCTCCCGCCTGCCAGGTAACACCGTTCCTGCCATGATGAAGAGCCATCGGATAAATCGCAGTTATATTTTTACCGGAAAAATCCGGGTACTCTGTTTCTTCATATGCCGCATCGTTGGCATACAAAATCAGGCCTTCTCTGTTGAATACGAAGACCGACTCGCGGGTTAACTTAATTATCTCTGACAGAACCGTCATTAAGGCTACATCTTTTTCCATATATAATAGGTTCCTCTTTGCTTCCGTATATATTAAATACCCATGGATATACAATGTAGATTATACTTCAAATAATTTCATTATTCAACTTGGTGCTTTTGGCCTTTTTCACATTTTTGTAGTTTCAGTTACACATAAGTACATAAAATTTGATTTTTTCATTGACATTTCACAATAAGTTGATGTATAATCCATTCTATCAAATAAAGAACGAAATAATTGTTATCATATACACAATATCTAGGAGGTTTCATATGAATTTTAATGTACGTTTAAAACAGCTTAGACAGAAGAATAAACTTACCCAGAGTGAGCTCGCTGATATTCTGGGACTTAAGCCTACCGCAATTTCAAACTATGAGTCAAAGCGCAACGAGCCCTCATTCGACAAGCTCATCGCTCTTTCAAAATATTTCGATGTTTCATGTGATTATCTTTTAGGTATTTCGGATGCTTACCTTCCTATCGTCGGTGAAGTACTCGACAAAGATATCGTAGAATTCTTCAACCTCTATCAGCAGTTGAATTCCACCAGTGCCGAGGAAGCCCGCAATTATGTCAGCTACCTCATCTACAAGCAGGACAATATGTAATTTAATATATTCGGATATTCATAGCTCCTCCTTAGAGTTATTATCGTATCCACGACATAATGTAAGGGCAGTCAGACGACTGCCCTTATTTCATTGTAATCTGTTCCATTGCTTTTCATTGCCATTTATTTTGCGGTCTTTTCTGCTTCGCTGTCTTTTTCTACACTCTCGGCCTTTCTGTTCGCAAGTTTATAAATCATCTGCATCATGTAAATAATAACCGGCACGGCTATTGAGCAATACAGACTGAACAGAAACATTGAGTGTGCAAGCTCGCTCTTCATCAGAGAAGCAATAAGCGTAGCAACATACATTCCCACAAGAATAACTACTCCGATAAGCGCACATATGCGCCTCATTCTTTCAAAGGTCTTCAGTTTCACAGCTTCTCCTCCGCTTCTTTTCTTATTCTTTCAAGATAATCCTTCTGCACCTTCTCGGCTCCCAGCTCGCCGGGATGATAAAATGTTTTTCCGACAAGGCTGTCCGGCAAATACTGCTGAATGCAGAAATGGTTCGGATAATTGTGTGAATATTTGTATCCGTCTCCGTGACCGAGTTTTGCAGCTCCTTTGTAGTGTGCATCCATAAGATGTCCCGGAATCTGCGGTGTTTTCGAGTTTGCAACCTCTCCCATTGCCTCATCAATCGCAACGCATGCGGAATTGCTTTTTGGAGCACTCGCAACATATGCGGCTGCCTGTGCAAGAATAATCCGAGACTCGGGCATTCCTATTCTTTCAACCGCCTCGAAGGCAGATGTGGCAACCACCAAAGCCATAGGGTCGGCATTCGAAACATCCTCCGCGGCACAAATCACTATTCTTCTTGCAATAAACTTGACATCTTCACCCGCATACAGCATCCTCGCAAGATAATAAACCGCCGCATCGGGATCCGAACCCCTCATACTCTTTATGAAAGCGGAAATCGTATCGTAATGATTATCGCCGCCCTTATCATATTTGAGAACTCTCTTCTGAATGCATTCGGAAGCAGTATTCAAATCAATGTGAATCAATCCGTCCTCGGCCCTGGCTGTGGTAAGAACACCCAGTTCGATTGCATTGAGAGCCGATCGTGCATCTCCGTTCGCCGCATCAGCCAAAAATGCAAGCGCATCATCATCAATCACCGCATGGTAGCTTCCCATACCTTTTATGTCATCTTCCAGTGCTCTTTTGATGAGCTTGCCTATATCGTCCTTGGAAAGGGATTTAAGTTCAAAAATAACCGAACGGGAAAGAAGCGCTCCGTTGACCTCAAAATAAGGATTTTCCGTGGTCGCACCGATAAGAATGATAGTTCCGTCCTCTACGAAAGGAAGAAGATAATCCTGCTGCCCTTTGTTAAAGCGATGAATCTCATCGATGAACAGCATGGTTCGCTTTCCGTATCCCCCGAGCAGTTCTTTTGCGGCATCTACAACTTCTTCCATATCCTTTTTTCCCGCTGAGGTTGCGTTAATCTGCTTGAATTCACAGCTTGTGGTTGCGGCAATAACCTTTGCCAAAGAAGTTTTTCCGGTTCCCGGAGGTCCGTAAAAAATAACCGAGCTGAGTCTGTCGGCTTTTATTGCCCGATAAAGCAGCTTGTCCTTTCCGACAATATGCTCCTGTCCGACAACCTCCTCAAGTCTGGTGGGACGCATTCTCGAAGCAAGCGGGGATTCGGATTCCATTTTCTTTTCTTTCATGTACTCAAATAAATCCATTCGGTACCTCTCTCACAAAAACAGACCGGCTAAATTATAAATATCAAAATCGCCGGCCTGTAAATTTTAAATTGATAAATCAAAGCTTGGGATCAAGCGGCTGAAATTTATACTGAATTCCGATATCCTTCTTTATGTACTTTCGATAGAAAGCGGAAGAAATACGTTTCATAATCATTTCAACATTCTCGTAAGATGCGGTGGGAAGCAGCAGCACATACTGACTTACACTGTATCTCGCAAATACATCACCTTTTCGCAGCGTTTCGTTGACCGCATACATCAGATCATCCATCGCCTTGTTCATAATTTTCAAAGGTGCTGTCTCATCGGTAGTCGAAGACAAAGTAATGAGACAAAGATAAATCGAGTCACCGCTTCGCGCACATGCTCTTGCCTCAAGCTGATAAACATCCTTGAAGAATTCGTACTCGCACATAAACGCACCCTGTGCGTTGCCCTTCTCGCAAAGTGTCTCCTTAATGATTCCGATATCGGTCTCAAGGCTCTTTGTAGTCTTCATAATGGTTTTGTAAAGACTCTTCAGTTCATCCGAAGGAGTAATACCGAACTTTTTGTAGAACATATCGGTTGCGTCACTGTACTCCTTGAGAGCTTCAGCCTGCTGTCCCGATTTGTAGAGTGCATTTATAAAATTGAAATATAAACTTTCATCAAGCTTTTCAATCTGAAGTGCCTTACGTGAAATGGTAATCACTTCTTCGTATTTTTGCTGACCGAAGTAAATATCGGTAAGCTCTTTGACCGCTTTTACGTAAAGCTTATGATAATATGCCGTGATCGGAATAATCCAGCCTTCACCGTTGCGGGGAAGAAAGTCGCCTTTGTAAAGGTTCAGAGCCGCCGTATAAATACCGATTCTTTCTTCAACAGTCTTTGACTCATCCGAAGCAGCGTTGCAAAGTTCCGTAAATTCATCGACATCAACATGCATAACCGTATTCGAATTCCATGAATACTCACCTCTTTTAAGGATGATAAGATCCTCTCCGGTCTCGGGCATAATAGGTTCAAGGCTCTTTCTTACTCTGTGAAGAAGTACCTTAAGCGCACCGGACGGATTGTCGCTCTCATCATCATCCCACAGAAGTGCGGTAAGTTCGTCCTGTGAAACCGTGCGGTCTCTGTTCGCAATCAGATATTCCAGAAGATTCCAAGGTTTCTTTGAACGATTGCTCTGGTCATAGACCTTTTTATTCTTGTAAGCTATGGTAAATTCACCAAGCATAGTTACATAATAATCACGCTGCATATATCCCCCGTCTCGAAAAAAGTTTCAAAAACAACATTTCAAAAATATGAAAAATACAAAACCGGCCATATGTCCGCCAAACAGTGTGTCAATTAATGATGCACATCGAAATTATAGCCTTTTTTGAGATATCTGTCTATATTTATTTTGCATAAAGGCCCATGCATTTTTACAATACATGGGCCTTTTTTGTAATTTCGGGCATATTTGAAACTTTGGGATGCTCATCAAAAAGTTACAAACCGTAACCTTTTTTGTCGTTTATTACCGCCTGTCTGCCTGCCTCAAGAGCATCATTCAGCATTTTGACATCGGGTTGAACATGATCGGGTCCCGTAAGTTCGTTTTTAATCTTTGCAAGCTCATAATTTCTGATTATAACACCGGCCTGAGTAACTCTGTCCTTCATAGGGGTCTGCAAATGTGCATTCATAAGTGCCAGTACCGCACGCGGAGAGCTTCCGTGGTCCCCGTAAAACAGATACATCAGCTGGCGAACCGCCGAATCCGGCAGCTCGGGTATGATTGCCATGAAGGCTCTTCTGATTTTTTCCGTTTCGTCACTGCCTTTTATCCCGCTCACTTCCGGATATACATACTGAAGAAGATAAGGCCAGGCTGCCGTTCCCAGAACCGCAAACCATGCCATGACCTGACTTATGGACGGAGTGCTTACTCCCTTCTCCCAGTTCTGTACCGTCCTCCTGGCGAGCCCCATCTCAAGGGACATATATTCCTGCGATCTTCCGGCCTCTTTTCTCGCCGTATAAAGCAGTTTCGGCAGTCTGTCATCAATATTCGAATTCTCCATAAATACTTCCTCCCATAATTGTAGAGTACCATAGACTACACTTATATATTGACATCGTATATCCGCCAAATCAATAGCAAATAACTGCTCACCGTGTCTTCAATTCTGCTTCTTTTGCGCCCCGAAATGAAGTTCCTTCATTCCTTCTACCTCATCGCAAATTACTTTTAAGTTACAGCTGCCGCAGTCTGTGGGCATGCCTTTTAAAATTTGTGATAAGGACATCGTGATATCATGCACGCTTGATGCACTTTTTTCAAAAAAAGAATAATCTGCGGAAGGGTCGGTAATAAATATCTCTTTTACCCTTAATACATTGATATCTTCTTTGTAATGCTTGATGAATAAGGCTCCGAGTTTCTTAAAACTCATCCCGTCCTTGAGTGCCTGCTTGCTCACCCGCACCTGTTCCCGTCCGCTTCCCGAAGAAGTCCGCATCATAAAGCCTTTGGGAAATACTTTGTATCTCACAAAATCGATGTCCTGAATCGCTTTAAACGCTGCCTCGGTGTCATTTTCGTCATCGCTTTCTATATCTCCGACCCTAAGCAAAGTAATCCTTGCATAGGGTGCATCACTTTTGAGTTCATTAAGTTCAGGGCCGTATACGACAACCTCATCACGGTCAAATAAACTGCTCGTAGAAGCACACGAAAAACTGACCGCAGGTTTTCCCGCTCCCCCGAGTTCATACGCACTTTCCTTGGACATAACCAGTTCAAACGCATCGTTTTCCTGCCAGCAGTCGGCCTCATCATAATCATATCGCACAAAGGCCAAGGAGCTCAGCTGCTCCTCGACCTTATTAATTATCGAATTATACAGTTCCATAATATTTCAATTCTTATTTTGCAAGTCCCTTCTGACGTGCATATTCGGCAGCGCCGAGAGCTCCCATCAGCTGAGGATCTGTTTTAAGGTCAATAACACGGAGTTTGAGCACGTGCTCGATAGCTTTTTTAAGTCCTGCGTTCTTCGCACATCCTCCGGTAAGGGTAATGCTGTCCGCTGCACCTGCCTTCTTTGCCATAACAAAGCATCTCTTCGCAACAGCCATCTGAATTCCGGCAGCAATCTCATCCATCGGCTTATTCTCGCCTACAAGAGAGATAACCTCGGATTCCGCAAATACCGTGCACTGTGCGGTAATGGGAATAACATTCTTTGCCGTAAGCGAAAGATTTGAAAAGTCGGTCAATGACATTTCAAAGGAACGTGCCATCGCCTCATAGAAACGGCCCGTTCCGGCAGCACACTTGTCATTCATGGCAAAATTCTTTACGGTTCCGTCGGTGTCGACGCTGATACCCTTTACATCCTGACCGCCGATATCTATGATTGCCTTGACCGTAGGGTCTGTCACATGAACTCCCATCGCATGACACGAAATCTCCGATACATTCTCGTCCGCGAAGGGTACTTTATTGCGGCCGTAACCGGTTCCGATAAGATAACCGAGTTCCTCAGAAGATTTAAGTCCAACCTTATTAAGCACTTCTTCCATCGCAAGCTTCGCAGATACCTCTGAGTTTATCTTGCTTTTGATTGTAGTATCAGCACAAATTTTACCGTTTTCGTCAAGAATGACTGCCTTTGTGTACGTAGATCCTACATCACACCCACCAAAATATTTCATTTTTACCTCTTCCCGCGCCCTAATACGCAATAATTTATATAAGTCCGAGCTTACCCAGCGCCGAACGGGCCCCCTTCATAATCGGTGCCTCTTCCGGCAGACCGAACACGCTTATGCCCTTAATGTCGTTTGAAGCATGCTCGGGATCGCTTGGAACATATTCAAGAATTTCGGTTCCCTCAATGTGAATATAAGGAATCAGAGTTTCGTCATCAACCCGGTTAATAATAGCTCCGCATTTTTCGTACATCACCAGCTCATCCGCAACCAAGCGGATGGTTTCCACAACGGAAGTTCCCTTCCTGCTCGGATCCGTAACGAGAATCAGATGCGTCACCTTTTCCATTACGCGCCGGTTAATCTGCTCAATGCCGGCCTCACCGTCGATTACGACATAGTCGAAATCATGGCTCAGCATATTTATAACTTCTTTAAGATAAGCATTTACTTTACAGTAGCAGCCTGCACCTTCCGGCCTGCCTATCGCCAGAAATGCAAAACTGTCGGCCTCCACCAGTGTGTCGAGAATACGGAATCTTGCTTCGCCCAGCATCTCAAGAGCTTCTTTGTTCTGACCTGCTTCAACACTGTCGATGATCCCCTTTCTGATATCATCCAGAGTCTCCCGAACTTCAACCCCCAGCGCAGTAGACAAACCTACCGCCGGATCGGCATCGATGTCCAGTATTCTCGCATCAGGATGTGCCTCACACAAAATACGTACAAAGGCCGAAGACAAAGTAGTTTTACCTACTCCGCCTTTACCCGCAACCGCAATAATCTTTGTATCTCTGCCCATTTCTCCCGCTCCGAAATCTCTGATTTAAGACTTTGTTCATCGTCTCTTTATACAATTTTAATCTTATCAGACGCTGCGGCTGCTTGCAACCAATTCTTCTTCCCACAATCAGTTACCGTTCTTTTTCAGACCGATTCAATATACACAAGCATCTTCCCACCGCATACCATGCCGAGTTCTTCCGCAACATCTCCCGAAAGATCAGTTTCGACAACCCCCGACCCGCCTGTTTCAATCAGCTTCTTTGCTTTGTTTAAGGCTATCGCTTCGGCGTATCCGCCTCCGATAGTTCCGACAGTCTCAAAGTTCTCTTTAAGACACATGATTTTTCCCGGTTTCACAGGCGTCGATCCTTCGGTCTCAATAACCATAAGCATTGCTTTTTTGATTGAATCATCTGCAAGCGCAGCCAATACTTCTTCCGAGGGATCCGTTATTTTAAGCGAATCCGTTGCCGAAGCTCTCATACTTTTCTGCGAAATAAGTTCCGCGCAGATTGAAATAGCGATTTCGTCCGGTGCGGAAGCTCCGATCGATATTCCGATCGGGGCATGAAGCTGCTCTGTGAGTTCTCTCGAAAAACCTTCTTCTGTCAAAAGATTCTTAAATTCCGAGCTTCTGCGCTTGGAGCCCATCATTCCGAGATAATAAGGCATCGAATTGCTCATGATGCGGCGTACGCATGCAGCATCGAAGCGGTGTCCGCGTGTAAGAACGCACACATAATCTCCCTCACCGATATTTAAAGAAGCAATGGCTTTCTCAAAATCAGTGCAGATAATTCTGTCGGCGTCGGGCAGCTTCTCCGTATTTGCGAAAGCAGGTCTGTCATCCACAACGGTTATCTCAAAATCAAGTACCGATGCTGCCCTGCAAAGAGCCGCCGAGACATTTCCTCCTCCGAGAATAATAAGCCTTGCCGACGGCAGAAAGGTTCGTTTATAGCGCTTTTTGCCGATGGTTCTTGAGAGTTCCGCACTTCTTCCGGCCGACAGCTCATCAAGTATAAATGCAAACTCATTGCTCATTGTCCGTTCCCCTTCCAAGTTCCCAGAAAGTGATAGCAGCCGCAGCAGCCACATTAAGCGAATCAACCCCCGCCGCCATCGGAATCTTAACCGTATAATCGGAGTTTGATATGGTTTCGTCTCTTAAACCTTCTCCCTCCGTGCCCAGAATAACCGCCAGCTTTTCGGTTCCTTTAAGTTCTTTGTCATCAATCGATACGGAATCATTTCGCAAAGCCATGGCAACGGTTTTAAATCCCTGTTCATGCATATACGAAACAGAATCCGTGGAAATATATGTCCAGGGAATCATAAAGCAGGTACCCATCGACACTCGGGCCGCTCTTCTGTAAAGCGGGTCACAGCAGCCGGGAGTCAATAAAACAGCTTCCATTTTAAGCGCAGCCGCGGACCGGAATATCGCTCCGAGATTGGTTGGGTTCATAACATCCTCCAGCACCGCAACTCTTCTTGCGCTTTTGCAAAGTGCCTCCCCGAAAGGAAGCACCTTTCGCCTCATTGAGCAAAGCATTCCCCGGGTAAGTCTGTATCCCGTTATACACATCAGTATTTCATCTTTCGCATAGTAAATTACAGCGGATTTACCGAACCTGTCCAGAAGCGCTGCTGCCTCGTCAACCATATTTTCCGCAACCAGCATCATCTCAGGTTCGTATCCTGCAGCCAAAGCACGTTCTGTTATCATCGGAGTCTCAGCTATAAACAAACCGGGCTCGGGCTCATAAATATGATATAATTCCGGTTCCTTCATGCCCGAAAACACATTAAGTTCAGGTGCATTACCTGAACTTAATTCGATTATGCGTATGTTTTTTTCTTCATTCATCGTCGCAGTCCTTTATCAGTTCTTATTTGACCAGTATAAAGTTATCCATCAGATCAATCTTTTCAATCGAGGCATCAACTACTGTTCTGATGCCCATAATATCGGTAAACACCAGCTTGTCACCTTCCACACTGACAGCGGCGGCGTTCTTAACAATCAGCTCGCGTGCCGCCTTGTCGGAAGGATTTTCCTTATTCAGTCTGTACACAGTTGAAAGACACATATCATTCTCCTCACTTGCTCAGTCCTTTTTTTGTATTACAAAAGTTCAAGCGCCTTTCCGATTTTTTCATTGCCTGCTTCAAAATCCCTTACCGCCGCATGAATAAGCGCACTCACTTCTTCGCCTGCGCCGTGAGCCAAATTGTGAAGCTCCTCTGCATGATGCGCATTATGCTCAAGCATATACTTCAAAAGAGCAATCCTTTCTTCGGGCGAAATCTCTTCCGAATGGTGATCATGGTGATGAGCACCCCCATGGCCGGTCGCGCCTTCCTCATGAAAATACAGTCTTACAATATTCATCTGTCCCTCCCTTACCGATTGTGTCAGCATGTCATTATCCACACAAAAAACGGTTTGATATACCCATGTTTTAAGTATATCAAACCGTAATCGGCCTTTCAATATTACTTTGCCAGAAGCATTCTGTCGTTGTCGAGTGCTGCTCCGACATTCTGCTTAAACTTGGCAAGCAAATCATCGACAGTAAGACTTTTCCTCTCCTCACCGCTGACGTCGTAGATAATATTTCCGCTGTTCATCATCAGCGTTCTGTTGCCCAGTTCCAATGCACTCTGCATGTTATGTGTAATCATAAGACAGGTCAGATGATTCTCTTCGATAATCGATTTTGTCAGTCGAAGCACTATTTCGGCAGTACCCGGATCCAATGCCGCAGTATGCTCATCAAGAAGCAGGAGGCTCGGAGGATTTATGGTTGCCATCAGGAGAGTAAGGGCCTGACGCTGTCCTCCCGATAAAAGTCCCACAGGATGATCCATTCTGTCCTCAAGTCCCATATCAAGCAGTGAAACACGTTCCCTGAACTTCTCGTGATCCTTCTTCGAAAGTCTCGAGAGCCATCTTCCGCCGCCTGCTGCAAGCGCAAGATTCTCCTCTATACTCATATCGGGTGCCGTTCCGAGCATAGGATCCTGGAAAAGACGTCCGATATTTCTTGCCCTTACATGTTCGGGCAGCATTGTAATATTTTGTCCATCCAGAATAATATCTCCGAAATCGGTATAAAAGCTTCCTGCAACAGCATTGAAAAGTGTCGATTTTCCTGCACCGTTAGAACCTATAATCGATATAAAATCACCGTCATCAACGTGCAGTGACAGATTGGTGATTGCCTTTTTTTCATTTATGGTTCCGGGATTGAAGGTCTTTGAAATATTGATTACATCAAGCATATCAATTCCTCCTTCCGGTGCTGATTCTGCGCTTTATCATCGGTATTCTCGACTTTATGTAAGGTCCGGCAATCGCTATCGCAACTATTACTGAAGATACAAGCCTGAGCATATATGCAGGCAGATGAAGCTTAATCGCAATCTGTGTGACAAGTCTGAAGATAATTGCTCCGACCACCGCACAAATCATACGTAAAGGTATATTTCTCTTCTTTATAAGACTGCGTCCGATAAGCAGCGAAGCAAGCGAAATGGTTACCATTCCCGTTCCGATATTTATATCCATGGACTTATCCGTCTGAGCCATTAGGCAGCCCGAAAGAGCTGTGAGCGAGCCCGATACGCACAATCCGATAATCGTTGTAAAGTAGGGATTGATGGAGGATGAACGTACCATTGCCGGGTTGTTTCCTGTCGCTCTTATGGCCAGTCCGAGTCTGGTTTTTAAGAAAAGCGAGAGGAATATGATTACAACCGCAACAAACAACAGCAGCACAACCAGGGTGTAGTATGGTGCCAGGAATGTACCTGCAAGAAGAGCCTTCATCTTGGTGAACACTGTTTCATCACCGTAAAGACTGAGGTTCGGCTTCTTTCCCATTACAGCCATATTGACCGAATACAGGGCTGTATTGACTATAATTCCGGAAAGAAGACTGTCTATACCCATAAAGGTTTGTAAAAATGCCGTTACAAGTCCGGAACCCATGCCGATCAGCATGGCCACCGGAACAGAAAGATACGGATGTCCGCATATTGCTACCATTGCTCCCACCGAAGCCCCGAGCGTAAAGCAGCCGTCAGTCGAAAGGTCGCAGACATTAAGCATAGTATAGCTTAAAAACAGTGCAAGCACGGTAACCGAGGTAATAATACCTATCTCAAGTACCGATTCGATTTCTGTGAATGATAGCAGGAATGACATAACTAATCTCCGTTCAAATTAACAATTACTTATTGAGGTCGTCAAAGCTCTTTGCGATAGTGATTTCCTCAATCTTTAAGCAGTAGGGTCCGAATGCCTTCTTAACCTCATCAAGATTAAGTCCGAGCATTGTACATACTTCAGTATTTACGGTAGCGGTTCCGTTGTCAAATGTTTTTACGGGCAATGAAGCGGGTGACTTGCCGTCGATAATGATGTCCTTAACCATGTTTGCGGTCTCTACACCGAGGTTGGCGTAGTCAACACCGTAACCTACAAATGCACCGTTAAGGGCGAATGAATCGGCACCTGTGTAATGAGGGATGCCTGCTGCCGCAATATCCTCGAAAATAGCAAGCTCTGCAGCCATGATAGTGTTGTCGGTAGGAGTAAAGATAGCGTCAACTCCGTCTGCGATAAGCCCCTGTGCTGCAAGCTTTACTTCGCCGGTGTTTGTTCCCGTACCTTCTACGTAAGCAACACCCTTTGCGTCAAGGAAAGCCTTTGCCGAAGCGATGGGGCCGGTACTTGAATCCTGTCCGAGATCGTAAAGAAGACCTACCTTACTTGTTCCGGGGTTGTTTGCGAAAATAAGGTTCATAACCGCATTTGTATCGAGATAATCCGAAGTTCCTGTAATGTTTGCTCCGGGTGCCTCAAGTGAGTTTACAAGCTTTGCGCCAAGGGGATCCGAAACTGCAGCGAATACTACGGGAATCTTGTTCTCTTCGGTTGCAGACTGCATTGCCATTGCAACGGGAGTTGCCACAGCTACCATTACATCAACCTTCTCTGCGATGAAGTTCGCAATGATCTGCTTCATTACACCTGCATCGGCATTACAGTTATCCGAAAGAATCTTAATCTCAACATTGTTGTCTGCAGCGACCTTATTGAGCTGCTCTGTGATGTTGGCAACAATCTGATTAAGTGATGCATCATCAACATAGTTGCAGATACCTACTGTAAATACCTTCTTGTCCGAACCCGCATCGTCAGAGTCCTTTGAGCAGGCTGTCATTGACAGCACAAGCACGAGTGCCATTGCAATGCTGAGCATTGTCTTAAGTGTTTTTTTCATAATCGTTCTCCTTTGAGATATAAAATATATTTCATGTTCATACCAAGACCGGGACTGCATTCGACTGCAATAAAAAAACCTGTCCCACATTCGCTAAGAATGCTGGGACAGGCGATAAATCAATCCTCCTGCGGTGCCACCCGGCTTGATGTACTGGTGTACATCCTCTTAAAGCATACAACATGATATGCCGACCGTTGTTGTCGGAGAGTCCTGCTCCGTCTCCCATACTCCGGTTACCCGTTTCCGTTCGCCCTCAAAAGTCCATTCGGTTCAATTCTCATTGCTGTACTTGCACCACCGACAGCTCTCTGTAAATGATGTAAAAGAACTTACTCCTCTTTCTCATCGGTTATTTATTTTTTACCATGAACAATCCGCTTTGTCAACAGATAATTTTATTTTAATAAAGTGATAAAGTGCGGTCAAACCGATCAGCCTTCACCGCCGGTACCTTCCGCTGCGTCTCCTTCGGCACCTGCGCTCTCACCGGTACCCTCAACGCCGCCTTCGTCCTCGGTATATATACCGGGCTCCGTATGAACATCACAAATCTCTGCCGCACGGTAAATATAGGGTGTATCGGTAGTAACAATAAGTTCGGGATTCTCCGATGTATCGGGACGTCCGAGATCGTCCTTTACCGGATACTCATCCTTTACAATCAGCACTCTGCTCTCAATATGTCCGGGAGGACAATTGGGACCTGCGGGTTTGCCCGAATCCGAACAAACATTAACTCTGACATGACAGGTACACTTTGACTTCGGAACCGTTCCTTTTGCAAAGAACTCGCTTCTGACCTGACTGCCTCCCTCCGCAACATCGCAAAGACCCGAAACGGCGAGATTTCCGCACTTCTTGCAGACATTGGCCTTTACGATCGAATCGGGCATTTCCCATTCCTTGTAAGGAAGCTCCTTGCTGGAATGAATTTCCTCCATGATGTTGCGCCACAATTCCTGCTGATAGGTCTTATTTATCTGGTCAAAGTTGTTGTCGAATCCGGTCCAGACGGAAGCGGTATAGTAAGGAGTAAATCCCGCAAACCAAAGATCGTTGTTCTTGCTGGCAGTTCCTGTCTTTCCCGCTACAGGCATCTTGTAATTCTTGAATGCAAGACGTGTACCGGTTCCGACCGTGGTTGTATCATGCATGGCATCGGTGATCAGCCAAGCGGATGAAGTCTTCATTACCTGAGAAGACTCAGGCTCGTTCGACAAAATAACATTGCCGTCATGGTCAAGAATCTTGGTATAGAAATAAGGCTTGTTGTATACACCGCCGTTTGCAATCGATGCATAAGCCGCCGTAAGTTCAAGGTTTGTAACACCGTCGGTCAGACCGCCGAGTGCAATCGCAAGGTTGACATCCGAATAAACAGAGCCGTCCGGTCCGACCTTGTATTTAACAAGAGTTGAAAAACCGAGTTTTTCAAGGTATTCGTATCCGAGTGAAGCACCGATCTGCTCAAGTGTCTTTACGGCTACGACATTAAGTGAGTTTGAAATACCCTCGCGGATAGGCTGAAGGCCTCTGAAGCCTGTCTTGTACCAGTTGTATACTTCCTTTGCGGTTCCGGGGTAGAAATACTGAACATCATCCTGAACCGAAGCCAAAGTAAGACCGCCTCCGTCGATAGCGGGCAGGAAGGATGCAAGAACCTTGAATGTAGATCCTACCTGACGGGTTGTATTGGTAGCACGGTTAAGTGTAAGGCTTCCTTTCTTGGGGCCTCGTCCTCCGTAAATCGCAACTACTTTTCCGGTTGACTGCTCGATAATAGAGAAGGATGACTGAGGCTGAGGAGTAAGATATTTGCTCTCAACAAAAGTATCGCCTTCTTCTACAACACTGTTTTTGAAAGTCTCGCACTTAGCATAAATATCTTCCTGCGAAAGCGTAAGTTCACTGATTCCCTTCCTGCCGCCTTTCTCATGATAATAGAGTCCATCGGCGTCGTTGTAATCCGCAAAATAGTTAAACAGATCGCTTCGCTGATAATGATGAACGGAGCCGTCGGGCTTATAAACGCTCAGTGCATAAGTAAGCTCGTAGCATGAACCGCCGCTTGAGCCGAAGCCCACTGCGGGAAAGTTCTCTTCATTCACATAATACTTGTCTACAATCTCCTGAATCTCGCGGTCCTGTGTAGTATAAATACTGATTCCGCCGTAGTAAAGAAGTCTCTGAGCCTGCTCGTATGTATATCCGAGACGCTCCTGCAGATCCGCATAAATCTGCTCCACAAGCTCGTCGGTATAATAAGAGAATGTAGTAATCGGAGTAGTCTTCTTGTCCATATTGACCGCTGCGATTCTGGTATATACATCATCCTCAAGAGCGGCATCATACTCTTCTTTGGTACACCATCCCATAGAAAGCATGTTCTTAAGGCAGTCCGCACGTCGCTCCGAATTTCTCTCAGAATGAGTGAGAGGGTTCAGATATGTAGGCGAAAGTACGATAGGAGCAAGTACGGCAGCTTCCGAGAGAGTCAGCTCCGACATTTCTTTTCCGAAATAGCTTTCCGCTGCTGTCTTTACACCGTAAGCACCGTTTCCGAGGTTTACAAAGTTGAGGTAATATTCGAGAATCTCGTCCTTTGTAAGAACACTCTCAAGCTGAACCGCAAGATACTGTTCCTGAACCTTTCGGGTAATCTTGGCAAGGTTGTTTGATTCGTTACCTCCGGAGAATACCTGGTTCTTCAAAAGCTGCTGAGTAAGTGTACTTCCTCCAAAGCCGAATTCGCCTTCCTCGAGAACCGAAACACCCGCACGAAGAATTCCTCGGGCATCGATACCGCTGTGCTCGTAAAAACGCTCATCCTCAAGTGCTATAAAGCAGTGCTGAATAACCAACGGAATCTCGTCTATTGTCGCATAAACTCGGTTGGCCTGAGTACCCGCAAAAACCTGTGAAACCGTTCCGTCCGAATAGTATGCCGTTGAACTGTATCCGGTATCGCTGAGTACATCAAGATGTACATCCGGAGTCGCATCAATCATTCCTTTAAAAGCACCGTATGCTGCCATAACGCCCGCAGCGCTCAAAAATACGATGCCTATAATAAATATTCTTAAAACCATTATCCATGATTTGCTGACAAGTTTCTTGCCCATAGACTTGAGACTTCTCTGCTTATCGATAACGCCTTGTCTGCTGTAATTCATTCGAAAAACCTCCATAATCGAATATATTATACCATTTATTCCAAATCAATTCAAATTAAAAAACTGTTACGACATCCGATATCGCATAATATGCGTTAAACTTTTTGCATCAACATTCTGTTCTGGTATTATACTCATCAGGTATATAACCGAATACATTGCTTAAGTTATACAGAAGCACACAATTATCGTATGTTTTTCTTAATACGATTATACCTCATGAAAATGTAGGATTGTGTGCAAAAATGCAGGTATGATATAATATGTCCAGACTGAAAAAGGGAGAAGCACCGGATGCAGGAGTATAAAACTCTAAGAGAAGAAACGGTTGGCGAGCTGACAGAGAAAAAATCGCGTTTCATTGCGACCATAAGACCTGTTGACAGCGAAGAGGAAGCTGCAGCGTTTATCGCCGAAATGAAAAAGAAATACTGGGATGCCAGGCACAACTGCTCCGCCTACATCGTAGGGACAGATAAGCCCCTGGAAAAGTGCAGCGATGACGGCGAGCCCTCCAGAACCGCAGGAATGCCCATGCTTGAAGTTTTAAAAGGTGCGGGACTGAAAAACGTCTGCGCGGTTGTGACAAGATACTTCGGCGGAATACTTCTGGGTACGGGGGGCCTTGTAAGAGCATATCAGGGAGCGGTATCCGAATGTCTGTCACAGGCACAGCTTCTTACGTGCCGATATCTGAATGAAGTAGAGTATACCGTAGATTACACCGCGTACGGCAAGCTCCAGTATTATATCGAGCAGGATGATTTGAAGGTTAAAAACACAGATTTTGCCGGTGATGTTTCGGTCACGCTTCTGCTCACCGACGTGGAATACGCTTCTCTTTCTTCAAAAGTCACCGAAGCGACTTCCGGAAACTGTCTCATAAATCACTTAGGCAAAACATGGGCGCTCGTCTGAATATAAAGACTGACCCGGGACGCAACCGAGTTTTGATGTTCGGCCTCGTTTCGGTATATCAAAGTATTCTGCACCGTTTCCGCTGCCGAACACTTTGACATAGTGAAACGAACATGGTATCATATTGGGAAGTTAAAATACTGATAATATCAATTGAAACGGAGAAATAATATGAGCTTACTTTCAGATTGGCGTGATTACGCATACGAGAGAGAAATGTCCCAGCAGGAATCACAGATGTTCTGGGCAAATTACTTTTCAATCGAGCAGGGCATTTACGAGAAGCTTCTTGCCGAGCCTGAAACAGTCGTTTCCGGCACAGTAAAAGAGCTCGCCGAAAAATACGGATGTCCTTTGTCGGTTATGGTTGGTTTCCTCGATGGAATCAATGATTCACTCAAGACTCCCAACCCTATCGAGGAGATGACCGAAGATACAGTAGTCAGCCTCGACTTCGATAATGAGAAGCTTTACTACAACATGGTCGGTGCGAGAGCCGATTGGCTTTACAATCTTCCCGCATGGGAGAACATCATCACCGCAGAGCGTCGTAAGGAACTCTACAAGGAGCAGAAAAATTCGGGAACAGTTCATGTTGAGAAGAAGCCCGGACGTAACGATCCCTGTCCTTGCGGAAGCGGAAAGAAATACAAATTCTGCTGCGGAAGATAATTTCCGCAAAAAGCAAACGCTCTTTTACTTTACAACGTTAGAGAAAGCAAATTAAAAAGCCGACCTTTTCGGGTCGGCTTTAATTTTGGTTTTGTATAGATAAATTACATATTTACACTGCGCAATTCGTTCGAAGCATCCTTTGCCGCTGCTGTCTCAGCCTCAAATGCGCTGTCAATCAGCATAATCATCTCAAGTACACTTCTGAAACTCTCCTCACGGTTCTTCTCAATCCAGTTGAGCGATCCCTGCCATGATGCGTTCTGTCTGAACATAACTCTTACACCGAAGGTAGCTTTACGTCCCTTGATGCTGGCCTTCGAAAAGTTTATTCTGCCAACGGAAGCCATAGGCTTTTCAATCTTCTTTGCAGTCTCCTGAGTCTTGCCGGGTTTATTGAAACCGCGAACCTTCATAGTAGCCTGCGGATACTCACCTTCATCAAAAATTTTATCTATATTCTTTATAAGAGTAATAACGCTGTTAAATGTCTCGGGTTCTTCACGCAGTGAGCTGTAAATACGGCCTTTCATTTCGCCCGCCTCGTACTCGTCAACACAAATACTGATAGAGCTAAAATCACATATACCCAAAGTAGCACACTCCTTTCGTAAAAACATATTACAATATGATTGTACCCTACGAAAGTTACATTTCAGATACATTTTGGCACTTTCACGTATGAAAAATAATAAATTTTCGCCAAAATCGGCTTTTTTTGAGTATTTTTATATATTTTCTGCGTTTTCTTTTTTGAAGAAGTCTTTCAGCCCGGCTTTCCAATCCGGCAAAGGTCCGAATCCCGCACGTATCGCTTTATCTTTAGAAAGTCTGCTGTTCAGGGGCCGTTTAGCGGGTGCATTATATTCTTTCGTGGTAATAGGATTTACTTTGACACTCATACCTGCCGATTTAAATATCTCACAGGCAAATTCATACCAGCTGCAAAAACCAGAGGAAGTAAGATTGTAAGTTCCGAATTTATCACTCTCGAGCATGTCGCACAGCGGACCTGCAAGATGCGGAGCAAAAGTCGGCGAACCTATCTGATCGGCGACTACGCTGATTTCACTTCGGCTTGCACCGAGTCGAAGCATGGTATTGACAAAATTGCCGCATCCGTTATTGTAAAGCCAAGATACACGCACTATAAAAAATCTGCCGCAGTTGTTCTTTATTACAGTCTCCGCATCCGCTTTCGATTTGCCGTAAACACTCAACGGACCGGCAGGCGCTTCCTCGCTTATCGGCTCGCAGCCTTCTCCGTCAAATACATAATCGGTACTGAAAAACATCAGTTTCGAACCGATAGCATCGCACAGCCGAGCAAGGGTTATGTTCGCTTCGCAGTTTATTCTCCCGCAAAGCTCGGTTTCCTCTTCTGCTGCATCAACTTGGTTGTATGCCACGCAGTTCACAACCGCATCCGGTCTGAAATCACCCAATACACGACCGAGTGCTTCTTTACAGGTTATATCCAGTTCCGCATGCGAAGGGCACAAAAGCTCGTTTCCTCGTTTTTCAAGTTCATTTTTCAATTCCCGACCAAGCTGTCCGCGGGCTCCCAAAATCAAAATCTTCATATCGATAAAATCCGTTTGTTTATTCTTTATTATAGGGTGCTGTTTTATATCCGGCCTTTTTTGCAGCATTTGCAAGTTTCGCTCCCTTTATATAGACAACATCGCCTTCCGCATTGTTATAATCAAAATCCGAAAAGACATACAAATCTTCAAAAGCCGTATATTTCTTCTTAAGAGTTCCCTTCTTTGCGATAATAAAGAACTCATCTTCCTTAAATACATCCGTATTGCTGCGTCCGCATCGATATGTCGGGAGCAGGTACTGGTAATGCTTTATATCCTTGGCACCGCTGTCGACTACCACACCGCAGTCATTAATTTTTGAGGCCACTTTGGTAAGCACCGCTACCGACTCTTTTGTACCGTTGTAGAGTACCTCATCGCGACCGTCGCGAATTTTTACATAATTTACAAGCGCTATTAATATCGAAGCCGCAGCAAATACAGCAACGACCGCAGCAACCCTGAAACCTCTTCCGTTTCTTCCGACCGTCGCAGTCAGCATCAAAACCATAACAACCCCGGCCAAAATACCCGCATAGACGAATGCCGTTCCAAGATTGTCAAAAACAGCTGTTGTCTGTCCGTCTTTGGGAAGCTTGAGGAAGGTACAAAGCTGAATAAAGTTTCTTGATACCGCACTCTTTCCGACAAGAAGATCAAGACATTTGAAGACAAAAGCAGCAGCCGTGCCGAGACACAATACCGATGAAAGAACAACTACGACAATTCGTGAGCGTCTTTCCTTTTTCTCAGGGAGATTCCTGCAGCATAAATAATAAAGGCCGTAAAGAACCAGGGGCCCTGCTCCGCAGGCAGCATATCTTCCGTAAACAAGCCAGTCCGCACGCTCCTCATAAATACCTTCAAGCATTTTTCCCGCATAAGGAACGAAATATATGCAGCTCATCATGAAGCTTGCCAAAAATGCCATAAGAGAAACCGTAATCAAAGCCATCTCGGCATTCGATGCCGCATTTTTATTTTTAAGATATAAAACAAAAACAGTTATAGCGGCAAAAAACGCTATCGCGGCAAGTCCGTAAGACGATACGATCACGTTGTATGCCGTACCTGTGATTTCCCGCAAAAAAAGCTTGAATCCGCCGGGAGTAAATATCTTTTTAAGATACGCAAAATCAAAGCTTTCGGCACTCGAGAAAGATGTTCCGTATTTTCCGTACAGGGCAGATTTAAAAAGTCCGGCAGCCTTTTTATCGATAAGCAGCATAACTGCCGAGACCACAGAAAAAGAAATCCACTCGACGCTTACTGCCTTACATACGATGCGAATAAGTATCAGTGAAACCACAACCGCAAGTACAACCGCAATGCCTCTTGTATGAGCCATATATGCATATACCATGCATACTGCAAGCACGCAGCTTAAAAGGATTCTTTTGGTAAGTGCTTTCTTAGCAGCAGTACTGCCTTTCGCACCGCCCTCGATTGCAATCAGTTCGAGAATAATGTAAATAATCGGCCAGAGTATGAAAAGAAGCACCGCATCTGCTCTTGCATAAAGAACATACAGAATCGTAGAAGGAAAAAGGCCTGTCGTAGCTGCAAGAGCAACCGACACCGACTTTTTCACACCCATATGACGATTTAGAATCTTCATTGCAAATACCGGAATGAATGCATATAAAACAACATTTGCAATAAGCATCATTCTGTATGCAGTATATACATCTTTAAACAGCTTCATAGCCGGAAGATACAAAAGTGCGGCACCGTACTTAAAATAGTAGCCTCCCATCGCAAAAAGTGCTTCGCTCCAGTCCCGTCCGAGAATATGCGCAGAATTCGCAAGTGTTGCGACTTCATCGATTACGGGAGGTACGCTAAGTCCGTTCGCAAGTATAATTCCAAAAATAAGCGTAGCAAAATATAAAACAATACCGGCCTCACGCTCGGCATATCCCTTTTTCAATTTCTCAATATTCATATCCGCATCTCCAAGATATACTCTCCATAGTTGTTCCTTTTACAGTATATAAAAACCCTGCGGTTTTGTAAATCACCCGCCTGAAGGCCGTGCGCCGCGTGATTTTTTGACGGAATCCCGTAAAAGCAAGACCGGTGCACCCAAAAAAGATGCACCGGTCTTAAATATAAATTTAGGAGAGAATATAGCAAATTAATCTACGGGTTTCTTTGCAGCCTCAAACATTGTAAGAACATCGTCTCCGGGCTTCTTTCCCAGATATGAAACCACAACCGCAGCAATCATTCCGGCAATGAAACCGGGAATGATCTCGTAAAGATTCGTAGAAGCCGAAAGGAATGCATACCAAACCGCATCCACACCGAATCCGACTACGATACCGGCAATTGCACCGCCGTAGGTAAGTCTTCTCCAATACAGTGAAAGAATAATAACAGGACCGAAGGCCGCACCGAAGGCTGCCCATGCACACTCAACCAACTCCATAATGCCTTTGCATTCGGGGCTCAAAGCGATAATAAGCGCCACTACCGAAATAATGGCAACGACGATTCTTCCGGCCCAGAGCATTTCCTTGTTTGAAGCCTTCTTTCTGAAAACCGGTTTGTAAACATCCGACGCAAATGCCGATGACGAAGCAAGAAGCTGTGAATCCGCTGTACTCATTGATGCAGCAAGGATTGCCGAAAGGAGAATACCGGCTATAAAAGCGGGGAACAGTTCGCGAACAACCTTGATGAACACAAGACTCTTTGATGCTTCAGGAACGGCAGAGCCAAGGTATTCATGAGCAACAAGCGCTACGACGGAAGCCATGATAAGAATAAGGCAAGTCCAGATAATACCAACTACTCTTGACTTCTTCATTTCCTTTTCGGACTTGATTGACATGTATCGGATCAGAATGTGAGGCATTCCGAAATATCCGAGACCCCATCCCAGACCGCTCAAGATATCCGAGATACTTGCCCAGTCAAACTTGCCGCTTGAAAGGAAATTGTAATAGTTTTCACTTGTGACAACTTCGGCAACCGGTGCGAAATCCGATCCGGTCATTGCCAAAGAAGCAATAATGGGAACCAGCATCAATGCCGCAAGCATAAGCATGCCCTGAATAAAGTCGGTCCAGCAGACAGCATTGAATCCGCCGAGGAAGGTATATAGAAGAATGATGATTGTGGCACCAACCATTGCAATCTCTTTTTCCATTCCGAATACCGTATTGAACAAATCACCGCATGCAACGATGCTTGATGCTGCGTAGATACAGTAAGCTACAACGAAAATTACCGCACTGATGATCTGAAGCGCGTTGCTCTTTGCCTTAAACCGTCTTGTAAGGAACTGAGGAATCGTAATCGCATCATCGGCAATAATGGAAAAACGACGAAGTCCGGGAGCTACGAATATCCATGCAAGAATAGTTCCGATCATAAGACCCACGGCAATCCATACTCTTCCGAGACCAAAAATGTAAATTGAACCGGGCAGACCCATAAGAACCCATGCGCTCATATCCGAGGCACCGGCAGAAAGGGCCGCAACAAGTCCGCTCATCTCACGTCCTCCGAGGAAATAATCTTTGTCTCCTCCGTTTGACTTACGGCTCTTTAAGTAGAAAAACACTCCTACGGCAATAACCACCGCAAGATAAATGACAAATGCAGATACTTCCGCAAAATTAACTGAAGACTGAGCTCCCATTTTCGCGCTCCTTTGTATAAGTATTTCTTATATATAATGCATTTTTACATATCACAACATGTAGTATATGTCTAAATATACAAAAAATCAACATATTATTGCATTTTTATTAAAATATGTTATTATATAAATTAGAAAAACTTATGTATAGTGGGAGTTTGTCATGTCGATCAGAAAATACAAAGCATTTTCAACCATAGTAGATGAGGGCTCGGTGACCGCAGCTGCCTCCAAAATCGGAATTTCTCAATCCGCCCTCACCCAGCTTCTCAATTCGCTTGAAGCAGAGCTCGGAGTGAAGCTGCTCATCCGAAACCGTTCGGGAATCAAACTTACAGCCGAAGGAAGCAAACTTCTTCCGCTTATAAACAAAGTACTCGCAGCGGATTCGGAAGTAAAAAAGGCAGTGGCTTCCATAGGAGGTGCCGCTGCCGAATCAGTCACAATAAAAATCGGTTCTTTCACAAGCGTAGCAGTCAACTGGCTGCCTGAAATTATGCGAGAGTTCTCCAAGGAAGAACCCAATGTCCGAATCGAACTTGTTGATGACGGTTATAATAATATAGAAAAAAGCTTCAGGGAGAATCCCATAGACTTTGGTTTTGTAAGACTGCCCTTGGACTTTGAGTGCAAGACCATTCCGCTTTACAACGACCGACTTCTTGCGGTTCTTCCCGCGGATTTTGACCTTTCGAAGCTCCTGAAAAGCCCAAAATCCGGCGAGTCTTCCGCCCAGTTTTACAGTTGTCCCGTTTCGCTTTTCGAAACAGAGCCGGTTATCAGTCTGATTAAAACCATAGACCGTGACGCCAAAACCGTTTTCAGCTCCGAAGGAATAACCCCAAACATCAGATACCGCGTTGAAGATGATTACGCTCTCCTTGCGATGGTTGAGAAGGGACTGGGTATAGCAATAGTTCCCGAGCTGATGCTAAAAGATACCAAACGAAATGTAATGTGCGTGGAGCTCGACCCTCCGACTTCCCGAAGAATCGGAATAGCTTTTCCGGACTATTCTTCACTCAGTGACAGTGCAATGAAATTCGTTGAATTCACCCGGCGTTTTTTAAGCTGAGCTAATCACCCAAACATCGTGCAGGCGAAATAATAGTATATTCTCATCTCTCCGTCGTCGAGATCGGTATCGAGCAATTCCTTTATTTTTCCGATTCGGTAAACGATCGTATTCTTATGGATATACATCTCTTCCGATACGGTTTTAACACTTCCGTTATACTTTAAATACAGTATAAGCGTTTTAACCAAATCGGCATGGTGCTGCTCATCATATTCAAGAATAGGCTTTATAAGATCCTTGAGTTCACTCATAATAAGGCTGTCGTGAACGGAATACGTCAGCCTTTCGACTCCCAGATCGTCGAAACGAACGTGCAGGATTTTGTTCTTAATGGCATGTTCTACCGCATACTTGGCCCTGAAATACGAATTGTGAAGCTGTGATATATCGTTTACCGGCGAGCCCTCTCCTACAAATATCTCATTTTCTCCCATTCTGTTTCTGACACGTGCGGTAAAACTGTTTAAGATTTTCCTGCTCGAAACCTCATCAACAGCATTAAGAATAATGATGAAGCTTCCGTCGTAATAAAAGAAGTGGGCGTTATGCGATATATCTTTCAAATATATCTGAAGTCTGTAGCCGATTCTCTTTCGCTCAACGCTGTCCATGGCATCAAGTCTTCCGTTTGTAAACAAAATTGTCCTGAAGCTTCCGTCGACATCAAAAGCAGAGCCCAGCTCATCCCTGCATTCCTCCGCCAGTTCCGGATTCTCTATCGCTTTTATAAAAGAAGCAGACAACTGATCGTCCGTCTGACTCTGCAGGAATATTCGAACCGTAAGGTCTTTTATCATTTCGGACATCTCAACATCCCAGGGCACGGTCATCAGAGGCAAATCGCACTCATCCGCCAGCCCTATGACACTCGCCGGAACCTCTTTAATATAATAGCCCGTATTTATAATAAGTCCCGCAGCATGCTTCTCATCGAGAATCCTGACCAGTTCAAGCAGTTTCTCTTCACTCTCGAAGCCAAAGCCCGTGGTAACGGTCAGTTCCTTTCCTTTGAAGTTCTTTGTAATGGTCGTATCTTCCACCATCAGCAGCCAGCTGATGGAATTGGCCCAACCTTCACGTCCTCCGATCATCCTCATATTGTATTTGTCACTTGCAATGACCATCATGTCTTCAACCGTAAATCCCATATCTACTCCTTTTTATTTCTTGCGGATTCAGACGAACCGATTTATTCCTCGGAGCAATCAGTGCGTTTTCTGTTGATTCCGTGTAAGAAAGACAACTGTTCTTCCCCGAAAGTGCTTATCCGCAATCAAATCTGTTCCGCTTCGATTATACCACATATTTGTGCTGTCATCACAATAAATTAATCATTTTTCTATTATTTGAAACATGGACTTTATATATGTATGTGATAGAATATAGTCAAACAAGGGAAGTAAAAAACGTTTTAAAACTAACCACTCAAAATTTTATATTTTACAGGAGGTGCTGATTATGTTTACAGTAGCTAATTTTGGTGCATATGTTGAGCCTGCTCACACTCCCGAGTGGATTCGCTCAGAGAGGTATGAGTACTGCGATAGTTTCGTAGAGTCTGTTGACAATCTTCGCGGCAACAAAATCACAGAATTTTTACGCAATTTATTCAAATAAATATTCTTCCGAAAGAGCACGCAGAAATAAACTGCGTGTTCTTTTAGTTTCTGCCTATATCATGAGTAATGGACATACCCTAAAAATACTCATATCATGTCCGGAGGACATACTTTATAAATACTCACATCATCTCCAAAGGACATGTTTTAAAATTAAAATGATAAATTGTTCAAAAAGTACTTGCAATTTAGAAAACTAAGTAGTATACTACCATTTGTTGAGTGACTTAGGGCTATCGCCAAACGGTAAGGCAACGGACTCTGACTCCGTCATTTCAAGGTTCGAATCCTTGTAGCCCTGCTAAGACTTCGGAAGCAATTCCGGAGTCTTTTTTCATTTATTCTCACAACCGGCAGTTTACCGACTGATACATTACATTGGGGAGATTCGCAAAATGATTAACAGAGAAGACATGCTTGAACTTACAAGAAGAATGACACCTTCAAGAAACTGTTTCGGACGTATTGCCGGAAGCTACAGAGATGAAGAAGGCTTCGACGACGGCAGCTTCAACACTCATTTCCGCAATCTGAAGCCTTCGGACAGAGATACCTATCTTGCAATTGCCAAAGCCATTCCTTTTTCGAAGACAAACGAAGAACTGATAGCATATCCCTTTCCCGGTGCCAACCCCGAATCAGCCAAAATAAAACAACTGCTCACAGCCATAAAAGACTGTGAGCTGAAAAACGACGCCTTATTGGACGTTCTTTATGAAGAAATAAGTAAAGTTTATAAAACCGATAAGGAGTACGCCATAAATGTTTATTACGGTTCCTACGATATCCCGGTAAAAGCACAGGATAAGGAATACCTCGAGGGCTCGGAAGAAGTTTATTCATTTATACTTATTGCCATATGCCCTGTCTCGGGAGATTTCGAGCCCTCCGATCCTGAATGCGGATTCCTCTACCCTGCTTTTTCTGACCGCAGCAGCAGCGACCGTTTCATAAATGTATTCAACAGCCAAAGCCACCCTCATCCCGAACTTGCCGTGGATTTCCTGCGTGTTTAATCAAAATCGACATGGAATCTGTCGGCACCGTCGACAATATCCACATAGTGAAGGTCGAACTGGTCATCGAGAACATCCATACATCCCTCATATGAGAGCTTGTCATCCTTTTTTATCAAAAACATATATTTGCCGGGTTCCTTTTCACCAACCTCGGCACTCACATCGTTGTAAAACTCTTTGCCCGATACCGCACCCGGATATCCCGATGCTGCGATAAGTTTTTCTATCATTTCATATAATTCGTCCATTATTTCTCCTCTATTCGGTCACGTTACTTCATCGTGACCTCATCCGGTTTTGCTTGCAAAACCGTACCTACTCTATTCGGTCACGTTATTTCATCGTGACCTCATCCGGTTTTGCTTGCAAAACCGTACCTACTTTATATGCTTAATAAGAAAGGTCTTATATTCGGAAGTATCCACATTGGGAACTGCGCCGTCTGCGGTAAATTCCATTTCATTTCGCTCTGCCGATGATACCGGTCTCCAAGCGGGAAGCGTGAACCCGTTTTTGTCTTTTCCGTTAGGGTCACCGGTCTTAATGAAGTTCACCAGATATCCCGACATCTGTCTGGCAAGATCATAGTGACGTCCCGTAAAAGGTCTCCAGCATTTGTCAACATTGTCGAAGAAGAACCACAGATCCGACGAATGGAAAGTTCCGGGGTTGTCCCATCCGGGAATGTCGGGTCTGAATCGATAATAGTACACCGTATTCCTGCCGTTATTCTTCTCATCCGCCAAAGCAATCTTCTTTGCTGAAAGTTCAATTCCGCTGATTGTTCCGTATGCTCTGGCTTCTGTACCGAACATATTCACAACCTTGCTTCTCCGGGCTTCATCAAAAGCAAGATACTTATCCGCATCGTTTCCGAAGCACTCTCTTGCTTTAGCTTCGAGAGCCTCGTCATTGTCCGCAAAAATACTGCTGGTGAACTCATCCTCTGTGTTTCCGGCAATCACCGGAACATTTGCATAATCATTGTTGAGGATTCTGTCATATGTATCGTACTTCATCATATTGCCGTCAATGCAGGGCGAAAAACGAGGCTGGGTTGCCGCGTATTCTCCGTACTTCGCACGTATAAAATACGGATCAAGCTTCCTTGCTTCCTCAAGAGTATTGACTCCGAGATATTTGAAGAACTCAACACCCTTCTGTTCAGCGATTTCAAGAGTCTGAGGAACAATAAATGCATCAAATCCGTACGGGCTTCTGATAAGTCCGCTGAATATAACGGCACCGCTGATAACGCCATAGTTTCTCTCATTTGTAAGCTGGCAAAGGGTGCTGGCTCCGCCTGCCGACTGACCGGCAATTGTTATTTTGTCGGGGTCTCCGCCGAACGCAGCAATATTGCGCTTAACCCAGTGAAGTCCTGCCTGCTGGTCCATAAGTCCGAAATTCGAAGGTGCATCGGGCTGCTCTCTTGTAAGCTCGGGATGTGCAAGAAATCCCAGAGCCGCAAGTCTGTAATTTACCGAAACAACTACTATACCCTGTGCCGCAAGATGCTCGCCGTCAAATTCCATTTCTGCAGGGTATCCCCACTGGAATCCGCCGCCGAAAAACCATACCAGAACCGGATGCTTCTCGCTCATATCCTTTGCGGGAGTCCAGACATTCAGATACAGGCAGTCCTCATCCATAGGAATATCAGAGTCAACATGCCATTCACGGATATATATATCATTGCCTATTCCCGGTGTATCCTGCACCGATATAGGTGCAAATCTCGAACAATCTCTGATACCCTCCCAATTGCTCGCAGGCTGGGGTGCCCTCCATCTGTTTTCCCCCACAGGAGGTGCCGCAAACGGAATTCCTTTAAACACGGTTATTCTTGAATTCGTTCCCTGAACGCCCCATACCTGTCCGTTCTCCGTAACTGCCAAACGTTTCATACTCTTCTCCCTTCAAGTTTCAGCAATATATCGATTGCCGATTATTTCGGATATTTCATTATTCCGGTCCCCAATACGAAAACAGGAGCGGTGAACCGCTCCTGTGCATAATCAAATATTTGCGGCGCTCAACAGATTATTCTTCTGTTGCAGCCTCTGCTGCTTCAGCAACTTCTTCCGATGCCTCCGCAACTTCCTCGACAGCCTCAGCTGCTTCCTCTTCTGCTTCCTTAACAACAGAAACATATTCAGGAGCCTTTACTGTTTCTTCGGCATCAATCTCGAAATCGTCGAGATCGTCCTCAAACTCCTCGCCATCCTCAAATGCGGCACTCTCAGTAACCTTCTTGTATGCATAGAAAAGACCTGCTCCTGCAGCGGCGATTGTTGCTAAACTCAATAATGTTTTACCAAATTTCTTCATCTTCAAAACCCCTTTCTTTCATCAATCTGCTGACATTATACTAGCAAATCGATAAAAAGTAAAGTATAGGTTATTTGCCAATGCATCCGCACTGACTATTCGGTAAATCCATCGGCAATGAATGAAGTATATGCGGACGGCAGTTTAAGTTCAATCTTCTTGTTGACATTCTCATTCACGCCCTTGTATCTTACATAAAAAGTCGCTCCCGAGCATGCCTTTGCGGTTATCCTGATAGTCTTTGATGTCTTAACCGTCTTCCACTTTGCCTTATCGATACTGTCTTCCTTCTTTATGATGCAGTACTCATACTGGTTGGTACTGTCTGCAGCGGAGAAGGTAAGCGCAAGCTTCTTATCTTCATAGGCATAAGAAAAGTCAGTATTCTGCACGGGTGCGGCCCCCTGAGCGGGAACATTCAATACTCCGATCTGTGAGCAGGGACGCTTCTCGGTTGCTGCTGTTCTGAAATAAACCGTAACAGGTTTTGAACCCTTTCCGAGAGCAGCCGGCGCAAAGTCCTCAACATTCATGTTTTTCGTACATGACTTCCAGGTACCGTTTAGATCATCGGTCCACTCCATCGTATCTTTTGTGTTGGTTGTAAGTTTAAGAATATTGATTTTTACAACCGGAGCTGAAGCAAGTTTGGGAATTGTAACCGAGATTTCTTTACTTGGACGTTCTCCCGGATCTTCATCGGTTGCGGAAGCCCCTGCAGTCTGTCCAAGCTTAAATACCAGCTTGGCACCCTTAAATCTGAGGCTCGCAACATCTTTATTGAAGGCCGCCAGATCATTGAAATAAACTTTTTTCCAGTTGTAATCGGTCGTTTTTCTGTAAAAGAAATATGTCTGCGACTCATATCCCGTAAAGGTAAAGTCGCCGTTAACCTTATCAAAAACCGCCTTGAAGCTTGTCAGCTGTTTGGGAAACACTATCTTGGTAATTGTCTGATCGACATCTCCCTTAAGATACATCGAAACATTTGCCGAAGGAGATGCCCATGAGATATCGACTGTAATATGCTCTTTATCGGTTCCTTTATCTCCTACGATTCCTTCAACCTCATTCCAGGTTTTCTGATCGAGTGACGAATATACAATACCGTTTCCGTTTTTGTAAATATTCATTTCCAGAGTCTCATAGTCAATTCCCTTCACGGTTACTCTGCCAGCCGATGCCGCAGATACCTTCAGGGAAGCAGACATCAGAACCGCAGCCGTAAATGCGGCCAGGACGCCTATAATGATTCTTCCTTTGACTTTTTTCATCCGAAAATATCCTCCTCCGGTTTTGCTTTGCAAAACCGTAATATCCTCTGCTAAATTATTTGGCAGCCGGATTAATTGTTAATTTCCAGCCAGTAGTAATCTTAAATCCGTTGTCGAATGTAAACACAAGATAATGTGATGTAATGCTGTCCACGCTTATTTTGTTGATTGCCGCGTTATCGATATCCATAGCATATGTTCCGTTTGTATGCTTGATGTTTGAGCAAACGGGAATGCCGTTCCAGGTAACCGAAATCAGGCTTACATTCTTAATGCCTGCATACTCATCAAGAACAATCGACTGATCGACATGCGTGTTCTTCTTCTCAACAGTCACACCGTTCTCGGTTGTTGTAACGGTATCAACTTCCTTGAGTGAACCTGCCGTGATAGTCCATGAATTCGATCCTCCGTGAATGGAAGCAGTTTCCTGAAGATTCATGGTAATATATTTCTTGAGAATCTCTCCGTTGCTCAGATAGATGATTACGGGTACAGAGCTGTTGCGGTCATCAATCAGATCAGCCTTTTCCATAACATCCGCATTTACGGTTACAATCGCGGTTCTGATATCCTCACCTCCGAGTGAAGACGCGCTCTTGGTATCTGCATACTCAACATAGAATGCAGAAGTTGAACCTACACTGCCGGGAGTAAACTCAGCACCGTCATATTTAATCTTTGTTACGGTTACACGTGTTGAATCAAACTCTCCCTTTGTATCTGCCGCAGGGTTGTATCTTGTTCCGAAATCAAGTCTGAACTTAAAGGAAGATGCATCCCAGAAGCCCTCCCTTGAGCTCATGGCATCCTTTCCGTAGTAGCGGTTCGAGTCAACCATTCTGACAAAGCTGTTTGTAAACTTAGCCTTATCGGAAGAATAAGTATAACCGCTCCACTCACTGTAGCCTGCGGGAATCATCAGTTCATCTCTGATTTTATTGTATTCCGCTTCACTTACGGGATTGTTCAACGTTGTTGCAGGATGAATATAGAGACCGACACCCTTGGTTGAATTACTCTGATATTCTTCCGAACTCGTTCCGATTGTCATATAAAGAAGCATTGCTCTTGTACTGTTTCTTGTATCACTGATAATTGAATACTTGTCAATGGGTGCGGTATTCATAATAGTGGTCGTAATAACATACTTGTGATCGTCATCGGCCTTAGGATCGGGATTAAGCTCGACTTCGCTCTTGAAATCAGAGCTGTCAAGTGCCGAACCGTACTGAGCCTTTGTTGTATAGCCTACGAATCTGATCTTTGTAATAACGTTCTCTGTAGGGCTGTACATCTTGTAAACCAGATAGCCCTCGGGATTCGAAGGATTGCATACACCTGCTACGGTTTCCATCCAAACAAGAGCATCCCCGGAAGTCATTTCACCCGGATACTTCACGCGGCCTACAAGGAATGCGTTCGAAGCGAGTTTGTAATCTTCCGAGCCAAGACTCTTTACTGCTGACTTGCGGACATAAATTGATGAACCGTCCTTTACCTGATCCGAATCACGACTGATGGACACGGGATTCGGAGAGCTTACCTTCTTCCATGTCAGATTCTCAAAGCTGTCGATCGTAACTCCGTTCTTAACCTGGTCAGGAGTAATAACACAATATTCAAAAGGCTCATTCTCACTTGCCAACGGAATATTGAGATTTAATGTGGTTGAACTTGTATATGTAATCGTAACCGCATTCTTGTCTTCATTCGAAATGTCACTCTGCACGGGAATCTTTACGGTTGTTACATACGACTTCTGTGCGGTCGTTGTCGCTTTATTTCTGAACTGAAGGCATACATATGAGCTGCCGCCTTCCGTAATAACCGCATCGGAAACAGGTGCTGCTCCAAGATCACCGTCCCAGATAGCCTCAGGAGCGAGCTCGCGGATAGCCTTTGCTTCGGTCTTTCCTATAGATGACCATCCCTTGGCTGCATCGAGAGGATTGCCCTCATCATCGGCATATCTGTATTCCATGTTTTTATTTACCGCAATAGTAAGCTTTACATCATCGATTACAACTGCCGGAGCAGCTGTTTTTCTGGGAATATTAAGTGATACTTCTTTACTTGCTCTCGATCCGGGATTCTCTGCCGAAGTTCCGTTGCAAGGTGCGATTCTGAATACCAGGCCAGCACCGTAAGAAATAAAGCTGTCAAGCTGTGCCGAGAACATTGCATCGCTGTAATCGTTCCAGGTAAAAGCATCTTTCTTCTTCCACTGAACCTTGAGCCCATCGGCATTCGTAAATTTTACCGCGTTATTGTAAACATCGTAAGTAACTTTAAAATTGGACTTCTGCTTGGGAATGGTGATGCTGACGGGTGTCGAAGAATAATCACCCTTGAAAGAAAGAACAGTATCTCTTGTCATCTGAATCCATGATATATCGATAACAGCTGTCTTCCCGCTTCCCGAAGTCACCAATGCCGCAGGAACATACTCCCATTTCTTCATTTTACTGTCCGACATCAAAAGACAGGTATCCTTAGAGTCGAGCCCAACACTCAGAGTACTGTTCTCATAATTCACTTCGGTAATGCTTGCCGAAGGAGCATCTGCGTATACTTTCTCGCCTCTTACCATAAAAAGCATTACAGCTGTTGCCATCAATATAAGCATCGCCATAAGAAGCTTTGATATTTTGTTTTCATCGACATTATTTACCATTTATATAACCCTCCGTAGGGAAATTATTTTTTTCTCTATATATTGTATCGGTAAGTTCTCTCGAATACTAAACCTCTGATTTTGCGAAAAAATAAAAAAAAACAGCGCAGCGATTACAAAAACGCTGCGCTACGAATAGCACTACTTAATCAGATAAAGAGCCGCAAACACCACCAGCAGATGAAGCAGTGCAAATCTTGTGACCGTTGCAGCATCCGACCAATGTTTGTTCTTTCTTGCATGATCGTGAAGAGGAGTCCTCACATTGGCAAGGATTTTAATCTTGAGAAAGCGAAGAAGCGACACCTTGATAAGTCCGAGACCACCGTCAAGAATAAATACGAGGCACAGAGGAATATACATCAAAGGAGCTCCCGACTTCATTGACACAAGTGCAAAGAATACTCCGATGCTTCTTGAACCCGCATCACCCATCATAAGAATGCTCGGGCTGACGTTCAGCATAAGATATGCCGCAACACATCCCATGAAAATGAATATCCAGGGTCTGAAATCTCCGTTTTCGATTCCCATAACTTTAAGATCCGTGAGTGAAAGCTTATTAAGAAGTACAATAAACGCACCCATAGAGATAAGTGACAAAGTACTCGAAAGTCCATCAACACCATCGGTACAGTTGGTAACGTTGACCGATACCCACACAAGCAGTGTTCCGAGAATCAGATATAACCAGCTCGGAAGACCGACCGTAGTCTGAGTATAAGGAAGCCAAATGGTCGTTGAATTATTCATGACGAAAATCAAGGTAATAAAGAATGCAATCAGAAGGTCAATAAAGCCCTTCTTATATTCTCCCCATGGATTCCTCGAGGCATCATCCAAAAATCCCGCAAGCATAGCCAGAATCATGAGTCCGAGATATGCCGCATTCTCCCAGGAAAAAAGAACCACCAGCAGAACAAGAACCGCAAATACAAGTACGAATATAAATCCGGCGCCACGGGGCTTGCCTTTTGAAGCCGCCGCATTTACTGCATAAGCACGGCCGATATCCGTCGGGAGTTTATCCTTCAGTTTGTAAATCAGCACAAGGTTAACAACAAAAGCAAGTATTGCGGCCCCATAAACCGCATACTGTCCGATTGAATCTCCGAACAACATGGTAATCATATTTTTTCTCTCAAATCTTTCTATTTTTTAGTATGCAAATGCATTCCGAGCGTCCCGCAAAAGTGCAGGCATCAAATGAGCGTCAAAAAACTTTGACGCTCATTTCATTATATAACAAATATTCAATTATTCAAGTTCAGGAAGAAGCTTATCCATATACTTTATGCAGTATGTTCTTCTCTCCCTCGCAAAGGTAAGAATCTGTTCTTCGTTTCCGGCGTAATTTCCGGGATTGGTCCACATAGTACTGTCACCCTTACGTCCGCGCTGCTCGATATACTTGTAAAAATATGCGAGCTCGGGCTTTCTTGTTGCATGAAGTTCCTTGTATGCTTTTACAATGCTGTCCTCGCTGAAAGCACCGTCGAGAAATTCCATAGTCTTGTTTCTGAAGTAGCTTCTGCAGTCCTTGCGCTGCATAAGCGCCGCAAACAAAGGAGCATATCTCTCATCGTTCTCATTAAGAACAATCTTTAATGTATCGAAACTTGCCTGAGTGGTAGTGTTGCCGTAAAGACCGTATGTAAAGTCCATATCATGCATTACATAACGCCATCTTCCGTCAAAATATTCGGTGTCGGGTGTTTCTTTCGCACCTTCCTCGCCAAGCTTCGATGCGGGAGCCTCAACATATCTGAAACACTTGTTATTGTTGTTCGGCCAGTCCCAATTGTTAATCATAACATTCCATGCAAAGAAATCGAGATAACTCTCAACATCCATGAAATCGCAGAGCTGCCTGTAGTTTGAATCATTTGTAAGGTCGAGCTGCGAAAAACGCTTGTAGTTTCTGTTGAATTCATCAACATACTTCTGAACCGAAGGATCCTCATCGTCATCCTTTACGTCATCCTTGCCCTCTAGAAGTACAAACTCACCCTCCGCATCTCCGAATTTCTCTTTAAAAAACTTGTCGCAGTAATTCTCGTGAAGCCAATAGAAACCGTAATATTCACCGTTCAGATAAGCTACTGCGGGAATAACGGCTTCATAGCATTCGAAGCCCGCAAGCTTGCATAATGTCTGACTCAACTCGTCGCGGACAAACGCAAACTGCATATCATTTCCGTAATTACGAAGCACAAGTTTGTCGTACTTCTTGATGATTTTGTCCGAACCGTCAAGCTTCGGCGTTCCGAATTCCGCAAATTTGAAGTTCTTATTATCGGGGTCGTACGAAGCTCTGGAATAAAGCTTCATAGACTTTATGGTCGTTCTTCTCGAATATCCTCCGTAAACCCTGACACCGGCGTACTGGCTCAAAAGCTGTGTTCCGTCCGCTCTCCAGGCCTCAACATATACCGGTCTCTCGCTGGCACGTCCTCTCTCGTTCCAGTTCTCGCCATATAAAATACCGTCAGGCGCATTTGTAAGCTGGTCGGGATCTCCGGTGATTGAGAAAACAACCGTGGAAAAACGTCCTTCAAGCTTTTTAGCCACAATGTATGTTCTTACGGCTGTTTTTGTATAGGTTCCGTCTGCCAGACAGGCTACCGCACGCAAAGTATATGCCACAGGGAAGCTTCCTCCCCTTGCAGCAAACATAAGAGGCTCTGTATACACCAAACTGTCCGAATTCGGCATGCGTCCATCGAGTGTATAATATACTTTTGCGCCCTCGGGTGCTTTGATTGTCAGTGTAAGGTCATTGCTGTAATAGGTGCTGTTTTCACCGAAAACATAAGTTCCGTCGGGATTGAAGCCGAGGCTCACTTCACTGATATCATTTGAGCTGCTTCTGACAATACCGTCGTCATATTCTTTGCCGCTGTTCTGAGACGCCATGACATCACCGATGGTAACTCCACCGGTACCCATATCGATGCCCCAGTCGCCGTCTCCGCCCCAGTCACCATTCCAGTCTCCATAGTCGGGTTTTGAGGGCTTATCCTCTTTCGTTCCTTCTTTATTCTCTGAAGAAGCTGCCGTTTCTCCTGTTCCGTCCGTTTTTGCGCCGCAGCCGGCCAAAACCGCAGCTGCCATGAAAAGAACCAACAGCATCGCTAACATTTTTTTCATATATATTCTCCCCTACGGTTTTGCGGACAAAACCGTAATAATTCTTTTATAAAGTCACATAGATTCGCCGTAAACTTATCCGCTCCTGCAAGCAAAACCGAATAAAGTCCTTCAACATAATAAAAAAGAAGAGCGTGACTGTCAACCGACAACCACGCTCTCAGTTTATCATATTTTGCTATTTGTGAACTTTACATTTCGATAACGATCTCATTTTCAGCATTAAGAATATCGTCTCTGATAAGAAGACCATCGATAGCGGTTCCGTTTACGGTAACCTTCTTTACTCCATGCTGTGATCCATTGGGGTTGTTTACAGTAACGTTGAGAACCTTGCCGCGGAATACCTTTCTCATGGTATAGCCCTTCCACTGTGAAGGAATCGAAGGATTGATTACGATACCGTCTGCTTCGGGATTAAGTCCCAGGATACCTTCCGTAGTACCAACCATAACGGTTGAAGCGGTACCTGTAAGCCAATGAACGTGAGCACGTCCGGCAAAAGGCGAATCCTTTGCTTCAACGAACTGTCCGTATACATAAGGCTCAAGAGCTCGATGCTCTGCCTTGTCGTTGTATGTTGCGGGCGAAGCTTCTGTCCAGTACATGTAAGCGCGATCGCCGTGTCCGAGCTTTGCCTCTGCAAGAATCAGCCATCCCTGAGGCTGTGAGAAGATACCTGCATTTTCCTTAACACCCTTGTTGAAGCATGTCATGAGAGCACCGTCGAATCCATGATTCTCGTAAGCGGGATACATAACCATTGCACCGTAGGGAGTATTAAGCTCACGCTCTACACTGTCCATAGCCTTCTCCTGCTGCTCCTTTGTACCGAAGTCCGCAATAACGGACCATGACTGGGGATTGAGCCACATTGAAGCCTCGGGATCATTTCTGTTTCCGATAACAACGCCGTCTTCCTTGTATCCGCGGATCCAGCGATCCTCGTTCCAGCAAGCCGAAAGGATTGTGTCGAGCTTAGCTGCGATTTCATCAAGGTATTTGATATATTCCGCATCGTTCTTAAGAACTGCGTACTTACGTAAAATCTTAACCGCATAAACAAGCTGGAAAGCAACAAAGGTAGATTCACCCTTCTTACCGAGTCTTAAGCAGTCGTTCCAGTCAGCGTGAAGACCTGCGGGCATGCCGTGATTTCCGAGATTGTTCATCGAGAAATCAATAGCACGCTTTAAGTGATCGTAAACAGTGCCCTTCTCGCCGTTGTTTGCATAGAAGATTTCCTCATCGAGGAATGCGATATTTCCGCTCTCCGAAACATACTTGTAAACAGTAGGGAATAACCAGAGAGCATCATCCGCTCTGTAGCTGGGATGTCCTGTCTCCTTTACATACTCGGGATCGTCGGGAGTGTTCTCCTGACCTGCGGTATGTGTGTACTTAACAAGTGGAAGACCTGCACCGTTTGTAACCTGAGCCGAAAGCATGAAACGAATCTGATCTGCTGCCATTTCGGGTGCAAGGTGAATGATACCCTGAATATCCTGAACGGTATCACGATATCCGAAACCGTTACGAAGACCGCAGTACTGGAAAGATGCTGCTCTTGACCAGATAAAGGTAATGAAGCAGTTGTATGCATTCCAAACATTTACCATATTGTTGAAGTTATCATCGGGTGTATGTACCTGAAGATTATCAATCTTCGAATGCCAGTACTTCTTAAGCTGAGCAAGCTCCTCATCAACAACGGAAGGATTCTCGTATCTGGCGATAATCTTCTCTGCCTCCGCTTCGGGCTTCTGTCCGAGAAGGTAAGTAAAGGTAAGTGTCTGACCGGGTGCGATTTCAACATCCGATTCGAGAGCACCGCAAGAGTTGTCGCAGTAGTTAAGGTCACCCTTAAGTCCTTCAATTGCACCGATAGGGTTTGCATAGCTTCTGTAAGGGCCCACAAACTTGTCACGGTCGCCACAGAACTTATCAACCTTAGCGCCGGCAAGTCCGAGGAAACGCTCGTTGTTGGGGTTGTGGAAGTTCTCATTCTGCTTCTGAAGAATAAACTTATTCTTGAAATAAGTATGTGTAATGAATAAGGTATACTGAAGATTTACCTGATCCTGTTCATAGTTGTTGTCATTTACAAATTCACAGTAGCCTGTAACCGCAAGCTTACGGGGTGTGCTTCCTGTGTTGGTAACCTTTGCGTTCCAGACTTCATATGTGGCATCCTGAGGTACATAATATGTTGTCTCGGTTTTGATGCCGTTATATTCGGATGTAATTACGGTATATGCTGTACCATGGCGGCACTCACTCTTGTAGCTGTCCAGAGGCTTGCATACGGGAGCCCATGAACCTGACCAGTAATCTCCGCTCTCAAGATCGCGAAGGTAAATGTAGCGTCCGGGCTGATCAAGCGCAACGCTGTTGAAACGATAACGAATGATACGTCCGTTTGCTCCGGACTTTACGAAGCTGTATCCGCCGGCGTTGTTGGAAATAATGGCACCGTACTCAGGCGAACCGAGATAGTTTGCCCATGCGCTGGGAGTATCGGGTCTGGTAATAACATACTCTTTTGCTTTCTCATCAAAGTAACCGTAATTCATTTGATTCTCCTCCTTCTGTCAGGTCACCGGTTGTTCGTGACCTTATCCGGCTTTGCATGCAAAACCGTACCTATATACGTAAACTTACTTAATCGTTTACTTTATAATTTGATTTTATAATACAGTCCCATATTTTGCCATGGTTTTTTTTGCAATTTTCCATATTATCCTGTATTTTCTTATAAACCGTTTTTTGCTTTGTGTACTCGGATTCCTGCTCCGAACTCTCAATCGGCCCTTTTAGTTTTTGCTTCCGGCCACCGACAGCAGTCTTCCGAAAACATCCTGAGGAACATAAGCCTTAATATATACTCCGCTCTCGGTGTATTCCTCGCTCACAAGTTCTCCGGACTTGCGAATCTGCTGAATAATTCCGGCCTCGGCATACGGAATACTTCCCTCAAAATAAGCTTTTTGTTCCCTTAAGAGTTCTCCGATCAGATTAAGCAGTTCATCAATGCCTGCTCCCGTCTTTGCCGAAACTCTGACACACCTGTCCGCTTTCAGGTCCTTTACCGACTCGCCGTCCGCTATCATATCCTGCTTATTGAATACCGCAATAACAGGTTTGTCTTTGATACCGAGCTTTGACAAAGTCTCGTAAACGACATGCATCTTCACATCGGCTTCGGGATCTGAAGCATCTATGACATGCAGAATAATGTCGGCATACTTCGCCTCCTCAAGTGTGGATCTGAAGGCGTCAATCAGATGATGCGGCAGCTTTCTGATAAAACCTACCGTATCGGTAAGCAGTATCTCCTCTCCGCTCTCAAGCTTCAGGTTCCTTGTCGTAGGATCGAGTGTCGCAAAAAGCATGTCTGCCTCGAGAATTCCCGCTCCTGTAAGTTTATTAAGGAGTGTCGACTTACCTGCATTGGTATATCCGACTATCGAAACAACCGGGACCCCGTTCCTGCTCCTTAGAGCTCTTGTTATATCTCTGGTTCTGTCAACCTCTTCAAGTTCACTCCTCAGTTCCGCGATTCTGCTCTTAATCAGTCGACGGTCGACTTCGAGCTTCTTCTCACCCGGACCTCGCATTCCGATTCCGTAACTTACCCTCGACATGGAGCTTCGCGAACCGACAAGTCTTGTAGATCTGTATCTTAACTGTGCAAGCTCAACCTGCAGTTTTCCTTCATTTGAAGAAGCATGCTTCGCAAATATATCAAGTATCAGCATGGTTCGATCCATAACCCTTATCTCAAGCGCATCCTCGAGGTTTTTCATCTGTGCGGGCGATAATTCATCGTCGCACACGATTCCGGTAGCTTCGGTTTCTGCCACAAGCTCGGCAACTTCTTCGATTTTTCCCTTTCCGATATAAGTTGCTCCGCTGAAGGACTCACGATTCTGAACTATTCTTCCGACAACCTCCGCACCCGCCGTGTCAACCAGTTCGGCCAGCTCATCAAGAGACTTTTCGACCCAGTTATCACCGTCAAGTGCTGCGGCCACGAGAACCAGTTTTTCTTTTTCTCTTCCTGTATCGTAAATATCAGACATCCGTTATCACCTCTCCCGTTAGTGTTCATTCCCCCATAAAATCCGACGTATCAAATTCCCATGCATCGCCAAATATTCCGCACAAGCGGTCTATCATCTTTTCAGGTTCATCCGCGGCTGATACTACAGGCCCGAAATCATCGTTTATGCAATAATTCTCCTGCTCAAGAGCTTTTTCGAACAGCCACATACAGCCCAGTGTTTTTGCATTTGATTTGACTGCGTGAATCTGAACCCTGTAGTCGGAAACATCCCTCCGCTCCCTGTAAGCCCTGAGATTTGACTTCATCTCCTCCGCGCCGGCAATAAATGCCTCTGCGGTCATTTTGTAAAGTTCCTCATCGGCACAGTACTTAAGTCCCTGTTCGGTATCAATACCGTTCTTTCTCAGAATGTTCAACGCATCTTTAGGCTCTTCTTCAGCCGACCCATCTTCACCTGACCCGTTCGATGCAGTAACCAGTTCCTTAGGCAGCAGCTTCATCAGGCACTCCTCAAGCGAAGGTCCCTCAATCGGCTTTGAAAGATATTCATCAAAACCTTTCTCGAAATACATTTCTCTGACTCCGTAAAGGGCGTTTGCGGTAAGCGCAACAACCTTTGCCGAATGGCTCGGATTCTGCTCCTCAGGTATCGCTTTAAAACGCTTGAGAGTCTCGATTCCGTCCATCTCAGGCATCATATGATCAAGAAGAATGACGTCGTATTTCTGCTTAACAACCTTTTCAAGGCATTCCGCTCCGCCGGAAACAAGATCAAGCTTAATTCCCGTATTTTTAAGAAGTCCCTTAATAACTTCAAGGTTCATCTTGTTGTCGTCGACAACCATAACGCATGCTTCCGGTGCTGTGAAGCTTTCATGATAAGGCTTCGAATCGGCTTCCGCATAATTCTCCCAGTTCTCAACTTCCCCTATAGCACTTTCATCGGTGACTTTTTGAGCAAGTTCAAACGTAAAGGTCGATCCCACGCCGTATTCACTTTCAACCTCTAACGTGCCGCCCATGAGATCGGCAAGCTTTCTGACAATACTCAGACCAAGTCCCGTACCTTCAATGGTTCTGTTTTTATCGAGGTCAAATCTTGAAAAATCATCAAACAGCTTAGATATCTCATCTTTCTTAATTCCGATTCCGGTATCCCTAACCTCGTAGCGGACAAGCAGCCTGCCCTCTTTTCGACCTGCCGCTGACACTTTCAAAGTAACACTACCCGAACGTGTATACTTAACTGCATTGCTGAGCAGATTCATAAGCACCTGACGTATGCGGATTTCATCTCCGAAAAGGCCGGTCGGCAGTTCAGGATCCACATCGCTCGTAAAGACGAGCCCCTTTTCGCTGCTTTTAAGCCCGAACATTCCCGCCAGAGAAGCCAGCATCTTTTTAAGATTGTAGTCAACCTCAACAACCTCCATCTTTCCTGCTTCGACCTTGGAAAAATCGAGGATATCATTAATAAGAGACAGCAGCGCCTCTCCGGCATTTTTAATATTGGACGAATACCCGCGTATAACCGACGAGTCGCTCTCTCTTCTTATCATTTCGTTCATTCCGAGTACCGTGTTTATGGGCGTTCTGATTTCATGGCTCATATTTGCCAGGAACTCTGTTTTCGCAAGATTGGCCCTGTCCGCCCTGTTCCTTTCGGCATCCAGCTGTTCGATGAACCGCTCACGCTCGGTAGTTTCATATCCAATCACAAGATAGCCGCTGACATCTTTAAAATTATCAAACAGGGTATTGATTTCAAGCTCATATTTCTTGTCTGTGCCTTTTACCGAGGTATGCAGAACCGCATAATCGCCTATCTCTTTTAAAGGATCGTTTTCCAATTCAAAAAGCTCGTTAAGTGATACAAAAGTATTCAGTTTGTCCTTAACATTAAGAATTCTGTCGGCTTCTTCACTGGCAAGCTCGAGTCTGCCTTTCTCGCTGTATGCAAGGATAGGCACTCTCGATGCCGCAAAAAGTCTGTTAGCAACGGAACGGACATTCTGCGTGTTGTTGTTCGAATAAGTCAGCGCATGAAAAATGACAAGCGTTCCGAAAAACTGGGCGAGCGTACTCCCGGGAATCGCAGCATATCCGAACATCGGAAGTACGGTATCAAACACACTTCCGAGTGCAATCACAATAAGTTCGAACAGCATCATAAAGCCCATATAGCGGTTTCTTTTTCTGTTGCTTCCTCTGAGCATATGAACGATAACCAGAAGCAGCATAACCATGGTCACGTAGCAGTAACCGTTATATATCGTATTCCATACGTTTGCGGTCAGTCGATAGGTCATTCCGTACTCGGTCATAACCATTTCCATACACTCACGTTTGCAGGAAATCGGCAGTACAATAATTCCGGTCAGTGAAATTCCTCTGACCAGATATTCGAATGCCCGCGGAAGATTTGCCCATGAAGTTACCAGAAAAGCAACAGCTATCATACTTCCGAAGGTACCGACAAGTCCCAAGCATCGATCTATGTATGCGGCATACTCTCCGGTCTGCATAATAAGCTGTCCGAAGAAGAAGCACCAAAGTGCTCCCGAAACCGAGTATATAACAAAAAATATATTGTCTACCCTTTTATGGTTTGGCCCTTTAATCACAACGAATGCCAGTGCCAAATCAACTACCGTAAATGCCAGCAATAATGATTCCAAAAAATGTGCCATTATTATCTCCATCCCCAAATATTGTATTATCAATTATCAACATGCGCAAAATTGTACTCTACTATTATACATTGCAACCTCTTTTCTTACAACATGAGTGGTTGATATTTGGAGTATTTTCTGATATAGTGATTACGTTTAGGGGGAACAAAACATGAAACTTTACAAAAGAATATCCCTTCTGCTTTCAATGGGTATCATGAGTATCGGACTCATAACCTTCCGATTCTCACCTGCCGAGGCCGGCGCATCAGACCCGATATCGGATGTCAGCAGCCACCCTGCGGACGAAGTTGTCGCTTCACCGACACCCGAGCCCACTCCCGCCCCGACAGCCACACCCACGCCGGAGCCGAACAACCTGGTTGAATGCGAAGAAGGATCGGAAATATACGAACTTACAAAACAGTACCTCGAAGCCAAATTTGCCTGTGACAAAGAGGCTTTTGCGGAACTTGCGACAACCACCGCGGAAATCGATGAAGAAGAACTTCAGCAGGTACTCAGCACCATTACAGGAGTTCGCGACATCAGGGTATATACCAAACGTGGTATAAAGGCCGATGATGTTACCATTGATTATGTTGTTTACTATACATACATGATGGATATTACCACCATCGATTCATCCATGATTTCAATGGACACCTTCTGTGTCACCAAGGACAACGGCAAATACAAGGTATTCTTCGGAGAGGTTTCCGACGAAGTTTACGACTACGTAATGGGACTGAGAAACGACGAAGACTATCGCGAGCTTGCGGACGGTGTCCTTCAGCAGATGGGTCAGCAGACCGAGGAAGACAACGATCTGCTTGCATACTGGTTAAAGCTTTACAAAAAAGACCTTGCTCCCGACGGAGAACTTATTATTCCCGAGGACATCGAAGGTACTGTAGGTTAAAAACAAACAAGGGTACTGCGAATTATTCGCAGTACCCTTATTTTTTACGCTGTTTCTTTTTTTACTATATTTCTTTTTAGCTGTTTCTTATATCCTGTTTTTTGCAGCTTTTCCGCTGTCTTTTACGATTTCTGCTCTTTGCTTTATTATTTACATCATTTATTAAGATCGAATATCTCGTCGCGATCTATGTGACAGACAATCACTGTCGGTCCGTTTTCGTCAAGAGACTTTTTAAGTACGTTTTCAAGTTCCGCATAGTCATCAACATCGAAAGCTGCCGCTCCCATGGCTTTTGCAACAGCAGCATAATCAACGTTGTCATCAAACTCGGTCTGGGAATATCTGCCGTCATAATACAGCTTCTGCATCTGATGCACCATTCCGAGTGAAGTGTTATCAAAAATAAGTTCCGTTATCGGAAGTCTGAGTTTTACGGCGGTAAGCAGCTCGTTCATGTTCATTCGAAAACATCCGTCACCCGCGAAGTTGATAACTTTCTTTCCCGGATTGCCGACAGCGGCTCCTATTGCAGCTCCGAGTCCGAAACCCATCGTACCGAGTCCTCCTGAGGTAATCAGTTTCTTATTGCTGCCGTAAGGGATGTAAGTCGCAGCCCACATCTGATTGAGCCCGACTTCGGTCGTAACAATCGCATCCTTTCCTATCAAAGAATTGACACTGCGAACCACTTCAGGACCTGTCAGCTTCTCGCCTTTCTTATGCGCGATGCAGTCAAAACGCATATGACTGTCCCCGTCCTTTATCGCCGTCATCCTGTCAAACCAGACTTTTCTTTCATTCTTCTTTACGCATTTAAGCTTACCTGCCTGAGCAAGGATTCTATCGAGTACATCAGAGGCATCCCCGGCTATGGCAACCGTAGCAGGTATATTTTTATTAAGTTCTGCCTTGTCTATATCTATGTGAATAATATCCGCAACCGGAGCAAAAGACTTCGAATTATCACTGACACGCTCGCTGAATCGCGCTCCGACCGAAATGATTAAATCGCTTTCAGCCAGGGCTGCATGTGCTGCTGCAGTACCGTACATTCCGCACATTCCCAGATATCCCTTTGCCCGTCCGTCAACCACACCTTTACCCATAAGCGTGTCTATCGTGGGAATATCGTATTTTTCGCAAAGACAGTTTATCAGACTGCCTGCGTCGGACCTTAGTGCTCCGCCGCCTACCATGACGAGAGGTCTTTCTGACTTCAATATCAGTTTCGCGGCAGCCTTTATCTGCTCTTTCGTGAATGTATCCTGCCTCTTAATACAATATTCGTCGGCCGCTTCTTCATATTCGGTCTCAGCATTTGTTACATCACGGGTAATATCAAGTAAAACAGGCCCCGGGCGCCCGGACGAAGCGATTTTAAACGCCCTTCTCATAGTCGCCGCAAGCTTGTTCACATCCTTTACGATAAAGCTGTGCTTTGTAACAGGCATGGTTATTCCCGCAATATCAACTTCCTGGAAACTGTCTTTTCCAAGGTTCTCGGTAGGCACATTTATGGTAATCGCAACCATAGGAACAGAATCCATATATGCGGTTGCTATACCGGTGACCAGATTTGTCGCACCGGGCCCCGAGGTCACCAGACAAACTCCCGTTTTTCCGGTTGCTCTGGCATATCCGTCGGCTGCATGGGCAGCCCCCTGCTCATGTGAGGTCAGAATATGGCGTATTCCGTCTCCTTCACAAAAAAGTGCATCATAAACAGATATGACTGTTCCTCCGGGATATCCGAAAACAACATCCACACCCTGTTCCTGCAATATTTTAACGATAATACGGGCTCCGCTCAATAACATGGTTACTCTCCGGTCCTTCTCAGTTTATTCTCGGTTTCGTCGCTTTAATACATTCGTACTATTTTAAATCAAGTTCCACAGGACAGTGGTCCGATCCCATTACCTCGGGATAAATCTTGGCATCTTCCAACCGGCCGCAAAGGCTTTTTGATGCACAGAAGTAGTCAATACGCCAGCCGACGTTCTTTGCCCTTGCGTTTCCCATATATGACCACCAGGAATAGGCATCCTTCAGATCCGGATAAAAAAATCTGAAAGTATCAACATATCCCGCATCAAGAATTTCGGTCATTTTGGCACGCTCTTCATTGGTAAAGCCCGCATTCTTATGGTTCGTCCCGGGGTTTTTAAGATCGATTTCGTTGTGTGCAACATTTAAGTCGCCGCACCATATGACAGGTTTTGTTTTATTAAGATTCGTCACATAATTCCTGAAAGCATCTTCCCAGGTCATTCTGTAGTCCAGTCTCGTAAGTTCGCGCTGCGAATTGGGAACATATACGCAAATAAGATAAAAATCTTCATATTCGGCTGTAATAACTCTTCCTTCTTTATCATGTTCTTCGATTCCCATTCCGCAAGTAACGGTAATAGGCTTCTTTTTCGTAAAGACAGCCGTTCCCGAATAACCTTTTTTCTCGGCATAATTCCAATATGAATAATAGCCCTCGGGAGCAAAGTCAATCTGTCCTTCCTGAAGTTTGGTCTCCTGAAGACATACAACATCGGCATCCACCGACTTAAAAAAGTCCTCAAAGCCTTTCTGCATACACGCTCTGAGTCCGTTAACGTTCCAAGAAATAAGTTTCATTCTGTTTTCTCCGCGTTCAATAATCTTTTATTACAGAATAACAAAGGGACCGTTCTTCGTCAAACACGAATGAACAGTCCCGAGTAATTCTATGCTTAAATTGCAATTAAAAATCAATAGATATATTTTATGTCACTGTAGTCCGAGTCCTTCTTAACCATGGTATACTTTTTCGAACTCTTTGCATTGTACAGGCACATGTCGTAAGTACAATCGATGGTATACCACTTCTTTTTTTTGCTGTCCCAAACCTGAGTCCATGCATGATACTCTTTAACATTCGGAGTATGTCCGGTTACAACTCTGGCTTCGACACCTACGCTTCTGAGCATAGCCGCAAACAACGAAGAAATATCGTAGCAAATTCCGAGCTTTCGCTCGAACGTTGATTTATTGTTAGGGTTGTAATAGCTCGTACGCTGCTTCTCACTCAGCAGCTCATAATCGTATGCATAGTTCTTGATGATATACTCGTATATCTTCTTAACCTTGGCGTTCTCGGTTTTGCTGCCCTTGGTAAGAGTCTTTGCCTTCTTGATGAATTCATCCGATACGCCGTAATCGACAACAAAATTGTTTACACCGAATACCTTCTTGTTGCCGTACTCGGTAAGGTCGACCGTATACGACTTAAGCGGAGTCGCTTTTCCGGTTGAAAGAACCTTGCAGACAATAATCTTGTAAGTACCGGTTCCCTTGGTAAGAGGTATCTGAACACTGTTTGAGCCTTCCTTGAGTTTGTAATAATACCTGTCGGCCTCGTTTGAACCGGCTTTAACGTTCTCGGAAGGTACATAAACAAGTACCAGAACCGTAGTGTCCTTCTCTACTTCAAAATTGATAGTAACGGTTCCGTTGCCGTTATCCTCAAAGACCTCTGTGTCGGCATGCGCGGGAACAGCTGCCGAGAAATCACCGGTAAGAACGGTAATAAGAAGCAGCATACACATTATTCTTTTAAATATCTTCATGGAACCTCCTTTCGGACTTTTTATGCTAAAGTCCTTATAACATATTTCGCTTCATAGCTTCGGGATTGGTGCAGTATGTAAGCGCAGTCTCCTCGTCGATAAGCTTCTGACGGTAAAGATCAAAAATACTGCTGTCCATAGCTTTCATTCCTTCGCGGCCCGAAGAATAAATAACCGAATCAATCTGATGAACCTTTCCTTCTCGAATCATGGTTCTGATGGCACTGTTTGCATGCATAATCTCGAAAGCCGGAACAACTCCGCCGCCCTGCTTGGGAATAAGCTGCTGCGATACAATGCTTTTTAATATCATGGAGAGCTGAACACGTACCTGCTGCTGTTGTCCCGCAGGGAACACATCAATGATACGGTCAACCGTGTTGGCTGCACCGAGAGTATGAAGCGTCGACAAAACAAGATGTCCTGTCTCTGCTGCCGTCATTGCGATTTCGATGGTCTCAAGATCACGCATCTCGCCGATAAGAATAACATCGGGAGCCTCACGGAGTGAAGCACGAAGCGCTGTAGCATAAGATTCCGTATCGATGGCAATCTCTCTCTGAGAGATAATGCTGCGATCATGTCTGTGAAGATACTCGATAGGATCCTCGAGAGTCAGAATGTGACAGTCTCTCGAATGATTGATTTTGTCAATGATGTAAGCAAGGGTTGTGCTCTTTCCGCTGCCTGCGGTACCTGTTACAAGAACAAGTCCTTTTTTCAGGTTCGCAATATCAAGGATACTGGGCGGAATATTCATGGTCTCAAATGCAGGGAGTCCAAAAGGAACCGCACGAAGAACGGCACAAATGGTACCTCTCTGTCTGAAGACATTTACTCTGAATCGTCCGGCTCCGGGAATCGAAACGGCAAAATCGTCGTCGTTGTCCTCGGTATATGCACGGATATCTCTTCCTGCGGTCTGGTAAAGCTGGCTGACCCACTCACTGGTCATCGCAACACTCAAACCACGGGCATCATCATACTCTATTTCGGTTTCGCGAACGATCTGTCCGCTGATTTTATAACAAATAGGCTGTCCGACTACAAAGAATATATCGGATGCCTTTTTAGCTACCGCTCTTTTTAAAATACCATCAAGGTTTTCCATCGAAAAAGTCCTCCATTACTGAATCTCTATAACATTAACCTCAAACCCCGAGCCGCTGTATCCTTCAAGCTTCTCCGCAATCATCCTGTGATCTGAAACCTGAAGTCTCTCGTACTCCTCGGTTCCGGTAAGTTCTACATGAAGCACGAGTCCTTTTCTTAAAGGTATCTCGTAAGCAACCTTACCATTGCCTGCCTCGGTAACATATTCAAGTTTTAAAAGAGCTTCCTCAACGGTTTTTGATATCATAGATTCAGCCCCGAAATATGCATATCCGTTTGCAACCACGCATTCACGAATATTATATTCGACTTCTTCCGCAAGTGCTTCGGCCTCGTAATACATTCCGACCGCTTCCGCAGTAGTTCTCGACATCTTCAAACCATTGTATGATGCACGGATAGACAGGACCGCAAAAACAGACAAGCCCAAAACCGTAAGCAGCAGAATAATGGAAGGTCCTCCGATATTCAGTTTAAAAGAACCGGTATTTTCTTGATTTGCCATAATTCTTTCCTTTATACTAATATGATTTTGTTACAAATTCAAGCCACTTCTGTGTCATTTTCGTGTTTTTTGTATCCTTTACCACTTAGGCGAATACTTCGATGTATATATCGAAGCCAGCTTTTCGTTCTTTTTCGAAAACACCTCAACGGAAAAATCCGTAAGAGAGCCGGCTATACCTTCTTCACCGCCCGTGATCTTGACTTCCATAATCAGGTCGCCTTCTCCCGCAGCTGCGGGTTTCCCCTCCCTGTCATATTCAAGTCTGGTATCCGAAACAAGCTCATAAGCTCCGCCCTTTATAGCTTCAGTCATATTTTCCGCCATAATCGTAGCCTTGCTTACCATAACCGACTTCTGCTGAAGGTCATCCGCCTTCATGTAAAGCTTCATTATGGTTACGCTTACTATCGCAAATATTGCGATAATGATAACGGATTCTATTAAAGGCATTCGTGCCGTGCTGTTATTATCGTATTTTGAAGCCATCTTAGTCCCGTTTCCCGCATCCGCTGCTCTTTGCGCCGAACAAATGCCATGCACTGCGAATGCGATGTAATGTACTTTATTAGTTACTGTTTAAGTTTACTCACCGCTTCTTAAATAAAGTGTGAGTGACTCCGTATTTCCTTTTGAATTTCCCGCAGTCAGAGTAACCGACTTTTGATCGCCTTTAATGGAAAAGCTGTCTATTTCCATGGTTTCGAAGGCAAAATCCAAATCAGGTTCAAGGTAGGCAGACTGCATAAGTTCATACAGGCGGCCATCCTTGTGATAAATCATAGTGTTGTATAAGTCGCCGTCGATGGTTTCCGAAAGCACCAGCATATCGATTCCGTCGTAATTTTCCACCGAAACTCTTCCGACCGAATCGCACTGTCTGATTTTCGCAGCCACATACGATACCGAAGTTCTGAGCTCGAAATTCTCATTCGAAGCAAGAACAACCTTTTGATATACCTGCATTCCCGCGGCCAGTAAAACCAGTGCCGCAATCGCAAACATAGCGACCAGAATTATCGTGCTTCCCGCATTAACAAGGTTGCTGCGGCTCTGCACTTTTTTATCATCAAGCTTCGCCATCTTATCTCCTAACGTCAAAAACAGAAATGTTGGGGCTTATATTGGCTGCGGGGCAGTCATATGAAACCATGAATTTCTTTTTGTCGATTTTAACATTGTAATGCTCAACCAGATAATCCACGTTGTCGGGATACCTGCCTTCATCGGCATAGCACTGAACCGTCGCCTTTTTTATGGCCGCATAGGTAAGCTGTCTGTCCTGAGAAACCGACATCCTGTAAAATTTGTTCACTCCCAAAATAAGCAATACAAGAAGACCTATACAGATAACACCCGGAAGAATAATACTCTTCCAAATATATTTCGGACGGTACTCTTTAAAATTCTTCATGAGATTACCTCTTAACCAATAGATGAAATCATACTTACAAGCGGCATCATAACCGCAAGAAGTACGGCACCGACCATAAGTGAAAGTGCAACAACAAGTGTAGTCTCGATTACTGTGGTAAGCTTTCCGAGAGCCTCACTGGTCTTATCGTTGTACTGTTCGGAGAGCTTTGTAAATACCGTATCGGTCTCACCTGTCTTGGCTGCCACGCTTATAAGGCGCGCCTCCATGCCTACGATAAGACCGCTCTTTCTGATAGCTTCGTCAATGTGCTCACCGCCTGTATATAAGCTGAGACACTTTGCGATTCGTGCCTTAACGATTTCGTTTTCGCAATTTACGATTTCTTTTTCAAGCCCTTCTCTTACATCCATACCGCTGGCCATCATAAGTGCCATCGAAGAAACAAATTTGCCGGTTGCCATAAGTACCATAATTTTGCGAACCGGTGCAAATCCGTTTGCCGCGCGCTTAAGTACCTGAGCTCCGGTGTTAGTTCTGCTCCAGAGTGCAAGAATAAGGAAGACCGCAAACAGCGAACAGACAAATATTGCTATTACACGTCCCGCAGCAAGTCCTGCAGACAAAACATTCTCTGTTGCGGATGCAACATCGGTACTGAGTTCGTCAAACATTTCCTCAAACATAGGAAGAATCTTCCAAACAAGTATAACCATGATGCAGGCCATAACTGCAAACAGAATCATGGGATAAGCAATAGCGCTTCTGATACCCGCCTTTACTCTGCTGTCACGCTCGTAATATTCCGCAAGTGACTTCATGACAGTCTCAAGACGTCCGGTTTTTTCTCCGACCTGTACCATATGAATCATGTACCTGGGGAATGCACCGGTGGCATCCAAAGCCTTGTAAAGCGGAACATTCTGCTGAACCCGGTCATCAATTTCTTTCAATACGGCTTTGGTCTTTGCATCCTCCATCTCACTGTAAAGCATATATGTACCTTCATACAGTGAAATGCCGCCGTTAAGAAGCATCGCAATCTGATCGCAGAACATCGCGATTTCGTCCGAATTGAACTTTTTCTTCAATTTGACATCCTTTTTAGATTCTGCACTCTCGTCCTTTCCGGCTTCGTCACGCTTAACATCTACCCCGAAAGCAGGCTGCTGTGCAGGCTGCTCACTGCCAAGGTTCGGATTGTATCCGCCCTCATCGTTTCCGGGATTGGGATTGTAACCGTTGTCGTCATTTCCAAGATCGGGGTTATAGCCGCCCTGATCATTTCCCAAATCCGGATTATATCCACCCTCATCACTTCCAAGATTGGGATCGTAATTAAAGTTCTTCTCCTCGTCCATTTCCGTTCTCCATTATATAAGTTAAGAAAATTTATAAAACTTCTGTGATAGTAACATTGCGCGACTTTGTAAGATCCACAAAGATATCGTCGACCTGAACAACAGGTTTCGACAGTTCCGCACGGTTTAATAAAACAACCTTTCCCACCTGATCGTTTGAAAGCATAACCGTATGATTCATAAACACTTCGGTAATCTGTTCAAGCAGCGGCACAAGATACTTGGGATCGTACTTGGCAGCTCCCTCTGTCTGAAGCATTCTGACAACCTCAAACGGACAAATTCTGGGTCTGTATACACGATCGCTTGTCATAGCGTCGTAAACGTCGGCAATTGCAACAATCATCGAAAAATTCTCGAGTTCATCGGATGTCTTCCCGAAAGGATATCCGCTGCCGTCCGCGCGTTCATGATGCTGAAGCGCACACATCTTTATTCTGTCGTCTATATTCTTGCTCTTAAGAATCTCATATCCCCTTAAGGTATGGGTCTTTACAACTCTGTATTCTTCCTCGGTCAGTGCATCCGGCTTTAATATAATCTCGCGCGGAATAACAGTTTTTCCGACATCGTGAAGCAGTCCGCTCAGTGTAATGATACGCTGGTCTTCTTCCGACATACCCAGCCACTTTGCAAAACAGTTTGCTATCAGCGAAACATTGACACTGTGCATATATGTCATTTCATCATAATCGCGAATGCAGTGAAGCATATTGAAAATCTTGCTTCTGCTGCCGCTTTCTATAACCATCTTGTCGACTTCACCTATAAGAAAATCCTCGTCGATATCGCCGTCCTCGGTAAGCATGGCATTCACGGTTTGCTTAAGAGCACTTACGGTGCTGTCGTAGTTTTTCGTAAACTCTCTGAACTCAACACTGTTTTTAAGCTGCTGAGTAAGTGTCTGTTCAGGCTCGCTTTCCGGAACATATACAGTGATTGAATCCACGGAATAGAACATAATCTTGGATATTTTCTGTGCATCAAGAACCGCTCCGGCGTTCAGAATCATCTGATTGTTTCTGGAATAAATGTCCTTCGCAAGTTCCATACCCAATGTTGCTCTGCTGATGGGAATTCGTTTTACCTTACGGCCGTTTGAGATACTATCCATTAATTACCTCCGCTAGTCGAAAATGAGAATTCGGTCAGTTAATTATCGTTGCCCAAACCTAAACCAAGCAACATTATAATTATACTACCAAAACACTAAAATAACAAATTTATTTCCAAACATGTGCACCATTTTCCGTGCATGATTCACTTCATTTATTTGTAGAACTTTGATGCCGCAGCAAAATTGTTTCTTAACACGCCGGTATAATCTGCCGTTTTTACCGCATTGGTCTTTCCTGCAACGAAAGCCTCGAGTTTATCCATATATTCGGTCTGTGTTATACTGCCCTCTGCAACCATGGTCAGGCCCTTTTCCCAGCTCGCCGTAAGTTCCGGATTCAAAAGAGCTTTGATGGATGCATTAACGACCTCATATATCATCTCTCCGTTAAGCGTCGGAGTAATAATCTGAGTCTTCTTGTTCAGATTCAGATAAGAAATATTTACAAGCTTTTTGAGTATTTCGGCTCTGGTTGCGCTAGTTCCGATTCCGCTGCCCTTTATCTGTGCACGGAGTTCTTCATCTTCAATCAGCTGTCCGGCATTCTCCATTGCAAGAATCATGGATCCCGAATTGTATCGTTTGGGTGCGGAAGTCTCTCCCATTCTGATTGTGAACGCATTTATGGGCAGCTTCATACCCTTTTTAAGACCTTCCAGCAGCTCGAGCATATCGGTTCCGAGTTCTTCCTGCTCGTCTTCTTCTCCCGATGTCCCTTCACCGTCTTCTTTCTGTCCGTCTTTCCCCGATTTATCGCTGCTGTCGCTTCCCTTTGAGTTCTTGTAAGCTCCCGCGCATTTAAGCCACCCTTCTTCCATGAGTGTCTTAAAGTTCGCAAAAAACTTTTCGTCACCGATTTGAAGTGTCAGTGCAATCTTCCTGTAAATTGCCGGAGGCAGAAAAATCGAAAGGAATCTTCTGCATATAAGCTCATAAACCTTGCCTGAAAGAGGCTTCAGACTTGAAAGAGCCCCCATTCCCTGTCCGGTCGGAATAATTGCATAATGGTCCGTAATGAGCTTATCATTGGTATATTTCGTTTTAGCGATTCCTTTGTAAGAACCCGATGCAAGGATTTCTTCCGCAAAGGAAGTGAATCTCGCTATATTCTTAAGTCCCGATATATTCTTGTCGATTTCCTTGGCAACCGCTGTCGAAAGTACTCTGGCATCGGTTCTCGGATAAGTAACGAGCTTTTTCTCGTAAAGCTCCTGTACCACCGCAAGAGTCTCGTCAGGACTTATCTTAAACAATTTGGAGCATTCGTTCTGAAGCTCGGCAAGGTTAAAAAGCAAAGGAGGGTTCTTAGTCTCCTTTTTCTTTTCAAGGCTTGCAATCTCTCCCACGAGTCCCGGCTCACACATTGTTTTATATCCGATAGGCGTATCGGGATTATTCGCCGCAAAAAGAGCCTCGTATTTTATCTCTTCTGCAGGACGATTGCTGACTTCGCCGATCATCTGCTCGGCGGTTACCTTTTCCTTAAAGCCGTTGTCCTTATACATGTAAGGTGTATTAAAATATTTAGAGCCTTCAACAGCTTTAAACTCACCGCTTAATTCGCACCCTTTTCCTTCCTCACTGCTGCCGACCTGCATGCCGGCCTGCACTCTGTAGAAAGGAGTTTTTACGAAAGCTCTTATTTCACGCTCGCGCTTTACAACCATTCCAAGTACACAGGTCATAACACGTCCTACCGAGATCGCACTTCTTTTTTCGCTTTTTAAAAAAGAACTGACTGCGTTGCCGTATTTTAAGGTAAGGACTCTTGAAAAATTGATACCCATCAGATAGTCTTCCTTCGCCCTCAGGTAGGCTGCATCCGACAAAGCATCATATGCGGACAGAGGCTTTGCCTCCCTGATTCCTCTTAATACCTCTTCTTCGGTTTGTGAGTCGATCCACACTCTTCTCTTATCTTTGGTGGCCGGAACGTTTGCCTGTGAATCGACAAGGCGGTAAATATATTCACCCTCACGTCCCGAGTCGGTACACACATATATTCGTTCAACGTCCGCTCTGTTAAGCAGGCCTTTTACTATATTGAACTGCTTGGATACATCTTTTATTACTTCATATTTAAACTCTTTCGGCAAAAACGGAATGGTATTTAAACTCCACGACTTAAGTGCGGGGTCATATACCTCCGGATAGCTCATCGTAACAAGATGTCCCACGCACCAGGTCACGACACTGTTCTGCGATTCGAGATATCCGTCGCGCTTTGAAAAATTATCCTTCAAAGCCTTCGCGAACTCATTTGCAACGCTCGGCTTCTCCGCTATATATAAATATTTACCCATTATGTTCCTTTCATTTCGGCAAATAAGAACCGATTGCCAGGACGCCCGATTTTTCATAGCGCAGCGAGACGGTTCATCGGTTCATTTGTGACACAATTTTCCATATTAAAAGATAAATTCACATCTTATAATATTATCAGAAACGCTAATCTCCCGCAATACTGCCCTAAGAATATTCGGCCGCAATCTGCCTCATTCGGAATGCATTGCAAAGCAATACAAAAATTTTGTTCAAAAAAAGAATTCTTTTGTGTTGATATTTTCCGAAGCATGTGTATATTATGAAAAAGTGGTTTTTCAATTTCGCCATAGCGGCGACATTTTAATAGGAGGAAAGGTTTTATGAAAAAATTACTTGCATTACTGCTTGCAGCAGTTATGGTCCTTTCACTTGCAGCCTGCGGAAAGAATGATTCCGATGCAGACACAAGCAAGGAAGGTACAGAAGCAGGAACACAGACAACCGTTACCGCTGATCCCAATTTCAAGATCGGTGTAATTCTTATCGGTGACGAAAACGAAGGTTATACTTACGCACACATCGAGGGTATTAAGGAAGCAGCAGCTTCACTTGGCATCAAGGAGGATCAGATCGTATGGTTCTACTCGATTCCCGAGTCAGAGGTTTGCTACGATAAGTGTATCGACTGCGTTGAGCAGGGCTGTAAGCTTGTTATCACAAACTCATACGGACATCAGTCATACATCGAGCAGGCAGCCAGAGAGAACCCTGAGGTTCAGTTCGTTGCCATGACAGGTGATACAGCTCTTAAGTCAGGTCTTTCAAACTTCTCCAACGCTTTCAATCAGACCTATCAGTCACGTTACGTATCAGGTATCGTTGCCGGTCTTAAGATCAAGGAACTCGTTGATGCAGGAAAACTTACCGACAAGAACTACGATGCAAACGGAAACGTTAAGATCGGTTACGTTGGTGCATATCCTTACGCAGAGGTAGTTTCGGGTTACACAGGCTTCTATCTCGGTGTTAAGTCGGTATTCGAGAATGTAGTAATGGAAGTTTCCTATACTAACAGCTGGTTCGATATCGTTGCCGAGGGAACTACAGCCGATATGCTCATCGCTGACGGTTGTGTAATCATCGGACAGCACGCTGATTCAACAGGTGCTCCTTCAGCTTGTGAAGCAGCAAACAAGGCAGGCTCTGTTGTTTACTCGGTAGGTTACAACGTAGACATGCTTGCGGTTGCTCCCACAGCAGCTCTTACATCTTCATCAAACAACTGGGCAGTATTCTACAAGTTCGCTCTTGCAGAGGCTATGGCAGGCAAGGATCTTCCTACCGACTGGTCAGAAGGTTATGAGACCGGTGCGGTTTGCATCACTGCTCTTGGAAGCTCATGTGCAGCAGGAACAGCTGAGGCTGTAAAGACAGCTGAGGACGCTATCAAGAACGGTACTCTTCATGTATTTGATATCGAGAAGTTCACAGTAGGCGGCGAGAAGATTACTTCTACATTCTGCTACGATTCAGACGGTGACTGGGCTTACGATTCAATCGAAGCAATTGTTGACGGACACTACAACGAGTCATCATATGTTTCGGCTCCTTCATTCTCACTCAGAATCGACGGAATCACAGAGCTTAACAACAACTGATAAAAAGCAAAAAATCGGATAGGAGGATAATCATTAATTGATTATCCGTCCTTCCACACCACCTGGCATACGGACCCGTACCAAGGCGGTTCTTTAGTTTTCGCAGACTACTAGATAATAGTCAAGCATGGATGCATATCCTAGCTTGGCTA
>JAZLGZ010000002.1:0-39693 GCA_045616585.1 Lachnospiraceae bacterium
TTCATAAATTTAAAGAAGCTTCTGTAAGGACTTTCGGCATACTTATATGCGCCCTTCTCGAAGCCCTCGGCATTGTCGTATATACCTTCACGGTCAAGCCACTTGTTGAACGAGCCGCAGTGATTGAATACGCCGTCGAGAATAACCCTGATTCCCCTTTTGTGACACTCTTCCACAAAATCAGCAAAAAACCTGTTGCTTGCCTCAAGATTCTCCAAATCCGAAACTCTTGAAATATATCTTGCCGCATGGGAATTGTCGGTATCATTTTCATTCAAAACGTCGCCGGTATCATTCGGAATAACGGTAAAGTGAGGATCGATATGATCGTAATCCTGAGTATCGTATTTATGGTTGGACGGCGATACAAACAAAGGATTGAAATATATAACTTCAATTCCGAGCTTTTTTAAATAATCAAGCTTTCGCAAGACTCCCGAAAGATCTCCGCCGTAGAACTCCCTGATTCCGTTCACATCCGGAATCTTGTTCCAGTCAAGGACCTTCCTGACATGACCGCCGAGATAATAATACTCCCGATCCATCGGAGAGTTGAAGCCGTCTCCGTTGCAGAAGCGATCCGTAAAAATCTGATACATAACCGCTCCCTTTGCCCAGTCGGGAGTTTTAAATCCGGGCATAATCGAAAAATCGTAGGTCTCATCATGTTCCTCTGTCACACCTACGGCATTGTAAAAATAATATCTTTCACCACACCAGATCAGAAAATAGTATTTAACATTTTCTACGCCTGTAGTGTATGTTGTCTCATAATAATCAAACATGCGGTCGCTTTCAACCACACTCATCTGCAATCGCTGATTCCCCACAACTGCAACAACTGCGGAAGCGTTTCCCCGCGAAACTCTCAATCTGATGCGAACAGGCTCATTACAGTCGGGTTCCATAGGAGTTCTGTATTCCGCGGTTCCGTCGCTGAATACACCTCTCCTGATGAAATTGGTCGTCATGAAACCGATATTGGAGTCAGTCATAGACTCAACCGGAGCATAATATTCATTTATTGTATTTCTTTGCTGTTCGCTTCCGGGATAATACTCCATGTTAATCCTTTCGTATTTCATATTCGTTTTAATCCCATTGATTATATCACATCTGTATAAAGTAAAAAAGGATAATCTTTCGACTATCCTTTTTTGGAGAAGGTATTTTTGTTACTTATGGGGTGTAGCAAAAACTATATAATGTATTGGGGTTTACGAGTATTATTATAGCAGATGCTCCTCTGAAGTGTGCACAAACTTAACAAAAGTTGTTATCCGTTTTTGTGCACATTGCCCAACAGTATTAAATTTCCTTTGTAAACAGTGCCTCAAATTCTTCCTTGGTGATGCGCTCTTTTTCAATCAGGAGGGCTGCACAGGCATGAAGCACATCAATGTGTTCATTAATGATACGCTTTGCTTCTTCGTAGCAGCCGTCGATTATGCTCTTGACCTCTTCATCAATCTTGTTGGCAACATTCTCGCTGTAGCTGCGGGTATGTGCCAGATCACGTCCGATAAATACCTCATCGTCATCGTTGTCATAGTTGACAAGACCCATATTCTCAGAGAAACCGTATCTTGTAACCATGCTTCTTGCTACCTTTGTTGCAACCTTGATGTCCTGAGAGGCACCGGTTGTGATATCGTCGAATATAAGTGACTCCGCAGCACGTCCTCCGAGATCTACAATAATATCCTGTCTCATTCTTCCGCGGGTATTAAACATCTCATCTTTCTCGGGCAGCGGCATAGTATAGCCTGCGGCACCCGAGCCTGTGGGAATAATCGATACCGTATATACAGGTCCGACATCTGGAAGCACATGGAACAGAATAGCATGTCCCGCTTCATGATATGCCGTAATCTTCTTTTCCTTATCCGAAATAACTCTGCTCTTTCTCTCGGTTCCGATTCCGACCTTGATAAAGCTCTTCTTAACATCCTCTGCGGTAATGAAGCTTCGGCTGTCGCGTGCAGCCGAAATAGCAGACTCATTCATAAGGTTCTCGAGATCGGCTCCCGTAAAGCCTGCTGTTGTCTGTGCGATCTGAGCAAGATCAACATCTTCTCCTAAAGGCTTATCCTTTACATGAACTTTAAGTATTTCCTCACGGCCCTTAACATCGGGTCTTCCGACCGTAATCTTTCTGTCGAAACGTCCGGGACGTAGAATCGCCGGATCGAGAATATCAACACGGTTGGTCGCTGCAAGTACGATAATACCTTCGTTTACACCGAAACCATCCATTTCAACAAGCAGCTGGTTGAGTGTCTGCTCACGCTCATCGTGACCTCCGCCCATACCGGTTCCTCGTCTTCTCGCAACCGCATCAATCTCATCTATAAAGACGATACAAGGCGCGTTCTTCTTTGCATCCTCAAAAAGGTCACGCACACGTGAAGCACCGACACCGACGAACATCTCCACGAAATCAGAACCCGAAATCGAGAAGAAGGGTACTCCGGCCTCACCCGCAACAGCCTTTGCAAGGAGTGTTTTTCCGGTTCCGGGAGGGCCCTCAAGAAGTACTCCCTTCGGAATTCTTGCACCAAGCTTCGTAAACTTTCCGGGAGACTTTAAGAAATCCACCAGCTCGTATAAGTCTTCTTTTTCTTCCTTAAGGCCGGCAACAGACTTAAAGCTGAACTTCTTCGAAATATCGTGTGCGAGCTTCGCTCTCGATTTTCCGAAATTCATAACCTTGGAGTTGCCGCCTCCTGCTGCCTGTCCCGTCATCATTATGAACATAACCACAAAGATAACAAGGAAAATAATGTAAGGAAGCACATCTGTCAAAAACCAGTTGGGCTTGTCAAGCTTGTTCATTGTATATGAAACCGCATTCTCACGTGCAACAAGCTCAACTTCCTTTACATCCGAGCAGTAAAATCTGAGATTTCTGCCGTTTTTTGTATAAACCGTAACCGTTCCGGTAGGCACCTCAACATTCGGAACAATATCAACGCTGTTAATCAAACCGTTCTTCGCTGCAGCTTCATACTCAGGAAAGGACGATTTCTGCATATTGCCCGCCATCATGCTGTCAGACATGTTAAGTGCCACGATAACAAGGGCAAGAATTATAAAATAAAAAATCAGCCCTCTGAATCTTCCGTTCTTCAAATTAAACTCCGTTCCGCATAATAATCACTATGCTATACTTTTATCAGACAACCTCCGCAATATAGGGAATGTTGCGGTAATACTGATCGTAATCAAGACCGTATCCGAGAACAAACTTGTCCGGAATGACAAATCCTACATAATCGACATCGACGTCGACTTCGCGCCGGCTGGGCTTATCGAGCATGGTACACAGTCTGATTGATGCGGGATTACGTTCACCGAGAAGCTTTACGAGATGATGCAAAGTTCTTCCCGAATCAATAATATCTTCCACAATAAGCACATCTCTGCCTTCAATCGACTCATCAAGATCCTTTCGAATTTTTATCTCTCCGGTCGATTTTCTTTCATTGCCGTAACTTGATACGGACATAAAATCCATGGATACATGACAGGTAAGATGCTTAGCAAGCTCCGCCATAAACATAACGCTGCCCTTGAGAATGCAGATCAGATGCAGTTCTTTGCCTTCATAGTCGCGGCTGATTTGTGCTCCAAGCTCGGCAATTCTTGTCTCTACCTCATGCTGAGGTATCATTACCCGAATCCTATCATCAATATTATTCATCTTTTTTCCCGTCCCTATTACAACCTGTAAGTTCTGCTTTTAAAACAGTTCGCGTTTCTTCGGTAACCGGATATGCATCGTCTCCGCGGTATCCGATTATCCACATGATATGATTGTCCTCGGCCAGCAGCACAATTTCATCGCGCTCGTTTCTTGCAATCTTATTATCGACCATCCAGGTCTTAAGACTCTTTTTATGAAACTTACAATCACCATGAGAACGTATACTCAGATAATCTCCCGTTCTTCGTGTCCTAAGAACCATATCATTCCGAATTTTATCATAATCAAAAAATTTAGTATAGTCGTTTTTGGGAATGTTTAGAGTTTTTTCACAGGGAATACATGATAATTCAATGTATTTTTCGTTTCCTAAACTTATTCGCACAGGAAGTCTGTCGATTCTGATTTCATCTGTATTCCTCCTGACAGGAACATCCGGGCCGGTCCCCAAAACAGCTCTCTCGGCACTGTACCCGCCTCGGATTTCGGCTTTCGATATACCTGCGGGATCGGCAAGCTCAAGAATCAGTTCATCATAATCGCGGCGCGCACAAACCCCGTAAGGCAAGTCGATTCTCTTTCCGACACTCTTGCCGAGCAATTCGTCCAGAAGGCGTATATGGGTACTTTCTATATCCTTGAGGCTTCCCGAAAGCTTCATGTAAAGTTTCCGAAGAACATTCTTCCTGACCGGTCCGTAAAGAGCCCCCAATGCCTTCACACCGACTTTTATACTGCTGTCGGTTTCGATATATCCGAGGCCATCCATAGCTTTAAGCGTCAGTTCCTCCAGCAGTTCCTCCAGCTCCCCGGCCTGTCCGGCCAGTTCCGCAAGATGCGAGGAAACAGCGCTGTTTACCGAGCGTCCAAGCAGCGGCATTATTTCGTTTCGTATTCTGTTTCGGCTGTAATCATTTTCAAAATTTGTCTCATCGGTTCTGTAACTCTGACCATGTTCGGCAAGATAATCTTCTATCTCTTTTCTGGTACAGTTGAGCAAAGGTCTGATAATAGTCACATCTTTCTCGACTCTGGTCGGTCTTATTCCGCGCAGACCCGAGATTCCGCTCCCCCTGGCGATATTAAACAGTACCGTTTCCGCATTATCGTCTTTATTATGCGCAACAGCTATTTTGCCGAAGCCATTTTCCCCGCAGGCCTCAAAGAAGCTTCGATATCTGTACTTTCTTCCTGCTTCTTCTTCCGTAAGTCCTTCCCGTGAAGCAATTTCCGGAACATTAATATGAACGGCCTTAAAATCCGTATTGTTCGCCTCGCAGAATTCTTTGACAAATTGTTCATCTCCATCCGCAGAAGCTCCCCTTATTCCATGATTCACATGAAGAACAAGAAGCTTTAATTCGAGGCGTTCCCGCATAGAAAGGAGTATACGAAGAAGGCACATCGAGTCTGCACCACCCGATACGCCCACTACCACACCGTCGCCCTTCGACAGCATATTATTCGATTGTAAATAATCAAATACTTTTCTCTCCATTTATTTTCCTGTTCCGGTATTCTCCGGCATAAGAATAATCTCGTCGGGATATCTCAGTCCCAACGCCTCACGCGCGGTATCCTCGATAAAATCATCGGTTTCGCGATATTTGATCTCGTTCCTGATTTCCTCGGTCTTTTGCTTCGAAGCGGCTATCTCGGAATTGATCTGAGCCAGCTGCGCCTCTTTTGCTTTATAGTCATTTGAAAGATTCTCTGTCTTTACGAAAAACAAAATGCACATAAGCATAACAATAATAACTATGAGTGACATAGCCACTCTTGAGCTTTTCTTTGCCTTCTTCATGTACATCCTCCTTCGCTGTCATAATATTTGCCGGTAAAAGGGCATAATACCCCTTATCTCTGAATGATATATCGGCATTTTTTCGGGAATCTTTACATCTGTTTCAATGTTAAATATTCTCAGAAGCCTCGGACACGGTTTTTACAGATACTTATATAGCTCCGCTGCCTCGTCCTTCTTCTGGGTATCCGCGATTCCGAGAACCTCAACCTTTACATTCTTGGTTCCGAAACCGATCTCGATTATGTCACCGACCTTTACCTCGGTTGATGCCTTGGCAGGCTTGCCGTTTATGGATACGCGACCCGCATCGCAGGCCTCATTCGCAACCGTACGTCGCTTAATAAGTCGCGACACCTTTAAATATTTATCAAGTCTCATAGTATGTTATCTCTCCGTCTTTGGATTGAAAGCGAGCTTTCTCAGAGCCTTCTCGCTATTCGCACAAAAAAGGATGTAGACCGTAAGATCTGCATCCTTTAAGCATCAATAATGTACCTACGGGCAAAGCCCACAGGGTTAAAAATCATTTATGCGTTAACAGCATCCTTTAAAGCCTTACCAGCCTTGAACTTGGGAGCCTTTGACTCAGGAATGGTGATATCCTCATTTGTATGAGGGTTACGTCCTGTTCTAGCTGCTCTTGTTGCTACTTCGAAAGTACCGAAACCAACTAACTGAACCTTCTCACCGTTCTTAAGCTCCTCTGTAATAGCCTCGATAACTGCCTCAAGAGCCTTTGCAGAATCCTTCTTTGATAATTCAGCCTTCTCAGCGATAACTGCTACTAAATCAGCCTTGTTCATAATAATTCCTCCTATAATACTAGCTTATTCGAAATCAAACTATACACACCGTTTCTTTCCCTCAAAAGGTACCCGGCGCAAAAGTCAACACATATATTTATATATGCTCAGCCTGCCTTTGTCAAGCAAAAACAGCCTCTTAATACGCTAAATATGACGTTTTGGTGCCATCATCTGAATATAACCGCATCACAGTATTAAGCACCCTGCAGAACGTGATATTCAGAAACGTCTGATGCGGTCCTGAGAATCATCATTCGTCTTTATTATTTTTTTGAGAACCACATAATATCCGTCACCGGAACCCACCTCAACAAACACTCTGTCGCCTTCTTTATGTCCGAGAATAGCCTTCCCCAGAGGCGATTCTATGCTTATGAGGTTTTTAATAACATCGGTTCTGATCGAGGTAACCAGTCTGAAGGTATCAGTCTCGTCATCCTCTTCAAAATATACCTCTGCGGTATTGTTGATTCCCATCTCATCCGCATTTGAGCTGTCGTCAATAATAACCGCTGTCTTGAGCATCCTTTCAAGGTATCTGATTCTCGATTCGTTCTGGTTCTTATCTTTTTTTGCGGCATGGTATTCGAAATTTTCACTTAAGTCTCCCTGTGCTCTCGCTTCCTTCACCGCTTCTATTGCCGCCGGCCTCACAACCAGCTTTCTGTGTTCGATTTCCGCCTGTATCTTGGCTACATCGCTCTTAGTCAATTCTTCACGCATTTCTTCCCGCTCCGATTCTGTTTTTTATCCAACCCCCGCCGTACACCAGCAGAATAACAATTATGTATATACATACAACGCTTGCACCCGTGGGCGTACCGCATATGTAGGATAATATTATACCAAAAGAAAAGCATATTATCGAGATTACAATCGACAAAACTATAACACTTTTATAGGTTTTTCCTATTCTCATTGCGGTAATGGGCGGAAAGATAATAAGGCTCGATATCAGGAGCGCCCCCATCATCCTCATTCCCAGAACGACTGTCACGGCGGTAAGTACGGCAAGAACGGCATTATAGAGTCCTGCGGCGGTTCCCGTTGCCTTCGCAAAGGTCTCGTCAAAAGTTACGGCAAAGATCCTGTTATAAAAGACCACAAAACCCATAATGACCACCAGTGAAAAAATCATACTGAGCATCGTATCCGTACGGCTCAGTGACAGTATGCTTCCGAACATATAATTATTTACATCGGTATTCATACCCGTTGTCAGTGACACTGTCATAATTCCGATTGCCAGGGCTCCGCTGCACACTAGCGCAATTGCGGCATCCGCATTTATTCTGCTGTTTCTGCTGACGCGCAGAAGCATAAATGCTGCGATGATACAAACCGGAACCGCAAACATCAGAGGCGCCAGATTAAGAACTGCCGCAATCGCAAAAGCCGCAAAACCGACATGACTCAATCCGTCACCGATCATGGAAGAGCGCCTTAATACCATACTCACACCCAAAAGCGCCGAACACAGCGAGACCAGTAAACCTACTATCAGCGCACGCTGCATAAAAGAATAGGAAAACATTTCTGTTACGGTATTAAGCATGATTTCCCTCCTTTCCTTCATTCTGCTTCTTCGCAGAAGCATCATAAGGTATCTTTTTTGCAGGCAAAGGCATTCTCTGAATCTGGGATAAATCTCTCTTTAAATATCTGTCGATCGGATTGATCAGTTCTCCGTCGCTTCCGAGCATATAATCCGAAGTCTTGCCGAAAAACATCTGCTTCTGTGACAGATGAAGTATATGATTCGAGTATTTGAGTGCTGCGGGGAGATCGTGAGTAACCATAACAATGGCTATCCCCTGCTTGCGATTTATATCCGCAATAAGCTCATACATGTCACGTGCGGCAACCGGATCGAGACCTGTGACAGGTTCATCAAGCAGCAGCAGTTTTCCCGTAGCACAAAGTGCCCTCGCAAGCAACACTCTTTGCTGCTGTCCTCCCGAGAGCTCCTGGTAGCATTTATTCTTCAGATCACGGATTCCGAGCATTCCAAGCTTATTATCCGCTTCCTCATGGTCAGCTTTGCTGTAAAACGGCCTCAGTCCCATTCTGTTGATTCGTCCCGACAAAACCACCTCGTATACACTGGCAGGGAAATCCTTCTGAATCTGTGTCTGCTGAGGCAGATAGCCGATTTCGCGCGATTTTAATCCGTCACCGGTTTCAATCCTGCCCGACATCGGTTTTACAAGCCCCAGAAGGCCTTTTACGAGCGTCGATTTTCCGGCGCCGTTCTCCCCGACTATGCAAAGATAGGTCCCCGCACCGACGGAAAAATTAATATCCTTTAATATAGGCACTCCGTCATATCCCAGAGTGACATTGTTACAGGTTAATATTGACATATATTCCTCACTGTAAATAACTGATTTGCAATCCTCAAGCCTTAATATAGAGCCTTCTTTAGCAGTTCCGCATTTCTTTCCAGAAGCTGCACGAAGGTAACACCGCTTTCAAAATCATCTGCGGAAACGTTGTGCCCGGTATAAAAAGTTTCCACGGCCGCTCCGGTTTCCTCCGAGACTATGGCCGCAAGACGTCCCGCACTCAGCTCAGTCTGAATCACAACCGGCACCTTCTCGCTTCGAACGGTTCTGATCAGAAACGAAACAGTGGCCGCACTGGCCTCGGCATTCTCCGAGCAGCCCGGGAATGCGGCATAATAATCAAGGCCATACCGTTCGGTAAAATATCTCGCCGGAAATCGATCCGCAAATATCAGCTCGCGCCGCTCCGATTCTTCTGCAAGCGTAGTAAGTAACTTATCCACCCGCATCAGTTCTGCGGCATACGCCTCGTAGTTTCTCCTGAATATATCCGCATGTTCCGGGGCAAGTTCCGTGAAAGTATTATATATTTTACTGCATATGTTTACTGCATTATCCGTATCCATCCACACATGCTCGTCCCATTCCTCATGTCCGTCTTCCTGCTCAGGTATACCAAAGAATCCGCCTTCGGCCTGCATACCTTCCTTTTCTTCTTCCTCAAAAAGGTCTTCCGCGCAGTCCATCATCTTTATGACAACCAGATCCGGGTTATCCACCGCACCCAGAATTTTTTCCACCCAGGCATCGTTCTCACCGCCTGTGCAAATAAAAATATCACACTTTTCGATGGAAATAATATCTGCCGGAGTCGGCTCAAAAGAATGAGCTTCGCTTCCGGGCTTTAACAGGAGTGACACATCGGCATATTCGAGTCCCACCTGCCTTGCAAAGTCGTACGCAGCAAAGATGGAAGTCACAACCTTAAGCCTGCTTTCATTCTGCAGATTTCCGCTTTCCGTGATTCCGAAGTCCTGCGAGGACATTTCGGAACCGTTTTTTGTACAGCCTGCGATTCCGGCGCAAAAAAACAGCATAAAAAGCATAGCAAGACAATAATATCCGTTCTTCCTCAACAGCAAACACCTTCCTCTTGGCAGTCATCACACGTTCCGTAAAGAATCGATCCTTTACACATAATATCAAAGCCGTGATGCTCTTTTATATGTCCCGCAATCGTATCCATAAAGCCGCATTCCAGATGCAGAATCTTCCCGCATTTAACACATTGCATATGGATATGGTGCTCGCATCCGCTGTCGGAACCCGCGTACTGATACAATGCCATCTCACCTTTGTCGGCAACATATTTGTTTACGAGTCCTTCCTTCGAAAGCTTCCCAAGATACCTGTATACAGTCGAAATATTTACCTCTGAATTCTCGCCTGTCATATTGTTCATAATATCCTGAACAGTTACCGAACGTTCACGGTTCTTCTGCAGGTACTCCATTATTTTTGTGCGCGCGTTCGTTTTATACGTTCTCTTCTCGTCCATATATATCTCTCCGCAGATTATCATCGGGTCATTATTTGCAAATTATTTGTATTTGCAAACTGTTTGCAATTTGTTTTGTAATATTAGCATCGACACAATCTGTTGTCAAGGCTGCAACCGACATAATAATAGGGCGTACAAAACGATTTCTCATTTTTATACGCCCCGCATGTTATTATTTGTAATTTACGATTGCATTGTCATGGATAAGTGCGTTGACCTTGCCGCCGATGATGTTCTGGGTAATCATGTTATCAAGTTCTTCCTGTGTGATCTCTTCAAGAACATCTTCGATACTCTCAAAACCATATACATCAAGAATCGACTCTTTCAATTCCTTCTGATACTCTTCGTCGGTTACTTCAAATCCCTCTACCTTTGCAATCTCGTTGAAGATGTAGTCAGACTTTATAGCATACTCCGCATCCTTTCTGATATTCTTGTGGAATTCCTCTGAATCCCATCCGTAGAAAATCGAGAAAAGGGTTTCGGCATCAACACCGTAAAGACCCATAGCCTGCTGATCGTAGTATGTAATATAGTCCGCGGACATATCTTCAATCTCAAGCTCAATATCTCCCGAGAATGTACTGTTTTCAAAAAGCTTTTCAAGAATTGCGTTTGAAACCTCCGACTCCGCAATCTCAATGGCTGAATCTTCGAGTTCCTGACGAACACTTGCAACAAAATCTTCAACGGTTTCGTATTCTGTATTTTCAGCTACCAGCTCATCTGTAAGTTCGGGCTCTGCGTAGCATGTGACCGAATTGATTTTTACAACAAAAAGTGCAGGCTTGCCGGCAAAATCGGGATTGTTCGGATAAGGATCGGGGAACGAAACATTTACATCTACCTCATCGCCCACATTTGCACCGATAAGTGCCTCCTCAAAACCGGGAATAAACGATCCTGAACCGATTTCAAGAGGATAGTCGGTATCCGCACCGCCTTCAAATGCTTCTCCGTCCATATATCCCGTAAAGTCGATGGTCGCTACATCACCCATCTGAACGGGTCTGTCGGTAATTTCCTCTTCTACCGCACATTCCTCGAGGAAATAATCAATCTCGCTCTGAACATCCTCGTCTGTAACCTTTTTAACCTCTACTTCGACCTCAATACCTTTGTACTCTCCGAGAACAACAGTAACTCCGTAGGCATCTTTACCCTTGTGAAGGGTTTCGATTTCTATCTGCTCATCGGGCATCGAAACATCGGTTCCGGGAATAACAGTCTCCTCATTTCCGGCATCGGAATCAACCGCAGCATCGGCATCTCCGGGCACGACATCCGCATTCTGCTCTGTCTTCTTGTCATCTTCCACGGCATCCTTCTTAAAGAAGCGGTTGTAACCCATATATGCAAATACACCTATTACCGCAATAAGCACTACGATAATGCAAAGCATCACGATAGTGGTCTTTTTCGAAGCTTTCATGATTTCTTCTTCACTGCGGTAAACAGGTACATTCTCAACCTTTTCGTCAGCCGCAGCACCGACTTCATTCACGTTCTCAACTTCATTTGCGGTTTCAACTTCATTTGCGTTTTCGACTTCATTTGCGGTTTCGACTTCATTTGCGCTTACGTTTTCAGTCTGTAAATTCTTCTCTTCTTCGCTCATTCTCTGCAACTCCTATTTAATATTATAAAAAATCAGTAATCCGCACCTTTAACTGTTCCGAAGGAAGGCCAATATCTCAACCAGGCCTTTGCATATATCTGATCCTTTCTTACGTAAGTGATATACTCCCATCTTCTCGAATCTATGGAAACATTTCTGTTGTCGCCCAGCATAAAGTATGATTCTTCCGGAACCACAAATATCTGCTCGTCTTCGGGTTCCATCGGCTCATTAAGATATGGTTCATTTATTTCGACATCGTTTATATAAACCTTGGCATCCGTAATACGTACCGTATCGCCCGGAAGGCCTATAACACGCTTAACATATGTCTTGCTCTCATCCTCGGGATAAGCAAAGAAAACAACATCACCGCGTTCGGGCTCGCTGAACCAGTATGCCATTCGGTTTCCGATAACCTTGTCGCCTACGTTGAGGGTTGAAATCATCGAACCGGAAATAACCTCTGTTTTGATGATAATGAATCTTGTAATGCACAGAGCAAGAACGACGGCAACCAACAGGGTAATAACCCAGCTTAATATCTCTTTTGCGGTACTGTTTTTCTTCTCCACGTTTTTACCCGCCTCGGCTTTGTCCTCACCGGCATTCTCGGGATTATTTACAACCTCGCCGGCAGACTCTTCAATCGTTTCGTTCTGTTTCTTCTCAAGCTCGTCCATCTGGTCCTCCAATCCGGACAATGTCCAATCATATCTTCAAGTTTCTGTATTTACACAAAATCGGTAAGGAAAACGGAATCCTGAAATTCAGTCCGCTTAAAATACCGATATGCTTCATCGGCCTTCGCGTAATCGGTAAAAATACCGAAAACAGTAGGCCCGCTTCCGCTCATCATAGATGCATCGGCCCCGAGCTCTGTCATTTTTGCTTTAATCTCATCGATAATCGGATAATCGCTGCAGGAAACCATTTCGAGAACATTTCCAAGCAGTTTGCAGTATCCTTTTGTATTTTTCTCTTTAATTTGAGTGATAATCCCGTCGATATCGGGGTGAACCGGAACCCCCGCAGTATCGATACGTCTGTATACTACAGCAGTAGAAATTCCAATCGGAGGTTTCACAAGCAAAACTTTGGCCTCCGGAACGCTCGGCAGCCTTGTCAGTATCTCACCGATTCCTTCGGCGAGAGCTGTACCACCCATCAGGCAGTACGGCACGTCCGCACCGAGCCTAAGGCCCATTTCATAAAGTTCTTCCTCGGGAATATCAAGCTCGAACAGTGTCTTCATCGCCTTCAGTGAAGCAGCGGCATCCGTGCTTCCCCCCGCCATTCCGGCGGCTATGGGAATTCTTTTCGTAAGCTTGACACTTACACCTTCCTTTATTCCAAACCGTTCCCTTACCATCTCCACAGCCCTGTAGATAAGGTTTCCTTTATCCGAAGGAAGCTCGTCGGTCCCGGTTTTTATAATAATCTCAGGCCCCTCTGTCTTCTCAAATTCGAGCGTGTCGTAAAGCCCTACGGTTTGCATAACCATCTTCACAAGATGATATCCGTCCTCTCTGCGGCCGATCACATCAAGTCCGAGATTAATCTTCCCGTAAGCATCGATACAATATTTATTCATATAACATCAATTTATCTTACGAAATAATAGAAGTCGTCATCGGGAAGCTTTCCTCCGATGCTGGCGGGATTCTGCTCGTAAAGAACATTAAGATAAGCTTCCATATATTTCTTCATCTCATCACCTGTGATGCAGGTAATGTTGCATGCGGGAATAGCCTGCTTTGCAACTGCTGCCTTAAAGATATCAAACTCCTCAAGAAGCTCTGCAGTTCTGTCGACTTTCTCGTTTGCGTTCTGCGCGGAAATCTCGAATTCCTGTAAGAAAAGTCTGGGTACAAGAGGATTTCCGAGAAGGAATTTCTTGTTTGCAATGATAACACCGGTAACGATTGTTGAATCCTCACCTGCAAGTGCATTCCACTCCTTGGTAACGTCAAGTGCAACTCTTGCCTTAGAATTCTTCATGGTTACGGAAGTAACATAGGGCTGAGGAAGCATTGCGATAACGTTCTCGCCATCGGCTGCGGTCTCCATGAGAGCTCCAACCTCTGCAGCTTCCGACTTGAACTCGATTGTAACGTCATTGTCGGGATCGATGCCGGCCATGGTAAGAAGATATCTGAGTGTGTACTCGGGTGTGGTTCCCTTTCCTGTTGTGTAAATAGTCTTGCCCTTAAGGTCTGCTACGGAATTGATCTCGTTTCCGAGCTCTACGACATAAAGAACACCAAGGTTATTGATTGCAAGTACCTGAATTCCTCCTTCTGTCTTGTTGTAAAGAACAGAAGCGAGGTTTGCGGGAACTGCAGCGATCTTAATATCACCCTTGATAATGTCGGCTGTAATTTCGTCTGCGGCACCTGCCACGCGGAAATTGTATGCAACTGCCGAAACACCAACCTCGGCAGCCTTCATAAGATGCGCCATACCGATAGCTGTGGGTCCCTTGAGAACCGCTGCTTCAACACTCTCGGGAAGAGGCATATTTTCAATGCTGTTGGGGTTATAGTCACTGTCGCTGCTGTCACTGTCAACAAGCGCAGCTTCAAATTCTTCTCTTGAAATCTCATAAGAGGTTCCGTCGGAATTATACAGAGTAATCATATCATCCTTGCTCTGTGTTTCCTGATTAACGACTGAATCAGCTTCTTCAGTATTCTTCGAGCATCCGATAAATAAAGTTGCGGCCATCGCAACAACAAGTAAAAGTGAAATAAACTTACGCATTATTATATCCGTCCTTTTATTTTAAATAGTAGTCAACCTATGAAAATGTATCACAAATTCAAGGGTTATGCAATCGCGATATTGTGAAGTATATGTGAAATATATGCTTCAGGTACTCAAACAGTCGAACAAATCATACTGATTTCTCCCGAAACACAAAACTCAGTCGTACCGCTCGTAAGGATAAAATGATCTCCTTTTTTTACAGTACCTTCATATCCGTCTGAATCGGTGATTGTTCCTTCACCTCCGATTACTGAGCAGATAAGGAAAGGTTCTTTCGTCTCAAAAGATGCCCTGCCGTCCGTATCAAGCTTCCAAACCTTGTAATAGTCACATTTAATGAGAGGCTCACATTCGCATTTGCCCTGTACGGCAGATACCTTCAAGGGATCGCATTTTTCTTTTGCCTCACTGCCTTCAAAAGGAACCTTGATAACCGCAATACTCTTCTCTATATGCAGAGGTCTCAATTTGCCGTTCGAAAGACGGTCATAATCATACACGCGATAAGTGATATCGCTGTTCTGCTGCGTTTCAAGAATCATAGTACCGCCCTTGATTGCATGAACCGTACCGGGATAAATCTGAAGAAAATCACCCTTTTTGATAGGAACTTCCCTCAAAAACTCGTTCCATCTTTTACCCTCGATCATATCGACAAGTTCTTCACGGCTCTTCGCATTATGTCCCATGATAATTGTTGCGTCGTCCTTGCAATCGAGAATGTACCAGCACTCGGTTTTTCCGAGCGACCCGTTCTCGTTGAGCTTCGCATAACTGTCGTCGGGATGCACCTGAATACTCAGATCATCTTTTGCATCAATAATCTTAGTCAGAAGAGGGAATACGGGATTTTCGACACCCCCGAAAAGTTCGCGGTTGTTTTCCCAAAGCTGCGACAAGGTCTTTCCCTTATACTCACCTTCCGAAATAACGCAGTCTCCGTTCGGATGCGCCGAAACCGCCCAGCATTCTCCCGTATCATCTCCGGGGATGTTGTAGCCGAACTCGTATCTCATTCTGCTGCCGCCCCAAATTACCTGCTTAAATACAGGTTCAAGTTTCAATATACTCATACCGATTTCCTTTATATTAATAAACTGTCATTTTTTAATCGTACCGCACGAATCACTTCGTAATAAACAGGTTTATATACCGCGCCAGATAAATCACACCGTATAAATCACACTGTAGAAATCACACTGTAGGAATCACTTTGCACGACTTACGCAACAATAAACGAAACCAGATAGAAGGGCGATTTATCGTCTTCATGTGCCTCCACGATTCTGATTTCGACGGTATGCTTTTCCGCCATAGGTTTGCTTTGCGCAATCTTTTTCAGCATATCGTCACGGGCCTGTTCAGCCTTTGAGGCTCCTTTTCCGGCCTTCGAAGCAAGAATCGTCTCGGGTTCGACCCGAACGCCGTGGTACATCAGAGTATCGATATGCAGGCAGTTTCCCCAATCCTGATCGAAGTTTGCATCGAGAGTAACGGCATTCTTTTCATCGCCGTCTATAATCGCCACAGCCACCGGAGCAGGCTTGTTTATTGTCTTTAGATACTGAATTGCAAGTTCCGAACCGGTAAAGCCAAAACTCAATGAGTCTCCGACCTTTGAAGCATACCAGCCATGCTTAAACAAATCGCGCAAATCCTGCTTCTTCGAATAATCTTTTTTAAAGCCGTTGCATTCTACAGCATTAGAACGGTATTGGACTCTTCTGAGATGCTCCATTGCATTTACGGTAACAGGCTCTATGGTTACGCACGGTGCTGCGGGTTCTTCAGGTTTCTTTGATGAGATATATTTCTTGTAAACACCCTCAAGATAATCCGTTACAAGCCCGGCAAGTATCGCATGACCCGCATCGTTCGGATGAAGCCCGTCCGGTGATATATCCGTACGCACGATTCTGCCTTCCGCCACCTCAGGGCGCACCGCATCGCGAACGCTGATACATGTTATATCGTATGCTTCGCCGATCTCACAGTGCTCTTCCTGTGCATTCTCACCGGTATCGTAGAACAGATTATTCATTATAAGAAGTGCCGGCTTGGTTTTGTAATTAAACAGTCTGCGAACCACACCCTCATAGGTCTCTTTGAAGAAGGGATTGGCTGCATCGTTCACGGAGAACTCCACCATACAGAAATCGGGTTTATGCCCCGTAACGTTCTCGGTGAGTCTTGTAACGCCGAACTGCGAAGATGTACCGCCTATGCCTACATTCACATAATTGATACAGGCCTTCGGAAATTTCTTCTCAAACCAGGAATATACCAGATAAGCATAGCAGGTCTCGGGTCTTGAGGACACCGATCCATGTGTGATTGAACCTCCGAGGAAGCAGATATTAAGTGTCTCCCCTTCGATCGCACGCTTCATCAATTTTACAAGTCTTTCATCGCTGCCCTTATAGGCAACCGATCTTCCGATCATTTCTTTTGTCAGATAGTTCATATTTTACGCCTTTCCGAAATATACTGCATATGACGGCGCCGGAGCCGGTGTCTCATACCGTTCTGTATATACTGACGATTCTTATTCCCAAACAGTTCCGCCGAAGCTTTCGATATACTCACCGATTTCTTTTGCCATCTGCTCAGCCTCGGGTATTCTGATATGTCCCGAGGTTCCGCAGCCATTCTTCGAATAAAAGAAATGCTTAATCTTCCCGTCACCTGAAGTCTTTACAACCTCATCTATTGCGCGATCCCACGCAGGATCATGTCCGAGAATCGTGGTTGTGCAAATAATAAGCGCCTTCGGGTATTTCTCTCTGAGATTCATGAGAAAAGCCCTGTATCTGCGTCTCCAGGTGGTTGCAAGCTCTCCGTCATAATCATTTTTCATAAAATCCTCAGGGTTGGCATCATTCTGCCCGAAAGCCACAATAACGACATGAGGAGTATATTTTTCAAAATCCCACTTGGTTGCATGCTCCAAATCAGGATAATATTTTATCTTGTCCCAAATCTGCTCCATTCCGATGTAATCGGGGCCTGCAAACCATCCGGTTCCGGGCATAAGCGAAATACCGCCCTGCGCAATGTCATGAAGCTCCGCATTCAGCTTTCTCGCCAAAATAGCACTGTAAGAGTATCTTGAGTTTGAATAATATCCGTTGTGACCTTCGGGGTCGTTTTTGCCTACATAGGCTATCGCTTCGCTTACCTCTCCTGCAGAAACCGAGTCGCCGTATACTTCGATTCGTCTTTCAGGTCGTGTGGGAGGTTCTTTAAGTTCAGCCTCCTTCGGAAAAATAAAGCCGTGAACAGTAATATTGTTGCACGCATCCATTCGCTTAAAGAAGGTAAAAGAGTGATCGACATCCGGAAGATTCTCTCCGAGTTCAAGCCTCACCGTTCCGTCTTCGGGAAGCTTAAACACAAGCTCACGTCCGTCTGCCATACATCCCGCAAAAGCGTCCCAGTAGAAGCGCTTCGAAGAAACAACAACCGCTGCTCCCGTTCCCTTAAAATTGAAACGGACCTCCGAAGCCGCAAATATCATCTCGGGCTCACCTTCGCTGTTATAGTTGATTCGTCCCGTGTAGCTTATGCGCTCATCCACAGGAGACACCCAAACCTCGTTATCCTTAATGTATTCAGAAAAATCCATATAAATACCCCATCCGGTTTATGAGTTTACATCCGGTCTTCCTCTTTGAAAACAAAATTTATCATTCCCGATATCGTCGTGTGCGAGCTGCCCTACAGCCTGCATCCGGACAAACGTATCGTACCATATTTTCCTTTCGAAACCAACTAAAAAATGGACTTGGGACAGAAAGTGAACCTACGTCATATTTCCCTGTGAAATAAATAAAAAGTGCTGCGAAAAAATGAAAAAACAATTTTTTCGCAGCATCCTGTTTTAGATTTTCAGTGCCGGAAGTGCATTTCCGTTATAATCAAACAATGCCTGATTTGCCCACTCGTTTCCGCAAGGGCCTTTTTCATGAATATACAGAAGCGCTTCCTCGGTAGCCCAACCGCAGCCGGGAACCGGAATCCATGCAGGCTCCCAATAATAATAGCCTTTTCCGAGTCCCCCCGGAACATCTGCAAGCACCTTGTTCAGATGCTTCATAAACTCGACCTGACCGTCCACAGTCATCGGATAGTCAAGATTCTTTATCAATTCCTCGCGAGTCGCCATGCCCTTGTAGTCCTCGATACTCTCGCCCGGTTTAAGCTCGTATTTACGATAGTCTTCCATGGTATGTCCCATGGAAACCTCGGCAACAACCAGCTCCTTGCCGTACCTTGACGCTATATCGTCCATATTGAACCTCAGCGCCTCAAAGTTGCCGTGCCAGAAAGGGTAATAGCTGAGTCCGATTACGTCAAAATCATCCTTGCCGTCGGAAGTTCCTATGCCCTCGGCATAGCCTGCACCGCTGCATGCATAAAAGCCGTCGAACCAGTCACGGTACAGTTCATTGTTGCCTCCGTTGTCGAGATGAATCATAACGATGATATCCTTCAATACTTCCCTCACCGCACGGATACCTGCAGTGAGCATATCCTTCAGTATAGGATTAAAGTACGGCTTTGCATCGCTGACTGCATCCGAACCGTTCTGCTCTTCGCGGCCGTAATGCCTGTTTCCAAGCGGCCAGCAAGTTCCGTTTGTGAGTTCGTTTCCTACCTGAACCATGTAAGGAAGAAGCCCCTGCTCTTTGAGCTTTAAAAGCACTTCTTTCGTATAATCGTAAACCGCCTTTACAAGCTCTGCGGCAGAATAACCCGCCCAGGCTTTAGGAGGATACTGCTTTCCGGGGTCTGCCCAGAAGTCGCTGTAATGAAAATCGAGCAGTACCGACATATCGTGAGCCTTAGCACGCTTCGCAAGATTAACTGTTGTTTCAAAATCGTTCGTTCCCGCTCCGTATGGCTTCCCCGTCTCATCGTAAGGGTTGTTCCAAAGTCTTAATCTCACGGAATTGACTCCGTTTTTTTGAAGAATGTCGAAAAGCTCCCCGGGCTGTCCCTCATCAAAGAAACGCGCTCCGCACTTCTCTTCCTCTACAAGCGTAGAAACATCCATTCCCTTTATTGTTTTCTCGATAAACATATTCTTATTTCCTGAGTTCGTCCAAAGTATATCTTTTCAGCATGCTCTTGTATCTGAATCGGGCCATCTCGTTCTTTGCGAGAACATCTTCCTCGTTTCCTCTGTACTGACAGCGGATGCAGTAAAACTCATCCCTGTCCTTGTCATAGAACATATCGATATCCAAATCACGCATAAAGCATGAAGGACATCTGTAATTTAATTTGCCTTTTCCTACCTGTGCCATATTAGCCTCTTTTCTTTTAAAAACTATACCGTCAAATCAGTTTACCTGTCAGTCCTCGCGCTCAAGTCGAAGTGTCGTCTTGTAAACATCTTTGCACTTTAAGGTTGCTGTATATCCAAGAGTAAACATAGGTGAGAAAGCATAACCTTCCTTGATGTAACCGGTATTGTCCTCTCCGCCTTCGCCCCTCATGGTAACAAGTGTCTTGATGGCACGAACCGAAGCATTGACCGCAGACGCGTTTTCAACATACTCTTCACGGCACTTATATGCATAATCGATTGAACGTGAATCGGCAGACATTGTTCCGCCGTAGCTGCGCTCGATGTGTCCGGTCTCGAGTCCCTTCACATACTCATCAACAGGTCCCATCGCACGAATGGTGACGCAGGTCATATCCTCGGGATACTCCGTTGTTCCGTAGCAGGCTACCATATATTCATTGATCTGAACCTTAGCATCCGGATTGCTCATCTCAAGGATTTCACGTGTAATCTTAATCTCCTGACTTCCTTCTTCAAAATAGAGCTTGGTCTGAAGCTTAACCGTAAGATCGGAGAACTCGATGTCTACGGGATCAAGAGTAAGAATTCTGCACTTTGCGGGAGATGTAGCGGCAAGCTTTCCGCCGGCAAAACCCGATTCGCGTCCCTCAGGCTTTACAAGTGCTCCTGTCTCATCGTTTACATCACATTTATCAAGCTCAACCGCCTTGCCGCTCTCGTTCTTTAATACTTCCTCCGAGAACTTTGCCTTTGTACGGCAGAGGCACAAATCGACTTCCTCACCGTTGTAAATAAGCTTCGCACTGCGAACGGTACCCTCTCCGGCATAATGTGTAAAGTATCCGGCTCTGTACTTCTCCTGAATAAGGAAGGGATATGAGCAGTCCTGAACATGAGGAGTACCGATTCCGATGGGCCACTCAAGCTTTGCGGCATAAGGTCTTAAATCAACGATAGCACCGCCCTGCTCCATATTAACGCAGGCACGCATGTAAGGATCATTATACCAGAAAAGCTGCTTGTCCGAACCGTAAAGAATATCCTTCCAAAGTGCACATTCGGGCTCGGTATAATTCTTGTGCTCACGGTAGAAATCAGCCCACTCGGCCATTGTCAGATCTTCGAGCTGACCCTGCTTTTTAAGCTCACCGTAATATGCCATTCCGTCCGAATAGCTCTTGTACAATAATTCGTAAGGAGATTCCCAGCGTCCCATCTTGTTCATCCAGCCGGGTCCTACAAACATCATGTTATATGCGATTCCGTTATTATAATCGCCGAGTACTCTGTACTGATCGACAAGATTAAACAGATAAGGATATTCCCAGGTCTTACTGTCGTAAATCATTCCTCTCAGAACATTCTGGGGATGTGTTCCGAAGTTCGAACCATTGCCGTCATAGCATGCAAGAAGGTCACGCGAAAGGTGAGGAATCGCAACGATACCGCTGTCCTCTTCCTCATTGGCTGCAGGCGCATGAGTGTTGACCTTCGAAGGAATCCAGGGTGCCCACGGACCTCCGTCCATAAGTGTATACCAGCTGTTGTTGCAGGTATGATAAGCCTTTGGGCCCTCCTCCCAACAGGTTGCAACCGCACACTTTACGCTGGGATATTTCTCTTTGATATAATTTGTGAGCTCCGCGTCCATATAATATGAACCGGTTGACTCGGGATAAAATCCGAAGCACTCGTAGAACTTCTCAAAAACATCGTTTACGATGCTGATCTTGTCTTCCATAGAGAACATCCAGATGCAGAAGTCCTTAGTCTTATACTTTTCTCTGAACTCCTTGCAGGGAAGTCCGAGAAGTGTAAGAGCAATTTCGTCGCCGTACTTCTCATGGTCATCCTTTGCAAGCTGTACTGCCTCTGCATTGAAAAGGCTGGCATAGGTCATCTGAATAGTAGTCTTCAGTCCGTTCTCATGTGCAAGTCTCTGCTGAGTCTTGAAAATATCAAGTGACTCGGTAAGCAGTGCCTTGCGGCTTAAGTCCTCCGACTTTCCGTGTCCGGTAACTTTCTCGGCATATTCGGGAACCATCTCGGGACGATGTATAATGTTTACCAGAAATCTGTTTTCCATAACGCGTTCTCCTCTCTATTCGGTCACGTTGATTCGTCGTGACCTCATTAAGATTTGAAAAACAAACCCTCATTTAAGGATTTGTTTTTCAAATCCATATCAAATTATCAGCGCTGCGCAATCGGTTGCTCAACCTCTTAATACAGAATATCAGATAATCCGGGATTAGTCAATCTCAAACTCTTGCACTTTTTGGCAAATGCATGTTATAATGCGTCATGGAAACGTTTCCAGTTGTTTGGCTTTACGATTCGTTTTCACTTGCGGAACGTAATCAGGTCATGAATCTTTATCGTGGCGGAACGAAAGGGGATATATATGTCAAATATCTATTCAAAAAAAGACATTAAACGTGCATCAAACAGATGCAGCATATTATCATATATTTTAATATCGGTTATAAGCCTTGTCCTTTTATCGGGCTGCGGCAAAAACGAGCCGGACAATACAGCCGCTCCTACAGAAATTCCCGTACAGAACGAGGCTGCGACACCCGGTCCTGTCGCTCCCACGAACCTCGACAAATCAGGAAAATATACTATCTCCGACAAATCAGGAGAAGCAATCATCAACGATGTCGATCTTTCACATTTAAGTGACCTCGGCGAAGCAGACAATGCCAGAGCCTTTTATCATATTTTTGTAGGTTCCTTCTCCGATTCGAACGGTGACGGAATCGGAGATCTTCGCGGAATTATCAACCGTATGGATTACCTTAACGACGGTATTTCAGCTTCCGGAGAAAGCCTTGGTGTCGAAGGCATCTGGCTTTCTCCGATATTTGCTTCTCCAAGCTATCACAAATACGATACGACGGATTATTATCGCATCGACTCTGCTTTCGGCAATATGGACGACCTTAAAGAGCTGGTAGAACTCTGCCACGAGCGAAACGTAAAAATTATCCTCGACCTGGTAATCAATCATACCGGAAATCTCAATTCCTGGTTCGTTCAGTATACCGATGCCAGAAAGAAGGAAGATACCTCGAGCCCTTATTACAGCTTCTACTCAACCGCTTCATCAGCCAGAGCGGACAATAAGACTTTCTCGAAAATTTCCGGCACCGATTACTTTTACGAGTGCAATTTTTCAGGCAGCATGCCCGAGCCTGATTATGACAATCCTTTTGTCTACGATACATTTGTCGATGTCGCAAAATATTATCTGACGGATATCGGAGTCGACGGTTTCCGTTTCGATGCGGCAAAGTATATTTATTTCAACGAAACCAAGCGTAATGTCGAATTCTGGACAAAATATATGAACGACCTTCGCGCAATAAAGCCCGATATGTATGCGGTTGCCGAGGTTTGGGACAGCGATTCGATGACACTTGAATATTCACCCGCAATCAACTGCTTCGACTTTTCCATGGCACAGGTAGACGGCCTTATTTCGGCAACAACCAAACATGGTGATGTAAACGGTTTCGTATCTTACATCGAGTCTTACTATAATATGCTTGACCGCACACGTCCGGATTCGATGCTTGTATCCTTTATTGCGAATCATGACACCGACAGAGCTGCCGGCTATATGACTTATTCAAGCGGATATGCCAAAATGGCCGCCAACCTTTACCTGCTCTGCCCCGGTTCATCCTTCATTTACTACGGCGAAGAGATCGGTATGAAGGGTTCCAGAGGTGCAGCACCTACCGACGCAAACCGTCGCCTGGCAATGCTCTGGGGCGATTCCGATACAATAAAAAATCCTTCCGAAGCAACTTTTGATGCTTCAAAGCAAACAAACGGTACCGCAGCGTCCATGAAAGAAGACGGCGACAGCCTTTTAAACCATTACAAGCGGCTTCTTTTAATCAGAAAAGCCAATCCCGAAATCGCTTCCGGTGAGTTCCGCGCCCTCAAGCTTCAAGGCACAAAGGCCGGCGGATTTGTTTCATCGTTAACAAAAAACGGAACCACCTCTTCGGTTGTGGTCTTCCACAACACTACAGGCAGTCCCGTTACCGTAAATCTTGATGAAGTTAATCTCCTTGACGGAGAAAGCTTAAGCTCCGTCGTAAACTTAAATGAGCTTAATCTTGCTGCTGTATCATACTCCTCCATGGAATTTGAAAAGCACGAAACAACACTTGCCGGAAATACTCTTACGATTGCGGAGCAGTCAAGCGCGGTACTTCGTTAACGTCCCACACTGACTCTCTTACCCGCAATAACCGAAGCAATTCCCGCAAAGAGGAAAGCTAAAGAGGTTATCAGATATTTCTTTGCAACCAATCCCATCAGCATGCCGAAGGTCATATCACCTGCACCTTCGGCTCCTGCGATAAACTTGAGCATCAGCGCAATCGCAGCCGCCATACTCGAATATACCACAGAAGTTACTCCCACATATACCAGGGACTTATCAATACGTCCCTTAAATATAAAGAACACTGCACCGAGAATGACAATCGTCAATAAAAGAATAATAATCAGCGATGTCTTTCCGAAGAAAATCTTTACCAGAACGTTGTCCTCGGCCTGAAGTCTGAAATCCTTTTTTGCAGACTCGTTAAGTCGTCCGATTTCCTGTTCGATTTCTTTTATATCTTCATCTCTAACCGTCTGACCCGAAACCTCTTCCAGATACTCTCTGTTATCTTTTATCCAGGAGCTTACTCTGTCGACCTTTACCGGGTCTCCTTCTCCCGAAAGAACAAACATAATCATGTCATGCATAACTCCCGCAAACATGTCGTCTGTTCCCTTGATAGCTTCGGAATCCACATTTATTCCCGCAGCCTTTAAGCTGCCGGCCACTCCGTCCCTGGCAGCCTCATATATATCCGATTCGACTGCTTCAGACCGGAACAAAGTCTTTAAACTTCCTTTGCTTATCGCAAATCGTGACGCAAGAATAATCGTAAGTAAAGCGAGCATCAGGCCTCCGACCAGGCACAAAAATACCGCAAGGGCTTTCTTGCCTGTACCGGGCTCTGTATTGTTCTGTCCGCCAACCATACTGTTACCTCCGTTATGATCTAACCTGAATTTCTCTGCCATGCAAGTACACCTTTTTCATCCGGTGCGGCAGACCCTGTTTATCAGGCGTTATATGCCTTGTTTTTCTTCTTAAGCACATCTGCAAGTACAAGGAACACAATCGAAACAACCGTTATGATTCCCGAAACAACCGAAACTTTTCCGCCGACAAACGAGATGAGATAACCGATTTCTTCTTCTCTGATGATTTCTCCGAAAAGAGATCCTCCGATCATTGCTGCCAATCCCACAAGAAGCATAATACTTCCTGAAACAAGGGAAGGTATGCCGATATATTTAAAGGTTCTGTCATAGAACTTACCGCAAAGAAGAGCGATTCCGATAAACATAATTACCACTATCGCAACCAAAAGCAGGAAGGTAGTCGTACCGATAAGTGCCTGAACGAGCAGTGCTTCAGGTTCTATCACTTCTTCGCGAAGTTCCTCTGAAACATCTTCAAGCTCTCTTCTTAGACTCTTAAGAAATCTTGAATCGATATCCTCATCTATAGCACGGCTGATTGCTTTCTTATTGTCCTCTACATAGTCCATGATAGCATCGACATCAATCGGATCACCTTCTCCGAGAATCATAAACTGAATAGCTTCACTGGCAACCTTTGCAGAAAGGTCCTTCAGTGAATCATCTTCAAGGAAAGCTTCACCGTATCTTTCTCCGAACTCATCAATAACCTCTTCATACAGAAGTTCTCCGATTCCGCCTGACTCATTGACGGCCTTATTAATCAGACTCTTCATCGAGCCTTTTGAGGTACACATTCTTATACTTCCGAGAATAATCGCAGGAAGAAGGATAATCGCTGCTAAAATTGCTAATATAATACCTCCGGCTTTTCTGCCGCCCGACATTCCGTTTTTCTTTACAGGTGCATATTGAGGCTGTGCGGGCTGAGGTGCGAATTCCTGCTGAATGGGCTGTACAGGCTGGGGTGCAAATTCCTGCTGAACGGGCTGTACAGGCTGGGGTACAAATGCCTGCTGAACTGGCTGAGGTGCAGGCTGAGGTACAAATTCCTGCTGTACAGGCTGAGGTGCAGCTTCTTCTACTCCTGTAGACAATGCTGCCCCCGCTTCTGCAGCAGGTACAACCGGTGCCTCTGTTATCTCTAATTTGAATCCGCAATAAACACAAAATTTGGTTCCGTCATCAATCTGTTTTCCGCAATTCGGACAAAACATATAATTACCCTCCCGATATATTTATTTGATATCTGTTTATTTTTTCAGGACAGTACTGAGAGTACAATCACCTAAAATAAAGTATATCATACACTGTTTTTTGAAACAATCGAAAAATCCGCCTTTCCCGTCTGCTTCACTTTCACCGACAAACATGCCGCATATCTCCGGTTCTTTTCATCAATCAGCCCTTTTTACGACTGTATTACACAAGGCTGAAAACATCAATAAGGGCTGCTGCACATTGTGCAGCAGCCTTTGTAAAATCCGGAAATAAATCAGCCCTTAACGGAACCGCCCGTAACACCTTCAACATAGTATTTCTGGAGACACAGGAACAGGATCGTAACCGGAATGGCTATCAGAACACCGCCGGCACAGAACTGCGTATATCGGTCGTTAATCATATCTTTGTTCAGCCATTTATACAGACCTACGGCAACGTTCATACCCTCAGAAGTATTGAAGGAAATAAACTTTGCGAAAATGAAGTCTCCCCAAGGTCCGAGGAACGCGGTGAGGACGGTATAAATAATGATAGGCTTCGAAAGCGGGAATATGATGCTGAAGAGAACTCTTGACCTTGATGCACCGTCTACTCGGGCAGCTTCATCAAGGGATACGGAAATAGTATCGAAATAACCCTTCGTTACATAATAACCCATTCCGGCCGAAGCGACATATACCAGAATAAGTCCGGGTACCGCATTGGCCTGAGTAAGATTCAAATCCTTCAGGATTCTGTACATGATAATCATGGTAAGGATTCCGGGGAACATACCGAGAATCAGCATGAATTTCATCATGGGCTTTCTGAGCTTAAATCTGAATCTTGAAAGAGTATAGCTCATGCAAAGAACCATGATAGGCGAAATAACCGCAACAACCAAAGACATGATAAGGGTATTCGAATACCACTTAACAAAATCGGTCTTAAACCATACGGCATTGCCCGCTTCATCAAAGGATCTGAGCAGATTCAGGTAGTTATCCATACCCCACTGCTGAGGAATAACATAACCAACCTGGTAAGTTGATTCAACTCTGAATGACTGGAATACTATACAGACAAAAGGAATTACCCATACAGTACACATCACAATCAGAATCAGGTAAATAGCAGCATTTCCGATATGCTTCTTGGCTGACATGCCAAGCTTTTTCTTTTCTTTACTCATTGCATATCCTCCTCATTTCTGTTGGACGGAAGCAGGCTGTAAACAATAAGTGAAATAACCGCTACCACAACGAATACAAGAATACCGAGTACCGAAGCCATGTAATACTGCGACTCCGTTCCCTGGGTAATCTTAAACAGCCAGGTAATAAGAAGGTCCGTGTGACCGACGTCTCCGGCCGTAACACTCGCAGCAGAGTTCGTAGGTCCGCCTGACGTCAGGAGGTAAATAACATTGAAGTTATTCATATTGCCTGTGAAGCTGGTTAAGAGGTAAGGACCTGTGATAAACAGCATGTAAGGCATAGTGATATGGAAGAACTGCTGAACCGCATTCGCACCGTCAATCTTGGCGGACTCATAAAGGTCAGCAGGAATATTCATAAGAATACCTGTTGCGAAAAGCATAAGGTAAGGCACACCGATCCAGATATTGATTGCAATTACCATTACCTTCGCAAGAATAGGATCCGTCCAGAACGGTATCGGCTCTGTAATCCAGCCCCACTTAATCAGTGTTCCGTTCACGATACCGGATTTATCAAACATTTTTGATACATACAGCAGTGAAATGAACTGAGGTATAGCAATTGTAAGTACAAGGATTGTACGCCATAACTTCTTGAATCTGATGCCCTTTTTATTAATCATAAGTGCAACCAGAATTCCGAGGAAGTAGTTCGTAAAAGTTGCAAAGAAAGCCCAGATAAGTGTCCATCCCAGCATTCCCCAGAACACGGATGAATACGAACCTCCGCCGCCGCTCGAAAGCATCTGCTTGAAGTTTGCCATACCCTGCCATGAAAACAGTCCCGTAATATATCCGTCATGTGCACCTTCATAGTTGGTAAAAGCAACCAGAATCATGAACAGAATCGGAATAACTGTAAATACAGTGATACCGATTACGGGCAAAGTAAGAAGTGTCTTGTAAAACTTCTCGTCGAGTAAGGTACGAATATCGTCCCAAATATGAGGAACACGCTTATTGCGTTCTTTAAGCTTCTGAACCTCGTAAGCTGAATTAATATTGGTTCTCCAGACGATGATAAAGGCTACGATGCACAATATCGTAAGTACGCCGTAAAGCAAAATCTGGAATGAATTGTCGTTGTATTGCGCAGTCTCGACATAATCGTCGAGAAGTGCGTTGTAAACTCTCTCTACAGTAGGCCCTTCCAAACCGAGTGAAGGAAGCATATACAGCCAATACTGTCCCCATGTCATCATGTATCTGATGAATATTGCCTCGATGGCGAGGAATAAACCACCCTTAACAATCTGACCGTTTAATAGGTTTCCGGCTCCCATAAAGATAAAGGAAAGCCTGGTCTTGAAATCTCCGTGTCTGAAAGCGGAACCGATGCCCGTAAAAGCACCGCCGACCGCTTTGCCAAAGCGTTTAAAGAAATTGTCTTTTCCCTTCATTTGATTCCCCTCGTTCCTGCGAATAATAATATCCGTTTTTGCTGCAGTCACGGTCAAAAGCAAGCCGACCGTAAAAAATAAGGTTGGAGTCAAAGTTCATGACTCCAACCCTGATTATTTGCAAGAATTACTCGAGAGTAATCATACCTGTTGTCTCATCGAATACGATGGTGTAGGTTCCGTCTGCCTCAACAACGATGTTGGGACCGTCTGCTACGCCGTCAGCACCGAAGTTGATATCCCAGCCGTGATTCTTACGAACCTTGAACTCTGTACCTGCTGTAAGTTCAACGCCCTCAAGCTTGTAAGTGGTTCCGTCTGCCTGGATAGCAAGATCGAAATCTACATCCCAGCTTGTTCCGTTAAGTGTACCGATTGCTGTCCATCCGTAGAAGCTTGACTTCTCAAGTGTAAGGCTTGCTGATGTAAGATCATCGTTAACAACGAGCTTTACGAAGTAGTAGCCTGTCTCGGGAACTACAAGGTTTGCACCGTCACGAGCGCCGTCTCCGCCGAAGTTTACATCCCAGCTTCTTCCCTGACGAGCCTTAAGCTCCTCACCTTCGTTAAGAAGAAGTGCCTCTGAATAGAATGTTGCGTCACCGATTTCTGCTGTACGTGTCATATCGAAGTCTGCATCCCATGCTGTTCCGCAGATACCGCCGATTACTGACCAAGCTTCCTTCTCATCACTTGTCATGTTGAAGAGAGCTGCAACTGTATCCTCGTACTTCTGAAGAGCTGCCTTAAGGCCTGCATCTGTACCGTCTGACTCAAGAATGTCTGTACCGATAACCTTACCGATATCCCACCATGATCCGTGGATCTGGCCCTGAGGAACAGAGTAAGGAGCCTGCTGAAGAAGTGCTGCAAGTCCGGGGTTAGCCGGAACTGGATCGTTCTGCTGGTCAACAAGGTTTGCGGGACCCCATGAAAGCTCGTTGAAACGCTCTAACTGGCCTGCCTCGCTTGTAAGGTACTGTGCAAGTCTGTGAAGTGCACCACCCTTGTTGGCATCTGTCTGAGGCTTAACACCAAGAAGCTTACATCCGTTGAATGAACCGATGTGGTAGCTCTTGCCGTCTGCTACGAATGAAGGAAGATCTGCTGTTCCGAGGTTGTCACCGAGGATAGAAGCAACAGTATCATAATCCCATGTACCTGTTACAACAACACCTGCAGGGATAGCTGAAGCGAACTCAGAACCCTGTGATGAGCTTACGTGAGCGGGTGAAGTGATGAGCTCACGGATACCCTTTGCTGCTGCAAGACCCTTGTCTGAATTGAATGTATCGTTAACTGAAATGAAGTTTCCGTCGTCATCTGTAATCCATGTTGAATCACAGCCTGTTCCGAAGAAGAAACCTGCAAGATACCAAGCTGAAGTCTGAAGCTCCATACAGAAGGTTCTGCCGGCCTGCTCACAGTCAGCGATAACAGCTGTTAAGCTGTCAACATCTGCCTCGGGAACGACTGACTTGTCGTAGTACATGAAGTAACCGTTATCTGCTGTAAGAGGATAGCAGTACATATCCTCACCTGAAAGACATGCTGCAACAACGCCTGCTGCGTTCTCCTCAGATACTGTAGCCTTAGCCTTATCGCCGAGCTTTGAAAGAGCACCTGCCTGGATAAGACGAGCTGCCTGATCCTGTGCGAAGAAGAAAATATCTGCTCCTGCCTCAACGTCAGTAATCATCTGAGTAGCTGAGTCAGCCTCTGAAACTGCCTCAACTGTAGCGTTGAAGGTAATTCCGAAAGTATTTGTCTTGTTGAAATCGTCGATCTGCTTAATAGTAAGATCTACTGCCTTCTCAGGAACCCAAACTGTAATATCGAAGTTGTAGGTTTCTGTGGGAGCTGCTGTGTCTGAACCACCGTCTGTATTTGTAGTGGTAGTTGTGTCTCCCTGCTGTGTTGTTCCCTGCTGTGTATCATTGCTGCCGGGCTTTACGGGCTTCTTGCCGCAAGCTACGAGGCCTACGCACATAGCGAGTACCATGATCAAAGCAAGAACCTTGTTCATTTTTTTCATAGTCATCCTCCTCATAAAACTGATTTAACATCTGATAAAAATCTATGATATCGTTCCCTTTTTATGTACTGGAAACGTTACCAGCGTTCAAATTGTACAAAAGAAACCTAAAATAGTCAAGTGGTTTTCGTAAAAATCACCAATAATTTTTATTATTCCGTCACAGAATTGAGCAATGCGTCATCAATCTTGCCCCAGGCACCGTTGCCGGCACCTTCACACTGAACATAAATACCGACAGCAAGTTCCGACTCACCGTCATAAGTGAATTCCGGAATGGTCTGTGTATCCCAGTTCCCGTAAGAAGTAACGGTAAGCGGCTGCTTTGCGATAATCTCGCCGCCGGCCTTAACATACATATAAATGTCCGTATTGCCGCAGTCGCCGCCCATAATCGAAATGGTATATTTATACTTACCTGCAGGTACTTCAACGGGCTGCTCCACGGTAAACTTAACCGTATTTGATGTTCCGCTCCAGAAATGCATGTGGTAATTGCCGGTCAGCGAATCGGTAGGCTTGTTCTCGATGTAAAGCTCATCCGACTTGCCAAGCTCCGTAATCTCCCATGCTCCGGGTTCTCCATCCTCGAAACTGTAGTTCTCAAGGAAGTTAAATTCAATCATATTGACGTAGCAGTGGGCCGTCATACCTCCGGCTTCGCCGAGTACATCATACTTGGCAACACCGTTTGAATACATAGTGTTGTAATCGGCTTCGGTAAGCTTCCATGTGACCGGAATCGACTTCTTCGAATCGTCGGTCATGATTGCGTTTACATTCTCCGGAAGCTCGATCGTTCCTGCAAGATCCACAAGAACGGTCACATCCTCAAGCGCGTCTGCCTGAGTTTCAATCTCATTGCCGTATCTTACAAGGTTGAATATCTTCAAAGACTCAAGGGGCTTGCCGTAAGCATCGAACATTGCCTGATTCTCCACCGCACAGCCGCCGTAGTATTTGCCGGCATCCTTGGGATCGTACTTTGCGGCATACTTGGAAGCCCAGCCTGCGCCGTACTTCTCCCACTTCTCTGCATTCTCTTCATAAGAGTTGGTTCCGACGCTTATCCAGGTACCCTCCCAGTAGCATATACCGATGGCATTCGTGGTTTTATTGACAAGTGTATCAACGATATTGCGAACCGAATTGGCCTGTCCCTGAACCGTAAAAGGATAATCCTTTGTAATGGTTCCTCCGTCGGAAATAGTGTTGCCGTTAAAGTCCGAATCCTCCGCGGTATAAGCATAAGAGGTTTCAAGGACCATAACCTTTTTATTGTAAGTCTCGGCAACTATCGAAAGAATCGAAGCAAGGTTGTCGAGTGTTCCGTGCCAATAAGGATAATACGAAGAACCGAATACATCGTAATCAACGCCGTAATAATCCAGCTTCTTTGCATAATCGATGTAGTTCGATACCTTCTCGGGATTCGCAAAATGAACCGCTACAAGTGCTTCGGGGAAAACCTCACGAACCGCCTTCGAGCCTGCCTGCATAAGGTACTGAATGTTTCTCCAAATCTTCTCGCCGCACATGCTGCCGTTGGTTTCGTTTCCGATCTGTACCATTCCGACATCAACTCCGGCTGCCTTCAAAGCTTCAAGAGACGACTTTGTAAACTCATATAATGCGGTAACCTTCTCTCCGGTTCCGTCCTCTCCGACTTCCATTCCTGCCCACGCTACGGGAACCATCTGCTTTGCGGGATCCGCCCAGAAATCCGAGTAATGGAAATCGACCAGGAGTTTCTGTCCTGCGGCCGTGGCCCTCTTGCCGATTGCAACAGCCGTATCGATATCACAGTTGCCGCCGCCGAACCCGTTGCCGTCTTCATCGTAAGGATTGTTCCAAACGCGGACACGGATGTAATTCACACCGGCATCTGCCATAGTCTTAAAGACATCCTGCTCGTTGCCGTCAAAATCGTAATATCTGACTCCCGCAGCTTCCTCGGCAATAACCGAGGAAGCATCCATACCGAAGATGAAATATTCAGGAAGATTCTCAACTTTATCCACATAAAGACTGCTGCCTTCAAGTTTGGCCGCAGGCACAAGCAGCGGTCTGACCGTATCCTCCGGGGTAATGGTCTGTTCAACCGTATCCTGTCCTTTCTCAACGTCGGGAACGGTTGTGGGCTCGGGCCCGGAAGTGTTCTCCCTGCCGCATGCCGCAAGCGAAATCACAAGCAGCACGGAAAGCATCAATGCCGCAATACTTTTAAAATGTCTATTCATAAAAACCTCTTACTTTCCTTGATTCACCGATTGCGCAATCGGTTGTTCATATAGAATATAGCAGATATTCCCACAATCGTCAATACAAAAAACAGTTCTTTTGTCAATATTATACAAAAGAACTGTTTCATAAGATGTTATTTACTTTAGATGTTTATGTATAGATTGAATTATTTATGGAAAAGTTTCTTTCCCTGGTAAACGGGCTCGCTTGTAAGATTTACGCCAAGCTTTCTGAATGTATTGCTGTCGACCTGTGAAAGAATAACGCTCGAATGAGCCTCACAGCCCTGCAGACGCTGAAGCTGCTGCATTGCAATCTCGGCCTTCTCGTCATTCTGAGCACAGATTGTAAGTGCAATCAGAACCTCATCGGTATGAAGTCTGGGGTTTGAATTGCCGAGATGATTAACCTTCAAATCCTGAATGGGCTCGATAATCGAAGGAGCGATGAGCTCGTACTCATCATCGATTCCGCCGAGCGCCTTAAGAGCATTGAGAAGCATAGCGGAAGACGCACCGAGCAGCGAGCTGGTTTTTCCTGTTACGATTCGTCCGTCGGGGAGTCTCATGGCTGCTGCGGGAGCACCGGTCTCCTCTGCCTTTTTATTGGCAGCTGCGATAACGGGGCGTGAATCGATGGTTACGCCTGCCTGCTTCATAATCATCTCGATTTTAAGAACTTCCTCGGGCTTTGCATTTCCCTGACGAACCTGGCAGAGTGTATTGTAATAGCGGCGGATGATCTCGTTATTGGCTGCGGCACGAACTGTATCATCATCGAAGATACAGTTTCCGGCCATATTTACGCCCATATCCGTAGGTGACTTGTAGGGTGACTCACCGAGAATTGTCTCAAACATTGCATTGAGAACAGGGAATACTTCCACGTCACGGTTGTAGTTGACGGTAGTCTTTCCATAAGCTTCAAGGTGGAAAGGATCAATCATGTTAACATCATTGAGGTCTGCGGTAGCCGCCTCATATGCAAGGTTAACAGGATGCTTCAAAGGAAGGTTCCAGATAGGGAAGGTCTCAAACTTCGCATATCCGGCCTTGATTCCGCGCTTATTCTCATGATAGAGCTGAGAAAGACATGTGGCCATCTTTCCGCTTCCGGGTCCGGGTGCGGTAACAACCACGAGCGATCTCTCGGTTTCGATATAATCATTCTTGCCGAAACCTTCGTCGCTTACGATAAGAGGAATATTTGCGGGATATCCGGGAATGATATAATGCCTGTAAACCTTAAGTCCCAATCCCTCAAGCTTCTTCTGATATGCTTCGGCACTGGGCTGTCCGGCAAACTGGGTAAGCACAACGCTGCCGACATAAAGGCCGTAGCCTCTGAACGCATCGATAAGTCTGAGTACATCCATATCATAGGTAATTCCGAGATCGCCGCGTACCTTCGACTTCTCTATATCGCCGGCATTGATAACGATAACGATTTCAGCTTCATCCTTAATCTTGGTAAGCATTCTGATCTTACTGTCGGGTGCAAATCCGGGAAGAACTCTTGCTGCATGAAAATCATCGAATAACTTTCCGCCGAACTCAAGATAAAGTTTTCCGCCGAAGCTCTTAATTCTCTCACTGATATGCTCTGACTGCATCTTAAGATATTTGTCGTTATCAAATCCTGTCCTGCTCATCTTCAATCCTCTCTCCCGCCGCCGTATCAACAGCAGCATTTTACATGATATTTTATTCTGTATTATTGCAGTATAAACCAAAAAACAAACAAAACTATTATAGAGAAAACCGCTCTCAAATTCAACATGCTTCCATGATATTTTTAATTATTTACCTCCGTTTTTTTCGGTAAAATCGTCGTAAAATCCTTGTAAAATTACAAATGCTGAGATAATATTGTATTTGTTAAAAATGGGTATTATGCACTTTTATGGAAAATAATTATTTAGGGGCACTAAAATGGAATTAAAAGACATTCTTCAGCTCATCGGAGGTGTAGGTTTGTTCCTCTACGGAATGAAATACCTCGGAGCATCACTCGAGCACATGGCCGGTGCCAAGCTTGAGAAAACACTTGAAAAGCTTACCGACAATCGCTTTAAGGGATTGGGCCTGGGCATTATGGTTACAGGCGTTATACAAAGTTCCGCCGCGACAACCATTATGCTGGTCGGTTTCGTTAACGCCGGAATCATGTCATTGGCTCAGACAATTCCCGTATTGCTCGGAGCAAATATCGGTACCACCGTTACCGGTCAGATTCTTCGACTCGGTGATATCTCCGGATCGGGAACCGCGATACTCAACATGCTCAAGCCTTCATCGTTTGCACCTCTTATTATCGGTATCGCAGCTTTCATCATGTTGATAAGCAAGAACAAGAAAGCTAACAATATCGCAGCAATCCTTATGGGCTTCGGTGTTCTTTTCTTCGGAATGACCACCATGGAGAATGCGCTTAAGCCTCTTTCATCATCACAGGCTTTCGGTGAGATGTTCACCAACTTCTCGAATCCCATTATCGGACTCGGACTTGGTATACTCCTCTCGGCAATCCTTCAAAGTTCTTCCGCCGCTGTCGGTATCGTTCAGGCTATCGCAGCTGCAACCGGAACCATTACCTTCTCGGTAGCCGCTCCCATGGTTATCGGTATCAGTATCGGAAAGCTTCTTCCCATCGTACTTGCTAGTATCGGAACCAAGCGTGAGGCTCAGCAGGTTACTGTTTCCCAGTTCCTCATCAGCTTCGTGGGCGGAGTAATCGGAATGATTGTTCTCGTACTCATACTCAAGCCTCTCGGAATAGTTGACTGGGGCAAGCAGATGAACCGCGGTAACATCGCCGATCTCAACACCTTATACAACATTATCGTATCAATCTGCTTCATTCCCTTCTGCGTACTTGTTTCAAAATGCGCAAAGAAGGTACTTCCGGACAAGGCTCCTTCAAAGCACGACGAAGAGCTTCGTACCCTTAATGACATGCTTCTTAATACTCCTGCGGTTGCTCTTGAGCAGTGCTGCAAGGTTATTAATGACATGGGTGCCACAGCTGTTGAGAACTACGGTCTCTGTATTCAGATGCTTGACCATTTCGACAATTCCGTTATCGATAAGATCAACGAAAACGAGCATTTCCTCGATAAATCGGAAACCTACCTTTCGGACTATATGGTAAAGGTTACGGCATGTAACCTTCATACCGAAGAAATTAAGCTTGCAACCGAGATTATGCATTCGATTATGGACTTCGAGCGAATCGGTGATCACTGTGTTAAACTTTCTGATGTAGGCGGCTACAATGAAGCAAACGGTATTCGTTTCTCGGACAATGCAAAGCAGGAGCTAGTACTGCTTGCGGATGCGGTTAACGAAACGCTTAAGATTACCGTAAAAGCTTTTGCAAATGACGATGACATTCTTGCAACCAGAGTTGAGCCTCTTGAAGAAATCGTAGGCAACATGTGTGAGACCATCAAGGAGAATCACGTTCACAGACTCCAGCTCGGCAACTGTTCTGTTCAGAGCGGTATTTCACTGGTTGAATGTCTTACAAGTTTCGAACGTATCACCGCTTACTGTTCAAACATTGCTCTCCATATCATCGAGAAGCACACCGAGGGTACAGGCTTTGATATCCACGGCTATGCAAAAGAAATGCACACCTCAAGCGAAGCCTATAAGAAGCATTACTTCGATTACTCGAAGCGCTACATGGTTCCTCTCGAGAGTCTGAACGAGAACTGATACCTATATACACAAAGCAGTCGAATCTAAGCAGCCGAACCGGCAAATCAGATTTATTTCAAAACCAAATTTATTTCAAAACCAAAGGGTGCATGAAAAAATATCTCTCATGCACCCTTCCTTTATCTTTGTCTGTGCTTTTCAGCTTTATTCAGCTTCTTTAAATACTACCGATCAGTTCATCTTAAAATCTCTTCTATCGTCGAAACAGTACTGAAGGATCCCTTGTTGCTCGAAATAATCTCCCTCATGGCCTGAAGTTCGAAATAGTTCACATAGCAGATCAGAGTGGTATTGTCTCCGGCTATTGCACCCCTGGAATCCATAATAGTACAGGTCTTGTTAAGCTTTTCTTTAATGTCTCTGATGATGCGGTCGGGTTCTTTGGTAATAATCGTAACCTGCTTGATAGCCTCGAAATGATCCGTGAAATGGTCTATTATCGCTGTCGCAATAATATAAACCAGAAGGCTCAGAAGCGCCGCATCCCTGTTTATCAGGAAGAATACCGTAATGTAAACGCAGGAATTAAAAATGATAAGAATATATGTCATACTGTAGTTCTTGCCCGTCTTGTCCGATATTCGTTTGACAATAATATTTGCCAATATCTCCGAACCGTCGATGCATCCGCCGAAACGCAGAATCAGCGACAAGCCGATTCCAAGCAGCGCTCCTCCGAATGCCACAGCCAGGAAGTGCTCCGTATACAGTTCGAATTCGATTCCTTCGAAGAAGGTAAGACCCGCAGAGTATACTATCGAACCTATAACCGCCTTTACCATCAGGTTCTTTCCAAGGAAGATAAACCCCGATATAAGAAAAGGCAGAAAAACAAGCAATACACAAATTGACAGGTTAAAACCCGTCAGCTTGCTTACAATAATGGCGATGCCCGCCGTTCCGTAGTCAACCGCATCGTTGGGAAGCAGTATACATGCTACGGAAAAGCTTGCAAGTAACGCGCCGCCGATTATTGAAAGATAAGACAATAATCCTTCAAGTGTTTTTTTCATTACCAGTCAATTTCGCTTTCATCAATATCGATAGGTCTGTCCCCGTAGTAATGGGCGAAATACGGAATAGCCTCGTAATACATTCCTACTGTATCGGAAGTAATATTCTCGTCGTAGATATTGAAGTATGACTTGAGATAATCCAAATCCACAAAACCGTTATAAATGCTTCCGCAGCTGCACTGAACATAAGGTCCGTTTACATAGCCGTATGACTCATAATAATCCGAAGCGGCTGAGTAATAGTTATACAAATCGTAGTGCAGCGCATCCTCACCTTCAGTGTACAGGTTGCCGAAAGATGCTGCCCAGTAAACGGGATAATAATCACCGCAGGAATCCATAATTTCTATGTCAAATACCATGGTTCTGGTCGATGAAAGGCCGCCCCAGTAATCATCTACTGTGTGAATGATGTCTCCGATATAGTAGATGTCAAGAACTGTACCGCGTCCGTCAAAGACATAGTTTTCAACGTAATTGGTAAGGTCCTCACCGATGATTTTTCTCATCTCATCATCAACCTCGTAAGGAATCTGGTCAGCACTCACAAGAAGATCGCGAAGCCCCGAAACGGTAACTGCCCACTTGGTTTCATCAATCGCAATACCGTACCAGTATGCAAGATTCTTTGCAAATTCCTCATCGGTATATCCGTTCTTATCAAGAGTAACGGTTACAACGTCTCCGTTTGAAAGACCTTCAAACTTGTCAAGCGAGAATGACAAACCGTAGTCATAGCTGTCATAATAAACATATGCCGTACCATTAGGTGATGATCCGTTGAATTCAACATGGAAGCTGTTTGAAGGATCGTAAACCGAAAGCTCCGCAAATTCGGTAAGTTCATACTCACATGTGAGTCTGGTAGGCTTCTTTCCCTTGTCTGCAAGGAAGTCCTCTACGGTTGCAAAATCGGTGTAATACTCTCTGGGCTGAACGCTGACAGTAACAACGTCGCCGTTTGCATAATTTTCCTTGGGATCAAGAATAGTGTACTCAAGATAATCCGAATATTCGGCAGCATAGGAATCAACACTGATGTTGCCCACAAAATCGTATCCGGACTGATAAAGAACTACGCCCTCGAAAGGATCGTAATCCGCAAGTGCGGTAAGACCGGCTACGGTATATGTATACTCAGGGAATTCAACCTGAACATTAAAGGTATCCATAAAGTCATCCGTACGAACCTTGCTTGCAGTAATCTTTGCGGTGTCGCCGTTCTTGAGCATGTATGAAGGCTGACATTCAAACTTTACCTGCTTGAGCCATCTTTCTGCAAGCTTGGTATCCTCGCCGAAAATCTTCTCATTGTCCTCGATAACCTTGCTGTAATCGAGTTCCACATAAAGACTTCCGACCTTATCATATCCGACGGAAATTACGTTAACATAATCATTAAGATTAATAACTTTTGCTTCCTTCTTTCCGCAGGCTGCAAGTGCAAGCACTGCGATAAGTGAAATCATCATTAAAACAATGCGCTTAGCTGCTTTGTTCATAATCTTCTCCTCTCCGTTTAAAAAACATAATGGTCGATTAATTATACCACCGACTGCCGGTTCCTTCAATCTGCAAATTCCGACGGAACTTGTATTTTGAGGGCATAAAATGTAAAATATCATACTGATATGATCAGCATGTCCGAACGGAGGATAAGTATGGATATAAATTCGAGTGTTAAGATAACCGGTATCCAAAAATCGGTTTCAGACGAGCCTACAATTGTAGAACAGAAGGCTTCATATTCTTTTAAGAACGGAAATCATTACATCAGATATGACGAGGAAGGGATTCGAAATACGATTAAAATCTCGCCGGGTCAGGTTACGGTATCCAAATCCGGAGATGTCATTGCCCGCCTCGATTACATAGTCGACGAAGAAGCCTGCTGTGTTTATCAGACTCCCATGGGCAACTTCGA
>JAZLGZ010000003.1:0-63039 GCA_045616585.1 Lachnospiraceae bacterium
AGTGTTGTTTCATTTTTTACTCTGTTTAAAATCGCTTCACTTTCCAAAATATTCCTCTGCTTTTTAGCCGATTGAATGAACAACACCATAATTGCAGCATCAGAAAATATTAAAGCCATCTCTACCAATACCAGTAACAGATCCATATAATAATTATCTTCCATACCAGATTCTTTTACTGAAATAACGCAGATTACAGAAAATATAATGGTAATAAATAATATACTAATCCATTCCTTGTTTCCTAAAAGATTTACTACTTCTTTAAGTTTTCCTTTCTTTTTATGACAAATAACTATAACAAATGCATTTACAATCAATTCACAGATAATCATCTGCAGACGCATTGCATCATCCCCTGGTAATATCGCTCTAAAAGCTTCGAGAAAATCTGTTTTTGAATTAAGCAACATTATTAACGTTTCTAAAATAACAAGGAAATTATGGTATATCATTGCTAGTGCACAAGTTACTACTGTTTTTGCCTTTACAACAATTTGAGCATTGATCATAAACATCAGCATTGTTGTAGCTATTTTTATATAAAAATATGCATCAAGGAGAAATGCTTCAAATATAGCACTAAGGGTTAGCAATACGATTACTAATATTTTGTGTTTCTCATAAAAAGGTCTTGGTTCTGCAAATATCTCAAGAAAAGTAATTAATACAAGTAACTCCGAAAACGATAATGCAGCACAGGTTATTACAGTAACAAGCATTATATTTCACCTCTCATACGAATATAATAATCCTCAACATCATTGTAGTATTTTTTTGATATTGCCAAGCTGATGTCTTTGATAAGTTCTGCCTTATATCTGTAAACTTTCCTCAAATGCTCACCATTAATTATGTAGCTCTGATGAATTCTAAGAAAACCATATCTTTCTAACTTTGCCTGCACATTATCCAAGCGGTCATACATATAATATTCTCGTATATCGCCGGACTGTTCTATTACATATAATGTGACCTTGTGAACATTACTCTCGGCATATATAATCTTTGACGGAGCAATAGATAATATTCCATCTTTGATTTTAATCTCTATTTTTGATTCTTCCATCTGGATTTTTGCTACCACACTATCCATGCATTCACAGAAAGATTCATCAAACTTTGCGTCATTTTTTAGTAAATATCTATGAGCATCTACCTTATATCCCTCCGGCAAATACTCTGCATATGCTGACAAAAAAATAATATGCGATTTGGCACCTTTATCTCTTAACCAATGTGCTGCTTCCATACCATTCATCTCATCCATTTCAACATCAAGAAAAATAATATCGAAACTATTTGCATATGCTTTTGTTAATTCTATGCTGGAACTAAAAGTTGTAATTTCACTCCTTATTTCTCTCGTCTGAAGATATGACTCTATCAAATTCTTTTCTCTTTCCATATAGAATAAGTCATCTTCACAAATCGCAACTCTTACCATAGACACCAACTCCTACTATCTAAATTTGGGCATAGTTATCCTAATAATGTTATCGAATTATTTGTCAATTATTTTTATCCAGATTTCAAAATTGGAACGATTTAATCAATTTTGGAAATAAGCTCATTTCTAATTCTTTCCAACTCGCCAGTAAATACTGCTATTCCAAACAGTGATGCCAGAATCAGAATAATCAGAGCTCCAATTATTACTATTCCATACCAGTTCTTTGTGAATACTGCCAGGATAAACATCACTCCGAGAATCGGAATTGCTACTCCACCTGCATGGGCACCAATCCATATTAGCCCCTTTCCAATTAGACAGATAATTGTGATTGGTAGCCATAATATAATTCCAATTAATTTCTTCATCCTTACTTACCTCGCTCTCGCATATTGTGGAAAATCATGATTAACTTCCGCCTGATAATAACTACCGATGGTAACCGGAGCGTTAAACAGTGTTGCGAGCATATATTTTCTGATATTACGAACCTTGGTTGTATTCGCTTTCAGACAGTCCATTACATATTCAACATGGCTTGCATCAAGCTTCATGAATTTACTACGCACCAGGCTCATTGGATATTTGTTACTTGCTATAATAATACTATCACCCTGATTCAAGACTGTCTCTAAGACCAGTTCATAGATACCCTCAAGGATGTCTTTTTCAAATGGACTTCTCTGAATAAGAATATCTAATTCAAGATTATCCCTGATAAGTTCTGCATATGCATTTACATCCATCTCATCTGATCCGGACAATTGAAGATGTATTGTTGTGTCCTTGTGCGAAATACCTGATAAGATAAGATTAGAATCAGTATTACTATTATCAGTATTATTTATATTAGTATTATTAGTGTCCTTTTTATGAACCTCAAGACTTCCCAAATTTGCGACTCCAGACTTCCCTTTTATGGGAGTCTTGACTTCCTTTTTAGGGAAGTCAGAACCACTTTTTTCATCCAATAGAAAGTTCTTCACATATATTATTGTTGGCTTTCCCTGTCCTTGTTTCACACGTTCAATAAGTCCGATTCCTGTATCTGTATCAAGTTCTGACAATGACTTAAGAGCCTTGTTTTTTGAGCAGTTAAGATTCTCCATAACTTCTTCCATGGAGTAATAAATAAACACACGTTTTTCCTCATCAAACCAGCCATTTCTAAGGGATAATGACATTCTGTCGAGCATTAATCCATATAATATTTTTGCATCATTTGAAAGTTCTCTAAACCTGTTATCAAGAATTAATTGTTTAGGAATTCTGTAGAAAGAAAAGCTATCTGATTCAGTTCCGTAGAAGTAGTTGAACTCAGTTTTCCGTTCCATAAATTGCCTCCTTCCCTTTCTTCCCAGAAGTCTAAAAAATGAACTTCTGGAATCTTCTACGCACCAGCACTAGCTACAAAATTCTTTACATATAATAATGATGGCTGTCCCATTCCACGAGGTCGTTTCTCAACTAAACCAATATCTTCCAGTTCGGATAATGTGCTAACTGCTTTCCCCTTGGAGATATTCATATCACCCATTATTTCTGAAATCTGATATATCACATAAACCTTATTTTCTTCATCAATCCATTTATTCTTTGAAGCCTCACCAAGGCGATCTAATAATAATCCATACAGAATCTTGGCCTGTATAGACAGAGAAGCAAAAAGCTCCTCTGTCATCATTACCTTCGGGATTCTGATAAAGCTATACTTTTCGGCTTCTTTTTTATAATAATAATTGAAACTCATAACCTAACCCTCCGGATGTTCTTCCTTCCATTTTTCAAGCAATTCCATAACAATCTTTTCGCGTTCATGGATACCCATATATTTTGGAAAATACTGATTCAGTTTACGCGTAGTAAGCACTATCTTGTTTGTCGCAGTTGGTACCGGATGAAGTCCATTAAGATATTTAATCAGCTGATCCTGAGTAAGTTCTGTCTGATTAACGCCACCCCTTAAGTCAGCGATTTCATTCCATTTAGGGATTCCATTTTCTCTGCAGTATTCATACAGCCACTGTTGTATTTCCCTTGAAAAGAAAGACATTTCCACCCCTGTATTTAAGGGAATTCTCTTATTATCAACAAATTCCAAAAGTTCTGGAATTAACTCTGTCAATCGAATATATCGTCTCAACTGCATACGGCTTTCTCCCACTTGTTGAGCAACCAAATCAGCTGATTCTAACTTCCGCCCAAGTTGGGCGGAAGTTGTTCCATCCCTTCTATCTCTAGCCCCTTGCCTTTTAATCGCATCCAGTTTCATCTTATAGGCAAAAGCCTTTTCACTTGGAAGTATCTCTTCCCTTTGGATATTGGCATCAACCATCATGATAATCGCATCATCATTGGTCATTTCCTTTATAATTGCAGGGACCTTAGTAAGACCTGCTCTTTCAGCTGCATGTAATCTTCTATGGCCAGATATCATTTCATAGGTTCCTTCATCATCAGGTCTTACTATAACCGGTGTGAGAACTCCATTAGCCTTAATACTGTCCACCAGTTCATCCATCTTCTCATCATCAAGAACCTTGAAAGGATGATTCTCAAATGGATATATTGCCCTGATATCAATATCTACTGTGCCTTCCACCTCGGGAACACACAGAAGCTCATCTATAGAAGTCATTTTTATTTTCTGTCCTGGTCTCTTTTCAGCCATTATTCATTTCCTCCTCACTCAAAATATCCCTAATAAGAGCTGTATAAGCACAAGCTGCTTTTCCCTTCGGATCATATACATATAAGCTACTTCCTTCTGCAGAAATCTCTGCAGCTCTGACAGACATTGGAATCTCTGTATCAAATACATGAACACTATTTGAATATGCTTCATAAACCTGAGAAGCCACATCTTTTGCATAATTAGTCCTGTTATCAACCATGGTAAGCAATATGCCTTCAATTTCTAACTTAGGATTCAGCTGACGCTTTACTCTACCTATTGTTTTAATAAGCTGCTGTAATCCCTTGACCGGAAGATATGATGCCTGGACCGGAATCAATACTGAATCTGCACAGGCAAGAGCATTAATTGTAAGCAAACCTAAACTTGGCATACAATCAATGATGATGTAATCATAGATGTCTCTCATTCTATCAACATACTGTTTTAGAATAGTTTCCCTACTTATTACTCCATTGATTGATATCTCAAGACCTGATAACTCAATGTTTCCGGGAAGGACATCAACTCCCTCATCGTGATGAAGGATTCCAAGTGACAAATCAAATTCTTCATCATTGATTACCTTCATAAGTATTGTTGCAAGTGTTACATCAAGCTTGTCCGGTTCATCAAATCCAAGGCTGATTGATAATGAGCCCTGAGAATCTGCATCTATCATCAGAACCTTTTTCCCTTCTCTGGCAAGTCCTATTCCCAAGTTCACACAGGTAACTGTTTTTCCTACGCCGCCCTTCTGATTAGATACGCTGATAACCTTACACATTAGTCATCCACCTCCTCAAATGCCTCGATAAATTTCTCAATCTTTTCAATATTAATAAGTTTCACTCCATTGATTTTATAAACTGCTCTTGCCTGCTTAGCCCACTTTTCTATGGTGTGCTTTCCGACTGAGAAATGCTCCTTAGCCTCATCAATTCTCATATACTTCTTACCTGATCTAACCAGATTATCCATCTGTTCAATTTCATTTCTCTTTGCCATAATGACTCCTTTCGATGTCGCCTCATCTTCGCGTTTTGTTTCTTCCATGTAGGCATCCAAAACCAGTAAGTCTACCAATGCTGTTTTCCTTAACGGAAATGATGCCCCTGCCTCTTTACAAAGCCTTACGAATGTCCAGTAATTCAGACTGTACATTTTCGCTCCCTTTGCGTAAGTTACAAAATTGTGTCTCCACTCAGGTATGATGTACTCATCAAGATTGGGAGCCCTTGTCTTTGTCGCTTTGTACGGTTTCTTTTCCATCTACAACCTCCTTTTTCTGATAACCAATGCTTTGCGGAAAACAAAAAAGGCACCTACGAAAGTATTTCTACTAACGTAAGTGCCCTAAAGCCTTAAAAACTGTTCCTCAGAACTTAAACTTTATTTCATTTTCTTATATTGGTATCAGAATTCTCAGTTCCAAATAATGTCATTTGATGTCTGAGGCTCTAACCGTACTCGTCCAAATCAGTCCACCTATGTCCTATATGCTCCGTAGAGAACGTAACATTTGTGTGTCCTCTATGGATTAATATGACCGATTTTAACCATTAGTGACATCTAAATCCGCCAATCAGTCCTTCTGACTCTTCATCGTAGGGAAGAGCAGAACGTCGCGTATGGCAGGACTGTTGGTAAGAAGCATGGTCAGACGGTCGATACCGTAGCCGATACCGCCGGTAGGTGCCATACCAACCTCAAGTGCGTTAAGGAAGTCCTCATCGGTGTGGTTTGCTTCCTCGTCGTCTGCTGCTGCAAGTGCATCCTGTGCCTTGAAACGCTCACGCTGATCGATGGGATCGTTGAGCTCTGAATATGCATTACACATCTCCCATCCGTTGATGAAGAGCTCGAAACGCTCAACATAATCCGGTTTCTCGGGCTTACGCTTTGTAAGAGGAGAAATCTCTACGGGATGGTCCATTACGAAGGTAGGCTGAAGGAGGTGTTCCTCGCAGTACTCCTCGAAGAAGAGGTTGAGAATGTCACCCTTCTTGTGATGATCCTCGAACTCAACATGCTTCTCTTTTGCAATGGCCTTTGCCTCGTCATCGGACTTAATTTCGTCGAAATCAACGCCGGCGTACTTCTTTACAGCATCAATCATGGTAATGCGCTCGAAAGGCCTGCCAAAATCGAGCTCTACATCGCCGTACATAAACTTGGTTGTTCCGAGAACCTCCTGAGCTACATGTCTGAACATGTTCTCGGTAAGGTCCATCATTCCGTGGTAATCGGTATATGCCTGATAGAGCTCCATAAGGGTGAACTCAGGGTTGTGACGTGTATCAAGACCCTCATTACGGAATACACGACCGATTTCGTATACACGCTCAAGACCGCCTACGATAAGTCTCTTGAGGTAAAGCTCAAGTGAAATACGAAGACGAAGGTCCTCATCAAGTGCATTGAAATGTGTCTCGAAAGGACGGGCTGCAGCACCGCCCGCATTTGATACAAGCATGGGAGTCTCAACTTCCATGAAATCCTGTGCATCAAGGTAGCGGCGGATAGAGCTGATAATCTTTGAACGCTTAATGAAGGTATCCTTCGCATCGGTGTTCATAATGAGGTCCACATATCTCTGACGATAACGTGTATCGGTATTTGTAAGTCCGTGATACTTCTCAGGAAGAATCTGAAGCGACTTTGTAAGAAGTGTGATGCTCTCTGCGTGGATTGAAATCTCGCCCATCTTGGTTCTGAAAACATATCCCTTTACGCCGATAATATCACCCATATCGAACTTCTTGAACTCTGCATATGCCTCCTCACCGAGTACGTCACGTGCAACATATACCTGAATGTTGCCGGGCTTGTCCTGAACGTTGCAGAAAGAAGCCTTTCCCATTACTCGCTTGCTCATCATACGACCTGCGATGCTTACATGGATGGGATTTGCATCCATAATTTCACGTCTCTCATTGTAATCCTTGTCGAGAAGTTCCTTCACCTGTGCCTCATCAAGTCCGTCTGTAAGAGGTGCGGGACGCTGTCCGAGAAGCTTCTCCTCAAGTGCCTCGTACTCGCTGCGGCAGTCGGTTGAATGATGTGTCTGATCATACTTGGTTATCTGAAAAGGGTCCTTGCCGGCTTCCTGAAGTGCAGCAAGCTTTTCGCGGCGAACCTTGAGCAGCTGATTAACGTCTACCTGCTGCTCTGTCTGATTATTATTCTGATTAGCCATATTGCTCCTTTCGATTTGGAAACGCTGCGGCAGCCCATAAACTGCCGCAGCGGTAGCCTTATTGTTTTTAAAAATAAGATATTACTTTGTTACAGCTACAATCTTGAACTTGAGAATTCCATTTGCTGTTTCAACGGTAATCTTCTGTCCCTTCTTCTTTCCGATAAGCTCTTTTCCGATAGGGCTCTCATTGCTCATCTTGTTCTGAAGGATATTTGCCTCTGAAGATCCTACGATCTTGTATGTAACTTCCTCTTCGAATTCCTCATCGTAAAGAGTTACTGTTGAACCAACATTGATGGTATTGCTCTTGTTGTCCTCAGCATCCATAACCTCTGCGTTCTTAAGAATTGCATCGATTTCCTCGATACGTGCCTCGATTTCACGCTGCTCTTCCTTGGCTGCATCGTACTCGGCATTCTCTGAAAGGTCGCCCTGCTCACGTGCTTCCTTAATCTTCTGAGCAACTTCCTTACGGCGGTTTACCTTAAGATCTTCAAGCTCTGCTTCGAGTGCCTTTAATCCCTCATAGGTCATTACGTTCTTCTTAACTTCAGCCTTCATTTGTATCCTCCCAAACTAATTATTTATTTTCTTCAACTTCAATCTTCTTGATTTCCTTTGTATTGATCTCAACAAGGATGTCCTTAATGAAATCATCAAGCTTCTTCTGTCCCTCATCGCCCTTGAAACGGCTTCTTACAGAAACGAGCTCGTCCTCCTGCTCCTTCTGTCCTACAACGAGCATGTAAGGAAGTCTGTCAAGACGTGCCTCACGAATCTTGAATCCGATCTTCTCTGCACGGGCATCTACCGTATTGCGGATACCTGCTGCCTTGAGTGCTGCCGATACCTTATTTGCATACTCTTCGTACTTATCGGAGATAGGAAGCACACGTACCTGCTCCGCACACATCCATGTAGGGAACTGTCCTGCGTAATGCTCGATAAGCCAAGCAAGTGTACGCTCGTAGCATCCCATTGATGTTCTGTGGATGATCCAGGGTGTTGCCTTCTCGCCGTTCTGGTCGATGTAGTACATTCCGAACTTCTGAGCTGCCGAGCAGTCAAGCTGGATTGTTACCATTGTATCTTCCTTGCCGTATACGTTCTTGGCCTGGATATCGATCTTAGGTCCGTAGAATGCAGCCTCGCCGTCTGCCTCTGTGAACTTAATGCCGTTCTTGTTCATTACGTCACGAAGGTAGCCCTGTGTGCTCTCCCAATACTGCTCGTCTCCCTCGTACTTATCCTTGTTCTCGGGATCCCACTTTGAAAGACGGTATGTTACCTCATCAGCAACACCGAGTGTCTTCATTACGTAATTTGCGAGCTCAACACAGCGTGTAAGCTCTTCCTCAGCCTGATCGGGACGAAGTACAAGGTGTCCCTCTGTGATTGTGAACTGACGAACTCTTGTAAGTCCGTGCATCTCGCCTGAGTCCTCATTGCGGAAAAGTGTTGATGTCTCACTCATTCTGTAAGGAAGGTCGCGGTATGAATGCTGCTCATTCATGTATACATAGTACTGGAAAGGACATGTCATGGGACGCATAGCCATTACTTCCTTGCCGTCCTTTGTTCCCTCAGACTCCTTGTTGAGAATGAACATGCCGTCCATATAATGATCCCAGTGACCGCTGATCTTGTAAAGGTCTGACTTTGCCATGAGAGGTGTTCTTGTACGAACGTATCCCCACTCATTATCCTCAAGGTCCTCCATCCATCTCTGGAGAATCTGAATCATCTTTGTACCCTTAGGTGTAAAGAGGGGAAGTCCCTGCCCGATTACATCTACTGTTGTGAAGAGCTTCATCTCACGGCCGAGTCTGTTGTGGTCACGAAGCTTGATATCCTCAAGATGTGCAAGATATGCTTCCATATCCGCATTCTTTGTAAATGCTGTTGCGTAAATTCTTGTAAGCATCTTGTTGTGCTCATCGCCTCTCCAGTAAGCGCCCGAAGACGAGATAAGCTTTACTGCCTTAAGCTGCTTTGTGCTCATAAGGTGAGGTCCTGCACAAAGATCAACGAATCCGCCCTGATCGTAAAAGCTAAGCTCTGCATCCTCGGGGAGATCCTCGATAAGCTGTACCTTGTAAGGCTCATCCTTCTCCTGCATAAGCTTGATTGCTTCTGCTCTGGGGAGTGTGAATCTTGTAATCTCGTGGCCTTCCTTGATGATCTTCTTAATTTCTTCCTCAATCTTGTCAAGATCCTCTCTTGAGAAAGGAGGTGTATCGAAATCGTAATAGAATCCATCATCGATAGCGGGTCCGATTGCTACCTTTGCATTGGGATAAAGACTCTTAACAGCCTCTGCCATTACGTGAGACGCTGTATGACGATATGCCTTCTTACCTTCTGCATCGTCGAATGTAAGGATACTGAGCTCGCAGTCCTTATCAACAACTGTTCTTAAATCAACTACCTTGCCGTCTACCATACCTGCGCAGGCTACTCTGGCAAGACCTTCGCTGATATCCTTTGCGATATCAATCACTGACATTGCGCCCGCATATTCTTTTGACGAGCCGTCTTTTAATTTGATGATCATATTCTCTCCTTCTGTGCCGACTTCATGCCGCACTGTTATTTATTGATGTTGTTATTTGTAGCTGTTTATTGCTGCTGCCGGTTATTACACTTTATTGCTGCTACCGGTTATTACACTTTATTGCTGCTGCCGGTTATTGCAGTTTAAAGGGTGACAAGCTTCTCGCCTTCAATCGAAGAAAGATACTTTTTTACTGTCTCGATTGCGTCATCAAGAACAACCGTATTCTGACTTCCGTCAATCATGTTCTTGAGAGAAACCATGTTCCGGGCAATCTCATCCTCACCGAGGAAGATACAGAAAGGAATCGCAAGCTTATCTGCGTATCCGATCTTTGCCTTGAATTTCTTCTGCTCGAGATATACCTGATTACGAATTCCTTCGCTTCGGAGCTTTGCGGAAATCTCAACTGCCTTGCTCATATCATCCGTCATGGGAATGATGAGTACGTCAGCGGGACTCTTGAGCTTCTCATTGAGGTACTTGCTCTCATTAAGAATATAGAACAAACGGGTAAGTCCGATTGAAATTCCTACTCCGGGAAGCTTCTTGTTGGTGTAGTACTCCGCAAGGTTGTCGTAACGTCCGCCCGAACATACGCTTCCGATTTCGGGATGCTTTGTAATGGTGGTCTCGTAAACGGTTCCCGTGTAATAATCAAGTCCTCTTGCGATGGTAAGATCGATTCCGAGGAACTTCGAAGGAACACCGAATCCTGCAATGTACTTAACTACCTTCGCAAGTTCATCAACGCCTTCCGCAAGCACCGCACGCTTGTCGTCCTGCGCAGCGGTTGCTGCATCATAGTCACCAAGCATTGCATTGAGCTTTTCGAGAATCTCGTCGTTGCTTCCCTTGAAGGTGAGAAGTCCCAGAAACTCGGCTGCGGTTGCATCTTCAACACCCAGCTCAACCAGCTCTGCCTTGACATTGTCAAAACCGATCTTGTCGAACTTATCGATAATACGAAGCACCTCTGCCGCATCTGCCTTCAGCTCAAACTTCGCGAAGAGTCCGTTGAGAACCTTTCTGTTGTTGATTCTGATCTTGAAATCGTCGATTCCGAGTCCGGTAAATACGTTGTAGATGATGCTTGGAATCTCCGCATCGTTTACGATGCTTAAAGATCCGTCGCCGATAATATCAATATCTGCCTGATAGAATTCTCTGAAACGTCCCTTCTGGGCACGCTCGCCTCTGTAAACCTTTCCGATCTGATAACGCTTGAAGGGGAAGGTGAGTTCTCCCTGATTCTTCGCTACGTACTTTGCAAGCGGTACGGTCAGGTCGAATCTCATGGTGAGGTCGGTATCTCCCTTTTCAAATCTGTATATCTGCTTCTCGGTCTCGCCGCCTGCCTTCGCGAGCAGTATCTCACTGTACTCAAGAACAGGTGTGTCGAGCGGGAAGAAACCGTATGAACGGTAAGTCTCTTCAAGTCTTGCCTTAACCTTCTCGAACATTACCTGCTCGTCCGGCGCAAGCTCCATGAATCCCGACAGGGTCCTGGGCTGAATAATGTTTGCCATACTATTACCTCCTGATGTTATTTCGAAGTTTTCCGAATAAAAGAGTTCAAATTGAAGACTCAGTATAAAGCTTCAAACCAAAGGTCCGATTCGGAAACTCAGTATAAAAAAAGCCCTTCCTTCCGCAGCCGAGGCTCCGAAAGAAAGGGACGAATAAACATGATATCCGCGGTTCCACCCTCATTGGTATAAACCCATCTTAATTATGACTATAACGTAGTCGCCGGACCTGTTTGCAGGCCGCTCAGAGGTGGTCTTCACGATGTCCTTGCTTAGCCCGCTCGCACCATGTGCGGACCTCTCTGAAAGCTTGAAACACGCTACTCTTCTCGTCAATGCGTTGGATATATTTTAACACTTTTTGTCTGTGTGTCAAGGACAATTTGGGGGCTTTTTTCGTGATACGCAAGATACTTCTGTGAATACGGCTGCTTCAGATATGAAAGCTGCGCCTTCGGTAAGTGTACCTGATTGAGAATACGAAGAAAGCAAGTATGGATCCGATGTTCTTTGTAGTAATTTGAACCACGAAACCAGATTCACAAAGAATATCGGTAGATGCTCAGGTTTCTTTGTAATAATTTGCAACATAGATGCCAATACACAAAGATTTTTCGTAAATGTTCAGGCTTCTTTGTAGTAATTTGCAACATAGATGCCAATACACAAAGAATACCGGTAGAAATCCGGGATTCTTTGTAGTAATCTAGTTCACGGAAGCTAAACCACAAAGAAAATCAGCCAAAACCAGGGGATTTTTGTAGTTCCCCGGATAACAGAAGCTAAACCACAAAAAAATCGGCCAAAAATCCAGGGGTTCTTTGTAGTCCCCCGGATAACGGAAGCTAATCCACAAAGAAAATCAGCCAACATTAATTTTTCTTTGTAAAGCCTCCAAAAGCAATATACCCGACATTATCATATCCTCACGCATCAGGTGAAGAAAGGATTTATCCCTCATGAAGGTTGTTATCACTGCCAGAGACTTTTCAAACGATGACAAAACTGCAGTCAACATGCTTAAAGAAGCAGGCCTGACAGTTGTTGATTACAGTTACAAGAATTGTACAAACAAAACCACCCCTGCAGAAATGACAGAGCTCATCGGTGATGCAGACATTGTCATTACAGGTCTCGAACCTTTTGCAGCAGAAACAATAGCGGCATGTCCAAACATCAGGATGCTGTCCAAACGTTCAATCGGATATGATTCTGTTGATCTGCCGGCCTGTAAAGAAGCAGGTATTGTCGTGACACGTGTCGCCGGAGCAGTTGAAGCTGCTGTTGCAGAGCACGTAATTGCATACATCATGTATTTCGCTCGTGACCTGGCTGCAGTCAGTGAATCAATGCATCGAGGCGAGTGGATCAGAAACATGACCTACGGTGCCAAAAACAGAACCATCGGCCTTGTAGGCTTCGGCGGAATAGGAAAAGAGATTGCGGTTCGCGCAAAAGCTTTGGGAATGAATATTATTTATTACTGCCGCCATCCAAAGCCTGAATTCGAATCAGAATATGGTGTCAAAAGCGTAAGCTTCGACGAACTGTTATGCAGCAGCGACTATATTTCCGTAAATGTTCCTCTCACCGATGAAACTCGCGGCATGTTCGGTGCCGCAGAATTCAGCAAAATGAAGAAGGAATGTGTTTTCATAAATATCGCACGCGGACCGATTGTGGATGAAAAAGCCCTGCGCGAAGCTCTCGACGGCGGAATCATCCGCGGTGCAGGCGTTGACGTATTCAGCAGTGAACCTTGTAACGATTCAGCCTTAATCGGCTGTACAAAAGCGGTTCTGACACCTCATACTGCACCTTTTACCACTGAAAATTTCAACCGAATGAATCAGATAGCAGCTCAAAATGTACTGGATTTTATAAACGGTTGTATTCCCCCAAAAAATCTTCTGTAACTGATATAAAGCCCTTGCGGCAAAAACTGTTTTTAACATGCCCTAAAAACTCAGTCTTTTCCGGACAACTGAAATCCCCTAAAAATCCAGTCTTTTCCGGACAACTGAAATCCTCTAAAAACTCAGTCTTTTCCGAACAACTGAAATGCCCCCAAAAGTAAGTCTTTTGGAGGCATCATAAACCTAAAAAAGGTACATATATCTTTTACGTTTGTTACTGCAGCGTTCTCTCCTGCCGAATTCCGTAATCTTCTCAACCGGTCCTGCAATTCCGAATTACGCATTTTTCTTCACAAGGTTCTGCAATTCCGATTTTTACAAGTTACTTCACGGCTGCAGCCTTCATCTGCATCTGATAATAATAGCCCTGCTTCTGCATAAGCTCTTCGTGAGTTCCCGATTCGGAAATCAGTCCGTCCTCGATTACCAGAATCATATCAGCATTCCGGATAGTCGAAAGACGGTGTGCAATGGCAACAATCGTGCGCTTTCCGGCGAGTTCGTTGATTGCGTCCTGAATGTGCTTCTCGGTTTCGACATCTACCGACGCAGTAGCCTCATCAAGCACAATAATCGGCGAAGACCTGAGGATTGCCCGTGCAATCGCAACTCGCTGCTTCTGTCCTCCCGAAAGTCTGAGGCCACGTTCTCCTACCATAGTCTCGTAGCCCTCGGGCATCTTCATAATATCATCATGAATTCTGGCTGCCTTTGCAGCTTCAATAATATCTTCTCTTGTAGCAGTCTTTAATGCATATCCGATGTTGTCGGCAATCGATGCATTAAACAGGAAAGTATCCTGAAGTACGGGAGAAATCTGCTGTCTGAGGCTTGAAAGCTTCACCTTGCCGATGTCCTGCCCATCAATTTTGATGGTTCCTCCGGTGGGATCGTAGAATCTTGAAAGAAGCTGGGTAATGGTAGTTTTTCCTACTCCCGTGGGTCCGACCAGAGCCAGCATCATACCGGGTTTGCACTCAAATGAGACTCCGTTAAGGACAGGCATCTCCTCTTCATATCTGAAAGTAACATTCTCGAAGGAAATCGCTCCTTCAACATTCTTAAGATCGGTCGCATCCTCGGCATCTACAATCTTTGAAGGTGTATCAAGAATAAGCGATACTCTCTCTGCTCCGGCAAGTGCCTGCTGAAGATTTTCCATCAGCTGAGCAAGACCCGAAATGGGCCCGTAGAAAAGTGAAAGATAGAGTACAAAAGATACAACGTCCTCTACCGAGAGACTTGCCTTAACGCTTAATATTCCGCCGAAAAGAATAACCAGAACCGTTCCGGCCGATGATATAAACTCGACGGTCGGATGGAAAATAGCTCCTGCCTTAAGTGCCTTGAGCATGGCGGCAACCTGCTTGTCGTTGGCTTTGCGCATCTCCTTGGCTTCGGTTTCCTGCTGCCCGAAGGCCTGAATTTCATGGATTCCCGAAAGGTCGTCCTGAAGTCTGGCGTTGAGTTCACCCATTACTTTCTGTGAAGCTCTGAAATACGGTCTGACTACCTTCGCAAATATTACTCCCGATACAAGGATAAGCGGAATCGGACAGCATGTGAGCAGTGCAAGCTTCCAGTTAATGGTAAGCAAAATCACAAGAACACCGATAAATGTCACGATATTCGATATCATTTCCGGGATGATATGTGCATATAGAAGCTCGAACTCGCGGGTATCGTTTACGACACGGCTCATCAAATCACCGGTCTGCTTGTCATGGAAGAATGAAAGATCCATCACCTGCATCTTCTCGTAAAGTCTCTGACGCAGATCGCCAACCAGTTCCCACGCCGCCTTATGCGCAAGGTAATTGTTCAGGAATCTGAAGAGCACTCGTCCCAGATACAAGCACAGAAGAATAATCGCAAGATAAATAATATCCTTCAGTTTCTCCTCATCCACACCCGCACTGATAGCTCCCGTTGCGGCAGAGAGCACCTTCGGTGCAGTTAAATTTACAAGTGTCAGAAGCAGCGTTGCCAGAATCGCGCCGACATAATAGGCTTTGTATCTGGCAGCTTCCTTTGTCAATTGAATAATTGTTTTCATAAATTAAATCAAACCATATGTGCTCTGATTTCAGCGGGATCCATTGCCGAAAGCATCATAGGAGGAATATCAAGAACTGTCTTGCAGCCTGCAACACCGTCCTTGTTGAGACGATATGCTGCTCTTGCAAATGCAACGAGTACCTGGCTGGTGAACTCGGGGTTCGAATCAAGCTTTAAGCTGTACTCAATAGTGTGATTCTTCTCGTCATTCCAGCCTGTGGTTCCGGTACGGATAACGAATCCGCCGTGAGGAAGTCCTGCATGGTTTGCCTTAAGCTCTTCCATGGAAATAAATGTTACTGTTGTATCGTAATCCGAGAAGTAGTTAGGCATTGTCTTAATCTCATTCTCGATGCGGGCAAGATCTGCACCCTCTTCAGCTACAACAAAACACTCTCTGGTGTGCTTCTGTCTGGTTGTAAGCTCGGGATTTGAACCGCTTCTTACTGCCTCAAGTGCTGCAGGAACGGGTACGGTGTACTGTCTTGCATCAACAACACCCTTGATACGGCGAATCGCATCCGAATGTCCCTGGCTGACACCCTTGCCCCAGAATGTGTAATCATTTCCGGTAGGAAGAATAACATTTGAATATAAACGGGCAAGTGAGAACATACCGGGATCCCATCCGCAAGAGATGATGCCTACATGACCGTTCTCCTTAGCTGCCTTATCAACATTCTCGAAATGCTCGGGAATTCTTGCATGTGTATCGAAGCTGTCGATAACGTTGAAATACTTAACTGCTTCAGGAGTCTGCTCGGGAAGGTCTGTTGCACTTCCGCCGCAAAGAATGAGAACATCGATATCGTCCTTGTGGTCAGCAAGTGTATCTGCCTTGTAAATCTTTGCTGTCTCTGTCAATACCTTTACTGCAGCGGGATCTCTTCTTGTGAATACTGCTGCAAGCTCCATATCGCTATTGTGCTTAACGGCACACTCTACTCCCCTGCCGAGGTTGCCGTATCCTAAAATACCAACTCTGATCATAACTATTCTCCTTTTCCATTCGGATTTCCTTCGAAAATCCGTACATTCTTCATTAGGTCACGTTGAAGCATCGTGACCTAATTCGGATTTCCTTCGAAAATCCGTACCTTTCACTGCTATCTGCGCACTTCTCTCTCACAAGTTATGCATAAATATGGCTTTCGTCGGTATTTTAACTCATTTTTATTCATTTGGCAATGGGGACGTTGCATCTGCAGCGTCCCCATTTTGCATAAAATCATATTCCTGTCGACCCGAAGCCGCCTCGGGCTTCACCGTTCATGTCTTCGGGATTCATCTCCTCAAATATAATCTGAGGCTGATGCTTCTGAATTCTGAACTGACAGATTCTGTCATTTATATTGATTTCGGTATCGCGCATGGCAATGACAGGCATATGCCAAACATCCGCGCAGCTGGTCTTCCCATAGGTTTCATCAATCACTCCGCAGGAATTCGCCTGGATAATTCCGAAATTCTTGTAGGTAGAACTGCGCGGCACCACTATCGCCTCATAACCATCCGGGAGCGACATGCTTACACCCAGATTAATAAGTTTAAAATCACCCTTTTTTAAAACCACATGCTCTGCAGCTCTAAGGTCAATCCAATCCGACTTCCCATCCACATAGCGAAGCCTTTCGATTTTATCGGATACATATGTTATTTTGATTGTTTCAGACATTGTTTTCTCCTATTCCGTAAGTGCAAGCTCTGCTGCCATGTCTATCAATTCCTGTGCCGCCTGCTCCGCATCCTCAATACGATATAATTCTGTCAGATAATCATTTGAATTTGAAGAATATGCGGGCATATAAGCATATTCGTAATAATCATCGTAAATATCAACAATAACGTATGTCAGCGAACGCTCGTCAATGGATACCAGAACTTCCGCCAGAGGCCGCTTGCCTTCAAGCAATGAATAGTCGGGTAAATTCATAGTTCCGCTCTCGGCAAGTTCTCCGCCGAGACCATCGATATAATCCATAACAGCCTCAAGCTTCTCTTCACCGCACAGAATGGCTTTGCCGAACAATGCGGCCGAGTTCGAACTGAAATCGGTAATCATGCTGTCATTGCTGTCAGCGATCTCGCCGTATGACAAAGTATTATCGATAATCAGACCGGGCTGCGCATCCCAATCAGCGGGAAGTCCCACGCCGGGCTCATACAAATCGTCTGTCTCAATTGTCACAGTGTCCATATCATCAATTGAATCCGAAGCACCTGCATCCATACCGTCTTCCGAATAACCCGGAGCTGACTCCGCTATGCTGCCCACAGAGGTGGTAAAATTGATATCGCTGCTCGTCGTTCCAAGACTCATCGAGTCCTTTGACGCAGATGTCTTCTGTTCGTCGAAAAAGCTCTCTTCGCACTCCTCAGCAGCCGATTCCGCAACAGACATTCCGGGTGCACAAGTGTCCAAAACACCTTCCGCCATGAAACCTCTGTTGGCCGAAGCAGGCTTCGCACTTTCATCCGACACGGTCATACTGCCGCCCTTTGATGCACCTATTCCCCTTGCAAGGAAACCGATTCCCACAACACCTACCAAAAGTGCCGCTGCAATACCTGAAGCGGTTCTCCAAAAACGTTTCTTCGAAGCATTCTTGTCTGTCGAAACAACCTTGTCCAATGAAGCAATCGTCTCTGCCGAAGCTGTCATGTCTTCAGAAGCGGGTGCTGCATTAATTCTGCTGAGCGTTTTCGCAATAAGATCCTCACTTACAAAAATCTGCTCGGCATCGAAAGAAGCATCCAACCCGTTTTTTATCAATGCTTCGAATTCTTTGTCTTCGGTATAGTCGAGAAGATCCTTCATCTCGAAAATATCCGCAGATTCACTTCCGGCATTTGTGCTGCCGTTCATAATATCTTTCATAGTCAGATCCTCCCTTCCAGTTTTTTCTTCAGCATATCCCTAGCACGGGACAGCCTGCTCTTTACCGTGCCCTCGGCAATTTCAAGAGCCTGCGCCGTTTCTGCGACACTCATTTCATTAAAATAAACACTGATGACCACCTCGCGGTATCCGTCCGGAAGTGTTTCCACCGCCTTTCGAATCTGCTCATTTCGATCGGCGTTCTCAACTTCCTCATAATCGCCTTCGGACACAATTGCATCCTCTTCGAAATCCATCATCGGAACCACTCGCTGGTTGTATGCACTCTTCAGATAATCCTTGCACACATTGATCGTAATTCGGATAAGCCAGGTCTTTATCGAACTGTCGCCCCTGAACTTATCGAGATTGTAATACGCCTTAATAAAGACCTCCTGAAAGAGGTCCTCCGCCATATCTCTATCTTTTACAAAGGAATACGCCGTTCGCAGTACATCGTTGCCGTATGTACGCATCATCGACTCTATGTTGTATTCCTCCTTATTGATTTGTTCACTCATACGCATTTCTCCGTTCTCGGATTTAGTATTAATATTCTATCCGATATACGGTTTTATGTCGACATTTATTGTGTATAAATGTATCTCTGCATTCCTGTTTCTGATATATAGACGACGCTTTGTGCAAACAGGTTCCAAAAAAAAGCTGAAAAATAAAGAAGGCGCAAAAACATAACCATCGATGTTTTTACGTCTTCTTTAATAACTTATGATGTGATAAACCGCTAATACAACACTATATCATCCTTAATACCTTCTGAAACCACAACCGTTCCGTCTTCAAGCACCAGCACATATTCAAATCCGCCGTACTCCTTGTAGTACTCGGCTGCTCTGTCGGCACCCATTACAAAAAGAGCTGTCGAAAGGGCATCGCACATCAGTCCGTTCCTTCCGATAATTGTTGCGGATATAACACCCGAATGTGCGGGGTAGCCTGTTGCGGGATCTATAATATGCCAGTAAACCGTACCATCATCGTCTGTAAAGAAACGTTCATAACCGCCGGAAGTGATAACATTTCTGTCGGCCACCGGAATGTATCCTACCATGCCTGCGGTGTTGTTGGGATCCTTGATTCCGATGTTCCAGTCATTGCCGTTGACTTTTGTTCCGATAGTTACGATGTTCCCGCCAAGATCAAGCATAGCGGAAGTAACACCTTTCCTTCGCAGTTCTTTTACAAGAACATCACTTAAATACCCTTTCGCAATCGCTCCGAAATCGAGCTCGGCATTATCGGGCAGCTTCAGTGATGCCGCTTGTCCTGACATTCCGCCGGTGCTCTCCGCTTCAACGCTTTCGCCCGGAAAGCCGCTATACTCAACTTTTGAAAAATCAACATACTTCACAAGGTCCGCAAGCTCCTCAGGTGACGGCACGCGATAATTGTCTGTGGTAAATCCCCAAGCCTTTACAACAGGATATGCGGTCGGATCGAGAGCCCCCCTGCTTCGGCTGTATATTTCGCCTGTTTTTGCAAGTACGTATTCAAGGTCGTCGCAGACTTCTCCCGTAAAGGTTCTTGCATTAATCCTGTAGAGCTCCGATTCGGGATCGGTGGTACTGAATATCTTCTCGAGCCGGAATACCTGAGCCGCAACCTTCTTAAGTTCTTCTTCCGAAAGCAGCCCGTTTTCACCGTTGTACACGGTAATCTTCATAAAGGTGTTGAAAGCAAAAAGCTGTGCGGAAAGATTGTTCTCTCCGACAACAATAAATACTTCACCCTCATCTCCGGTAAGCTCGGGTGCATCGGGCATATCGGCCATTCCGTCCCGGTTGTCAGCTTCCGTTAAACTGCTTTCGTCCCCGTCGGTAATTCCAGGAGTATCGGTTAAGACAGACCCGTTATTAACCGGATCATTCTCATTTTTCGAGCAGCCGCCAAGGACCGCCATATTCAGAATAAGCAGCAGGGCAATAAACCCTGCTGCCGCTTTTTTAAATATTTTCATATTTTTCAATTCTATAATGTTTCTCTATGCAATCATCATAATCAGAGTTCCTGAAGGAATGCTTCATATCCGAGTTCGGTCTCGTATACATCAGCCTTGCTTGCTACTTCCCAAGGTGCATGCATGTTGTGGAGTGCAACACCGCTGTCAACAACTTCCATATTGTACTCTGCCATGATGTAAGCGATTGTTCCTCCGCCGCCCTGGTCAACCTTACCGAGCTCGGCAAACTGATAGTTTACCTTATGCTTCTCGAGTGCTGCACGAAGCTTTGCGATATACTCGGGGTTCGCATCATTTGAACCTGACTTGCCGCGTGATCCGGTAAACTTGCAGAATGCCATTCCGCGTCCGAAGAATGAAGCGTTCTTCTTCTCCATTACCGAAGGATAGTTGGGATCGAATGCCGCATTAACGTCCGATGAAAGCATGTGCGAATTCTGCATAGCCTTGCGAAGCTTCATCTCGCTGTACTGTCCAAGCTTGTCCATAAGGTCAGCAACCATGTTCTCGAAGAACTTTGAAGTCATACCGGTAGCTCCGACGCTTCCGATTTCTTCCTTGTCAACGAGAATGCAGGCTGCGGTTCTGTCGATTTTATCAACACTGAAAAGTGCCTTTGCGGATGTGAATGCACAAATTCTGTCATCCTGTCCGTAACCCATAATCATACTTCTGTCGAGACCATAGTCGCGAGCGCGTCCTGCGGGTACTACTTCAAGCTCTGCAGAAAGGAAATCCTCCTCTTCGAACTTGTACTTTTCTTCGATAAGCTTGAGTATATTGGCCTTAACGGCTTCCTTCTCGGTATCCTTAAGCGGGATACTTCCGACAAGTACGTTGAGGTCCTCGCCCTCAATAACTTTTGCACCGGTCTTTGTAAGCTGATCCTGTGAAAGATGAATAAGAAGATCTGAAATTCCGATAACGGGGTCCTTCTCATCCTCACCGATTACGATATTAAGAACAGTTCCGTCCTTCTTGCAGACAACGCCGTGAATTGCGAGAGGAATAGCCACCCACTGATACTTCTTGATGCCGCCGTAGTAGTGTGTATCGAGAAGAGCAAGCTCGGTATCCTCGTATAAAGGATTGCCCTTAATATCAATTCTGGGTGAATCGATATGTGCTCCGAGAATTTTCATTCCCTTCTCAAGTGGCTCGGTACCTACCACGAACAATGCGATTGCTTTGCCCATGTTTGTACAATAGAGCTTGTCGCCGGCCTTAACTGTTTTAACAGTCTTGAGGTCCTTGTAACCAAGTGCCTTTGCCTGACGAACGATCTCGGTAACACACTCACGCTCTGTCTTGCAAACCGAAATGAAATCCTTGTACTCGTCACAAATCTTCTCTACTGCCTTAAGCTCCTTAGCGGTATACTTAAGCCATGCGTTCTTTGAATTGTACTCATTTGCCTTCTCAGGCTTCTTTGCTGCAGTCTTTGCAGTCTTAACAGTCTTTGCTGCCATTCCTATATTCCTCCAAAATTTACTTTTTTCGCCGCACCCCGGTCATCCTTGGGCACTCTGCATCGAACTTCTGCCGACCGGTATTCACCGATTACTCCGCATTAAGTTCTGCGATAACACTGTCAAGTGTGGCAATAACCTCATTATAGCTGTAGCTGAGCATCTGCTCCTCCGCCACATGAATAAGCTCCATAACGCGGTTGTTCGGATAAGAAAACTGCGCGAGTGTAAAGAACAATGTCTCGACCTCGTTGAGCTGATAATCTGCGAGGTAAACCCTGAGCTCATTGATAATGGCAATGAGGTCTTCTTTGTCGATTGCACCCTTATTTGAATTCTTATCCTGCGACATTATAGCACTTCTTACCGATGTCAGCAACTTATCAAACGCATCACCGAAGCTTTCGGTCTCACGCTCTATAACCTCACGCATTCCCTGCTTGGCCGCCCGTTCCAGTTCTCTTGATCGCGCCGCTATCTCGTCTGCACCGATAACCTGCGCAACTCCGAGAATACCGTGAATTGCCACAATGTAGTTCTTATAATCGTGCTGCTCGAGATAATACTTAAGCATCGTGATTTTGGTATCACTGCTCCTGCACATCGTAAGCAGAACCTCTTTGTATTCATCCTCATCACCCGCAAAATTCGCAAGTGCTTCTCTTATATTGAGTCCGAGTGCCTCAAGCGAGGCAAGTCCGTTGCCGTCCCGCGTGATTTCGGATGCATATTTGATTTTTTCAACGGGAAGATAAGTTGAAAGAATCTTCTCAAGTCTCGTATTGTCTGCAGGTGAAAGCACACATTCATTCATACCTGCTTCCTCGGCCTCGAGAATAAGATTTCCGGTATTCTTGTCAACAAGTCCGATAATAGGAAGCTTGCTGAAATAAGTCTCGTCTTCATTGCCGACCTTTGCCAGTGCCCTGACGGTTTTCGCTGCCTCGAAGCCGCTGAGTTCAGGCATATCGGCATCAATCAGCAGCATATCATAATATATTCTTCCGACAAGATTCACAGCCTCTTTACTGCTGCCCGTAATGTCCGCATGAATCATGAATTTCCCGAACTTTTTCCGATTCATGCGAGCTTCTTCCAGATTCTTCTGAGCAATCAGTACACGTGATGTTTCTGCGGTAAACGGAATATCCTTCTCGGACGAAATCTGCTCCGCTTCATCCTCATAAATATCGCCCATTGTCGTAACTCCGACGGTTCTCTGACTGATAAGAAGCGTAAAAGTACAGCCCTTTCCGGGAGTAGCTTTTACGGAAAGCTTGCCTCCCATACATCCGGCAAAATATTTGGTAAGGAAAATACCTATTGACGCACTTTCAACACCCCTGTTGCCCTGATCGAATGTAGCTCCTTTTCCTCCAAGTACCTTAACTATATCTTCTTCGAGAACTCCGTCTCCGGAATCCGAAACGTCAAACTTAAGGAATACTTTTCCGTCTCCGGCAGGAAGACACTTCACGGCGAAGACAATATTTCCGCTCTCGGTTACCCTTATTGCATTTGTAATCAGCTTTCCGAGCATCGACTTAATTCGGGACTCATCTCCGAAAAGTCTGTATGGAATGGAAGGATCTATATCTATAATCGTCTTAAGAGCTTTCTGCTCAGCTTCTTTTTCGATTGTACGCCTCACATCAAGCGCAAGGTTCTCAAAGCAGTACTCATCGTCGGCTATCTCAATCTCATTGTTGATAATACGGACAAGATCGATCATATCCGCCGCGATATGTGTCATAATATTCGCAGCAAGTCGAATTTCAAGCAGACCATCCCTTGCCCTGGTGCTGATCGACTCATGGGAAATAGCCTCCGCACAGCCGACAATGTCGTTTAGAGGCATTCTCATGTCGTTGCTCAGCTGCTTTAGGAAGCCTGATATTTCTACATTTCCGTTTAATCCGTTAGCACTGCTGTTTTCAAGATTATTACTCATACTGTACCTAACCTTTTCATCTTCTCACGTCAGGGAATAAAAAATGACCCACTCAAATATGAGCAGGTCATATTTAAACCGCAACCTGCGGCTTATGCCATTAACCGATAACCTTCTTAATAGCTTCAATAACACGATCAGCCTGGAAAGGCTTAACAATGAAATCCTTAGCACCGGACTGAATCGACTCAATAACCATAGCCTGCTGACCCATCGCCGAACACATAATTGCTACAGCACCGGGATCCGACTCCTTAATTTTCTTAAGTGCCTGAATACCGTCCATCTCAGGCATGGTAATGTCAAGCATAACAAGATCGGGCTTTGTCTCTGCATACTTTGTAACAGCGATAGCACCGTTCTCTGCTTCACCGGCAATCTCATATCCGTTTTTTGTAAGAATATCTTTAATCATCATTCGCATGAATGCTGCATCGTCACATACAAGTACTCTCTTTGCCATGGGTATAAATCTCCTATCCTTGTTTATCTTAGTTATACTATATCGCAGACATTGTTATTTGTCAAGTTTTATAATGCAATTCATAAAAACAAAAATATCGCTTTACATTTTCTTTTTTTCTGCAAGTATCTTTTTAAGCTCTTCAACACTAAACGAGTAATTCGAACCGCAGAAATGGCAGTTTACTTCAATCGGCTTGCCGTCATCAATCATCTCTTTAATATCCTTTTTGTCAATACTCATAACGGCTCTGCGAACCCTTTCTTTGCTGCAGTCGCAGTAAAATTCAGCCGGGATTCTGTCATTTATTCTCAAATCCATATCGCCGAATATATACTCCAGAATATCTTCCGGGGTCATTCCGTCGGAAAGCATCTTGGTAACGGGCGGAATCGTATTGAGCTTTGCTTCAAGCTTTGCAACAACATCGTCGGCAGCAAAGGGAAGCAGCTGAATAATGAAGCCTCCCGCATACATAACCGTTCCCTGAGGCTCTACCAGCACACCCAGTGCTACAGATGAAGGTACCTGTTCGGAATTCGCGAAATAATATGTAAGGTCCTCCGCAATCTCACCCGAAACGAGCTCCGTCTGTCCCGAGAAGGGCTCCTTGAGTCCCATATCCTTTATTACGGTAAGGAAACCGGGTGCAAGCGCCCCGCCTACATCAAGCTTGCCCTTCGAATTGAGAGGCAGATCAACATTCGGGTTCTTTGCATATCCTTTTACGCGAACAACTTCATGAGAATCCTCTCCGTCATGTCCCGTAACCGCGGTAACGGTAATACCGCGTGCAGGTCCTGCGCCTTCAATCTGAAGCGTAAGAACATCCGTATCATTCTTCTGCATGCTGCCCATAAGTGCACCTGCTGTAAGTAAACGTCCGAGTGCGGCAGTAACAACATTGCTGGTCGCATGTCTTACTCTGGCCTCTTCCACGAGTTCTCTCGATGTCATCGCAAAAATTCTGATATTATCGTTTTCTGCCGTAGCTCGAATAATATAATCACCCATATCTGTCCCCTCCGACTCAATGATCCTTTGTGGTTCGTGCAACCACATAAACTCTTTCGGTAGCTTTATCCGGTTCGCTTTCCGTACAGGCCTCGTATATCTTTAACACCTCAAGTCCTGCCTTTTTAAGAAGCTTTTCAACCTCTTTAAGCGAATATGCCCTCTGATAATGCGTCTCTTCACAGCGCAGATACCTGTCGGTATCGCCGTCTTTATAATATATTGTCATATCAAACTCATTGATATGTGTATCGGGATCGTAATAATTCTCCCAGATGAAGCTTCCTTCATCGCGATTCTCACAGATCGTCTGCTCGCCGAGTACCTTGCTGTAATAATACAAAGTATTTAAATCAAATACAAACAGTCCTCCGATATCGAGATAGTTGTTCACAAGCTTAAATACGGTAAGCAAATCCTCCGGCTCCGTAATGTAATTCATGCTGTCGCAGATACTTATAACAGCCGCCACCGTGCCGTAGAGTTCGAATTCTCTCATGTCCTGGCAAAGATACAGGATGCTCTCGTCTTCGTCCTGTTCTTTCTCGCGGGCTTCCTGAAGCATCTCTTCGGAAATATCGATACCGATCATGTCGTAGCCGAGATCACGCATTCGTCTTGTAACATTGCCTGTTCCGCAGCCTAATTCGCAAATCAGAGGATGTTCTTCTTCAACTCCGTTCCTGCGAAGAAGTCCGTCGAGGTATTCAACCCATTCATCATACGGAACATTGTCCATGAACATATCATAAACCTTTGAAAATCCCGAATACTGATCCATAATTATTGTTCCTTTACAAGATAGTTAATGCCGCGCTCTATAACCTTTATGTCGACATCTTTAAATGTACCGCCGAACTCTCCGTCCAGAGACCAGGCCGCCTCATCATCGAATTCAAAGCGAACTTCCTTAACCTTTGCGTAAACAAGAGTCTTGGCATTCTCAAGTTTGTGGGAAAGAAGCTCATTGACCGAAGCGGTAAGATCCACTATGTTTCCCGCCTTTACAAGTATCAGTTCGTGATAACCGTCGTCCAGTTCAACTCCGTCTCCGGTAATGCCCTTAAATCCACCGACGGATTTGGAACTTACAACCATTCCGATAATAAAATCGCCCTCAATGACCCGGTCATCATAATATGCTTTTAAATGATAGGATTTGAGCGAAGGCAGTTTCATCATTCCGTTCAGGATGTATGCCGCATGTCCGAGAGCATTTTTCAAATTCTGCGGAGTTCCGTAGGAAACATCCGCAAGAGTTCCGAATGCGGCGGTATAAGTAAAATATCTTCCGTTGAAATTAGCTATATCGCACGGAAAAATCCTGCTTTCAAGTACTGCTTCGGCAGCCGAACAAATATCTGACGGAATTCCGAGCGAATACGCGAAATCATTTGTCGAACCGGCAGAAATAATGCCGACGGGTATAGGATTGCCCGACTCCATAACAGCAGCGGCAACCTCGTCCAACGTTCCGTCTCCTCCGGCACTCACAACCAGATCGCAGGCATTCTCATTTGCATATTCCCCGACAAAATGGAACGCATCACCCTGCGAATCCGTTGCATGGACCACCAGCTCGTACTCCGATGCTGAATACATCTTAATAATCTCAGGCAGATTGCGTTCTATCAGCCCTCTTCCCGAATGGGGATTGTATACAAAAAGCATCTTTTTCTTACACATCAATAACTTCTCCCAAAGCAAACGAATAAATCAGGCACTCATCTACCGGTGCCCCTATTATCTGTGAAACAGCGGCAGCATAGTTCTGCAGCTGTGCCTTATATCTTTTCACAAGAACATCACTCTGTCCCGGCCCGACATGGTCTGTCTTATAATCAAGAATCACATAATGACCGTTGTCGCTGAACATGCAGTCAATAATTCCCTGCACAGGGATAATCGATTCCATCCCCGCGTATTTTTCGGGGTTGATCTCACAGGCCTTTCTTCCGAGTACAAACGGCTGTTCACGCCTCAAATGATTTTCCGCATCCGCCTGCGCCATTCTCCGTGCCAAAGGCGTCTCGAGAAATGCTGCTATATCCGCCGGATTAATCATGTCCTTTTCCGCGCTATCAATTATATCACGTTTTTCAAGTGAATCAAGGAACTCACTGACCTGCCCGGTTCCCTTCAGGGTGAACGGAATGAACTGCATGACAAGATGATAGAGAGTACCTCTTGCGGCACCTGCCGAAGCAGGCCCGGCAACCCAAGGAGCCCTTTCTCCTTCATCTTCCATCGCAGCATGCTTGATATCCGAAACCGAAAGCTTGGTCGGAAGTGCTTCCGCAGTGGTATAGGGGTATTCAAAACGGAGCAGTTCACTTATGTCCGAAGTTCCTTCAAAGCTTCTGATTTCATTTTCGAAATCAGCTCTCTGTTCGCTAATAATATCCGAAGCTTCCGGACTTCCCAAAGGCAGTGCAAACTTCATTCCGTCTTCGGGTGTAACAACCTCAAAATCCGATTTGTTCCTGAGATATGCCGGATATACAAAGTCAAGATATCTCTTTGCATTTGCTATGTAAGGCTCCGAAAATGCCGGTGATGCAGCCTGTGCTGCAAACTCCCACTGTTCGGTACATTTTTCCGGTTTTTTGACTCCTCCCGCCAAAATAAGCTTATACTTGGCTCTTGTCATGGCTACATATAAAAGTCTCAGCTCTTCTCCGAGATTGTCGTAGCCGAGCATCTTCTGAACAAGCTTCCTGCGGAGTGTCTCGGACTTGTGCCTCATTTTCAGATCTGTCGCAGGAGCCGCTATTCCGTAGTCGGAACTGATGATAACTCCCGAGTTGCCGTCGATATTCGTTATCTCACGGCCCATTCCTCCGACAATAACAACCGGGAATTCCAAACCCTTCGAACCATGAATGGTCATAATACGAACCGCATCCGCGGCTTCCTGATTTACCGCTTCTTCAAGATCTTCCTCCGAGGTCAGAATCTCCTCAAGATACCTTACAAAGCTGAACAATCCCGAGAAACTTCCGGATTCGTATTCAGCCGCATAGCTCATCAGCATCTCGAGGTTCGACGAACGTCTGTCTCCTCCCGGGAGAGCGGTACAAAACAAATCAAAACCTGTTTTATCGTAAATTGCCGCAATCACCTTATCTATATCGCGATTAAGGTTCATGCTGCGAATCGAATCGTAGGTCGATAAAAATCTTATTACCTTTTCACGAATTTCCGCATCCGGTCCCTCTTCGCCGTATCTTGTGAGTGCCTCCCAAAAGCTTGTGAGGAGTCCTCCGAAACTCTTTACCGCTGCAAGCTCGTCGGCCGAAAAGCCTCCTATGACGGATTTGCATACGGATGCGAGCGGAATATCCTGACAGGGGTTGTCCAGAATCCTCAGATAATTGAGCATGACCGTAATCTCGTAAGAACCCAGGAACCCGGCACTCTTATTGGAGAAGATCGGTATTCCTTCCGTCTCAAAGGCCTCAATATAATAGTTTGCCCATCCGCCTACGGCACGAAGCAGGATGACAACGTCTCCATAGCCGATTTTACGTTCTTCTTTTTTACCCTTTGCTATGGTAAATCCGCTCTCGACGAGTTTTTTTACACGCAGCGCGGCATAATGAGCCTCTGCTTTTCTGAGAGTCTCACTGTCAGCATCCTCATCTTCACCCAAATCACCGCAATCAACCAGCAGAATCTCGGTTTTGTAATCATTGTCCGCAGGCATTCCATCCTCAAAGACCTTTCGCTGTCCGCATACAAGTGCAGCCTCTTCGTCATAGGTTACTCCGCCTACCGGTTCCGTCATCGACAGATAAAATACGTCATTGGTACTGTCGAGCACCTCGGGTCGGCTTCTGAAATTCATGCCCAGAGAAATAACTTCACCTTCGTCCGGATTGCTTCTGTATTTGCAGAAGCGATTCATAAAAAGCTCGGGCTTGGCCATTCTGAAACGGTAGATGCTCTGCTTTACATCTCCGACGGTAAATGTATAGGGACTTTCGCCCGATGCTCCGGCAATAGTTTCGATAATCTGCTCCTGAACAAAATTGCTGTCCTGATATTCATCGACAAAAAGTTCCTTAAATCTGTCGTGAAGTTCCATGGCTGCCGGGCGTGCAGTCACTGTCCCGTCAGGGTTCTTCTGCGCAAGTATATCAAGCGCAAAATGCTCCAAATCGCCGAAATCAAGAATGTTTTTTTCTCTCTTGGTGCCGCCGAACCGTACAATAAATTCGCGCGTTACCTTTATAAGCTCCAAAACAGGACCTGCGGCAATCTGCATATTCTCACGGTTCTCATCGGGAGAAACAAAGAAAAAGGCTTCCTTTGGCTTCTCGATTGCTTTTTTCTTGTAGTCCGCTCTGATGTTTTTAATGCGTTCCATGAGATCCTGATCCGCTTCCTTATCGGCGAATCGTGCTGTGGGAAGTTTCACTCCATCGTAAGCCCGGCTCAATTCTTCAAAATCCGTAAGCTGCAAAAGTCCCGCCATTATTTCTCGGTCTTCCAAAGCCACGGCCATACTCTTATCGGGATGGGGCAGCAATTCACACAGCTTCATCAGTTTATCGTTTTCGACAAGTGCTTCCCTTACTGCTCCGTGAACGCATCTGACCGCGAAATCGGTCCATTCCCCGGGAATTGAAGTGCTTCCGGACTGTTCCGCAGCGAATTCCGCCTCAAGCCTGTCGAGCCACTCCATGGGCCATGGATGAGCCTGTGCGGCGGATGCAAGCGTTAATATAAGCTTCTCGATTGCCGCATCGCTTTTTGAATTACAGAAGGTTTCTATCATATCCTCAAAACCGGTGTCGGCTTCTTCGTATTTCTCTTCCAGGAGCTTTTTCAAAACCTGAGATTTTATAAGCTTAAGTTCCGCATTCTGACCGACTCTGAACACAGGATCGATATCTATTTCATGCGAAAACTCTTTTACGATGCTCATACAGAAGCTGTCGATGGTGGTAATGCAGGCGTTGCGAAGCAGCATCTGCTGACGGACAAGTCTTCTGTTGTCAGGGTCCTTCTCAAGAGCTTCGGAAATTCTGTCACTGATTTTTTCCTTCATCTGCGACGCGGCATCCTTTGTGAAGGTCACTACCAGAAGTCTGTCGATATCTATGTCTCCTTCGGTAATAAGCGCAAGTATTCGCTCAACCATAACGGTTGTTTTTCCCGCACCCGCTGCTGCGGAAACCAGCAGATTCTGCTTTCTGCTGTTGATTACCTTCAGCTGCTCAGGGCTCCATTTAACTTCTCCCATAACTCCTCCTCAGTGCTGTTCCCTAAACTTCTGTAACGATTTCCAAGCTTCTCCTCAAAACCGCAGATTCCCTTATACTTGCAGTAGCTGCAGGAGCCGGAATTACCGTCGGCATAAGGATTTATATCTATTTCACCGTTAAGAATACTGCGGGCACTGTTCTTCATGCTGAGTTCCACGAACTTCTCGAGTACCTCAAGCTGTTCTCCGGTACAAAGCTTTGAATGTTTATCAAATGCACCGTCCTTGGTTACTCCTACACTTACAACCTCCGACTTGCCGCCCGCAATGAGGCTTCCGCTGTCGTCGGCGAGTCCCGCATCATTCATATTAATCATATAAGGATCTTCATTTGAAGGACCTTTAAGCTTCAGTACCTTTCGAATCGAAAGCTCAACTTTCGAGGCATCCTTTTCGCATTCCGCAATAGGATCGTCGATATGATAGTAGTACATTCCGGCACAATCCGCTTCTTTTCCGTCCGCAGAAACGATTTTCCTTGCGAAATGCATATATACCACCAGCTGGAGCTGAAGTCCGTTGTAAAGCTTATTCAAATCAAAGTTCTTTATGCCGGATTTATAATCGACAACTCTCAGGTACTTTTTACCGTTCTTTTCGCATACATCGACACGGTCGATTTTGCCCTCGAGCCTCATAAACTCTCCGACCGCCTTGAAGTTTTCCTCAAAAAGGTCAGGTTCAAAGCTTCCGGCTTTAACCTGGGCATCCAGCACTTCAATGGTTCTGTCGAGAACTCTGGCGACTCTGGTCCTGATGTATTCGTTTCGCTTGCTGTCACCGAGTATATCAGCATAATCCTTCAAAGCCTCATCAATGGCAGCCGTTTCCGCATCAAGACGCATAGGTCTGTCCGTTTCATGCCAGGAAACATCATTCGCCTTCATACGAACACAGTATCGCTCCAGTGCCTTGTGATAAATATTGCCCAGCTCCATTGTTCCGATAGAGTACTCGGGACGTTCTTCAAGTCTCAGTCCGTATCGCAGAAAATGCATAAACCTGCAGGAGGCGTAATTCTCCAGCATAGTCACACTTCCTAAAATCATTTCGCCATACAGTTTCTTCGCGCTTTCGGGAGTAATCCTCTCAGGCAGCAATCGATAGAATGCAGCATCGGCCATCTTTTTAAAGAGTTCCGGATGTTCGGTCATAACATTGCAAAGAAGCTCGAAATCCTCTCTGCGCAAAGTCCTTGAACCATGTTCACGCAGCAGAACCGCCGCGCTTCTGCGGCCTTCATCACTTCCGAGCAAAAGATTCGTATCTGTTGCGTAGCTGTTTTCAATCGCGAGCCCTTTAAAAATCCTCATTATTTTGCCAAAGATATAGGAAGGTCTTCCGGGCTTCTTCTCCGCAGTCATTCTGTGATAGGAAACATAAAGCTTCTGTGAAGGTTTTGTAAGATTGAGATATAAGTAAAACTCGTTCAAATATGCTGTCGCCCTCTTCGTAGGCGAAAGCTCTATATTGTTTTCCTCGAAAACAGTTCTGTCGGCATCGGAAAGAATACCTCCGTCGGCTGCGCCCGCAGGAATCATACCGTCGTTTGCACCCAGAACAAAAAGCGCCTTTATTCCGTTGAAACGTGTTCTCTCAAGGTCACCTACCACGACGCTGTCCCCGCCCTGGGGAATCAGCCCAAGCTTTGCCTCGGAAAAACCGGTATTCAAAATCTCGCCGAACTCATGGAGGCTCATGACATCCTCACCCAGAAGAAGGCAGATTCGTTCGAATACGGAATCCAATATTTCTCCGAGCTGTCCTGCCTCGTGTGCCTCCAGACGCTTTTCACGGTCGGAGCTTTCTTTGAATTCTTCGGCTTGCGCATTCAAAGATTCATAAACTCCGCAGCTGTTCAGAATGCTTTTTATTGCTTCGATACGCTTCGCAACGGTTGCAGCTTTCGCACGAATCACCTCAACCGCAGGGTCGAGAAGCTTAAATACTTTCTCTCTTACCGAATTTATTTCATTTATATCTACCGCATATCTTGTGCGGTAACTTCCCTCCCAGGTCTTTTTCCACATACTTCTTCCGCGGACTGCTCTGGCAAGACAGAAATTCTCGAGCTTCATAATGCGTTCCCGCTCAATTCCCGAAAGACCCGTTTTCAAAAACCTGAATACACTTTCGTAAGTATAGTCATTTTCCGCAACTTCAATAACCGCACGAACAAATTCCACGGGTGCGGTACCTAAAATATTCTTTTTGGTATCTATAAAACATGGAATACCCGCAGCAAGAAACTCTCTCTCGGCTATTCTTCCGTATGAAGCCAGGTCCCCCACTATCATTCCTATTTCGCTGTAGCGATATCCCTCATTAGCAACGAGTCTTCTGATTTCACATATACTGTATCTGATTTCCGCCGAAGGGTTCTCGCAGGATACAAGTTTTATTCCGTTCGAATCGGCTGCCTGATCAATCTTCTGTCTGAAAATATTTTTCTCCAGGGCTTCCAAAGCCTTTGATGAAGCAAATCGAGGCATAACATCGGGTTCGAGTATTTCTTTCACAACCTCGGTACCTGTTCCGTCCGCAAGCATAATAAGCTTCTCGGCAGTTTTTTCGCTCAGATAGAATATGTCTTCATCATCGGGTGCTTTGTCCGCAAACTTCGCATCGACGGTAACGGTTACATGGATGTCACAGCCCAGCTCCAGCAGCTTCTCGATGCATCTGAACTGCATAACGGTAAATCCGGTAAATCCGTCGAAGCAGACAACGGCCCCTTTCAGCACTTTCGATTCGGACGCCTTTTCTGTGAACAGCTCCAACAGTTCTTCGTTCATAACAAATCTGCCGTTTATGAAGTCCCTGAAGCCCTCATAAATGACAGATACGTCGCGAAGCTTTCTTAGAAGCCCCGGACGAGCGTCCGACAATGACATCATATCGTCAAGCCTGTCAGGTCCGATACCGTACTGGTAAAACTCCGAAATCACCGACTTCATTTCCTGAATAAAGCCCTGTTTATGAACCTTTCCCGCATACAGTCCGAGCTTGTCGGCTTTGTCCAAAGCAACCTTTTTGACAATCATGGTTTTGCCGGTATCTTCGAGAGTCACGGGTGCCTTTACACCAAGTTCTTCAAATATTCGATGGGCCATTCTCGGGAAGCTCAAGACATCAATATTCATAATGCCTCCGCTCGGGGAAGCCTTAATCATGTCCTTCTGGGTCTGAAGAGTAAACTGCTCGGGCACGACAAGAAGATAGTTGCGGTTGAAGTCTTTTGAAGCTTCCTCAACTATCATTTTATAAAGCTCATACGATTTACCGGAGCCCGAAGCTCCCATGTGAAGAAACAGTGCCATGCAGTATTTCCTTTCATTTTCTGAAGAAGTTGTAAACAGCTTCGGCCGAGGCGCGATTCATCTTCTCGCAGTTCTCAAGCTCTTCGAGGCTGGCATTTCTGATAGCCTCCAAAGACTCAAACCTTCTCATAAGAGCAAGTCTTCTGCTCGGTCCGATTCCTTCTATATCATCGAGTATCGAATGTACCTGCTCCTTCGAACGCAGTGACCTGTGATACTCAATCGCAAAGCGATGTACCTCATCCTGCACACGCGTAATAAGCCTGAAGGCTTCGGAATTGTACTCGATGGGTACTTCAACATTCTGATAATAAATTCCCCTGGTTCTGTGGCTGTCGTCCTTGACCAGTCCGCATACTTTTATATTAAGTCCCAGTTTCTCAAATACTTCGAGACATACATTCACCTGTCCGCGTCCGCCATCCATCATAATAAGATCCGGAAACTTCGAAAAACTTGTAAGCTTTGATGCTGCACCGCTTTCTTTAGCTTCTTCCATTTCTCGTTTTCCGTGCTCAAAGCGTCGGGTAAGGACTTCGGCAAGACTCGCGTAATCATCCGGTCCTACAACGGTTCTTATTCTGAACTTTCTGTAATCGCTCGATTTGGGTCTTCCGTTCTCATATACCACCATCGAACCGACGGTTTCAAAACCGCTGATATGAGAAATATCATATGCCTCAATTCGGGTCGGATATTCTATTCCAAGCAGTTCACTAAGTTCCTCGAGTGCTCCTTCGGATCGTTTCTGCTCCGCAGCAAGCTTCTCACTGTCGCGCACGAGTATTCCCGATGCATTCGAACAGGCGAGTTTAATAAGACCTTCTTTTTCACCTCTTTTGGGGCTCTTGACGGTGATCTTAGATCCGGCCTTTGCGGAGAGCCACTGTGAAATAAGCTCTTCCTCGGGAATCTCTTCGCTCAACAGAATCTCCTTCGGAATGGCGGGGATAGCAGCATAATACTGCTTCACAAACTCATTCATGATATTCGGGCGTGACTCATGCTCGACATCATTCATATAAAAATGCTCTTTGCCGACAAGTTTGCCGCCTCGAATAAAAAACACCTGAACAACCGCTTCCGCTCCTGCAGCGGCAAGTCCTACCACATCACGATTTCCGGTATCTTCACTGGTAACGCGCTGAATCTGCGACATACGGTTAATATCATTGAGCAGGTCCCTGTACTCAGCCGCTTTCTCAAATTCCATAGCAGCTGCCGCGCTCTTCATTTTGGCTTCAAGATCCCTGCATATGAGTTTCGAATCTCCTTCAAGAAACTTTACTATTCTGTCGGTTGACCGGCGGTACTCTTCGGAAGATATATTGCCCACGCACGGCGCATCGCACTGCTGCATATGATGATAAAGGCATGCACGCTCTCCTTCTATTCCTCCGTCAGGAATCATCTTGCGGCAATGCCTGATTTTAAACAGCTTATTCAGCATTTCAAGAGTATTTTTCGCCGCATCAACATTGGTGTAAGGTCCGAAATATCGCGATCCGTCATTTATATGCCTGCGGGTCATGAACACTCTCGGGAAGTTCTCCGCAACCGTAACCTTGATAAAAGGGTAGGTCTTATCATCCATAAGCATGGTGTTGTACTTCGGACGATTGGCCTTGATAAGGTTGCACTCCAGAACCAGTGCCTCCATCTCGCTGCCGACAACAATATATTCGAAATGGTCTATCAAAGAAATCATTTTCTCAATCTTCGGCGACCTGGTTCTTTTCTGAAAATACTGCCTCACGCGATTCTTCAGGCTTACGGCCTTGCCCACATAAATAATAGCATCACTTGCGTCATGCATGATATAAACTCCCGGTTTATTGGGCAGCTTTTTAAGTTCCTCTTCAAGATTGAACATACCGGAGCTCCTTAATTTTCAAATTCAACATATACAAAGAAACCACGCGGATCCTGTTTGATTTCTTTTACAACACCTTTGGTCGACTTGATTCGATTGCCGAATTCATAATTGCCCGACATAGCCAATGCAGGCTGAATGGTGTAATAATAAAAGGCAATTGTATTTTTCTCGACAATGGTAACTTCTTCTCCAACCTCCAGGAGTCCCTGACGCTCCATCTTGAATTCTTCGATTCTCATATATTCTCTTTCTCCTTTATACTGCAAACTAAGTCCCGATTTTTACCCTGATGATAATTAAAGGGACATATCCTCGTCCGCAAAGACAGGTCCGTCCCTTATAATCATTATTTATTCCTCAGCTGCAGTTTTATCATCGGTCTCTTCTGTTGGGCTATCTGCAGTATTGTCACTGTTTACTTCTTCTGCAGTATCGGCTGCTGCCTCATCAGCTATTTCTTCTTCAGCTGCATTGTCTGCTTCCTCAGCAGACTTATTACGGTCTGCAAGACACTTCTCATATATATCCATGAACTGCTTGCCGGTAATGGTCTCATGCTCACTCAGATATGCCGCAATCGAGTCAAGAATATCACGGTTCTCGCTGAGCAGAGTCTTTGCTCTTTCGTAGCTTTCCTTCAGGATAGCCATAACTTCATGGTCAATCTCGCCGGAAGTCTGCTCACCGCACTGTCTGACAGCACGTCCGTCAAGATACTTATTCTCGATGGACTCAAGTCCTATAGCTCCGAACTTCTTCGACATGCCGTACTGGGTTACCATTGCGCGTGCAAGGTTTGTTGCCTTCTCAATATCGTTTGCGGCACCTGTTGTAACCGAATCAAATACAAGTTCTTCTGCAGCACGTCCGCCGTAACTCATAACAAGCATTGCACGAAGTTCATCCTCACTCTGGAGATATTTCTCCTCCTCGGGAACATGCATTACATATCCCAGAGACCCCATGGTTCTGGGAACAATGGTAATCTTCTGTACCGGCTCGGCATGTTTTTCAAGCGCTGAAATAAGGGCATGTCCGGTCTCATGGTAAGCAACGATTTTCTTCTCTTCGGGGCTTAAAATACGGTCCTTCTTCTCCTTACCGGCGATTACAACTTCCACAGACTCCATAAGATCGGCCTGTGATACCGCGGAGCGTCCCTGCTTAACCGCAAGAATAGCGGCTTCATTAATAATATTGGCAAGATCCGAACCAACCGCACCGGATGTCGCATATCCGATTTCTTCGAGATTAACAGAATCATCCATAAACACGTTCTTCGCATGAACCTTGAGAACATCGACACGTCCTTTAAGATCGGGCTTGTCAACTATGATTCTTCTGTCAAAACGTCCCGGACGAAGAAGTGCCTTATCAAGTACCTCGGGTCTGTTGGTTGCCGCAAGAATAACGATTCCCTTGCTGGTATCGAAACCATCCATCTCGGCAAGCAGCTGATTGAGGGTCTGCTCACGCTCATCGTTGCCGCCTCCGTACTGTGAGTCACGGCTCTTTCCGATAGCATCGATCTCATCGATAAATACGATACAGGGAGCCTGCTGCTGCGCCTGCTTGAAAAGGTCACGAACTCGTGAAGCTCCGACACCGACAAACATCTCAACAAAGTCAGAACCCGCAAGCGAGAAGAAAGGGACATGTGCCTCACCCGCAACGGCTTTTGCCAGAAGAGTTTTTCCGGTTCCGGGAGGTCCTACGAGCAATGCACCCTTAGGAAGTTTCGCACCGATTTTCTGATACTTTCCGGGATTGTGAAGGAAATCAACAAGCTCGCTGATGGACTCCTTGGCTTCCTCCTGTCCGGCTACATCCTTAAATGTAACTCCGGTTTCCTTCTCGACATATACTTTGGCGTTTGACTTTCCCACACCCATCATTCCGCCGCCGTTCTTGGTAACCATTCGCATAAAGAACAGCATAACCAGATATATCATGGCAAAAGGAAGTATGTATCCCAGGAAGATGTCAAAGATAGTCATGCTTCGATCGACAATTTTGTGATTAAAAGGAATTCCCGCCTCATAAAGTTTGTCCTTCAAATCCTTGTCGTTGACCACACCCGTATAATAGGATACAACGTTCATGGAAGTTTTCTTTGAAGGACTGATGACGATTCTCTCATCCTCGATGACGACCTTCTCGATTTCTCCCTTGTCAATCATATCAAGGAACTGGTTGTAGGTAATCTCCTGAAACTGTCCCGCTCTGATCTGCTTCGTGAAATATCTGAAAACAAGCATCATTAGAACAGCTATCATCAGGCAGAATATCAAGGTTCTTCCGTTCTGTGACGGTTTGTTGTCTTTGTTGTTTTTGTTGTTATTATCCATATTTCTTCTCTCTTTTGTAACAGCTTTTAATCTTCAAGTGCTTCGATTTCCTCAAGCCATGCGGTTCCGCGGATATCACTGGGCATATGCCATGCTCCTCTGGGCGAGAGTGAAACAGGGCCTGCCAAAGGTCCGTCAGGCATACAGGAGCGTTTAAACTGCTGTGCGAAGAAGCGGCGATAGAACATCTTCATCCACTTCAAAATCGTTGCCTTATCGTATTCTCCCGCAAAAGCCGTCATTGCAAGCCTGAAAATCTTCGCGGGAGTAAATCCGCAGTGAACCATGTAGTAAATAAAGAAATCATGCAGCTCATAGGGTCCTACGATGTCTTCGGTGACCTGTCCCGAAAGTCCCTCCGCAGTCGCAGGAAGCAGCTCCGGTGATACAGGAGTTCCGAGGATATCAAGCAATGTATCCTTCAGTGCCTCGCTTGAAGACTTCAGTGCAATATTCTTTACGATTTCTCTGATAACGGTCTTGGGTACCGATGCATTCACACCGTACATTGCCATGTGATCTCCGTTGTAGGTTGCAAAGCCCAATGCAAGCTCGGAAAGGTCACCGGTTCCGACCACGATTCCGTTGTGCATATTGGCCATATCCATGAGAATTTCGGTTCTTTCACGTGCCTGTGCATTCTCGAAGGTCACATCATGATTCTCGGGATCCTGTCCGATATCCGCAAAATGCTTCAATACAGCATCTTTAATATTTATCTCAAGAAGCTTGATTCCAAGCTCACGTACCAATACCTGCGCATTGTTGTAAGTTCTTTTGGAAGTTCCGAAGCAGGGCATGGTCACCGCAATAATTCCGGCAGGATCGAGTCCGAGCTTTTTAAATGCTTCGGCGGTAACCAGTACCGCAAGAGTCGAGTCAAGACCTCCCGAAATTCCGATGACCGCGGATTTGCAGTTGATGGCGCTGAGTCGTGACATAAGCGCATGAACCTGAATATCGAAGTATTCGTTCAAAGCTTCTTCCTTCGCCTGCACCTCTTCGGGAAGGAAAGGCTTCTTCGCGATATGCCTGGTAAGCACCGTTTCGGGAAGTTCCTCCGTCGCAGACTCAAGTGAAAATTCATTGATGATATATCCGTCGTCGCCGGCCTTGTACGAGGTCTGCTGTCTGCGTTCGATACAAAGCGCATTCACGTCAACTTCCGAAACGGTAAGTCCTGCAGTATAAGCGTCGGACTCGGCTATGATATCTCCGTCGTCGGCAATAATTCGATGTCCCGAAAAACACATATCCGTGGTAGATTCACCCTCACCCGATGACGCATACACATATGCCGAATGAGTTCTGGCGCTCAAAGCCCCCACAAGATCTCGTCTGATCTTTCGCTTGCCGGCCTGTTCACAGCTGGTGGCAGGATTGACAATAACCGTTGCCCCGGCGCAGGCATGCCTGATACTCGGTGCTGCGGGAACCCACAAGTCCTCACATATTTCAACCGCTACCGAAAGTGCGGGATACTCACTGCATCTGAATATCTGCTTTGCCGCGAAAGTAACCTCCATATCGGCAAATTCGATAAAGTCCGCTGCAGCGGTTCCGGGAACGAAGTATCTGCTTTCACAGTCTCCGCCGTAATCAACAAGATTACACTTGGGTACCAGTCCGAGCAGCTGTCCGTTCTGAATAACAGCGGCACAAAGATAAAGTTTAAAGCCTACTTCCACCGGAAGGCTCACTACGCTCAGCACATCAAGTCCTCTTGTTGCTTCAACGATATTAAGAAGCTCCTTCTCAGCACTCTTTATCAAAGTATCCTGCAGGAAAAGATCTCCGCACGAAAAACCCGTCAGACACAGTTCCGGAAATCCCAGCACCTTTACTCCGAGTTCTTCGGCCTGATTTATCAATTTGATAATCTCTTTCGCATTTTCCTTGCAGTTACCAAGTTTTATAACGGGTGTTGCCGCAGCAACCTTTACAAATCCATCTCTCATACGCTTTCACGCTCCATATCAAAGGATATTGCATTCTCTCATCAACATCAGGTCACATAGGTTCATCCTGACCTCATTTGTGCAAGCACCGCACTCAAATACGTGCACGCGCTCAAACACAATTATACAACTTATATTATATCATAATTTTGAAAAAAATGTGAAATTTGTCTATACTGAATCGTAACAAACAGGGGCTGCATTTTTGCAGCCCCTTACGTTACTCCAACCTTATATAAAGGTTGCCCGAAAAAGTGTCCTTTATAAACGTTCCCATAACCTCGTGTTCGGTTATCTGACCATCCTGAATGTAAATCAGCCTGTAATAATCTTCTGCCGCCTTTTCAGCAATCAAATAATACTCATGGTTGTCCAGTTCGATGACATACCCGACTTCAATAATAATATCTTCGTTCATAATAATTAATCATTCCTCACAAGTGCCGCTGACTACGGCAGCGTATAACATCATGCTCCGAAAATATTATCATTCACTTCAAAAGTCCAAATCACCCCCAAAATTGGTGAAATTCGCTTATGCAAAAACGCAAAAGAGCCCTAATTTAATTTGTTGATTTGGAAGTATACAGTTCCTCCAATTTATACTGTTTCAGTAAATCATCCACCTCATAGATGTCAAATATCTCGTTATTGAAAGCCACAATCAGAACAGCGTCCCTCTGATCTCTCGGATATAGCACAGACATCCCGTACAGCTGCAGTGCATGCTGCGCTTCCTTGAGTGTAAAGTGCCCTGCCAGACACAATTTTACAATAATGTCACGCTGTTTTGTGGACTTTTCTTCAGATAAAATGCTGTATCCGAATTTCTCCGAGATATCAGCATCCAAAAAGACATCATGCAGCTTTCTGTTATGCTGCTTAACCGTATTTCTGAAGAATTCCGCAAAGGGTCTGAATTCCGGAACAAATTCACTTTCATTATTTTTCAAAAAAGCATCCAGTTCATCAAGCTTAACCGACCTGAGTACCTGATGAAGATTTTCAGTTGATTTCTCAGCCATTCCACACTCCTGCCCAAAGGGCTCCGTTATTAATTGTTACAAGCAGTGACTCGATGCCGCTGAATATTAAAATACCGATTAAGAAAAGCAGCAGTCCGGTAAAGAATGTTGCAAGTATTCGAAGCGGCAGTTTTTTTATCTCGTTTAATTTAAGGCGTTCCCATATGTTCATATAATTTCCGAGAAACAGTGGTATTATCAGTACCAAAAGTGCCCTGGCTATGTTGTACACTACTCCGTAAACGCCCGTGAATGAATACGTTCCGAAAAAGGAAGACAGCCAGATAAGAGCAGCATACCCCAACAAAGAAGGTAAAGCCAGCCACATCTTTTTGCTTCTCATTCCGGGAAGCAAATAAAACGGATACTCTTCCCTGCCGGTGCCTGAAGTTGAATTGCCCTCCAGTTCATCTAAAATCTCCTGTACCGAACTGTAGCGCTTGTCCGGATCAATCTGCGTGCATTTTTCAACGATTTTGCCGATTTTCCCTTCTGCCCTGCGGTTCTTCGGGTAGTCTTTAACTACCATCATATTCAAAACCACACCGAGAGCAAATATATCCGTCTGAACCGACGATGTCGAAAAACCATACTGTTCGGGCGCTGCATATTCCGGAGTTCCCAGAAGCACGGTATCTTCCGCTTTTCCGGGTGTATACCATTTTGCTGCATCCATATCAAGAAGACTCAGTTCCATCATCTCAGATACAATAATGTTCCCGGGCTTTATATCGCGGTGAATAATCGGTGTCGGAAGCTCATGAAGATTTTTCACTATTCTGCACAGCTGCATAAACAAATCAATGGCTGTCTGCTCGGTTATGTCAACGTTATCAATAAGAAACTGAAGCGTATTTCCCGATATATATTCTTCTATAACTACCGCACGGTCATCGCCTTCAAATACCTCATATATATAAGGCGTATTCCTTACAGGGTTTTCTTTCAGATAGCGGAATACACTTATATTGTGCTTTTCGCTTTCTTTTCTGATGTATATTCGATTATTCTCAATGTTCTGAACAACGTAAACTCCATGATCTTCATTCAGCACCGCAATAGTTTTATAAAATGATAACGCTCCCTGATCCTGAGGCGAAAGACCTTTTATAATACAATTCGTCATAATCCCGTACCTTTATCAAAAAAAATTAAAGCAATCATTTTTTCACCCATTTTGGGGGAGAAATAAATTCCGGAAATCCTGCATAATGAACTCGTAATCAAACGAAAGACGCCGGCGAAAACTTACAAAATAAACTATAACACAAATAGGAGATTAAATCATGAAAACTAAAAACATTTTATTCAAATTTATAACTGCTGTGCTCCTTACAGTGATGATTCTTTCAGGTACATCAATAAACAGAACCATGGCGGCAGAAAGCTACAAAACCTGGATGCAGTCGGATTCCAGATGGTCAGGCAATCACCTCGGTTGGGGAAGTGCAACATGCGGCAAGTACGGCTGCCTTCTTTGCTCAATTGACAAGCTTGCTATCCAGGCAGGACTCAAGAACGACTCCTGTACACCCGGTGTTGCTGCAGACGGTATGACAGCAATCGGGGGATTTACCGACGGTGGTGCTCTTTATTGGGCAAAAGCAGTTTCTTATTTCGGTTTCAGTGACTATTCAACACTTAAGAGCGGCGGAACCTTCTCCAGCTCAGATTACAACAACTTCCTCATCGAAAAAGTACGTGCAGGCTATCATCTTGTTATCAGCGTTCAGACAAAGAGCGGTTCACAGCACTGGGTTGCGGTTGACGAGGGCCGTACACTTGCCAACAACAGAGTATATATCATGGACAGCCTTTTAAATTCAACAAATTCCGGCATCACACTTGAGTCAAGATATCCTTACTTCTACAACGTAAAGGGCTTCGTAGGCGGAGCAATTTCATACAACACTTCCGATACTGCAGGCAATCCCGCAGCCAATTATGTAAGCATCGAAGAAGGAACCTACATTATCCGCAACGCTCTCGACCGCAACTACGTAATCGACATCAGCGGCGCTTCAAACAAGAATCAGGCCGCAGTTCAGGTATACCCTTACAACGGAACGAAGGCCCAGCTCTTCAAGGTTAAGCATCTCGGCGACGGCTGGTACACCTTCAGCGCATTATGCGGCGGTGACAAGTCTCTCGATGTTCCTTCAGCTTCATCAGAAAGCAACGTGGCACTTTGGAACTACAACACAAACAATACTTCAGCTCAGCGTTTCAAAATTGTTCAGGGCTCAAACGGTGTATTCCTTTATCCCGAATGCGGCAATTTCAATACAGTACTTGACTGGTGCGGAGGAGTCGTAGTGGTAGCTCCCGTCATCGCCTTTAATTATCACGGAGGTCTCAATCAGCAGTGGATTCTCGAGCGTGTAGACAGCAAAACCGGTGCTCCTGCCCCTGTTGAAGTATCAGCTCCTGCTCCCAAGACATATATCGTCACCGCAAACTCAGGCTTAAATGTTCGTACAGGTGCCGGAACCTCTTATCCTAAGGTAACCGCCCTCAGAAAGAACACCGAAGTAACCTTCCTTGACAGCAACAGTGACGGTTCATGGTACTACATCCGCAGCGGCAGCAGTGAAGGCTGGGTATGCGCAACTTACCTCAGAGCAAAGTAAAGATATAAATAAAAAAAATCAAGCGGGATCGAAACGGTCCCGCTTTTATTATTTTCAGTCAACAAATTCAATTTTAATCGATCCGCTGGTGGTTTTTGCCGATAATTCTCTTGATGCCCCTGAAGAGTTCTCAAGATTGCAGGAGCCTGATGTACACCCTGCAGAAATGCTGAAGTCAGATTCCTTGCCGCATATTGAACCTTTTACGGATCCGCTTGTACATTTAAGAGTAATATTTCCTCCTGCCTTCAGTCTGTCCAGCTTTATCGAGCCGCTGGAAGTTTTTACATTTGCAGAATCAGCTGCATTAACATTTGTAATTGTCACCGATCCCGATGTATTTGACAGATCAACCGATTTTGCAGTCACATTTTCCAATTTTATACTTCCCGAAGTATTCACAGCTTCAAGCTTGTCCGCTATTGAGATATTTATGAGTTCAATACTTCCCGATGAATGGTTTAAATCCACTTTATTTGCGCTGGCATCAGCAATTTTTATCGAACCGCTGGAGCTCTTTACGGTTATGTCACCGGCAAATGTTTTCGGAACAAGCACCGTTACCTTGGTATCCTTAAGATTGATTCCCCAAGAAATCGAGAACTTAGTATCCTTTATTACCGTCAGTTGTGCATTTTTCTCGGTTATATCATATTTAACCTTATCACTTTCGCAGTACTTAACAATAACATTTTTAACATCCGCAGATTCAAAAATCACACCATTCGAGCTCTCATCTATGCTGATTGAATCTATTTCACCGCGGCATACATACTCTTTATCGACATACGTTTCACCGCTTGTATTAATTACGGAAAAATCTCCGCCTGCAAGGAGGAGCGCGCCTCCTACTATTAAAATTCCTGCAAGAATCATGAGTCCTGCAATAATACTTAACTTATTCATTTACGTTGCCTCCCTGTAAACTATCTTACAAATAATAATTTAATTCTTTTGAACATTCGCTTAACATGCGAAACAAGTACCTTTGCCAGCTTCAGAACCGGCTTCCACATAAGGATACTCGCTCCGGCAAATATTAAAACAAATCCAATGCCCGCCAATGAAGAAACAAGTTTCATGCCTGTAAAAAACGCTCTGAACAATCCGACCATGCTTCCCAAAGCAGCTGCTGCAAGCGCAAAATCAACTGCGAAGAAAGCCCCTGTAACTACCCACGATGCTGCATAAAGAACCAGCATTACAATTGCCATCGCCAGCATTATCGGCAGCCATACAGGTGAGCCCAAAACCGCCAGAATAACCCATAAAATACCTTTTCCGTTTTCCTTTGCCTTAGAATGGCTCTCTTTTATTCTATACTTAACAACAGATGCCATCGGCATATCGGCAACATGATTTTTTACTATTTCTTCAATAGTTCCCAACTGTGCGACAGCTTCTTCTTCAGACATTCCGCTGTCAATTCTGTCACAGATGCTCTCATCATAATAGTCTATTATATCCTGTACCGGTGATACTCCGGCCTCAACAAGACTGATTCTGAGTTCAGTCAAAAATTCTTCTTTAGTCATGATTCTCTTCTCTTTCTTTTCTGATATACAGGTACACCTTCACCATTTCTTCCCACTCGGAAAGAAGTTCGGTTATTTTCATACGCCCTTTGTCTGTTATCCTGTAATACTTCCTCAAGCGACCGTTATACTCCTGAGTATTAACCGTTACCATTTCACTCTGCTCCAACCTTTTCAAAATAGGATAAAGAGTAGATTCTGTGATAGGGATAAACTCACTGATATCTGTCACCAGTTTGTATCCGTAGGATTCGCCCTTCTCAAGTACTGCCAGAACGCAGGCATCGAGAATTCCTCGTCTGAATTGCGATTCCAAGAAATATCCTCCTTTTCTATTCGGTCACGTTGGTTCATCGTGACCTCATTAGGATTTGCTCTGCAAATCCTTACTTTTTATCACATACTTTGCCATGCATCATACCTCGTTATGCATTTTACTATACAACGCATAGTATTATGTGTCAACTACTATTTTTACATTTTTTCAGGCTGCATATTTCACTGCATAAAAATAACCGCCGCATAAGCGACGGTTGAATGTGTACCCAAAGTGCCGGTTCCCGATTTTTGACTCCTAGCTACTGCTAGGTGGATGCCCTCACTTAAGCTTCTGCCTTCCACTGATATGATGAGGCCTGACATAGACTTAAAAATATTGGAGTTCCGTTTAAAGTGATGTAGGTTCAAAAATCAAGGAGTTATCGCACACCCCAGGAAATATTACAATTTCTTCTGAGAACTACTCTGTGATAATCTCATTTGTATATAATTATCATACTATATACGGTTATATATGACAAGCAGAATATCCGAATTCTCTTCTTTTTGTTACCCCGGTTATATCTGTCTTCTCGTTTCCGTACTCACACGAAATCCTCTTCAAAGATCTCCTTGAAGCTGAAAATAAATTCCGTGCCCTTTCCGACCTCACTCTTAACCTCGATATCACCGTCATGTTTGATGGCAATATACTTGGCGATTGCGAGTCCAAGACCGGTTCCCTTCGCATTCTGCCGAAGCTTCGACTTATAAAACTTGTCGAAGATGCTCGGAAGTTCCTCAGGAGAAATGCCGATGCCTTCATCCCTGATGGACACCTGCATACGCTCTCCTGACTTGAGTGAAACATAAATGTGTGAATTCTCCGGAGAGAACTTGATTGCATTATCAAAGATAACCATAAACATCTGGCGCAGACGATCATAATCACCCATCATCATATAGACATCTTTATCCTTGTCCATAATGATTTCGATGTTCTTCTCCGCACTGATTGTCGATGCACTGCGCACGAGCTCATCAAAAATATGAACCAGATTGACAGGTTCTTTTTCTACCATGAACTTCGGATTCTGCATCTTGGAAAGTGTCAGAAGATCGGATACCAGACGCTCCATCGATTTGCACTCACGAAGAATTTTCTCATGATATTCCAAAACCTTGTCTTCTTCGGTAATAACTCCGTCAACCAAACATTCCGTGGATGCCCTTACAACCGCAATGGGAGTTCGAAGCTCGTGGGAAACATTGGCAAAAAAGTCGAGTCGCATCTGCTCCATATTCTTTCGCTCTTCTTCGTTTTCAAGAAGCCGGTCAGAAAGAATATCGATACTTCGAGCCATGTCACCGATCTCATCCGTTCGATTGATGCCTGACTTGCAGGCATAGTTTCCTTCGGTCATTTCCCGTGCCATAACCTGCATCTGCCTGATAGGAGATGCGATTCGGTTTGCCAGCCATGCGGCAACGATTGCAGAAATGGCAAGTGCAAAAATAGAGCTGATAAAAATCATCGAGATACAGTCATCAATAGTCTGATCCATCTGCTCCATAGATTTGACAATCAAAAGTGCTCCGCATATCTCTCGGTTCTGACCTATAATCGGAACACCGGTAACCATTGCAGTCGACTGATGCATGTCGCTGTAGAAGGTCCTTGTTTTCGATACTCCCACGAATGCCGCATTAACAAGGATATTATAATCCTCCTGTCCTATAACCTGGGAAGCATCAATACTTTCGAAGCCTTCACCCATAGGCAAAGAAGCATCCGGATTCGACATGCTCCACAATTCCGCATCTTCAAGTTCACTGAACGTTGCCAGATACTCCAGACACTCGCTGACCTCATCTTCCATGACAAACATCCGGAAACGTTCGGCCGCATTGGTTGCGATTCGCGAAAGCTCATTCCTGTTGTATTCCTCGGTAGAATTGCTGTAAAGTCGTACAAAAATAACACCCAGCGAAAAAGCAAATACGAGAATCAGTATCGCAAATGTACTGAATACTCGAAAGAATATGTTGTTAAATCGTCTTCCGCTCTTTTTCATCAGCTTCAATCAACCTCAAATTTATATCCCTTACCCCAGATAGTACTGATTCTCCATCCGGGATGATCAACCGCATCAATCTTTGCCCTGAGTCGCTTAATATGCGAATCAACCGTTCTGCTGTCGCCGTAATAATCGTAACCCCAAAGGCTGTCGAGCAGGTTGTCTCTTGTGAAAACCTTGTTCGGGTTCTTGGCAAGGGTCCACATAGTCTCGATTTCTTTCTTGGTGAGATTTATCTTCTCATCTCCGATATGCATCGAGTATTCGTCAAGATTTATGGTGAGATTGCTGATTACAAGCTTTGTCTCTTCCGCACTGCCTCCGGGAGTTTCGGTTTTTGTCATACGCCTCATGACCGCACGCACACGAGCCATAACCTCATTAGGACTGAAGGGCTTTACGATATAATCATCGGCTCCGATATCAAGACCCATGATTCGTTCAAAATCCTCACCTCTCGCTGTAATCATAATAACAGGTACATTCGAGCAGGCTCTGATTTTTCTGAGAACTTCGTAACCATCCTCGCGGGGCATCATAACATCAAGAAGCACACATGCGGGTACATATTCCCTGAACTTCTCCATCGCTTCGATGCCGTCTGAAGCAACAACAGGGTCGTGTCCTTCTTTTTTTATATACGCCGATAAAACATCGGTAATATCTGAATTGTCATCTGCAACAAGTATATATGCCATATTGCTTGTCCTCCAAAACATTATAATTCAACATATCCATAATAACGGTAATGGTCCGGAAAGTCAAAATGCCCCGAAATAAATTCGGGGCACTTAGTCTTTAATTACCACTTATTGCGCTTCCGGAAACAGGAGCAACGGGATCTGTTACATCAGGCTTTGAAACCTCGCCGTTCTCAGGCTTAACATTCTCGTCGTTCTCGCCGTTCTCATTCTCTTCCTTCTCCGACATAATGTCGTCGATGCTTGCGCCCTCGAGATACTTGTCGTAATCCTCGGCGTTAAGAACGGTAACCTCACATACCGCAGACTGTCCGTTGGACAGGAATGCATATATCTGAGCCGAGCCTTCTGCTTCTGCACGAACTCTTCCGGCTGAAGAAACCTTTGCTACGGTTGTATCTGCCGAATAGAAGGTAGCTGTTTCAACTGTATTCAGGGGGAAAATGATGGTTTTTAACGCCTTCATCTTGCCTTCCTTCAGGATAAGCTCCGTTTTCGTGAGTTTAATACTAACTGCTGCGGGTCCTATAAGAACATCGCACTGCAAGGTTGATACGGCGTTCCCGCCTTCAACTACGGTAGCAGTTACCGAAGCATTGCCGCAGGAAACTCCTGTAAGCTTGCCGGTACTGTTGACTGCAACGATTGAAGGGTCTGACGACCTGTAAACAACTCTCTGCCCTCTGGACAGATTGTAAACCTTAAGTCTGTATGAACCGCCAAGAATGACGGACACTTCGCTGACATTAAGCTTAACCTCGTTTTCAGCCGCATATGCTGTAACCTTGCCGCGCATGGTAATACACAACCCGAAGACGAGTACTATAGCGAATAATTTAATTAAAATTTTGTTATTCATGGTAACATCCTCCGGTGGAAAATCCATGCGTCACATCCGATGACATTATAACCCATGACTTTGTCATAATAATGGCAACAATATGTCTATTCTGTTACATTCCTGACAAATCAATTATTTGTCTGAGTCCTTAACCTGTTTTTCAACCTCAACAACAGCGGTCTTCTTCATAGGAATACGGCAGTTCTTGTTGCTTCCGAATTCAACTACGATAACCTCATCCATAACGTCAATGATAACACCGTAGAATCCGCCTGTTGTAAGTACACTGTCGCCAACCTCAAGTGAAGAAATGAGTGCGTCCATCTGCTTCTGCTGCTTCTTCTGGGGACGAATAGCCATAAAGTAGAAAAGTAAGCCGATAATGGCCACATATCCGATAAGCATCCAAACACCGCCTGCAGCAGAAGGTGTCTGATCTGCTGTTGTCTGTCCTAAAAATGTTAAATAGTTCATTATATTATCCTCCTTTATTTTCACGGAACACCATACAATTCCGCAATATGACTTTTTTACTGTTCGCCCGCTTCGAAACCGGCAAGCTTTTCTTTCTTAAATTCAGAATATCTCTTCTGCTCGATAGCCTCACGAATCTCTTCCATAAGGTGATTGTAGAAGTAAAGATTGTGAGTAACCATAAGTCTGAGGCCCAGCATCTCATTGGCCTTAAGCAAATGACGAATATATGCTCTGGAATAATTCCTGCAGGCCGGACACCGGCATCCGGGCTCTATGGGCTTCTCATCCAATTCAAACTTGGCATTTAACAGATTTATCTTGCCGAAGTTTGTGTATGCATGCCCGTGGCGTCCGTTTCGCGCGGGATATACGCAGTCAAAGAAATCAACTCCGCGGTCAACCGCCTCAAGAATATTGGCAGGCGTTCCGACGCCCATAAGATAAACCGGTTTTTCCACAGGCAGATATGGAGTCACGGCCTGAATGATTCTGTACATATCCTCATGACTTTCACCTACCGCAAGTCCACCGATCGCATATCCGGGAAGGTCCAGCTCGGCAATTCTCTTTGCATGCTCGATTCGGATATCCTCAAAGATTCCTCCCTGATTGATTCCGAAAAGCAGCTGATTGGGATTCACCGTTCCTTCCATTGCATTAAGCTGTTCGAGCTTGTTCCTGCAGCGCACCAGCCACCTGGTGGTACGATCGACCGAAGGCTGAATGTATGCTCTTTCGGCCACGCTCGAAGGACACTCATCAAAAGCCATGGCAATGGTCGAGCCCAGATTCGACTGAATCTGCATGCTCTCCTCAGGACCCATAAAAATCTTTCTGCCGTCTATATGTGAGTTGAAATAAACACCTTCCTCTTTTATCTTGCGGAGTCCCGCAAGCGAAAAAACCTGAAATCCGCCCGAATCGGTAAGAATAGGTCTGTCCCAATTCATAAATTTGTGAAGGCCGCCCATCTTCTTTACAACTTCATCACCGGGACGTACATGAAGGTGATAGGTGTTCGACAACTCCACCTGTGTTCCGATCTCCTTCAGATCCATGGTCGAAACAGCACCCTTAATGGCACCAACTGTTCCGACGTTCATAAATACGGGAGTCTGGATAACACCGTGAACTGTATGAAACTCTCCTCGCTTGGCATTGCCGTCGCGGCAGAGTAATTTGTATGTTCCGCTCTTTTCCATATATTTCTCCATACTCCGCCTATTTTGTAATAAGCGTATCAAAGTTAGTATACATTGAATCCCCTTCCGACGCAAGATAATTTTCAGGCAGCGAACATAACCTGCCGCCGGCATCACACATGCAGCAACGTCCCCATTGCGCATACGAGGCATTCGTCGTATTATGAATAAGGAAAAGATAAAAAGGAGATTACAATTATGAAGATAGTTTTTCTTGAGGCCAATGCTCTTGGCAACGACGTTGACCTTTCCATTTTCAATAAACTCGGTGATGTAACCATCTATCCCCTTACAGATCCCGAGCATAATGCCGAGCGCTGTAAAGATGCCGACGTTGTTATCCTCAACAAAATTCCCGTCAATGCCGAACTTCTCGACGGAAACAATACCACCAAACTTGTCGCACTGACCGCTACAGGTACAAACATAGTTGATTTCGATTATACAAATTCCCGCGGTATTACCGTTGCAAATGTCAAAGGATACTCCACAGAATCGGTTGTTCAGCATACCTTTGCTCTCGTTTTTTACATCTGGGAGAAGATGAATTATTACGACAACTTCGTAAAAAGCGGTGACTACGCGCGAAGCGATATCTTCAGTCACTTCAGCGTTAAGTTCAACGAGCTTTCGGGCCGCACCTGGGGCATTATCGGTCTGGGCGACATAGGAAGACGCGTTGCGGAGGTCGCAAAATGTTTCGGCTGCAAGGTCATTTACTACTCAACAAGCGGAAAACACGACGAACCCGGTTTCACCAGAGTATCCCTTGAAGAACTGCTGCAGACTTCGGATATTGTCAGCATCCATGCACCTCTTAACGATGCCACACGCGGTCTCATCGGATCGGCAGAACTTAATATTATGAAGAAAACCGCAATCCTCGTTAATGTCGGACGCGGCGGAATCATTGATGAAGAAGCACTGACCGAAGCTTTGGAAACCGACGCAATCGCAGGTGCTGCACTCGACGTAGTCAGCAAAGAACCTATCGAAGCATCAAATCCCCTTCTTCGAATCAAAGACAGCAAAAAGCTTATCATCACTCCCCATATTGCATGGGCAACCGTTGAAGCAAGAAGCCGCTGCGCAGAAGAAGTTTATCTTAATGTAGAAGCGTGGATGAAAGGCGAATCGCGAAATGTCTGCAGATAAGCGTTAACCGTAAACTCTGTAAAGAAAGAAAAAACTATAAACAAAAACAGATATCAAAAAACAAAAAGCATGTAAAACCGAACAAGTTTTACATGCTTTAATTTTACAGGGGCAGTAGGATTCGAACCCACGACCTGCGGTTTTGGAGACCGATATTCTACCAGCTGAACTATACCCCTATGTTCACGTTTTCAAACGCAAGCACTATACTACTACAGACTATGGCAAATGTCAACCTTTTTGTGACAACAAATTTACCGCTTCTCAACGAAATATTCAGCAATATTTCCCGGAACCTATGGCAGCATTGTGTCGTCTAATATAAGGTGAATAAGATGATGCCTTATTCTTGTCACAAAAGAAAACCGTTTTAACAATTGTTTTTTTATGTGTAAACACGTATAATTAATTCAATCGAAAACAAGGAGGAGAATACATGAAAAAGATATTCCGAGCACTCGCAGTTATGCTTGTTCTCACAATGTTTGTAGGCGTGGTTCCCGTTTCGGCAGCTTCAGCCAAGGTATCTCTGAGAGCTCCCTCAAAGGCAATCTTTGTGGGCGGCTGCAAGGCAGCAAAGGCAAACGGTACCAAGGCAAGTTTCAAATCATACTTAAAGGTTACCAGTCTTCTGACAAATTACGACTCAAAAACTATGACATTGAAGCTTACAACCAGTAACAAGAAAATCGCTTCGGTCAGCAACAAGACCTTCAAGGTTACCGCAAAGGCTCCCGGAACCGCTACCATCGGTGTTAAAGTTTATAAGGGAACTTCAAAGACTCCCATTCTAAACACATCGTTCAACGTTACGGTAAAGCGCAATGCCGCGGCATCGGACATTACCGTTAAGGGCATCACTTCCGGCAGCACATATAAGGTAGGCGATTCCGTTACAGTCAGCCTCCCCAAGGGTAAGGATTGCGACAAGAGACGTCTCACCGGTTCTTCAAATGTTGAAATCACTTCAGCAGGTTCAAACAAGTGGACCGTAAAGTTTACAAAGGAAGGCGACTTCAAGCTTTCCGCAGAGGCTTATTACAGCAGCACATATAAGAAGGCTACCGCTTCTGTTGCAATTACAGGTAAGGTTACCGAAGACAAGCCTGCAGAGCCCGAGAAGAAGCTCGAGGTTAAGCAGACCAATCTTAAGACCTTCACCGTTTCGGGTGTTGATCCCAAGCTCACCAAGAACGATATCAAGCTTTATTTCAAGGAAGGCAGCATCGAGATCTCAAAGCAGTCATTAATCAGCAAATTTGAGGTTAAGGACAACGTTGCAGAGGTTACTCTCTTTGATAATTTCGAGATCGAAAAGGAATATTTCGTAGCAATAGGAGACGCTGAATATTCATTCAAGACAGTTAATCCCAAGCTCGAAAATCTTGCCGAAGTAAAGTTTGCAACCGAAAAGGCTAAGGTCGGTGAAACAACAACCATCGTCCTCAAGTATTTCACATCTGACGGTGTTGATATTACAGATGCTCTTTCTTCAAAGGTTCTTCTTGGAACCAACCTCAAGCTAGAGCAGCTTGACGGCAACGGCAAGGGCTTCGTTACCGGACAGACCATTACTTTCACCGAAAAGAACGCAACCATCGCAGTTAAGGCATCCGTTACAGTCGGCTACAACCCTACCACCATGGATCCTATCGTTATTTCAGGTGTAGGTGCAATCACTTCATACGAAGATACCGTAAGCGGTGCTCACCTTTACACAGTTACAAAGGATGACGGCGTATACATGACAAAGAAGGATACACCCGTACACTTCTTTGCTTTGGGCGAGAGCGTTGAACTTGAAGCACTCTTCCATTTCTCGGATGATTCATATCGTACTTTCACAGAAACAGGCTATACAGTTGAGTCTGCAAATCCCGAGACCGTGATGATCGGCGGCCTTTCAGCTACAGGCGGATACACACTTCTCGGTGTAAACCAGGGTACAACCAACATCCTTGTAAAGAACGGTTCAACACTTGTTGCCGCATTTGAAGTTACCGTAAGAGCCGCACGCGCTCCCAAGACCTTCAAGGTTACAGCTTCGAAGAGCAATCTTAACCTCAATCCTCTTGTAGGCGATGAGCTTAAGATTACCGCTGTTGCTTACGATCAGTACGGCGATATTTATCCCGGTGCTACCTTCTCGGTTGAGCAGAACGAAAACAACAAGCTTGCAACAGGTACGGTAAGTCCTCTTATGTTCTCAGGAAACACCTGCTACATCAACGGTTCTTACGTTACTCTCGTTCCCAATGCTTCGTTAAACAGCATTCTGCTTTATGTAACTTGTAACGAAATTGCTTCTTCTCCGAAGGAGTCGGTACTGTTCAGTGTAAAAGACGTTCCTTTCAGCGACGAAGTTTACGCTCCCGGTCGTGCTCAGATGACCATTGAGGGCGATGCAGTCATCGATACCGTTCTCAGCATGGGCATTCAGGATATGAAGTCAACTTACGTTTATGCAAACTTCATGTCAGAAGGCTACAAGGTTCAGGAAGCCGTAGGTGATATCCTTACTGTAGATCCTACAAAGACAGTTCTTACAAGTACCGATCTCGGTATTGCAGCAGATACTACAGATCTCTTCTGTACAGTATCATTTGACGGACAGGTCATCGATCCCATGACAGCCGGAGGATGTATCATTCCCGGATACGACAACATTGAGTTCGCACCTATCGCGCCCGGTGCAAAGCTTAAGAAGGGTACTTACACAGTAACCGTTTACAAGATTAAGGCCGGCACCACTGCTTCACAGGTTACACCTCTCGGTGCAAGAAGCATCAATGTTATCGAAAGTGTTCCCGATGTAACAGTAAACAAGCTTGCAGCTTCCGCAACCGCAACCATGCCGCTTACAGCAGCTCTTCCTTCATTCTTCACTTTCTACTATGACGGAGCTCCTGTAAATGCTTCATGCATTACCTCGGTTGATGCGGTTACATCAGTACCCAACTACTTCATCAAGAGTGTTACATTAACACTTCCCAACAACATTTACGGCTCATTCACCGTTGATGTTCCTGTTGACAGTTTGATTACAATCAAATAAGTTTTAGAAATTCATCATTGAATTAAAAGCCCTTCGGGTAGTATATTAGAACCATACTATTCCCGGAGGGCTTTTTTATGCGAAACAACAATAAGGCAATCCGCGCTCACAAGCGCCACGTTCGCCTTTTCAAATTTTTACATTTTGCGGTTTCACCCTTTTTCAAAAGAAAGTTTAACTACACCTACGATGATCTTTCCACTATTGAGGGACCGTTTCTGCTGCTCTCCAATCACAATATGGAACTTGACCCTGCTTTTGTCGGAATGGCGGTAAAGAACCAGATTTATTTCGTAGCAAGCGAACACGTTACACGCAACAAATTCATCGGCTGGCTGCTGGATTTCGTATTTGCACCTATTCTGCATTACAAGGGCAAAGCCGGAGTAAATACCATCTCAAATATGCTCCATACTTTAAAGGCCGGACACAACGTAGCCATATTCCCCGAAGGCAATCGCTCCTTCAGCGGAAAGACTCTTGATTTCCTTCCCACCATCGGCAAACTTGCGCGTAAGTCAGGCGCGAAGCTTGTAACCTTCAAAATGGAAGGCGGATACTTCTCTCAGCCCCGCTGGTCCTTCACACTCAGAAAAGGACAGCTGACCGGAAAACTCATTCATATTTACGAGCTCGACGAGTTGAAAAGTATGACCGACGATGAAGTAAACGACGCTATCATAAAAGATTTATACGAAGATGCATACAAAACGCAGGCACGCGAGAGAATTGCTTTTGAAGGCAAACGTCTTGCGTACGGACTGGAGAGCACTCTCTTTATGTGTCCCGAATGCCAAAAAATCGGGACGCTCTCTTCCGATAACAAATTTCTCAAATGCTGCTGCGGTTCCAGGGCCGAATACAATGTTTACGGTGATCTGGCAAGAGAAAACGCCCCTTCGCTTACTGTCACCGGAATCGATGAACAGCAGAAAGAGGCGCTTAAGGAGCGTATTATTGAATTAAAAAACAGCGGTGCGGTTGATACAGTTCTTTTCGAAGATGAGATTACTCTCATGGAAATTCAGAACCATAAAATCATAAATAAAAGAACCGGTTGTTTTAAAGCATATTGCGATCACGCGACCTTCACGGGAACCGACGTCTCAGCTGCAATAAACATCGAACCGATTGCTCTGCAGGGTGTTGCCATCCGATCAAGAAATACTATAGTCACTCACACTCTTGACAACCGCCAGTTTGAGCTTACGGGAACAAGCGAAGTGTTCAATGCACTCAAGTATTTATATCTGTACGACTTTCTGAAAGGCTAGTTGATTCCGAATATAAACCTTCGGACAACCCAAAACAAAAGCAAGTGACAGGGGTAAAAGGCGTAGAAAACATATTTCAGCTTTAGTCCTCGCTTGCCGTTATACATTGCTACGGGCACCGCACTCAGCGCCGACATAGGTGTTCCGATTACAGCCACTCCTATCCATCCGAGCATCAGTACCGAATACAGACGCTTGCTCTTGCAGAAGTACAGCAAAGCAACCGCAGCTATACCCATATATCTGTAGTCACACCTAATATAGTTTGCGACGAAGCACATTCCCACGGCAATAATGATATCCACGAAGAACTCCAACACGGCATCACCGATTCTGGCAGTATACGAAAAGATAATCAGCATCAAAACGCCGAGTGATAGTGTAAACAAAACATTCTGATATCTCGGATACCAGACGGTTCTGAACATACACAAATCGAAAGGTACCTCCGAAATGACTGCAAACAGCAGCAGTCTTGACAGATATTTCCAGGCGTTCCTGGTTTTTTCAAAGCCTTCGACAAGCAGAAAAACCAATATAGGAAACGATATTCTGCCTATATTTCTCAGAATCCTGTCTATTGCGAGCAAATCCATGTATTCGGGGCAGTATTTCTGCCCCGCAAGAATATAGTCGTCCAGACGTATCTCTATTATTCCTGCCCCTATGTGATCGATAAACATCGATACAAGAGCTATAATCTTCAGCGTGCTTCCGCTTAAGATACAGCACTTTTTCAGTTTTTCCAACACAAACAATCCCCCAAATTATATCTCACCGGATATTATCCGAGACTCCCTCATATTTATCTCACCGGATATTATCGAGATTCCCTCTAATCCCGGTATACTTCATCAGTAAACCATTATCCGTTGATGTCTTTCAAATCAAAATCTATCGAAGTCAAAAGGCTCAGATCTGCGTCAGGTTCCGCAACAAGTCTGCGTGACTGATTAAGAATTGCTTCTTCAATCTTATTTCTGGCAAGACGTCCGTTGCCTGCGTCAGCGGCACGAAGTGCCTGAACGGCATTGAAGTACGCAAGAAGTCCGGGATCGGCTCCTTCATCGATTTTGTAGCCCTTGTTCTTTGCATTAATCTTTGCGATAGCAAGCAGTTCTTCCCCGCTGTAGTCAGGGAAGTTGATAATGTTGGGGAATCGGCTCTTCAGACCCGAGTTCGAAGTAAGGAACTCCTGCATCTCATTGGAATAACCTGCAAGGATAACAATGAGGTTGTCACGATTGTCCTCTATTCCCTTTACCAGAGTATCAATACACTCAAGTCCGAACGAGTCATCCTTACCGCGATACAAGCTATATGCCTCATCAATAAACAGTACGCCGCCGATTGCGGAATTAATTACCTGGTTCGTAAGAGGCGCGGTATGACCGACGTACCGACCTACAAGATCGGCACGTGAAACTTCAACCAGCTGTCCTCCGGTAAGCACTCCGATAGCCTTTAAATAGCGGCTGATGATACGTGCAATTGTGGTTTTTCCGGTTCCGGGACTTCCGGTAAATATCATATGCTTGCTGACCTCAGAAGTCTTGAGACCCTCTTCGCGTCTTCGCTGCTGAGTACGATAATATTCTTCGAGACTGAATATATATTCCTTGATTTGTCCGAGTCCGACAATAGCATCAATATCGGCCTTAATCGCTTCGATTTCTCCTGTGTAGCCACCCGGAAGCGTGCCGAGAAGGTTTGTCTCCCTGCCGTCTATCAGAGCATATACAACGCCTTCTTTTACCGAAAGTGCAATCTCTGTATCCTTTTCAAGATCCTCCTCGAGTTTAATCTGGGCAAGACTCTTTAAGCAGTCTTCATAGAAATTCAGAATGCCCGAAAGACCGGCCTGCTTCTCAGACTTGGTAACACTGAACGGTACAAAATCTTCCGAAACGGTAAGTTTAAACTCAAGCTGCTTTTCCGCGCGTTCAATGATCTCATTCTTCTCGCGCTCGGCGATTTTTCCGTAAGTTTCCTCTCCGAGTGCGGCTGTGGAGCAGACATCACCGATTGCATTTACAAAAGGAGCTCCGAAGCAGTCAGCGAGTTTTTCAAGCTTCTTTGTACTGATAAATACAAGATATTTGTCTTTAGCCGAAAGAGAACTTACGGCATCGTTCGCAAGCCCGTTTGTCACACTTACAAGCTGACCGTTCTGAAGTATATAGCGGGCGGTAAGTTTACAGCTTCCGGTCATTACGAGTTCACTGAGGGTATTCAAATACGATGTATGACAGCTGTCATAATTTTCAAAAAGAATAATCTGTGCTTTGCACATAAGTGCCGAATAAAGGTCCTGAAGGAAAAGCTTCTCTTCTGTCGAAGTAGGATAAAGCGAAAGGTCCATGGTTCTGATTTCCCCGGATCTCAGTACCTTCTTCTCAGCAAGCTCCGCAGCCATATTCTTTAAAGTAAGATGGCGTCCCGTATCCTCCGCACCGGTAACATAAATGCTGTTTCTGGGCATGCCTTCCTTGGGAGGCATAACAAACGGACGCTTGAAGGCAATAAGCAGCTTCTTGATAAACTCCTCCTGGCCGAATACCGTCTCCGCAACTTTATCGTTTATACCCTTAAAAGCTTCGGAATCAACCTCTGTGGGAATGGGCTCCGCAGCCGCAGCGCTTTCCTTCTTTGCCGCTGAAACACCGTCGTTCTTTGAAGGCAGTTTTCCGAAATCCGCATCGAGATTTTTTGAAAACTCATCGAGCTCCCGCTGAATATTCGCACTGTTATTTATAAGCATATCGTCAAGCGCAATCCCATTCGCTTCGCACATGCTTCTGATATCCTCACTCCGGCGTGTAAGAGTGCTCATATCAGGCAGAGTTTTTCCGGTAATCTCGCGGAGATTGTCAAGTAAAGTACCTCCGTATTTGCGCTTCATTTTTTCCGCCTGCTTTATCTCATCCAATGTATAATTGCATCCCGAAGAAGATCCAAGGATATTATTTAATGCATCATCAATGTTGTCTCTCATTTTATCTCCGTTCCGTAAGGATTTATCTGACGCCAGGCCTTACATAAATGGTCTTTTCTCTATCTTATTTATGTTACATAAAATTCACATGAAAATCAAGAATTTACGACTCCGGTTCGGGATACAAACATATCCTGTGCCGATTCCCAATGCAGACAATTAAACAGGGCATACCGACCGAAGCCCGTATGCCCTGTTTATGCATTTATTTTGAGAGAGAAATGCCTATTTTTTAAGCAGATTGTAAATACGCTCTGCTGCTACCCGAGTATCCTCGGGTGTTGAGAAGGAAGTGAGTCTGAAAAAGCCTTCTCCGCACTCTCCGAAGCCTACGCCCGGAGTGCCGACCACTTGAACCTCGTTCAAGAGGTAATCAAAGAACTCCCAGCTGCTCATGCCGTTGGGGCATTTAAGCCAGATATATGGTGAATTCTTTCCGCCGCAGTACCAAATTCCCAGGCGGTCGAATACATCCGCAAGGACTGCCGCGTTTTTCTTATATACAGCAAGATTGTCGTGTATCTGCTTCTGTCCCTCGGGTGTAAACACTGCCGAAGCACCCTTCTGAATAATATAAGATACACCGTTTGTTTTGGTTGTACGGTTACGTACCCACATAGTGTTAAGACACATACCGTTTCTGACAATATCTTTCGGAATTACAGTATAACCGAGTCTGGTTCCGGTAAATCCTGCGGTCTTGGAAAGAGAGCAAATCTCAATACAGCACTCTCTTGAACCCTCTATTTCGTAGATACTGTGAGGAAGCGCATCATCCTCAATAAACGCCTCGTAAGCCGCATCAAAAAGGATGACGGAACCTTCCGCATTGGCATAATCAACCCAGGCCTTAAGCTGGTCCTTTGTAAATACAGCTCCGGTAGGGTTGTTTGGTGAACAAAGATAAATAACATCCGCATGAACATTCGGATCGGGTGCAGGAACAAAGCCGCAGCTGCTGTCCGAAGGAACGTGGAAAATCTTACGTCCCGCAATAATATTGGCATCGACATATGCGGGATATGCAGGCTCCATTACCAGAACACTGCTGCCTCTGTCGAAGAGATCTGTAATATCGCCCAGTTCATCACTGGCTCCGCTTGAAACAAATACCTCATCATCTTCGAGTTTAACGCCTCTGTTAAGATAATATTCGGCAATTGCATGGCGTAAAAAAGGTGCTCCGCACTCAGGCATATAGCCGTGGAAGCGCTCGGGGTTGGCCTGATCGTCGACCGCCTCGTGCAGCTTTTCGATAACCGCATTGCAAAGCGGTAAAGTTACATCACCGATTCCCATGCGGTAAATATGTGCATCGGGGTGAGCCTCGGTATACTTTTTGATTTTCTGTGCGATATTGAAGAACAGATATGAATCCTTCAAATTCGCATAATTCATGTTAGGTGTAAGCATTGTATTCCTCCTGTCCGTATCGAAATACCTGCCTTCCGCCATACAGCTTCAAGTTTGCAGTTTCTCTCTCTCAGAAATAAAAAAACGTTCATTCCGGGAGGTGAGTCCCAAAATGAACGTCATTGTTCGATACGCGTTTATATTACGTCAAAGTGTATGCATTTGTCAATCACATTTTTCAACTATTCGTATTGTTTTATTATGCCCTCCGCAAATTCAAGCTTGCTTACGCGAAGGTCCATAGCCTGTTTCTCAATAAAATGATGTGCATCCGACTCCGTCATTCCTTCGTGTTCGATAAGCAGCCACTTTGCTTTGTTTACAATACGGATTTCCTTGATCTTTTCTTCCACTGTCGCCTGTTTCTGCTCCATCTTGCGGATTCGTTCACGCTGTGAGCACATCATTCGAAGTGACTGGTTTACCATAATTGTGGAAGTAGGTTTTGGTATAACCATTACTCCTGCCTCCATAACTTTCGCGTAAACGTCGTCGTAAACCTCTCCTTTTACGAACAAAAGCACGCCCGAATCACCGTTTGAACACAGATCAACAGCTAATTTTGTACCGAATTCGTCGGAAAGCGGTGTATTGATAAGTACCAGATCGTACTCGCGTTCAATCAGCAAACGTCTGACTTCGCCTGCGGACCTGGCACCTTTGACCGGCCAATAAGTCGAAGGAGGAAGAAGCTGTGCTGTTGAATTGTAAAATTGTTCCGATGATGAAACAATCAAAACACTGTAGGTGTTGTCCTTAAAAACCATGCGGCTTCCTCCTTTCTTCAGAATCACATTAACAATTAATTACTTTCGCAGCTTCTTGCCCGAATTTATCTCTTGCAATATGCATCGATAACGCTCTGAGCAAGATGTGCTTTTACAAACTCGCTCTCAGAAGCAAGAGCAGCTGCCTCATTAAGAGTACCCGGAAGTTTCTCGAGCCCTGCGGTCTGCTCTTTTGTAGCTTTGCTCAGATTGCAATCCGTTGCATCAGGCAAAGGCAGATTAAGCTTTATGCCTTCAAGTGCGGCATGAATAAGAAGTGCGAATGCGATGTAAGGATTCGCAGAAGGATCCGGTGAACGCAGTTCAATATATGAATTGCCCGCCAAACATGCAGGAACACGGATAAGCTGCGAACGGTTCTGCTCCGACCAGCTGATATATCTGGGTGCCTTATATCCTCCGAGTCGCTTGTAAGACTCTTCAATAGGATTGAGGAACACGGTGATATCCTTTATTCTGTTCATAATACCGGCTATAAGCTGAGGATTAAGGTCAGGTCTTTTGTTGACCGATATGGTAATGTGAAATCCGTTTCCGGGTTTATCTTCAAGCGGCCTGGGTGAAAAATCGGCGCAAAGACCGTTTCTTGCGGCAATAGTACCGACAACCGATCTGAAAGTAAGTGTATTGACGGCTGCTTCAAGAGCATTGGAACTCTTGAAATCAATCTCGTTCTGTCCTGGGCCCTCCTCATGATGCGAAGTCTCGGGAACGATATCCATCTGGGAGATAGTTCTGCAAATCTCTCTTCTGACATTCTCTCCCTTATCCAGGGGAGATACATCCATATAACCGGCATTGTCGTAGGGCACCTTTGTTGCTCTGCCTTCCTCATCGGTTTTAAAGAGATAAAATTCAAGTTCCGAACCGAAAGTAAATTCAAGACCATTGTCCGCAGCTTCTTGAACAGCATTCAACAGTATTGTTCTGGAGTCGCTCTCAATGGGAGTTCCATCGGGATAGGTCACTGTACAAAGCATTCGGACAACACTTCCGTTTTCCGAGCGCCACGGGAGACATGCAAGAGTTGAAGGATCCGGATGAAGGAATACATCCGACTTTATCTCTCCGCCGAATCCCGGAATTGCCGATGCATCCACAGCAATACCGCATTTAAAAGCACGGCGAAGCTCTGTGGGGAGAATTGCCATATTTCTGAGCTTTCCGAAAACATCACAGAATGCAAGTCTGATAAACCACACATTTTCCTGTTCTACATATTCGATTACTTCTTCTTCCGTATAATTCATAAGTATACCCTCCGTCTTCGACCGATGTGCGACACATACTGTCTTCTTGGTTTCGGTCTGACATATTAGATTTTATAATGGAATTTTTCGGCTCTGTCAACGAAAAACATCATGCTCGGAGAAACAATTTTATTTCTTCATTTCACCGAATTAAAGCGAAGAAGTTTTTTCGTGAAAAACTATTGACTTTTGCATTGTAAAGCGTTATAGTGTCAACAAACAGACAATGGTGTCTGCGGAATTACCCGCTAGCATTGTCTATTTTTTTACCCAAAAACCAATTTTTTACAACTTCACAAAGGAGAGAGAGAAATGTTTAAGACAGCTTATGCAGAAAAAGTGTACAACCAGGTAGTAGCTAAGAACGGCGACCAGCCCGAGTTCCTTCAGGCAGTTCGCGAGGTTCTTTCAACCATCGAGCCTTACGTTATGGAGAATCCCGAAATTGA
>JAZLGZ010000004.1:0-20960 GCA_045616585.1 Lachnospiraceae bacterium
GATGCAATTTAGTGCCAAGCCTTCTTATATTTTCACACCAAAAAGCCGATATAGAGTGTGATGAGTATTATAGTGCCGTGTTGATGGACGGCGAAAAACAGACTAATATGTTTTTATGATTGGAGCAGATATGACTACAGCAGAGTTATTTGACAATCTTTTTATATTTGAAATGGCAAATTCGCACCAGGGGTTGGTAGAGCATGGAATAGATATCATTCGGGCAATGGGAAGAATTGCGCGTAAGCATAATATTCGGGCGGCTGTGAAGCTTCAGTACAGAGAACTCGACAGCTTTATTCATCCGGATTTTAAGGGCAGAACAGATATTAAGCACATTCCGAGATTTGAGTCCACCAGACTTTCTGCCGAGCAGTTCAACCAGCTTGTTGATGCTATACGTGAAGAAGGCCTGATGCCGATGAGCACTCCTTTTGATGAGGCGAGTGTTGATTTGTGCATGGATCAGGGTCTTGACATTATTAAGATTGCAAGCTGCAGTTCCATGGACTGGCCGCTGCTTGCAAAGGCAGCAGCTACCCATAAGCCGCTTATTGTTTCGACCGGAGGAAAGAGCCTTTCGGACATCGATAAGATATACAATTTCCTTACACACAAGGGTGTAGAGTTTGCGTTTATGCACTGTGTTGCCGAATATCCTGCACCCGAGGAGCGCCTGCAGCTTGATTTCATTGATAAGATGCACAAACGTTATCCGGGAATCGTAATAGGCTGGTCGGGACATGAAGACCCTGAGGATAATGTGCCGGCAATGCTTTCCGTAGCACAGGGGGCCAGAATATTTGAGCGTCATGTGGGCCTTCCTACAGACACCATCAAGCTCAATGCATATTCGATGAATCCTGAACAGGCAGATGCCTGGGTTGAAGCGGTGCTTCGAGCTCAGAATATGTGCGCCTGCAAGAAAAACAGCGTTCACGGAGAGACAAAATATATCAGTCAGGCAGAGGTTGATTCACTTACAAGCCTTATGCGAGGTGTGTTTGCAAAACGCGATATCGCAGAGGGTGAGGTTCTGACGGCGGAGGATGTGTTCTTCGCTATGCCTTGTGCAGACCGCCAGCTTACAAGTGGAGAATTCCAGATCGGCATGCCTGCCAGCAAAGCATACAAGTCAGGTGAAGCCATTTACGAAAAGCGCAAGGTTACCGATATCAGCGTGATGCGAAGCGTAGTGCATGACGCAAAGGGTATGCTCTACGAGGCGGGAATCGCTCTTGGAAGTGACTTTGAAGTTGAACTGTCGCATCATTACGGAATGCAGCATTTCAGACAGTTCGGTGCTATCATCATTTCGATAGTAAATCGTGAGTACTGCAAAAAGCTTATTATCGTACTCCCCGGGCAGACCAATCCTTCACATATGCATAAAGTGAAAGAGGAGACCTTCCAGCTTCTCTACGGCGATTTGACGGTTACTCTCGACGGAGAAAACATCAAAATGAAGCCCGGAGATATTCAGACTGTTCTTCGCGGAAGTGAACATGCGTTTACATCAGAACACGGAGCAATATTCGAAGAAGTTTCGACTACTCATGTTCGTAATGATTCCTACTACGCTGATCCTAAGATTGCAGGCCTTGATCCGTTGGAGAGAAAGTCGATTTTGAGGGACTGGTAAGGTTATGGTTTTGCTCAGCTGATGTTTTGAACTAAAAAAGAAAATAACAGAGGAATTCAAAGTAGGGTCCTTGGCATAATGTCGGGGACCTGTATTTTTGCCATTGGAATATTGACAGACAATTTGCGATAAATATATAATATTGTCAGAATTCCTCTGGGCTTTATGTGGGAGGAACTGTTGGAAAGAAAACGTAAAAAATTACAAGAATTAACCATCAAAGATAATTTCATGTTTGCAGCAGTAATGCTGGACGAAGAGAATGCGAAAGGCTTACTTGAACTGGTTCTGGGGCTGAAGATTGATCATGTGGAGGTTACCCCGGAGAAAAGCATCGTATATAATCCTGAGTATAAAGGGGTACGACTGGATGTATTTCTAAAAGATGAAAAAGGCACTCATTTTAATGTTGAGATGCAGGCAACATCGCAGAAGCTTGAAAAGAGGGCAAGGTACTATCACAGCCAGATTGACATGGAGCTGCTGGCAAGCGGGGTTGACTACGAGGAGTTGCCTGACAGTTATGTTATTTTCATCTGTGATTATGATCCTTTGCACTTGAAAAAGTATAAGTACACAATCAGGCAGGTACTTGCGGAAGAAAAGGAATATGTTTATACTGATGGTAGTCATACTGTATTTTTGAGTACGGTGGGAACCAATAAGGATGAGGTGCCGGAGGCACTGGTTAAATTTCTGAAATTTGTGGCCGCAGGGCTTGAATCATCAGAGGATGATTATGATGATGAATATGTAAAGAGACTGCAGGACACAGTGAAAAAAATCAAAATAAGTCGTGATATGGAGGCCAGATATATGTTGTTAGAAGAAATGAAGAAAATCGAATACAGAGCCGGCCTTGAGGATGGAAGAATTGAAGGAAGAAACGAAGGAAAAATCGAGGGTAGAATCGATTCTATTACTCGCATTCTTAATTCCAAATTCACAGTATCCGACGATCTTTCGGAGCTTCTTAATGCTGTTGATGATTCTGAGGAATTGGACAGATTACTGCTTATTGCAGTTAGTGCCAATGACGAAGCAGAATTCAAAGCAGGTATGAATCTCTGATCTTGTCAAATCGACATTATACACTTATGCAAATGCTCACGATCTGTCAGTTGAAGGGCAGATATTGGTGGGCAGATATTTGAAACTGAAATAGAAAATTTAACAGAGGAATTCAAAGTAGGGTCCTTGGCATAATGTCGGGGACCTATTATTTTTTGAGGAAAATAAATTATAGAATTCTGTGCCGGGAATATCCGAGACAATATAACCGAAAATGTGAAAAGGATTAATTCTGAACAATATGCTAAAAATCAAAACAGATTGAGTACCACATCACAAAAAGAGAAACAAAATGACACAATTGACAAAACGCAAATAAAAAGATATAATTTCAGTTACAAAAAATGAAAATATATCAAGTTACCTATAAACTAATTCCTATTTCGTGCCGATATTATAAACAAGTAATCAGTTACATACGTTTTAAAGTAACTATTATGTGTGAGAGCTTTACCGCGTTGAGAAGGAATCGGGAAGTCCGATTCTATTTCCGGATATGTAAGTAATGTCCGGGGTCCGTACCCCCGTCACAGCAGCTTATGTATTTCTCACATATTCGTGTTCAAGGATGGACACGGATAGGAGTTTTTATCACAAGGAGGTATAAAATGAAAAGATTTAATGGTTTAAAAGCGGTTCTTTTTTCAGTAGCTGCTTTTGCACTCGTTTGTCTTACGTTCTCTACTAAAGTTAGTGCAGCAACAGAGGATCCTACACCGATTCCTGCAGCACCCTCTTCAGTGGGAACAATGGCATATGATGCAAACAAAGATGCACTTATGATTCAGAATACAAGTAGCGCTGCTGTTAAGTTCAGCGTTCTTAGTGCAAAGAAAAACGAGGAAACAACTGCAAGCAAGCCTACTTATTCGAAGAGTATTGATGGTTCGACAACTGCAGCATTTACTCTTTCAAAGACAGGAACAAAGAAGGCTGCAATCAACGTAGCAGTAAACAAAGATGGTTATTTCTTCCTTACTGACAAGACGGTCAATAAGAAGGGAAAATTTACTCCTTCTCTTACAGTAAGCAAGACACCTATTAAGAAGCTTGTTGTAGCTCTTAATTATGTGAATGTCGGAACAGGTTCAGGATTTGCTTCTGCACCCGCAGTTGCATCAATTACTTATACTCTTGACAATGAGGATAAGACACCTAAAACAGTTGCAACTACTACTGGCAGCAACACATATGATGGCTACAAGCTTGAGTATTCTGTTGACGATGGAAAAACTTGGGTCGATGGTGTTCTTACTGGACAGACAGCTTATTCACGCACAGGCAAGAAGATTATGTTCCGTATTGCCGGAACAGATTCTCCTGCGGTTCGTCCTTCAAAGGCAGTTTCTGTTACTGTTAAGAAGGCAGGCAAGGCTCCTAAGATTGCTATCAATGCAGACAAGGGAACTATCGGTCTTAAGAATGGTATGAGCTATTATGTGGTAACCTCAGGAAGCTCTGTGAGCACTTCTAATAATGATTGGAAAGTTATCCCTGTAGCTAATGGTAAGTCTGAGAATGAGATTACTTCAGCAAATTATTATGATAAATTTATCGCAGCTGATACTTACGTTCCTAAGAAGTTTGACAAGAGCGAGGATTCAACCGATGCAACCAGTCTTATGTTTACAAAGACAAAGATTAATGGTGTTGACCTTAGTTGGGTAGCATCTGATCTTTCAACTAATGCTAAGGTTATCTACGTTAGAACCGAAGCAACAGTTTCTGCACCTGCATCAGCAGTAACAACTGTTACTCTTGCTGCAGTTCGTACAGCTCCTCAGGTACATGTTACTTCAGCTACAACCGCATCAGCTATTAAGTTAACTGTTACCGGTTCTGCTACTACAGGTATCACTTATGAGTACTGTGTACTTCCCGGAAACATTACCGATCCTACAAGCGTTGATGTTAAGTGGACTAAGGGAAGCCCTGACGGAAAGATTAAGTCAAATTCTAAGTCAACAGCATACAAGGAAGCTGATGGTACTAAGAATGTAGCTGAATCTGTAGAAGCCGGCTTCAAGATTTGGATTCGCGAGAAAGGTGACAGTAAGAAGTTACTTCTTCCTTCAGCATCTGTAGCGATTACTATCACAAACGTTGATACCGATGAAAAGCAGATTGGTGCAACAGAATAACCAAAGTTCAGTTACCACTTTCCGCTAAACGGAATAGTATTAATGGGGGATTTTCGAATCCCCCATTTTTCATAAGAGGTTGTTTATGAGAAGACGATTATCCCCGGCCATTATCGGCCTTATAGCTTTAATATTTATAGGTTTGGGCGGAAGGAATGCGTATGCTGCTGCCGCTGCCGATTTAGGCAAATTGCCTGTCGGGGATGTTTGTATTCCTGTGCCGGATGTAGAGGTCCTTGATTACAGTATCGGGGAGTCTTTTGAATGCGAAGAATCAGATATCCCGATTTACAACGCGGCACCTTCGATTTGTGCCTTTGGGCCGGAACCCCAGGCTCCGGTGTTCAATGCACCGACAAGTGCGGATCTGACCGTGGGTGGCTTTGATTTGGGCGCGGCAGACGGTTCGGGATATGGTCTTTCAACCTTAAAACCCGAACAGCAGGTACTCTATAATATTCTTAAGACCGAAATGGAAAGCTATGTAAAAAGCGCGGACTTCGGTTCTAAAAATTACAGAACGGACGAATGCTGCATAAATCTTAAGGTCCTTGCCGAAGATTACGGGTCTGCCAAACTTTCCATGGAAGAGATATATTGGGTCGGACTTTCGTTTTTCTACAACAATCCCCAGTATTTCTTCTGTGATTCCGTAGCTGCGGTTCGTATGTATTCGGACGGAGTAGGCTTCAGAGTAGACATGCGTCCGGAGTTTAGAAATGCTGATGTAAGAACCAAAACCGCAAATGCGGTTATTACGGGTGCTTCAGCGGTTATTGCAGGCATTGAGGCAAATCCTCTGGTGACCGGAAGCGACGATGAGAAGGCCTATGCTAAAGCTGTGCTTGCGCATGACTGGCTTGTTAACGAAATTGATTATAAATATGACAGCACCGGACAGCCGGATTCAAGCGGCTGGGCACATACACTTGCAGGTGTATTTACGGGTTACGGTGTTGTATGCGAGGGATATGCAAAGGCATATCATTATCTTCTAAACAGAATGGGCGTTCCTTGCGCTTACATTGTCGGTGTTGCCGGAAGCGGCGGAGCCGGCGGTGGCGGAGGACATGCCTGGAATGCTGTTAAACTTGGCGGAAGCTATTATGCAGTGGATACTACCTGGGACGATTTGAGTGAGGATCCGGATAAGAGTCTGCCCTGGCACTATCTGTATTTCTGTATGAAGAAAACAGAGTTTGAGAAGCTTCATACGGCATTTACGACCGAGGATTATAAAAAGCCCGGAAAGAACATGGCTTACTGGCAGTACAAATTACCTGCGCTCTCGGATAGCTCTGCCTGGAGTTATTATGAAAAATACGGCTATCTTGTCGGCGAGAACGACAAAGATACCTCATCAATAGAGAGAAAGATTACTTCTGCGATTTCCGGTCAGAACGGAAGATGGGTTCAGCTTCTGGTTCATGGGAATAACAGAGTCAATTTTGCATCTGCCTGTTCGGGCAATGCGTCAATGCCTAAGTTTAACTACATAGGCTACAGCGGGCAGCCGTATCTGGTAGGCTTTGCTCCCAATGTGTCTGTGAGTGTGCCTTCCACAGCGCTTGCTCTCAATTCACCTTTAGGAAACAGCTTTAGGGTAGGAGACATTGTTACAGTCAATGCATTGCTTACTCCTTCGAACAGTGATGATATTGTTGTCTGGGATGTGACTTGCGGAGATGATGTTCCGGCATGGGCTTTGCCGAAAGACATTGCATCCATCACAAAACACGACGACTCGATTACGCTTCGCGGTATGTATAACGGTACTTTGGTTGTTACTGCCAAAACGCTGGAAGGAGGGCAGGAACAATCGATAAATATCAGCTTCGCCGGCGGTGAAGTACTGGATCTCAAAACATATGTGATATTCAAGAACGGAGGAACCCTCAAGCACGGCAATACAAAGATCAGTTTTAAGAGCGTTGAGATTGAGCATAAGATAAAGGCCACGAATTGGGTCGAGCACATTAACGGAAAAGTTAAACGCGGAAAAGGTAAACTGGTTTATGTTATAACAACCGATCCGGGACCTTTGGCTTTTGACACTGAAAAGCATCTTGTGAATACTAAGAGCAACAAAGAATTTGCTTCTGTTAACGCGAAGGGTGTGGTAACCGCAAAGAAAGCCGGAGAGGTATATGTGCATGTAGTAGATACCGGCACTCTGACGGAAGAAGTTTCGAGGGTTATTATTCTCAATGCGCCTACAAAGATTTCGCTGAGCTCAATGACGGATCCTTCGGAGAAGTCGGACTACCTCAGCAAGACAACTCTGGCGGTCGGCGAAACACAGAGAATATACGTCATACCGTCTATTAAGGACGAAGACGAAGAAATATCGACGGATTGTGATTATATAGCAGAGGTTGCAAAGGAAGAATATTTAAAGTACATTCAGGTTACGGATACAAGAATCGATCGCGATACCGGCATTGTGTCCTTTATGATTACCGGATTGTCTGCCGACAACAAAAAGCATAAGCCTGCAGCGGTAAAAATCAATGTTTACAATATCGAAAGTGCAAAAAAGACCACACTAACGGTATATGTGACGAATCCTGTATACCACGCAGGTGCGGAGGCGATTGAACCTGAAAAAACAACACTTGCAAAAAAGGGCAGCAAGGTTAAACTCGGGCTTCTCTTTGATGTACCTGATTATCAGCAGCTGACTACCGATTCTTTCAAAGTCTACGTCGGAAACACCACCGTTGATGTGGATGACCGCGGCAAGGTTACCTATGACAAAGGAGCTTCCGTAACGGCAAAACTTGATAAGCATTCCGGAATTATTACTTTGGAGGCTAAGAAGGATGCAGAAGAAACGGCAGTGGTTGCGGTTGTTGTTACTTCCGCAGATAAAACCAAGAAGTGTTTTATTGTCGCAAGTGTTGATGAGAGCGGAAAGGTAACCGCATATGACAATCGCGAAGAATAAATGATGAACGGCACTATGATGTGGGTATTGTTGACCCGACATCACGGTGCCGTTTATTGATAGCTCTTGATTGTATATCTTCGAATTGATTGACTATCTTTTTGTGATTGCAGACTTCACATTATTTTGCGACTACTTCAAATTCATAACCTTCGAAAAGCTCGGTATAATAATCAAGCTTGTCGGCAGGTACTACGATTTTCTCGAGTGAGTCACAGCAATAGAAAGCATCATCCGCAATATCAATGATGGAAGCGGGAAGCTCGATTTCCTTGAGTGACATGCAATTGTAGAAAACATTGTTTCCGATGGTGGTGAGCGTATCGGGAAGTGTTATATCTTCGAGAGATTCGCAGTTGTAGAAGCATTCATCATTGATTGTGGTGAGGCCTTCGGGAAGCACTATTTTCTTCAAGGATTCACAGTTAAGGAACAGGGAATCGGGAAGAACTCTTACACCCGAACCGATAACTATGTCTGTAAGCGATGTGCATCCGCTGAAAGCGTAGTGACCCAGCTCTTCCACAGTGTCCGGGACCTTGATGGATGTGAGTGATTCACAGTCTGAAAAAGCACCTTCTTTAATAGTTGTCAGCCCGTTGGGCAGTGAAAGGTTTGTAAGACCGGTACAGCTCTCGAAAGCATAATCCATGATGGCTGTGATGCCTTCGGAAACAGTGAAATCGGTGATGTAGTCGCTGTACGAGAAAGATTCTTCTCCGAGGATGGTAACTGGATACTCGATGCCCTCGTAAATAAAGGACTCAAGGGTTACATATTTTGTAATAGAATCATCGGAATAAATCGAAAGAACAATCTCGGCATGGTCACCGTAAACAATATAACTGATACCGTTGTAAACGAACATCGGAGACATGCTGCCGTCGTCCATATATGTTTCTCCCAAATAGAACTCGCCGATATCTACGCCTTTGGTAATTTCAGAATCGATTTCAGGGAGGTTTTCAGGTAATTCCTCTACAACTGTGGTTATGTCCTGCGGGATGAACAGGCCGCCCTCAGAATTGTCGGAGGAGGAATTATCCTGCTCGGGGCCGTTTTGTGAGGGCGCAGTTTGTTCCTGCACGCCGGTATTCGGATTGTTTGGCTGAGTCTCATTTTTAGAGCAGCCTCCGAGCAGTCCGACGATACAAAGTACAATTATTATATTTCTTGCCGGTATAAGTAATTTTTTCATAAGAGTCCTTTCGATTATAAATATTTCAGACATTTTTGTGCATTCCTCTTTACCGGTATATTATACACCTTCAGATATTTTAAGACAAATGTTGTTTCGTATAAGGGAGCGAATGAAGGAAATAGTTTATTTCCGATGGTGATCGTTCTGTCTCGAAAATATGTGAGCAATTTTGAAAAGGATGTGTTATAATAGTACATTGGGGATATGATATAGTGCCATATTGGGCGCACGGAGGTTGCAATGAGTAATGACAATGATTTTTATGAGCGTGAAGAGTGGGAACTGAACAAAAAAATCGCTGATCTCGTTCTGAAAAACGATATAAAAGACAGTGTTATATATACCATGAGTGCAATCTTTTTTGCACTCTATTACATAGATATGAGGAATGATACATTCCTCGAGATAAAACCCTTCGAACCTGTCAGGGAACGCTTTGGCAAGGAGGGGTGTGCGAGCGAGGCACTTACCTTTGCCATAAATACCGCGGTGAGCGGAGCCTACAGAAGCCGACTGCATGCCGGGGTGGAGTACAATTCCATCAGACGCGTGCTGAGGGACCGGGACGGACATTCAATCGAATTCTTAAGCACGGTTACGGGATGGGCTCGCTGCATGCTTTTCAGCATTGAGAGAGACGGGAACGGAGAAGCCCAGACGGTATTGTTCGGTTTCAGAAATATTAATCAGGCTAAAGAAAAAGAGAACCGAATGATGGCTGATCTGCGTATGACCAGGGAGGCTGCCAATACCATTTATCCGCTTCAGGCTTCTTTGAATCTGTCGACAGGGCAATACCATTTCGTAACACTTGATATTCCGGACGCGGCTTCTTATGAACGTGACGGAATAATCGATGATTTGATTGAGCAGATTGTTGGAGGCATTCCGGAGGAGAAGGAGAAGGATGACTTTCGCGGACTGTTTAACAGAAGATCGATTTTGAATGCAATCTCAAACGGAGCAAAGGAAATTCATCTGAGACACCGCAGACTTGAAAAAGACGGAGTGATTCACTGGGTTGATACGCGCTGCATTTATGTAAGTGATATGGGACCGGATATATATGCTATTATGCTTTCACATCTTATCGACCGCGAAGTTGAACAGATGGAGAAGCGTAATGAACAGCTGGGTATCATAAACGGACTCAGCAACGAGTATATTTCGCTCTGGCTGGTTGATCTTGAGACTATGTCGATGCAGCTGCTTTCATCAAATGAGGCGGCCGATACCAATAAAGACGCTATCAATTTCGGATTGCAGTCTTCAAATTATCTGGAAACCCGCAGCTGGTATATAGAAAGTCAGGTTGCTCCGGAAGATAAAGAACGTGTACGTGAGGCTACAAAAACCGAGAATGTTCTGGAAAATATTAAGGACAGCAAGATTTATACCATTACCTACAAAAGGATTGTCTACGGTAAAGAAAATTACAATCAGATTATTTATCTTGCGGCGGGTACCGCACGAGATGGTTTCAGGAATTTTGTTATAGGATTCAGAAATGCTGACGAGGCGGTTCGGGAGAAGCTCGAGAACGAGAAACTTCTCAAAGCGGCTCTTGAATCGGCGGAGCGTGCCAATAATTCAAAATCAATGTTCCTGTTCAATATGTCCCACGACATCAGGACGCCCATGAATGCGATTCTGGGATTGTCCAACCTTGCGGAGAAGCATATTAACGAACCGGAGGTCCTTCGCGGATACTTAAAGAATATTCAGCTCTCGGGTGAACGTCTGCTGGCAATCATCAATCAGGTGCTCGAGATGGCACGCATTGAGAACGGTGTTTACCGCCTGGAGGAACTTCCCGAGAATATAGTGGAACTGTTTGTTGCGGACATGGTTATGTTCAAGGGAGACATCTCCAAGAAAAACCAGAAGTTTATAACATCGGTTGAGGTGAAGCACCCTTATATTTATTGCGACAGTTCCCATCTGTCGGAGATTATGCTTAACCTGGTAAGCAATGCAATTAAGTATACCGGCGAGGGAGGAACAATCGAGTGCAGCATTCGTCAGCTGCCTTCGGAACGTGAAGGGTATTGCATTATAGAAAGTGTCGTAAAGGACAACGGTGTCGGAATGTCGGAGGAATTCCAGCAGCATCTCTTTGAAGCCTTTGCCCGTGAGAAGAGTGTTACGGACAGCGGCATTCAGGGTACCGGCCTGGGTATGGGTATCGTGAAGAAACTGGTTGAGCTGATGGGAGGTACTATCGGAGTCAGTTCGCGTCCGGGAGTCGGAACCACCTTTACGGTTGATATTCCTTTCAGACTTGCCGAACCTCCTGCAAATGAAAAGGGCGGTGATTCCGGAGATATGCCGGATACGGCTGTCTTTGCCGGAAAGCGTATTCTTATGGCAGAAGATAATGACATGAATGCCGAAATAGCTATTGAAATTCTGCAGGAAATCGGATTTGTGGTTGAGCGTGCCGTTGATGGTGTCGAATGCGTTGACAAGCTTGAGAAAGCAGATTCGGGATATTACGATCTTATTCTTATGGATATTCAGATGCCGAATATGGACGGATATAAGGCAACACAGATTATTCGAGGACTTGCCGATGAAAGAAAGGCGTCCATTCCCATCAGTGCAATGACTGCAAACGCTTTTGAAGAGGACCGCAGGAATGCACTGGCATCCGGCATGAACGGTCACATAGCAAAGCCTATAGAGCTTTCAAAGATGATTGAGACGCTGAAGCAATTGCTGAAGTGATTTGTTTTTTGGGATACTTGTTAAATTTGCTTGAGAAGGAGGAATTCTATGAACAGAAAGGTAAAGCATAGTCTTTGTGCGGTACTTGGATTGACTGCATTTTTTTGTCTGGCAGTTTGCCTGACAGGGAATACGGCAGGCCGGTTCGGTAAGGGCGGAAGTCTTGCAGGCTCACCTCTGCGCGTGTATGCGGCTTCAGGAGATGCCATTTCGGTCAGCGGAATTTCGAACCCGAATCAAAAGGTTGAGGGAATTACTTCGGTTTACGTGCTCTATGAAACCGAGGAAATAGAGGTTAAGGTCGACACAAGTTCACGTAAGGTCTTTTATGCACCGCTTAAAAGCAATCTGGTTACGGGAGTAAAGCCTGCCGAACTTATTCCGGCGGCACCCTCCGCAACAGGTATGTTTAATTATATAGATATATCAACGATTTCAGCAGCAAAAGACAGCTTTGTGGGTGTTACGACGACTACCGAAGCGGGTGAGGACGGGCTGGTTCCCGTGCATGTGGTGAAAATTGCCGCCTATGAGAAGAAATTTAATGTAAACATTGACTGGTCGTATGAAGGCCAGCCGAACTCCTTCAGCGGTCTTAAGGTATTGCGAAGCGTCGAAATCGTAGCGCAAAGCGGAGATGCGATAACATATTATCAGCCCGGCGAGGGAACTCCGAAGGATGGCCGTATAGAGAACGGATTCCTTCAGCTTCAATGGCGAAAAGGAATAAATGGCAAGTGGAAAGATTTTGAGAAGGATATGAGCTATACCGACTGGACCTCCATGAAGGAAGCCGGAGCTTTGATTTACATAAGAATCGATGCGAAGAACCAGACTCCGGCGGATCCGGGAAGACGGTACAGCAAAGAACTGAAAGTGAAGATTCCGGTCACCAAAGCACCGAGTGCCAAGGTGGATGTAAACAAGCTTGATACCAACCTTAAAAACGGTATGCAGTTCAGACTTCACGGAAGTACTACCGGAAAGTGGTACACGATTCTTCCTTACAACTCAAAGAGTACTGTGAAAGCTGCCGTGAGAGAGGTAAATCTTGCTACACTCTTCAACCCTTATAAAGAGGATACAGCCGAGAAAATGAACTCGATATCAATCAGAGCGCTGACTTCGGTATTGTACAGAGATACACCGATGCCTGTTTCATTGGCTTCGATAGATGTAGATATCCGTGTCGCAGCAACCGTAAAGAAGCCTGCGTCGAGAGTCGGAATGCTGTCCATACCGATACAGGGAACAGCACCGACGGTTACCGAGTTTAAGAAAATCAATGATACGACCTACAAGGTTGGTGATATTAAAGCTACGGATTCTTCCGTTGCGTCACCGCTTTTCGAATATGCGCTTGTCAGAAAGGCTGACTATGATGCAAATCTCGTAAATTTCAGTACGGTCAAGTGGTCACCCATAAAACCGGGAACCGAAATAAAAAATACCGCCAAAGGCGACTACTATCGAAACGGTGATGCAAGCAGGATTTCGGTGCCTATTACCGAAAGCGGTATGGCTATCCTTATAAGACGTAAGGGTGTAAACGGATCTGCAAAAGCGAAGGCTGTGCTGGCCTCGAATTGCTGCGCAATTGTTGTTCCGACACAGATAGATGCAACTCCCGCGGCAACCCCAACGCCCACACCGAGTCCTGCAGCGACCCCTACACCTGCGCCTTAGCAAAAGCTTATATCTTATAAGTTTATGAAGCAGTGAAATATTTTTGACCTAAACGGAGTATTTGAAAATGGGAAACTCAAACAAGAACAATAACACAAAGAATCGAAACAACGCCAAGAAAGTGAATTGGGTAAAGCCTACCTCACTGCCGCTTATGCTTCCTATCATGGCGGTGCTGGCAATCATACCGCTTATTGTAAAGTCGTACTTCTATGATTGCGGTTTGTGGCAATACGATTTCTTTATAAGGGAAGAAGCTTACAAGGAAATGGCTGCTGAGCCCTCGGTTGACTTCTTCCTCACCTGGAAGATGATTTTCTTTATTGCCGCAGCATCGATTATGGCGTGCATTATTGTCTATAAGGCCATAAAAGAAGGAAGGAAAATCAAATTCAATAAGGTTTTTATTCCTCTTGCTGTATATGCTTTGCTTGTTGTATTGTCGAGTGTTTTTTCACAGTACAGACACTACTCGTTTACCGGTATTTATGAGCAGTTCGAGTCGATGTTTGCGCTTCTGGGATATTGTGTTGTTGCATATTATGCATTCCTTTATGTCAATACCAAAGAGGATTTGAACCGCATAATCGCAGCACTTGTTTTCAGCTCGGTTGTCATTTTACTGATCGGTATTTCGCAGGCTTTCTTTACGGACTTTTATCAGACCAAGCTCGGAGCCAAGTTCATTCTCGGTTCCGATGCCGAAAGACTCGGACCTGAAGGACTTGTGTTCAATTTTGAAAAAGGCCGAGTTTACATTACCGTTTACAACCCCAACTATGTCGGATCGTATGTATCACTTTTGATGCCGGTATTCCTTATGCTCGTATTTGCCGCACCGAAGCTGTGGCAGAAAATCGGAAGCGGTGTTCTTGCGGTAGGTATGATTTTCGAACTTCTCGGTTCACAGTCAAGAGCGGGTTTTGTCGGAGTAATCGTCTCGCTCATTCTGATTGTTGTGGTATTTAACCGCAGACTCTTAAAGAATATTCTTCCCATTGCGATAGCAGGAGTTGTTCTGGTCGGTATAGTTGTGGGATATGATATTTATTCCGGAGGTCTCATCAGAAACAAAATTAAGGCTGCTTTCGCACCTGCGGAGAACAACTTCGATCTTCGCTCGATAGAGACTCTTGATGATAAGGTAGCTTTTGATTACAAGGGAAATATCTTAAATGTAGGCTATGAAGAACATTATGATGAGACTTACGGTCAGTACGGTTATATTCTTTCCGTAACCGATGCCGACGGAAAAGACGTTGACATGCAGCTGTATTCTTCTGAGGATGGATACTTCTATTATCTGGAGGATGACGAGCGTTACGGTGAACTGACGATTTATATGACTTCGCTTCAGTATGAGGGTGTAGGTGCGGCAGTTGTAATCGGCGGTCATGAATGGAATATCGTGAACAGGAAGGATGTCCTGACCGGAGCTGATGATTACTATCTGTATTCACCTTACGGAAAACTTGTTAAGTCAAAGCCTTCCGAAAGCGTAGAATGGCTTGAGAAACGCTCGGGCTTTGCTTCGGGCCGAGGCTTTATCTGGGCAAAGACCATACCTTTACTTAAGAAGTACTTTGTACTCGGTTCGGGTGCCGATACATTCTCGATGGCCTTCCCCAACTCTGATTTCCCCGCAATGCGCAACGGCGGTTTTGAGTTCCAGCTTATGACAAAGCCTCATAACATGTATCTTCAGATCGGAGTACAGACAGGTACACTTTCCATGTTGGCGATTATGGTTTACTTTGTATGGTTCCTCGTTATAGGAATCGGAACCATGCTGAAAGTCAAAAAGTACGATTTTACCGCTTTCGTAGGTACAGGTATTCTGACCGGCTCGGCGGGATACATGGTGGTACAGCTTATCAATGATTCATCGATATGTGTTGCGCCTTTCTTCTGGGTACTTTCGGGTGTCGGACTTGCAATATTCACAATGCTTAAAAAGGAGCAGGAAGCTGAGCTTGCTGATGCTTTGACTGCCGCAAACGAATAAAAAGCTTTTATGGAGGAGATCGCTATGAGTAACTGCTTTGATGTATTAATGGACAAAGTTCTTGGCGCCGACAGGATTTCAGGATGCAATATTCTTGTAATTAAAGACGGACAGGAGCGTTTCTTCGGAAGCTATGGACTTGCCGATCGTGCAAAGAACATGCCGATGAAACGTGATACCGTTTTCAGACTTTTCTCGATGAGTAAGCCTGTTACGGCTGCTGCGGTTATGCTTCTGGTCGATCGTGGAATCATTGACTTGGCAGACAATGTTGAGTGGTATTTGCCCGGTTTTGCAAACGGCAAGGTAGCGGTCATGGATGAGCCTGCCGAGGATGGCGATGCACGCGGTAAGAAGTACCATCTCGAACCGGTTCACAGAGGAGTCACGCTTGCGGATCTGATGACTATGACATCAGGAGTATCTTATCCGGGAATTGAGGATGCTTCGCACATTGAGGTTGATGAATGCCTGAAGATTTGGGAAAAGAAGATGCGTGAGAACGATTATCCCAGTACGGTTGATTTCGCAAATGCACTCGGGAAATGTCCTCTTGCGTTCCAGCCCGGTGAAAGATGGATGTACGGTTTTTCGGCTGATATCCTCGGAGCGGTTGTAGAGGTCGCTTCGGGCAGACGATTCGGAGATTTTCTTCGTGATGAGATTTTTGTTCCTCTCGGAATGTTTAATACAAGCTTCGACCTCAACGCAGATATGCGTTCAAGACTTGCGGAGGTCTACGAGGATGATCCGGACAATGCCGGACATATCAGAGCCTTCAGAGGCATGAACCTTGGTCTTGGCGATTTCCCGGACAGAGCTGTTTTTGAATCGGGAGGAGCAGGACTTATATCAACTATCGACGATTATTCGAAATTTGCCATGATGCTTGCGGGTGAAGGCGAATATAAGGGTATCAGAATATTAAGCAAATCTGCCGTAAAATATATGCATACAAATGCACTTAAGCCTGATATTAAGCAGCGTGACATGAACTGGGGATCAACGGAAGGACATGGTTATAACTGTCTTATGAGAATTCTTGAGGATCCCACCGTTCAGCGTATAAATGCTCCTGCGGGAGAATTCGGCTGGGACGGGTGGCTCGGAACTTATTTCACGGTTGAGCCGGAGACAAAATCGGTTATTTTGTTCTTCAGACAGAAGACCAATACAGGCACCGACGATATTACAAGAAAGGTGCGTGCAATCGCATATGGAAATTACCTCAACTAAACTGAAAGATGTTTATATTATCAATCCTAAGTGGATAGGCGATCACAGAGGATGGTTTGAGGAGAGCTGGACTAAGCGCGATTTTGAAGAGGCGGGACTTTTCTACGATTTTGTTCAGGACAATCACAGCTACTCCTCCGCAAAAGGAACGCTGCGCGGGCTGCATTATCAGGAAGGTGAATACTCTCAGGCCAAACTCGTAAGATGTACAAGAGGTGCGATTCTTGATGTGGTTGTGGATTTGCGCCGCAGTTCGCCGACCTATAAACAGTGGATTTCGGTAGAACTCAGTGAGCAGAATCACCTTGAACTTATGGTTCCGCGGGGAATGGCTCATGGATTCGTTACACTCACCGATGAGGTTGAATTCCTCTACAGAGTTGATAATTATTATGCGCCGGGACACGAATTTTCTATTAAGTTTGATGATCCTACCTTTAATATTGACTGGGGATTCAGTGAAGGAGAAAAGCCTGTTTTGGCTGCCAAAGATGAAGCAGCACCGTATTTTACGGAAGATATGGCATTCGAATTGTAAAACGGTGTGAGATAAAAACGGAACTTTATTATATTCAATAATCATGAAAGGCTGCGGCTGCGTGCCGCAGAGGGAAAAAACATGCAAAACTTTTGGGATGCTGCCGTTTGGGGACTAATTGATATTGTGGCAGTTCTTTTGGTTAGTCTTTTGGCTGCAAATATTTTTAAGAAGACTATCGGATTTTTAAGAAAATCACTCATTCCCACATCTGTTCTGGGCGGTATTCTTATTCTTTTGATTTCGATTGTTTACAAGGCGATTACCGGCAATACGATGCTGGATACCGACTTCTTCGGCGGAAACGGAATGAATATTGTTGAAGCCCTGACTTACCACTGCCTTGCTCTCGGTTTTATCGCAACAGTGTTCAGGAACAGCGGCGCTAAATTCAGCAAGGAGCGTACAAAAGAAATCTTTAATTCGGGCGTTACAACAGTTGCATCATATCTCATTCAGGCGGTGCTCGGACTCGGCATTACAATTCTTTGGGCAAAGTACAATTCGAAGATGTTTGCGGCTTCGGGAATTCTGCTTCCTTTCGGTTATGGACAGGGTACCGGTCAGGCGCTTAATTATGGCGGAATATATGAGGCTGATTACGGATTCGTAGGCGGAAAGAGCTTCGGCCTTACTATTGCGGCGATGGGATTTTTAAGCGCTGCGATAGGCGGTGTTATTTATCTCACAATTCTTGAGCGCAAAGGAAAGATCAAGCGCGACAGCGAAGAGATGGCCGAGGTATATAAGTCTGAGGATATCCAGAAGGCTCATGAGATACCGATGAACGGAAGTATTGATAAGCTTACCGTTCAGCTGGGACTTGTTTTCGGGACTTACATTGTTGCTTATCTTGCAATCAAGGGACTAGCAAGCCTTATACCTTCTTTCCAGTCTGTCCTTTACGGATTCAATTTCCTTATGGGCGTTATTTTCGGAACTGCACTTAATGCAATCCTTGGAAAGCTTCAGGCAAAGGGAGTTACCAAAAAAGAGTATGTGAATGAGTTTTTAATGAAGCGTATCAGCGGTTTCTTCTTTGACATGATGATTGTTGCGGGCTTTGCTGCAATCAGAATCGAACTCGTTGAGCGTTACTGGATGATGCTTCTTGCAATAGGTGTTGTTGGTGCGGTTGCAACCTTTGTCTACAACAGATTTGTTGCCGGAAAGCTTTTCGGGAACTACGCTGTGGAGCAGTTCCTTGCAATGTACGGAATGCTTACAGGCACAGCGAGTACGGGTATAGTTCTTTTACGTGAGGTTGACAAGGAATTTAAGACACCTGCGGCGGATAACCTGGTTTATCAGAACTTTCCTGCGATTGTATTCGGTTTCCCGATGATGCTGCTCGGCGCACTTGCACCCAAGCAGCCGGAACTTACACTCGGTATCGTGGCAGCTTTCTTTGTTGTTATGAATATCATACTGTTCAGAAATTCGATTTTCAGAAGAAGGAAGAAATGATTTAATCGCAGGATGAAACAATGCAATTTGGGGTGGGTTTATGAAATATGATTTTTTGATTGTCGGAGCCGGAATTTACGGTGCGGTTTGTGCCAGAGAACTTACGGACAGAGGATATAAATGTCTGGTTATTGACAAGCGCAGCCATATTGCCGGCAATATATATACGTCAAATGAGCATGGAATTACCGTACATGAATACGGTGCGCATATATTTCATACCTCGAACAAGGTGGTGTGGGATTACGTAAATCGCTTTGCCGAGTTCAATAATTATATCAATTCTCCGATTGCGAAATACGGTGATGAGATATATAATCTTCCGTTCAATATGAATACCTTCAGTAAGATGTGGGGGATTTCCACTCCGGATGAGGCGAAGAGGATAATTGACAGTCAGATAAAAGACTTGAACATTACCGAACCCAAAAACCTTGAAGAGCAGGCTCTCAGCATGGTTGGACGTGATGTATATGAGAAACTGGTCAAGGGTTATACAGGGAAACAATGGGGACGTGAATGTAAGGATCTTCCGTCGTTTATTATTAAAAGACTTCCGCTTAGATTTACTTACAATAATAATTACTTCAATGACCGTTATCAGGGTATTCCGATCGGCGGTTATACCGCAATGGTCGAGAAGATGCTCGATGGAATTGAAGTAAGATTAAATACAAACTGGTTTGATGTAAAGGACACCATCGGGGCAGAGCACATTATTTATACCGGACCTATAGATGAGTTTTTCGGATACAGTGAAGGATATCTCGAGTATCGCTCATTGCGTTTTGAAAAGGAGACCCTTCATACGGAGAACTATCAGGGATGCGCGGTTGTGAACTATACCTCCGGAGATATTCCGTTCACGAGAATCATCGAGCATAAGCATTTTGAGAGTGAAAAGAACGGTCACTTTGAAGGCGAAGCTTCTGAGTATACTGTTATCACGCGCGAATATCCCGCAGCCTGGACTTACGGGGATGAGCCTTATTATGCAATCAATGACGAGCGTAACAGTGCAATCTACGGGAAGTACAAGGCGCTCGCAGATGACCTTAAAAATGTAACTTTCGGAGGACGTCTGGGACTTTACAGATATTTCGACATGGATAAAACCGTCGAAGCGGCGCTGACATTTACAGAAAGCATTGAACGCAAGGTTATCAGGTATTGCTAGGCGATATACTTAAGGAACTGTCTGAGGAATGATTTGATATCAATATTATAATGACTGGGTTTTATTTATAGAGGAACAATTATGACTGAAAAGAAATTCGGATTCGGAATTACATCATCAACCTTGCATATTGCTGCCATGGCGCTGATGTTTTGCGATCATCTTTGCATGACCTTGCTCCCAAATGAGATGTGGCTCCATTATGTGGGACGAATTGCATATCCGATTTTTGCGTTCATGTTGGTTGAAGGATTCCGTCATACTGGCAATATGAAGAGATATCTTTTGCGGCTGTTTATATTTGCACTGATATCGGAGATTCCCTTTGACCTTATGTGTGGAGGAACCTGGTTTTTCCCTACTCAGCAAAATGTAATGTTTACATTTATATTCGGTATATTCTGCATGCTGATTCTCGAACAGCCGAAAAAGCTGAAGAACAATGCGGCAAAGTACACTGTATTTGCTTTAACTTCAGGCCTTGTTCTTCTGTTGGGATTTATTGTCGGAACCGTTACCATGGTTGACTACTTCGGCGGCGGAATTGTGATGGTACTTGTCTTTTACTTCTTCAGGGGAGATGAAATTCTGTCATTTAATGCCGTATATACAAAGAAATGGGTAAAAATCGCAGTCAGAGTAATAAATTGTCTTATGCAGGCAATTCTTGTCTGGAGCATCTGCAATGATTTGATTGGCGGACTCTGTACAAACATTACTGTATTCGGACATACCTTCGAGGTTGTTGTGGAAGCCTTCGGAATTCTCGCAATGCTTCCGATTTGGCTGTACGACGGACAAAAGGGTATTAAGTCAAAAGCATTTAAGTACACCTGCTATGCATTCTATCCTGCGCATATCGCGGTACTGGTATTGATGCAGTCATTAATTTTCAGATAAAATTAAAAGCAAAAGCGGCTGTGAAAAATGATTTTCTCATTTTTCACAGCTTTTTTTGTATCATGATTCTTAATTTATTTACGATAGATGATATCTTCACGACCCGGTCCGTTACTGATCATGGTAATCGGATATCCAATCTGTTCCTCGATAAACTCAATGTATTTACGGCAATTTTCCGGAAGCTCTTCGTATTTCTTAATTCCACGAATCTCACTCTTC
>JAZLGZ010000005.1:0-9056 GCA_045616585.1 Lachnospiraceae bacterium
CATCGTTGCAGACAATGCAAAGAAGAACGGCCTTACAGCAGTAGTAATCATCCGTCGTGATGATTCAAATACAAACGCTGCAACTCTTGCAGAGTACATGGCAGCAAAGAATACAGGCATTCAGGTTATCGGATGCCCCAAGACAATCGACGGTGACCTTAAGAACGAGGACATCGAGGCTTCATTCGGTTTCGATACAGCTACAAAGACATACTCAGAGCTTATCGGAAACATCGAAAGAGATGCTAACTCAGCTAAGAAGTACTGGCACTTCATCAAGGTTATGGGTCGTTCGGCTTCTCACGTTGCACTTGAGTGTGCTCTTGAGACACAGCCCAACATCTGCCTTATCGGTGAGGAAGTTGCAGCTAAGAAGATGACTCTTGCACAGATTACAAATTATATCGCTGATTCTGTTGAGAAGCGCGGCAATGCAGGCAAGAACTTCGGTGTTGCTATCATTCCCGAGGGTATCGTTGAGTTCGTTCCCGAGTTCTCAAAGCTTATCGCAGAGATCAACGAGCTTCTTGCAGGCAGCAAGACCGAGGAGTTCAACGCACTTCCCGATTGGACCGCAAAGTACAACTTCATCAAGGCCGGCCTTACCGCTGAGTCATTCGGCGTATTCGATATCCTTCCTCAGGGTATTCAGCAGCAGCTCTTCCTCGAGAGAGATCCGCACGGAAACGTACAGGTATCACTTATCGAGTCAGAGAAGCCTTTCTCAGGGATGGTAAAGGCAGAGCTTGCAAAGCGTAAGGCAGCAGGAACATACAAAGGAAAGTTCGGAGCTCAGCATCACTTCTTCGGTTACGAAGGAAGATGTGCATTCCCTTCAAACTTCGATGCAGATTACTGCTACTCACTCGGATACAATGCATTCATGCTTATCCAGTATGGTTACACCGGATATCTTTCAAAGGTTTCAAACATCTCAAAGCCTGCTGAGGAGTGGGTTGCAGGTGGTATGCCTATCACAAAGATGATGAACATGGAGAGAAGAAACGGACAGGATAAGCCCGTTATCAGAAAGGCTCTCGTTGAGCTTGACGGTGCTCCTTTCAAGTACTTCGAGGCACACAGAGAAGAGTGGTCAATCGAGACCTGCTTCACCTTCCCCGGAGCTATCCAGTACTACGGACCTTCAGAGGTTTGTGATCTTACTACAAGAACTCTTGCACTTGAGAAGGGTACAATGTAATATATTATTAGACTGATTGCTTACACCGGCTTTGGTTGTTATACCAGAGCCGGTTTTTTAAAAGATCTGAGCTGTGGGCGAGGATCTTATTCGGGGTTGGGAGAATACTTATGGATTACGGTCGTTTTCATATTGACGGAACAAACCAGGAAGCTGCTATACGAAGTTTTTTTGATATTATTATTCAGTCTTCCAAGTATAAGCTTGAGATAGATGATTTGGTTGGCATAGTGGGCAGTTATTATATGAGCGACCGTGCATATGTCTTTGAGAAGCACAAGAGTGGGGAATATCTGAAGAATACCTATGAATGGTGTGCACCCGGAGTTGCTTCGGATAAGGATGGTTTGCAGAACTTTCCGAGGCATTATATTGATTCCTGGATGAGCGAATTCAGGATGCGCGGAAGCTATTATATTTCGGTTAACAATTACAATAAAAACGATGAGGAACTTGTTTACGACGTATTAAAGCCGCACAAAATCGAGAGGGTTATGGCGGCACCCATTATTATCAATGGTGAGATTGTAGGCTTTCTGGGTGTGGATAATCCGAGAGTTCATGTTGAGCAGGAGCTCTTTTTATCCGTAGCTGCTTCAATTATCAATAAAGAGATTATTTTGTATAAAGAGAAGCTTCGCAACGAACGTCACAAGCGTGAACTTCAGAAAGCTTTGAAAGACGCTGAAGAAGCGAACAATGCGAAAACTACATTCCTTTTCAACATGTCGCATGATATCAGAACACCTCTTAATGCGATTATCGGATATGCGGATATGATGGGCAAGGATGTCTTTAATCCTGAGAAAATATTATACTACAAGGATAGAATATCTCAGTCTGGTGAACTTCTTCTTTCGATTATCAATAATATTCTTGATATGGCTCGAATAGAGAGCGGAAAGGAAGAGCTCGAAGAAATTCCGATCAGGACCGAAGATATGGAGGTTTCTCTTATCAGTATTTTCGAGTCGGTTATGTCTGAGAAGAATATTGAGTTTAAGCGTGTGATCGATATTACCCATCACTATATAATGTGCGATCTGACAAAGGTCAGAGAGGTATTTAACAATGTTCTCGGAAATGCCGTTAAGTATACTCCGCGCGGCGGCTCGATTAATATGATTACAACCGAGATTCCCTGTGATAAAGAAGGATATGTAACCTTCGAAACTTCGATTTCCGATAATGGAATCGGAATCAGTGAGGAATTTATGCCGCACTTGTTTGAGCCTTTTACGAGAGAGCTTAATACGACGGCAGGAAAAATTCCGGGAACGGGTCTTGGAATGCCGATAGTGAAGCAGATGCTGGATCTTATGGGCGGTACGATAAAGGTTGAAAGCATGAAGGGGGTCGGAAGTACTTTTACCATTACCCTTACGCATCCGATCTGTGATGCAGAATTGTGCGAGAAGCAGGAGACCGTATGTGAGGATGAGCAAAGAGAGATTTTCATCGGCAAGAGAATCCTTCTGGCTGAAGACAATGACATGAATGCCGAGATTGCGGCCGCCATTCTGGATGAATACGGTATGCAGGTCGACAGAGCCGAGAACGGATTCGAATGCGTCAATATGCTGTGTGCAGCCGATGCAGGAACATATGATGCGATTCTGATGGATGTTCAGATGCCTGAGATGGATGGATACGAGGCTACCTGCCACATCCGGGGACTTGATGACGGTATGAAAGCAAGAATACCGATTATTGCGCTTACCGCAAACGCATTTGATGAAGACAGGAGAAATTCCGCTTTGGCCGGCATGAACGGGCATATTGCAAAGCCCATTGATACCAAGGCTCTTCTTGCTACCCTTTCAAAAGTATTATAAAAAAAGGACCACCGCTGCCGTTGTGCATGACACACGGCAGTTGGTGGTCCTTAAAGTTTCTCAGTGATTCATTATCAGAAGAAATACATGAGTGCTCCCATAACCTGGTTAACGATAACCTTTGAAGCGATATAGCATACAAGGAAAGTGAATACTGCGTATCCGATCTTCATAAGGTATGCCATTGTTGTTGCAGGGCCTGCCGCAATTGAGATAAGCTCTGCATTTGAAATAACCGAAAGAACGAAAATAGTAACAATCAGTAATGCCCAGATAAAGAAGAAGAATCCGATATTATTTCCGAAAGCAATCAAGCTGCTTAAGAAAAAGAGAAGACCCATGGGAACTACCGATACGGTTGCTGTTTTAACTACATCAAGGAACTTAACGCCGTTCTTGTAGCCTGCTGCAAATGCAAGGCCTGCGGCTGCACAACGTGTAACAGCAAAAATAAGTACGGCAAGGAAAGCATATCCGATTGCCTTGCCGAAAGGAAGGCTGAGTGAAAGTGATGTGAACATAGTGCCGAGCAATACGCACAGAAGGTATACGCAGCCTGCTGCGATAACACCCATGTTGCTGAACTTACCTTCAAAAGTATCCTTTGCAAGATCGCCGGGCTTCTTGAAGAAGCTCTTGCATACATTTAAAAGCTCGGTGAAAACCGAAGGTCCTGCGGGCTGCTGAGGATAGTACATAGGCTGGGGAGCATAGCCCATAGGAGCCTGACCGGGCTGGGGAGCATAACCCATAGGAGCCTGACCGGGCTGAGGAGCATAACCCATAGGAGCCTGACCGGGCTGAGGAGCATAACCCATAGGAGCCTGACCGGGCTGGGGAGCGTAACCCATAGGAGCCTGACCGGGCTGGGGAGCGTAACCCATAGGAGCCTGACCGGGCTGGGGAGCGTAACCCATAGGAGCCTGCTCGGGCTGAGGAGCATATGCCATAGGAGCACCGGGCATGGGCTGCTGAGGCTGCATAGGCTGCTGAGGAGCCATTGAATTCATTCTACTTCCCTCACAGTCACATACCTGACCGTCGGGAACGTTCTTACCGCAAAAATTACAGAACATTATCATGTCCTCCTTTACATAATTTGAGAATAGTATATCAAATACTAAAGTATTAGTAAAGAAAAAGACAAATTTTCATTACTTGTTGGGATAGAATGAAAATGCAATACATCCGGGGCCGGTATAGGTTCCGATTGTTGAACCTACATGCGAACGGGGAAGGTCCTCAGGGTTTCTTCCTTCATAAAGAGCTGCGCTGTCGCGAATGTATTTTTCGAGAAGGTCGCTTGAATTACCCGTCCATGAGAGGAGAACAGGCTTGCTCCAGTCGATTCCTCCGTGCTCCTGTATGAAGCTGATAAGGTGATTGTTGCAGGTTTTTGAACCTCTGGCTTTTCCGATTACTTCAACAAGGCCGTTAACGATGGAGATAACCGGCTTAATGGAAAGGATATTGCCGAGTGTTGCGGCTGCGGATGAAATACGGCCGCCGAGCTTGAGATATTCAAGGGTATCGAAGAGAGCAACAATTTTGGGTTCATCTTTTTCCTTTTCGATTGCTTCCGCAATGTCCGAAGCAGACATGCCTTCATCACGCATCTGCACGGCTCTTTGAGCGAGCAGATACTGTGTTCCGCAGACCTGAAGAGTATCGACTACGAATACTTTTCCTTCAAACTCCTGTGCGGCAAGCATCGCGCTCTGGTAGCTTCCGGAGAGGTTGGATGAGAGTGTGAGGCACACCACGTCGTTGCCTTTTTCTATTTCCCCGGCAAAACATTCCTCGTATCTTGAGGGTGTGATCTGGCTGGTCTTGGGAATCTCATCGGATTCAATCAGTCTATTGTAAAATTCTTCTCTCGATAAAGTGTATCCGTCATAAAATTCTTCATTGCCGAAACGAACGGTCAGCGGGATCAGTACGATACCGAACTTTTCTGCTTCTTCCGGAAGCATATCACATGCGGTATCGACAACGATGCTAACTTTTTTATCAGACATAAGATTTACCTTCCTTTGTAATTATGATATGATTCGTTACGAACGTAACAGTTGTGATTATAGTCAGTCGGTGATTTTTAATCAAGCAAATAGCTTGCATTTGCTCCAATTATCACACAGAATATAACAGACGTCAAATTCAGACAATAAATTCAGTATCGGAGATATACAAAATGAGAACAGCGGATAAGGTCTCGCAGTACGATAAGATGACAAAGACACCGGTCACGAATCTGATTATCAGACTTTCGGTGCCCACGATTCTTACGATGCTTGTGAGCAATATATACAACATGGTCGATACCATGTTCGTCGGAAAACTCGGTACCAGCCAAAGCGGTGCCGTAGGCGTAATTTTCGGATATATGGCCGTGCTTCAGGCAGTCGGATTTTTGTTCGGTCAGGGAAGCGGAAGTATTCTTTCGAGGCAGTTGGGCTCAAAGGACAACGAGGAGGCGACCAAAAGTGCCTCAACCGGTTTCTTCGGTGCGTTGATAGTATCTATCATTGTTGCGGCAATTTCTTACCGGAGACTTGACGATGTTATCAACATTCTCGGGTGTACGGACACGATTGCTCCTTATGCCAAAATATATATCGGATATATTATTAAGTCTGCTCCCTTTATTGTGACTTCGTTCACCATGAACAATATTCTCAGATACGAGGGCAAGGCGTTTCTGGGCACAATAGGTATGATTTCGGGAGCTGTTCTCAATATGATCGGTGACCCGATTTTCATGTTCGGTTTTGATATGAAGATAGCCGGCGCGGGATTGTCCACGGCACTTGCACAGTTTATAAGCTTTGCGATTCTTCTGACGATTTTCCTTACCGGACATACTCAGACCAAGCTTTCGTTTAAGGCGTTTCTCGGTAATTTAAGAAATATTCCCGATGTACTCGCAACCGGACTTCCGAGCCTCCTGCGTCAGTCTCTCAACAGCTTGAGCACTATCGTACTGAACCTCGTCGCGCGTCCCTACGGAGACGCTGCGATTGCGGGAATGAGCATCGTGTCAAGAATCTCGTTCTTCGTATTCTCGGTGGCACTGGGAATCGGACAGGGCTTTCAGCCGGTCAGTGCATTCAATTTCGGTGCGAAGAAGTATGACCGTGTGAAGGAAGCTTTTAAGAAAGCTCTGATTATGTCGGAGATAGTGGTTATTGTTATGGCGGCCGCCGTAATGATGAATGTCGACGGACTTATATTATTATTCAGAGATGACATAAAGGTTGTAGAGGTCGGAGAACGTGCGCTGATTCTGCAGCTGCTCGGACAGGCGTTTTTGCCTCTGGGTATGATGGTGGAGATGCTTCTCCAGACAACGGGAAACCGGGCGAAGGCATCCTTGCTGTCATCGGCCAGAAGCGGACTGTTCCTGATTCCCCTACTGTTTATTCTCTCGTATTTCAGAGGTCTGTCCGGAATTCAGGAGGCACAGCCTATAGCAACCACGATTACATTCATTCCGGCGTTCTTTATGCAAAGAACCTTTTTCCGGAAGATGGATAAAGCAAAAGAGCAATAAAATATCGTTTACAAAGAGAATCCTCAGTAATTTTCTGCGGATTCTTTTTGGTTTTACTTGACAAAGGCATATAGATTGAATACAATTAAATCAAAAGCAATGAAAAGAAAGGGGATTATATTATGTCTGGAAATTTTGATATCCAAGCTTATATGACCAAGGGTGTTGAAAACATTGTTAAGAATGCTATCAAAGCTACACTGTCCAACCCCGGAGAAAGCGTATTTATGGCTAAATTTGCCTTGGCTTCGCAGAAGGCTTCCAAGAAAAGAGCAGCGGCACAGAAGGAGGGCGAGCATATTCCCGCTTTCCTTATCGCAAGTATCACAAGCAGCTGCAATCTCCATTGTGCAGGCTGTTATTCGAGAGCAAATCATGCATGCAGCGATTCCGCACCCGTAAGCCAGCTTACCGGCGAAGAGTGGGCAAAGGTTTTTGACGAGGCAGAGGACCTCGGAATCAGCTTCATTCTTCTTGCGGGCGGTGAACCCATGATCAGAAAAGATGTTATTGCCGCAGCTGCAGAAAGACCCAACATCATGTTCCCCATCTTTACAAACGGAACCATGATTGACGAGAAGTATGTCTCTTTATTCAAGGAGTCAAGAAATCTTCTTCCTGTTATCAGTATTGAAGGCAAAAAGAACAAGACCGACGACAGAAGAGGCGAGGGTGTATTCGATAAGGTTACGAAGGCCATGGACACTTTGAAGGGCAACAAGATTCTGTTCGGTTCATCGGTTACGGTTACAACAGAGAACCTTGAGGAGGCTACCTCCGACGAGTTCCTCCATGAGCTTGAGGAGAAGGGCTGCAAGGCAGTATTCTTTATCGAATTCGTGCCTGTGACCGAGGAAGCAAAGCATCTTGCACCCGGAGATGCCGAGAGAGAGAAGATGAATAAGCGTCTTGCCGAAATCAGAGAGCAGTATCCTGAGATGGTATTTGTATCCTTCCCCGGTGACGAGAAATCGTCAGGCGGATGTGTAGCCGCAGGCAGAGGATTTTTCCATATCAATTCTCACGGAGGAGCCGAGCCCTGTCCCTTCTCACCTTATTCGGATATTAACGTTAAGGAGACTTCACTTCGCGATGCGATTCATTCAAAGCTTTTCAGATATCTGAATGACGAGGGCATGCTTCTTGAGGACCATGCAGGCGGATGTGTACTTTTCGAGAAGAGACATGAGGTTGAGGCATTCCTGAACAAAAAAGAGGATTGATGTATTATTATCGGCGATTTACAACTGAATGCTTCGTGTCTTGAGAGGCGGTAAAAATTGAATTATGGCCCGGAATGTGATACCATAATTATGAATGTACACATTTCCGGGCTATATAAGCAAATGCGGCAAATTGTATTTGTGAAATAGGCCTTATATCTGAAATAATCGGGAATACTGGGAGTAAAAGACGTGAACAAATCAGACGAGTGTAAAGTCGAGAGTTTATTATCTAAGTGGGTAAATCGTGCAATTCTTGCCTGCTTTGTATTTGTGCTTATCTTTGTAATATACGGGATCTCAGTGTCGCCGAATCTGAATCTTTTCGGATCGCCGGCGACAGAATATAAAGAAGACTGGTATTTTAAAAAGGCTGACGGAGAGATAATTATCGCAAAGGCTCCGTACAGGCTTGAGGTTGAGGTCGGAGAACCTGTCAGCATGTCCACAAAGCTTCCGGATACAATCGGAGAAGGCACCTATCTGTACTTTTCTTCCGGACGATCTTTTAAGGCATATGTGGACGGCGTTGAAATATTCTCAATGGATATGGGAATCAACAGGATTCCCGGCAAGGTTATTAAGATAGTAGCCTTACCTATTCCGCTGAAGAATTCTTATGCGGGAAAAACTCTGACCATCGAAAGAACCGATCCGGAAATGTTTAACGGTTCTCTGAGTGCGGTATATTTGGGAAGTCTGCTCGGAATATGCAAAGCATTGTTTGCCAACGGACTGACACAGTTCCTTGCCGCTTTCCTCCTTGCCATAGCCGCTTTCCTCACTATGGTTATATTCCTTGTGCTTTCAAGGAAAAGCGGAAGAGACCACCTTCCTTTGATTTACCTGTCGGAAGGTATCCTTGCCACTTCGCTTTGGATAATATTCGACAGTGTTTTGTTCCAGCTTGTGACGGGAAAGGTATTCTTCGACGGAGTTGCGGCATATATGCTTGCGGTGCTTCTGACGGTACCTTTCATGATGTATTTCGATTCCCTTCAGGAATACAGACACCGCAGAGTGTTTACCGCACTTAAGCTTATTTCGTTTTTGAATTTTATTGTTGTTACGGTACTTCACTTCACGGATACCGTTAGTTTCGAGGACTCGCTGGTTTACATAGACGGCTGGCTTATGGTGGGCATTGTCGTAATTATGGGTCTTACGGTTTACGACTATTATTTCCTTAAAGAGAAGTCACATAACAACGTTATGATCGGTCTTTTCGGAATCGGTGCCATGGGAGC
>JAZLGZ010000006.1:0-3465 GCA_045616585.1 Lachnospiraceae bacterium
GGAGGAGACATTCCAAAGCAATATCTGCCCCTTGCACAGAAGCCGATACTGATACATACCGTTGAAGCATTTGCGGACAGTTGTGTTGATGATATTGTAATCGTTTGCCCGGCGGGTGACGAGGAATATGTTAAAAACATGATTCCCGAAACTGCAAAAGATAAATTAAAATCTGTTGTTCCGGGCGGAAAAGAACGTTTTGATTCCTGTCACATCGGAATAAGGGCCGCACTTAGCGGAGGGGAGAGACCCGAATATATTCTCATTCAGGATGGTGTAAGGGCTTTGGTAACACCCAAAATTATTGCGAATGTCACAGAGGCGCTTGACAGCCATGCGGCTTGCTGTCCCGGAGTTAAACTCAAGGATACCGTAAGAGTGGTGGACGCTTTTGAGAACGGAATAGAGGTGCCTGACCGAAGCACATACAGGATTATTCAAACACCTCAAGGCTTTAGGGCGGATGAGATTGAAAAAGCTTATCTGGAATTCGAGTCGGATACAGGGATGAACGAAGAGCGCAGAAAAACAATAACCGATGATGCGATGATCTATGAGATGTATACATCAAAATCGGTTTATATTACAGAAGGAAGTTATGACAATATCAAGATTACAACTCCGGAGGACATTCTCCTTGCGGAGGCTATTCTTAAAAACAGGCACAGCAAATAGAACAGGAAAAAGGCGAACCATGTTCGCCTTGATGTTTGTTTGCGTGCTTTTTTTGCTTTGTGCCTGCGACGGCAAAACGGTGAGCAACGGTACGGATAGTTCTGCAGGTATCGGTACGGACAACGGTGCAAACGGTGTGGATTCCTCATATACCTCAAGAGATGATGTGGGAAGTGCCGCTTCCGATAATGGTTCCGGTGAAAGCTCGAAGGACGGAAGCGAAAAAATGCCGGATGTCGTAAATGGCAATTCGGATGCAAATACCGATGAAGCAGATAAGTCTGCCGAGGCGCTCGATAAAAAAAGCGGAGTGTCCGATGAATTGATTATTTCGGAAGTGTTTCCGACAAATCATGAAATGGCGAAGCACAATGACAGGTATTTCGATATGATCGAGCTGCTGAATGTCTCCGACCATGAAATAAATCTGTCGAATTATTCCGTGGCTGATTCAAAGAAGCACGCGGGTGATTATAAACTTCCGGACGAGGTACTTGCACCCGGTGAATATTATCTAATATATTGCACGGGACAATATTACTGTTCGGAGGCGAAGGATGTACCTTTTAAACTCTCTTCGCAGGGAGAAAAGGTCTATCTGTTCGGAGCTGACAATTCTGTTGCGGATATGCTCAAATATCCTAGACTTCCGAAAAATACTTCATACGGCAGAAACAAAGAAGCGGAAGAGAGGGTATTCGTGATTCCGACTCCCGGAGAAGCCAACGGCAGTGGCGTTGCGGGCATAGCCGAAAGTCCGAAAGTAAATGTTGCTCCGGGTTTTTACGGCGAAGGTGTTGCGGTTTCTTTTGAATGCAGCGGGGAGGTAAGATACACTCTTGACGGAACGAAGCCTACCGAAAAATCGAAGAAATGGGACGGGAACCCTATAGCCGTTGACAAGACTTGTGCAATTCGTGCCTTTGCGGTACAGGATGGGATGCTCGACAGCTTTGATGTTGCGTTCAATTACTTCATAAATGAGCCTGAGTATGAGCTTGATGTTGTTATGATGTCTTTCGATGAGTCGGATTATCAGAAGATTGTTGAGAATCCCAAATCAAATCACAGATATCCCGGGAATGTGGCACTGTTCTCGAACGGAGAACTTCAGTTTGAGCTGGACTGTGGATTCAGGGTATCCGGATGTACCAGCAGAAAATATACCAAGAAGAGCTTATCGTTGTTCTTCGATACCGATTTCGGACCGTCTAAGCTTGAATATCCTTTATTTGAGAATCTTGACATTACGGAATTCAATTCCATTACATTACGCTCCGGCTCCCAGGACAATGAAGCTGCGATGATCAGGGACGAATATATATCTTCTCTATCAATCTCTGATGGGTATGTAAAGGATGTGCTTGTTCAGGCTTATCGTCCGGTGAATGTTTATTATAATAATGAATACCAGGGAATATATTATATAAGGGAGAGAGTCAGTGATGAGATGGTTGCTTCACATTACGACTGTGAACCCGAAGAAGTAACGATAGTCGAGCAAAACACTGAGGTTAAGTCCGGAAAAGCAGCAAAAGAATGGCAGGATCTTTGGAAGTTTATAAGTGAGAACAGTCTAAAGGAAGACAAAAATTATAATCATGTTAAGGAAATCGTAAACCTCGAGAGTGTAGCGGATTATTACATAATTCAGCTATGGAGTTCTAATATTGATATGGACAATGTCAGGGTGTTCAAGGCAGGTGACGATAAGTGGAGATATCTGCTTTACGACCTTGATTTAACCCTTTTCAGAGATGTAAGCGGAACAGCGGAGAGAGAGATAGGTAAGCTGAATAAGGGCTGGCCCTCGTATAATGCACTTATTTACAGACTTCTTGAAAATGGCGAGTTTGCAGAAATGTTCTGTGACAGACTCGAACATATGGCGCAAGGTCCTTATTCCGATGAAAAAGCTCTTGCAGCTATAGAAGAGTTCAGAATAAGACTCGATCATGATATGCAGTACAACTGTGAACGCTGGAACGGTGTGGATGATACTATGTACGATCACTATTACGTAAGCTATAAGAGTTGGTGTCAGAATATAGAATATCTAAAAAGAAAGGTTACCGGCAGAGCGGCTGCCTTGATGAAGGATATCGGAGAAAATAAAAATATCGATAGACTGAAGAATGCGGATAAGTAAAATCGGTTATTATTTTTGACTGATGCAAATTGTTAAAAAAGTTTAAAAAAAGCGCTTGACATTTTCTTATACGGTTGTTATACTAATCAAGCGTTGTTCGGAGAGTTGGCCGAGTGGTTTAAGGCGCTAGTCTTGAAAACTAGTGATCCCGCAAGGGACCGAGGGTTCGAATCCCTCATTCTCCGCTAGAGTTGTTCACCAACTATGACCACCTGAATTTCGGGTGGTTATTTTATGCTTTACAACTCACAAAAGAATATTATTTTTTAATTCAGACTGTGGAGAAGTACCCAAGAGGCTGAAGGGGCTCCCCTGGAAAGGGAGTAGGGCGCTAATAACGCCGCATGGGTTCAAATCCCATCTTCTCCGTTGATTGGTATCATATCGGAAAGATGGAATGACATGGTACTGATTAAAATGTACATGTAACACAAACAATTCACTGAATTGTATCGAAATTTCTGAATAATTTGAAATAATAAAAATTCTTCGAAAATTTCAAAAAAAGGTGTTGACAAACCAATTTTTAGGTGTTACAATGGCAAAGCTGACTGAGTGAGGGACACAAAACCGAAGCTTAGGAAGCGGAACGAACCTTGATAACTGAATAATGAAACAACCTTGAAATTTCTTTAAAAATT
>JAZLGZ010000007.1:0-2137 GCA_045616585.1 Lachnospiraceae bacterium
TTCAAGTTCTAGCATCCTGATTTCTTCCTCGGACAGCATCGACGCATCTATGGATGCCATTGCAACTTCTTCCTTTTCAATCTCCTGCCTATCATCGGATCCCTTTTCAATGGTAAGAATATTGGCAGGTAAAGAACAGGCTGAAAAAATCAGCCCCGTCGATATGGCAAGTATGAAAAAAGCAAACCGTTTTTTACGCATCCGTTTTCCCTCATTCAAGTGCATCAGCATCAGTAATAATCTTTCTTAAAAATTCATATTCCGTAGAACCCTCAGCATACGAATTTCTGCTCAAATATTTTTCCGCCAGTCCGTATATCGATCTTGCTACAGACGGCCCATAAATCGTAGTGGTCTTCGAACCTTTGGTAAGTCTGGCATATCCTTTAAATGCATACTCTGTTTTGTAGTCTTTAGGCTCTATATTAACAAGTACTGCAGTAAATCGATGTCTGTCGCCGACAGTTTCAAACACACTGTTAATACCGCCTCCGTATGAGACACCCTTCTGTGTGCCTACTGCATCCACTTCGAACGGATGCGCCGATGTATATATCTGCTTCATGAGTACGGTTCCGCACTCCTGCATCTTATATCCGTCAATTCCGGTACCTATAAGTGAACTTCTGACAGATTTATTTATCGATGTTTTACACCTTATTCCCGATGTGCCTGTGATTCTTATCGAAAATCCTTCATAAATGAACAAATCTTCCAAAGCGGGTTCAAACGTTACCTTGTATGCACCTTTTTCGTAATCAAGCATCCAGACATACATTCCGGTGCAAATGCCGGCAGCATCGTATTTGTAGACCACGGCATTGGTGGAAGTATTATTGCCGGTTTCAATTACCAGGTGGCCGTTTCTTGAAGTTGAGGGCTTTTCTACTCCGTCAATCCATACGGAGGGATTTGCGGGAACGCCTTTTGCAGCAGCGTCTTCCGGCAAAGTTATGTAAACTTCTGTCGTATCCACAGGTTTCGCGCAAGGTTCTTCGGGCATGTTTTCAAAAACAGGAATCTTGAATACAAATTCGTTGTTCAAAGCCCCCGCTTTTTCGTACATGTTCTTGGTCGAATATCCTTCGCTGTAAGGAGCCGAAATATTCTGCATGTACTGATGTCCGTAAAGAGAGCTCGACGCAGGATTAACATTATACTTCTGAAGATAAAGAGTGTCCTGACCACCTTTTATGTAGGAGTCTGCCAGGAAATTGGCGCCGTAAGTAATTGAATTGTACGCTCCATATGCAGTAGCTTCCCATTCTCCGCCAACCGTCACCCCGTCAGCCCAGTGTTCTTTTGCATACCGTAGTCCGTTTACTATTATTTCCGTAGTATTTGAGCCGTTGGCACCAATATTGAAATAGTTATAGTAGCCTTCATATCCGGGATATGTACCGGAAATAAGTGCGGATGTACCATTGCCCTGTTCCTGAAGAATTCTCGAAGCAATCAAAAACGGGCTGACATTTATATGTTCATTTTTGGCAAGGCCAAAAATCAATGCGGCATACGAAATATTCATGCCCGGCACTTTTTTGTCATTATCGTCTGTCATAAATGTATCTTTTAAATATGCCCTTATCGCTTCTTCGTTATGATAATCAGCATTATAAGTTAACTGTTCAAAGCAGAAGATATGAGTAATATCCAGAGCATTTCTCGGATCCATATAATATTTCAAAATATCCTCAGAAGCATAATACCAGGTCGTATCCTTGTATCTGCCCTCTTTGCAGCACTCATCAAAAGACCCTGAAACAAGACTCTTTTCGCCAATAAGCTCATTATTGATTACAGTCTGAAAATCAAGACCGGTATACATTTTTACGAAGCTCCAGTTCGGATGCTCATTTTTCAGTGCCTGAAGCTTATCCCTGTATGACTCGGGAAATTCCATAATATCATCCGAATACCTCGGAGTATCATCAGGTTCTTCTCCCGAAGGCTCGCCTCCTTTGGGTGCAGCCGCAAAAAGCATTGCCTTCATAAGCTTCTTGGGCTTAGGTGCCCAAGCCTCTTTTGTCATTCCGTACTCTGACTCCCACGCAAGAAACATTTCATCGGATATTGCCAGATTATCCCTTAATATGTACCCTTCAAAATATTCATCACGGAAAAGAAAACAAACATG
>JAZLGZ010000008.1:0-12363 GCA_045616585.1 Lachnospiraceae bacterium
TGACTTGTCGAAATGCTATGACAATTAGCCCAATCTCTGTGTCTTCCCGAAGCTTTTAGGGTATGCATCCATATCTCCAACCGCGTTTCTTTCAATAGAAAAAGGCGTCGCTTTTCGCAACGCCTTTCTCATCAATCATCATCTATCTTATTTAGTTATAAGCGATTTAATTATTCCTCTTCCTTGCGGCCGGCCTTGAAAGCTACTGTTGCTCCGGCTGCTACACAAAGAGCACCAAGTCCGTAGAGAACCATTGCTGATGCAAGTCCTGTCTGGGGAAGTACATCACCTTCGGGAGTCTCAAGATCCTCAATCTCGATTTCCTCTTCTTCAACTTCCTCTACTGTTTCAACTTCCTCAACTACTTCTTCCTCTTCAACTTCCTCAGTTACTTCTTCAACTTCCTCAACTGCACCCTCGGGAGTCTCAAGCTCTTCGATTTCGATTTCTTCTGCTTCCTCAACAACTTCTTCAGCTACTTCTTCAACTTCCTCAACTGCTGCTTCGGGAGTCTCAACCTCTTCAAGCTCGATTACTTCTTCTGCCTCGGGCTCAACTACTACAGGAACATAATCATAGATGATAGGAACGATATATGCGGGAGTATTGTTCTCACTGTTGTTTCCGTTGTTCTCATTATTATTGTTTAAATCACCCTGGTCGTTCTGAGTATCGTTATCCTTTGCAACATCTTCGTCCTCGGTCTTAGACTCTGTCTCGGTTCCATCCTCAGTCTCTGTTGAAGGATTCTGAGTCTCAATTGCTGCAGGAGTGATAGGTGTAGCAGGAACCACAATTGCCGCAGGAGTACTAGGTGTAGCAGGAACCACAATTGCCGCAGGAGTACTAGCAGGCTGTACATTATCAGCCTTTCCGTTTGCGTCATGTGCAGGTCCGTTATCTCCCTTGTGACCATTGTTTCCGGTCTTGTTAGGAGTCTCTAATTTGATTCCGTCAACATGCCATCCGTCGCTCTCTTCTTTTAATACGTACCAGTCAACTGTTCCTCTCTCAACTTTTTCGCTGAGAGCAGCCATTATGTCCTCACCAAGAGTACGCTCAACATCACCGTTATTAACATATTTCTCACCGTTAAACTCATTAACGTTGCCGTCAGCCTTGGTGCGATTTAATTCAGTTTCAAAAACAACAGATGAAAACTGATCTGTAGGCTGTGAAACTGTATCTTTTTCAGTTGTTGTATCGTTTACCTTAGCACCATCGTTCTGGATAAAAAACTTAACTGTTGCTGCTGATGCTGCTACTGCGTTGAAGCCGAATGCCATTGCCATTGCTAATGATGTGGTTACTACTGCCTTCTTAATAATGTTCTTTCTCATGATGTTGTTCCCCTTTGATGATTGATGATTGATTGTTGTGTTTGTTGTGTTTCGTTTGATCTGAATTAATAGCATCATCAAAAAGATACATTTTAGATACATTTCGGCATTTGTAACCATCTTTTTGTTACCAGATTATCATTTTGTATCTTTTTTTATTTCAAACACTTGATTATTCAGTTATCACCTACTGCAAGTAGCCACTAGCCCAATCGCGAGGTTTTCCTGAAGCTTTTGGGCTATTAGCTTGCGCTAATTCCAGGGTTATTATCCCAATCGCGTGCTTTTCCAGAAGATTTTGGGATATTAGCTTGCGCCAATTCCAGGGTTATTATCCCAATCGCGTGCTTTTCCAGAAGATTTTGGGATATTATCTTGTCGACATGCAACAGTTATTATCCCAACCGTAAACTATCCCCGGCGTTTTGGGATACAATAGAAAAAGCGTTGCTTTCACAACGCCTTTTTCTTCAATAATTATCTTCCAAAATCATCAACGAACCCACAACTCCATCCTCAGAGTCATCAATCAACCCACAACTCCATCCTCAGAGTCATCAATCAACCCGCAACTCCATCCTCAGAGTCATCAATCAACCCGCAACTCCGTCCCCGGAATCATTCAATCAACCCGGGAAGCTATATCGGTTGCGCTTCACGGTACCTTTTCCGTACTGAATTGCACAGGCCGGACAGCGATTTATGCAGGCACTGCATTTGCCGCAATGTAAGGCTGTCCATACAGGTTTTCCGTTTTCAATTTTAATTGCCTGCTCAGGGCAATTGCGCTCACACATTCCGCAAGAGGTACACTTCGCAGGATCTGCATAAAACTTTTTTGTAGAACAGCTGCGATTATAAAGTTTTCCTACAAGTGTTGAAGTAATAGCTGAGTTTGAAATGTCAATTGTTTTTCCTTCTGAAATATCCTTTTTGATTTCTTCAAGGCGAGCAGCTGCCGCTGCAATTCTGCCCTTACCTTCTTCAGCCTTCGGTATCTGATAAAACAGCATGGAATTATCGGGCATCAAAAGCTTTGAGACATAAGACAACACTAAACCCTTTTTCGCCAGAAGTTTTTTCAGGACTGTTCCCGCTTTTGCAATTCCGCCTCCGCATGTTATCACCGCAAATACATATCCGGCATTACTGATTTCCATTTTCTCAATAAAGCTTTCAACAAACTTCGGCACGGTATAAAAATATACCGGAAATACAAATCCGACTCTTTCTCCCTCAACAAGCTTAAAATCTGTTTTACCGCTTTTCACAGCTTCTGCCATACTGATAAGCTCTTCATTGTCTTCTGTAAGCTTTTTTGCGGCAAACAAAGAGTTGCCGGTTCCCGAAAAATAAAAAATCATATCCCCATACCTCCATTTATCCGAATATCATTCATTATTCAGGCTGATTTCGGGCATAAGCTCCTCATCGATAACAGTAAGCAGCTTCTTAAGCATAGCAAGTTCCTCATCGTTGAAGTGTTCGGCGATTCTGTCCATTACAACATTCATATAGTTATAGCTGATGTTGTAATAGCTCATATACTTCTCCGTAACCTCAAGATGATACTCGCGCTTGTCATCCTTTGACTGTACGCGACGAAGATATCCCTTCTTTACAAGGTTGTTAATCTTGTAAGCCGCATTCGGCGAAGAAATGTTAGCAATATTGGCAAATTCCGCAACGGTTGGATTGTTGAGAGCATAAATGATCTCCATGCAAAAGGTCTCCACTGTCGTAAGTGAAGCCTCTCTGTCCTGAAGTCTTTCAAAAACCTTTTGATAAAAATGAAGCTTAAACTTCGTATACACATTGCTGAATGCTTTCTGAAGCATAATCGCCAACTCCTAACTACTCATATTCCTTGCGCATCTGCAAAAATTATAACATTACTCGTGGTCTATTGCAAATACGAGGTCAGCTATGCATGCAAGTTCTTCACCTACATAGGCTTCCGCATGGCCTATCCCAACCGGCCCCTTTACCGAAACAATTTCACAATTTAATGACAGTACATCTCCCGGAATGACCTGTCTTTTAAACTTAGCGTTTTTAATTCCTCCGAAAAACGCGATTTTGCCCTTGTTCTTTTCTTCCGACAAGATAGCAACCGCACCGGTCTGGGCAAGCGCCTCAATGATAAGTACACCGGGCATAACATGCTTCTGGGGGAAATGACCCATAAACTGCATCTCGTTTGCGGATACACATTTAATGCCTTTCGCCATCTTACCCGGTTCCATATCCGTAATGCGGTCTACCAGTAAAAAAGGATATCTGTGAGGAAGTATTTCCTGAATCTGATTTGAATTAAGTTCCATTTACGTCGCTTCTTTCTGTCTTTTTTTTAGTCTGTCCGACATATTAAATATCTGTTTGTTTTTATGCCTGCCCGGCAGATTAAATATCCGCCTTCTTAAACAAAACGGTTGCATTGTGTCCGCCAAAGCCCAGCGAATTCGAAAGCGCATAATTAATGCACTTGTGCTTTGCTTTATTGGGAACAATATCAAGATCACATTCTTCGTCCGCAACCAGGAAATTTGCAGTAGGAGGAACGATATCGTTTTTAACCGCAAGAGCCGTAATAATCGCCTCAACCGCTCCGCTGGCTCCGAGCAGATGTCCGGTTTCCGACTTTGTTGAACTTACGCTGAGCTTGTATGCATGCTCCTTAAACGCAGCCTTGATTGCTTTTGTTTCGGATTTGTCATTAAGCTGCGTCGAAGTTCCGTGCGCATTGATATAATCAATCTTCTCGGGAGTAATACCTGCATCCTCAACAGCCATCAGCATGCAGCGTGCAGCCATACTGCCGTCTTCAAGAGGTGCCGTAACATGGTTCGCATCACAAGTCGCGCCGTATCCCGCAACTTCGCAGTAAATGGTTGCTCCGCGCTTAACCGCATGCTCGTATTCTTCCAGAACAAGAGCACCTCCGCCCTCTCCCATAACGAATCCGCTGCGTTCCTTATCGAAAGGAATCGATGCTCTGAGCGGATCTGTCGCCGTGGAAAGCGCATGCAGCGAAGTAAATCCACCGATTCCGAAAGGAGTAATGCATGCTTCGCTGCCTCCGCATATGCACATATCAAGGTACCCGTCTCTGACTTGTCTGAACGCATCTCCGAGTGCATTTGTCGAACCGGCACAGGCTGTTACTACACCCGAACACATTCCGTTAAGCCCGAATTTAATAGCAATGTGGCCTGCTGCCATATTTGTGATAGCCATCGGAACGAAATGAGGTGAAATTCTGTCAAAGCCTTTCTCAAGTCCTTTTTCGCATTCTGCCTGAATGGTTCCCAGTCCTCCGATTCCGCTCGAATATATAACTCCGCATCTTAAGCTGTTCTCGAGACTCATATTGATTCCCGAATCCTTCATCGCTTCGGTTGCCGCAGCAATCGCAAAAACGGTAAATTTATCAAGTTTTCTAAGCTCTGATTTTTCGATAATTGCCTCAGGCTCAAAACCCTTTACTTCCGCTGCGAGAGAAACTTTCCTGTCGGCTGTATCGTAATGAGTAATGGGTGCAATACCGCAGCATCCTTTTATTACCGAATCCCATAAATCCGCAACATTGTTTCCAACGGGTGTCACGGCTCCCATTCCCGTAATAACCACTCTTCTCATATTGACATACCTCCATCCACGCAGATAACCTGACCGGTAATATATCTCGCATCGTCACTTGCAAGAAATGCTACGGTTGCCGCAATGTCTTTGGGTTGACCCATTTCCCTGAAGGGAATAACGCTCAGCATCTTTTCGCGTTCTGATTCCGGAACAGCTTTTACCATATCGGTTTCAATCATGCCCGGTGCAACCGCATTTACCGTAATCTGCCTGCTCGCAAGTTCTCTCGCCAAAGATTTCGTCATACCTATTATCCCTGCCTTGCCGGCAGCATAATTTACCTGACCGGGATTTCCCATTAATCCGACTACCGAACTCATATTGATTATTCTTCCGTACTTCTGGCGAAGCATATATTTGGCAACTCCTCGCATCATATAAAAAGGCCCCTTAAGATTGACATCAAGCACCGCATCCAGATCTTCATCTTTAATTCTTGGAATAAGATTGTCCTTTGTGATTCCCGCATTGTTTACCAATACATCTATGCGGTTATTTCCGAAATTAAGGGCTGCTTCGATAAGCTTTGCACATTCATCGGACTTGCTGACATCCGCGCAGATTCCGAGAACTCTTACACCCGCTTCTTCGCAGGCCTTTACGGTATCTTCGGCCTCTTCGGCTCTTGATCTGTAGCTGAACACCACATCCATCCCGCATTCAGCGAGCTTAATGCATATAGCCTTTCCTATTCCGCGGCTTCCGCCCGTAACAAGTGCTGTTTTTTTGTTGTCCAATTTATTCACCCGCAACCTTTCTGAAATCCTCAACATTGTCTATCGAAACAACCTCTGCCTCAACTCCCATGGCTTTAGCGGTTTTCTTCAAAAAACCTGACATGGTATTTCCCGGACCGATTTCAATAAATCTTGAATATCCGCTCTCAAGAAGCGTTCTGAGTTCCGACTCCAATCGAACGGGAGACTGAACCTGCTTCACGAGGATTTCCGCAAGGTCTGTTATGTTATCATAAAAATCTCCCGTAACATTCAATGCCACAGGTATGTCCGGAGTTTTAAACTCAATATCTTTAAAATACCTCTCGAGCTGCTTTCCGGCAGGCTCCATGTATTTTGTATGGAAAGGTCCGCTGACGTTTAGTCTTACACATCTTTTCGCGCCCTTTTCCTTTAATTCACTTTCTACTGCCGCAACAGCCTTTTCATCTCCGCATATAACGGTCTGGCCCGGACAATTGTAATTTGCGACGCTGATCAGCTCAGGTCCGTCATATTCACTGCACGCCTGTTCAATAACAGAAGGCTCCGAGCCCAGAATTGCGCTCATGCTGCATTCACAGCCCTGTGCAGCTTCAGTCATTACTTTCCCTCGGAATGCGGTAATCCTAACCAGCTGCTCGGCTTCAAAAACTCCTGCCGCATAAAGAGCTCCGTATTCTCCAAGGCTTAATCCGCAGGATGCATCAGGGGTAATTCCCCTGCTTTTTAACAGCATGGTTACTCCTGCCGCAAAAGCTGACATGCAGGCCTGTGTGTAACAGGTTTTCGAAAGTTCTTCAATAGGTCCTTCGTGCATATATTTTTTCAAATCAAAATCAAGTTTCAGGGAATCTATAAATTCTGCATATTCGGGATATTCGTCATAAAAATCCTTGCCCATGCCGACTCTCTGGCTTCCCTGACCTGCATATAAAAACGCTGTTTTCACTTCGCTCCTCCCGATATCAGTTAAGTCCGGCCGCAATCTTCTTATAGCCATCGAACATATCCTCAAAAATCTTGCGTACCGGTCTGATTTCATTTACCTGTCCCGCGACCTGTCCGGCCATCAGTGAACCTGTCTTTGTATCTCCTTCGAACACCGCACGTCTTAATGAACCTAGAGTAAACTTTTCAAGTTCCATTTTATCCGCACCGGCCTTTTCCATTTTGATATACTCTCTGGCCATAGGATTCTTTATTATTCTGACCGGAGTACCTGCTATTCTGCCTGTAACGGTGGTTCCGTTGTCCTTTGTTTTAATTACCGCCTCTTTGTATGCCTCATGGATGGGACATTCGTCCGAAGCAAGCAATACGGTTCCTATCTGCACCCCGATCGCTCCGAGCGCAAAAGCAGCAGTCACACCTCTTCCGTCCGCTATGCCTCCCGCAGCTATAACGGGAATCGAAATCGCATCAGCAACCTGGGGCACAAGCGTCATGGTGGTCATTTCACCTACATGTCCGCCGCTTTCGGTACCTTCCGCAATAACCGCATCAGCTCCGCATTTTTCCATACGCTGAGCAAGAACGGTACTTGAAACTACCGGGATTACCATCATCCCTTTTTCCTTCCAGAGCGGCATGTATTCGGCCGGACTTCCTGCACCTGTCGTTACAATCTTCACGCCCTCCTGAGCAATCATTTCCGCCATCAGCGAAGCCTCGGGATTCATCAGCATAAGATTCACACCGAAAGGCTTGTCCGTAAGTTCCCTGCAGCGTCTGATGTTCTCTTTGAGCATCTCGGTATTCATTCCTCCCGCTCCGATCAGTCCCAGTCCGCCTGCATTGCTTACCGCTGCCGCAAACTCTCCCGTTGCGATATTTGCCATACCTCCCTGTATAAAGGGATATTCAATTCCAAGCATTTCATTAAGCTTCATGCCAATCACCATTCCTTTTCAAACAGTCAAATATAATCCGCTCCAGGTAAGTCCCGCGCCGAATGCGGCACACACAATCTTCATTCCGGCTTTAAGCTTTCCGGCTTTATTCAGTTCATCAAGAACAATCGGAATACTGGCAGCGGAAGTATTTCCGAATCTTTCGATATTCATATAAAATTTATCTTCAAATCCGGGATATTTTTTCTGAACATGTGCGATGATTCTTGCATTGGCCTGATGACATATGCAATAATCCATATCCTTCATGGTCATCTTTTCTTCTTCAAGAATTTCGACTACCGCCTGCTCCAAAGCATTTACCGCAAATCTGAACACCTCTTTACCGTTCATCCTGAGCTTTGCATCATTACATCCCGTACCGAAACAGTTAAGTACTTCTATGTCCCCTCGAGCCCAGCTCTTTTGCCTGAAAGGATTGTCCGCACTTTCGATAAGTACTGCTCCTGCTCCGTCACCGAACAAGATGCACGAAGACCTGTCACCGTAATCAAGTACTTTTGAAAGCTGTTCGCTTCCGATAACCAATGCGTACCGCTTCGCAGAAGCTTCAAGAAGTCCTCTCGCGGCACCAAGGCCCATCAGAAATCCCGAACAGGCTGCCGCAACATCGAAAGCCGTTATTTCTTCACTCAGTCCCAGATTCTTTGCAACCAGACATGCTGCCGAGGGGAAACTGTAATCCGAGGTTTGCGTTGCGACTATAAGCACTCCTATTTCTTCCCGCGCGACTTTCGCTGACTCTATTGCTTCTTTCGCAGCAGCGGTCGCGAGTGAAACACAGGTTTCCTCCTCACATTTATATCTGCTTTTTATACCTGTCCTGGTTACTATCCACTCATCGTTCGTATCAACGATTTTGCTTAAATCATCATTGGTTACAACCTTTTTCGGAAGCCCCAATCCTGTAGATACAATATGTATACCTTTCACAACAATGTTCTCCCCGGTAATAATTTACTGCCTGCAGAGGCTGTCAATCATCCTATATTTTTTGTATCTTTCCGCTGCAAGCTGTCTTTTACCCAGCTTCTGCAGCCTTGCAAGCTTTTCTGTCAGCATTCTGTCAAGCACCGTAAAGGTTTTGGAATTTTCTTTGATTACCTCATCAATTAAACCCAGACCTTTAAGTTCCTTGGATGTTATTTTCATAATTTCTGCGGCTTCGGATGCCCTTTGAGGGTCTTTCCACATTATTGAGGCAAAGCCTTCGGGTGAAAGAATCGAATACACCGCATTCTCCAGCATAAAAACTTCATCTGCAACCGCGAGGGCCAAAGCTCCGCCGCTGCTGCCTTCACCTGTGACTATTGCAATCGTTGGGCAGGTCAGCCTGCTCATCAATGCAAGATTCTCGGCAATCGCATTACTCTGTCCGTTGCTTTCTGCTTCAACCCCCGGATAAGCTCCGGGCGTGTCAATAAATGTAATAATCGGTCGATTGAATTTCTCGGCCTGTTCCATCAGCCTGTATGCCTTACGGTATCCTTCAGGCGATGTCATACCAAAATTGCATTCAATATTCTCCTGCGTGTCTCTGCCTTTCTTATGTCCGATTACAGTAGCCGGTATATCATGAAACATGGCCACGCCGCCTATCACGGAAGGATCGTCCCTAAAAAGCCTGTCTCCGTGCATTTCAATAAAATCATCAAAAAGTGCTTCAATAAAGTCTTCAATGTGCATTCGCTTGGGATCTCTCGCAAGCTGCACGATTTCATAAGCCGTTCTCTTTTTTTCTTCACTCATACAAATATCCGGCAAAATCATCCGACCTTCATCCCATGCAGCTTCAACAGTGTATGGAGTGTTTGCTTCAGATTTTTTCTTTCAACTATCATGTCAAGCATTCCGTGTTCAAGAAGAAATTCCGAATGCTGAAAATCCTTCGGAAGCTTCTGGCCAATCGTCTGCTCTATTACTCTGGGACCTGCAAAGCATATCAGTGCATCGGGTTCAGCCATAATAATATCTCCGAGGCTTGCGTAACTTGCGCTTACGCCTCCTGCCGTCGGGTTCGTAAGACACGAAATAAACAAACCTCCCCGATTCTTGAAATGTTCCACCGCAGCAGCGGTCTTAGCCATCTGCATAAGTGAGAACAGGCCCTCCTGCATTCGTGCACCTCCGCTTGCAGAAAAAATGATGAGCGGAAGCTTTTTCTTTTCCGCAAATTCTGCAAGTCTCGCTATTTTTTCACCTGCTACGGTTCCCATACTGCCCATCAGAAAGCGACTGTCCAAAACCCCTATCGCAACTTTTATGCCATTGATTTGTGCTTTGCCTGCTAAAAAGGCATCATTGCGTCCGGACTTTGATTTCAATACTTTCAGCTTATCTTCATATTCCGGAAAAGCAATCGGATTGCAGCTCTTTAGCTCAGGCCACAGTTCTTTAAAACTGCCATCATCGCAAACCATACCGATTCTGCCCATCGCGGGAATTGTCATATAGTGCCCGCAAAAACTGCATATCCACTTATCTTTGGCCAGTGCTCCCGTAGGAATCGACTCTTTACATGCCGGACATTCGGTCATGTTATCTGCTTTGCTGCGCTGTTTCAAAAGTGAATTCCACTTTTTTCTGCGCTGAAGAAAGATATCATCTATTCTCATTTTTTATCCATCCCTTCCTCAGCCCATTCTGCGATTTGTCTGTTGTTCTCTTCCCAAAAGGAAGTATTGTAATTTCCTTTCAGGAAAACAGGATGATACGTAAGAAGGTGCATGAATTCATAATTTGTTTTTACGCCTTCGATAATAAGTTCCTCCAGAGCACGCCTGAGTCTCCGCACGGTTTCAAGTCTCGTTTTTCCGGTAACAATGATTTTTGCAATCATCGAGTCGTAATAAGGACTTATCTCATAGCCCGTATATACATGGCTTTCCACTCTTACCCCATAGCCTGAAGGGAAGTGAAGGAAACTTATTTTTCCCGGAGTTTGTGCATTGATTCTGCATTCGATTGCATGCTTACCGATACAAACATCTTCCTGCGTAATACTAAGCTTCATTCCTGACGCTATTCTGAGCTGTTCCTTTATCAGATCGATATCACACACCTGCTCGGTAACCGGATGTTCAACCTGAATTCTTGTGTTCATTTCTATGAAGTAATAGTTTTTATCGCTGTCTACAATAAACTCTATGGTACCGGTACTGAAATACCGGGCCGCTTTTGCTGCTCTTACCGCAACCTCTCCCATTTCACGTCTTAATTCATCCGTCAAAATGCAGGAAGGCGACTCTTCAAGAAGCTTTTGGTTGTTTCTTTGAATTGAGCAATCTCTTTCTCCCAGGTGAACAGTATTTCCGAATTTATCAGCCAGAATCTGAAACTCGACATGATGCGGATTAACTATCAGCTTTTCCATATACATATCATCGTTTCCGAAAGCTGCCTTCGCCTCAGCCTTCGCAGTAAGAAAAGCCTCTTTAAGCTCATTCTCGGTAAAAGCCCTGCGCATTCCCTTGCCGCCGCCTCCGGCGGATGCCTTTATAAGAACCGGATATCCTATCTGCCCTGCCATATCAACCGCTTCTTCGACGGTATCGATAAGTGCCTTCGAGCCCGGAACCACAGGAACATTGTTCTTAATCATCAGACTTCTGGCAGCCTGTTTATCTCCCATCCTTCGGATAACTTCTGCTGAGGGCCCTATAAAAGCAATTCCATTTTCTTCGCATTTCTGAGCAAAATCCGCATTTTCCGACAAAAATCCGTAACCCGGATGAATCGCATCGCATTCCATTTTAAGCGCCGCTTCAATCACCGCATCTGCATTCAGGTAGCTCTCACTTGCTTTTGCGGGTCCGATACAAACCGAATAATTTGCGGTAATAACAGGCAACGATTCCTTATCGGCTTCCGAATAAACCACAACGGTCTCTATATCGAGTTCTCTGCAGCATCTGATGATACGAACGGCGATTTCTCCTCTGTTGGCAATCAATATACGTTTAAACATATACCGTTTCCCCCGATAATCATTCGATAGCGAACATCAGCTGTCCGTATTCAACCATGCTTCCATCCCTGACAAGCACCTCGCGAACCGTTCCGCTGACATCAGCACGAACCTCATTCATCATTTTCATAGCCTCAATGATGCATACCACATCACCTGCATTGACCTTGCTTCCGACCTTTACAAAAGATTCGGCTTCAGGCGACGGCGCTGCATAAAATGTTCCGACAAGCGGAGCTTTTATACCCTTAGCGGCCCCTTTTATTTTCGATTCCGCATCGGAAACGTCAGCTTTATTATTTTTCCCGCGATTTTCTCCGAAGCTATCTGCTTCTGCGCAAGATTCAAAACCCGTTTTTCCGATGCAGCTGTTTTTTTTCAAAGCGAAATGAACGCCCTGCATATCGAGTTCAAGTTCAGAGACTGAAGAAACCTCAAATCTGTCCCAAATCTCAAAAAGATTATTCAGTTCCATAATATATTCTCCCGCTGTATTCAGCTCCCAAAATCAGGCAACATTTGCATCGATATACTCAACAATCTTCTTTACGCTGTCGAAAGTATTGATAGCCTCTTCCTGAATCGAAATTCCGTAAGCTTCTTCAATCGCCATGCAAAGCTCCATAGCATCGAGTGAATCGATACCGAGGTCATCCTTTAATGTTGCCTCCATGGTAATAAGCTCCTCATCAACATTTATTGTCTCCATAATGATTTCTTTAACTTTGTCGAATGTCATAATCGTAATCTCCTTATTGTTTTATAATTTTTGTTCCACATATTTA
>JAZLGZ010000009.1:0-64306 GCA_045616585.1 Lachnospiraceae bacterium
AATCTTCTTCATTAACCTGCTTCAAATAATTGCCGGCATCAAGTCCCTGAAACCTGGTCTGATCTTTTGTATCACCGAACCATGACTTAACCGAGGTTCCGAAATATCCGGTAGTGCAAAGAAGCAATACAAGGAAAATCACAGCCCATACGCGTTCGGATTTATGCTTGGTAAAACAAATGAGCTTTGTCAAAATATAGCCCATTGCCATACCCAGTAATATAAAAGACTGGTATGTAAGCTTAAACATTGTATTCGCTCGTTTGTAATCCCCTGAATAAATATCTTTAACATAGATAATTTCGGGAATAATAATAAGTCCGATGGCACAAAGAGCTATCACAACAATATACAAGTCATTAATCGAAAGATTGCCTAAAAATCTAAACAGATAAGATTGCTTTCCAACCTTTGATTCACCTTCAACATATACTTTTGCTTCAATCTGGTCTTTAATGAGCGCTGCAATAAATATAATTGCCGCTGCGACCGGAAGTCCCCATAGAATAAGAAGCTGATAAAAAGGAGTATGATTCTCACAAAGCATTACCGATGTCGAGATCTGATGGAATTTTAATGTAAACGGCAGGCATACGATTTTCGATACAAACAGTACAACCACAGCATGCAAAGCTGTAAGCTTTACTGTTTTTAATCCGAAGTTGAATATAACTGCGTTCGAAAAAAGAATAACAGCACCTGCTACGACAAAATAAATCGGGAAATCCCAGAAATTCGTGGTATGAAACAGTCCAATAAAAAATCCGGTCAAAAGAATAAACGGGCTGAATATTTCACTCAGCAGATTCGGAATTCCCCATACTTTCTTTGCATTTTTAAATTCATCAACCGTTCCGTTTTTTTTCATTTCAATCATCTTAGCTTTACGGTCTTGAAGAAAGGCATAAAGTACCGCAACAACCGCAAGAACAAAGATAATATTAATTACATGTGCATGCAAATCTCCGAGTACAAACGAATACGAAGGAAATTCATGAATAGTCTTGTCATTAGTCGAAGGATTATACCCTATGTAGCGGGTCGCATTAGGAAACCAATAGCTCGAAAAAGTATATTCGGAGTCTTCCGCGAGCTTATCTATTCCCAAAATATTTCTGAAGATAGGTGCCCATTTAGCGAATACAAGATAATGCATATTTCCGGCGAAGCAAACCGCCAAGCCGCTTATTGCCGAAGCAAAATACGGAACAGCCCGGGTAATAGCATACTTACTGTTCTTTTCCTTAACCATATCGGAAGATACGTTAAAAATAATGGATGCAGGCATAGTAAATCCAAGTGCCGCAATCATCATAAGCATAAAATTATATCCGAGTTCAACACCGCACCCGCTGAATTTGGACAGGTATGTCGCAAGAAATTGTCCGACATAATAATAATTCAAATCTTTTCCTACAAGCCATAAATCTTCGGGAGGCATATAGTCCGACTTAAACATGGCCTTCATAAAGCCAAAATCCATAAGTTTTTCGGTTGTTCCGTATGCTTTGGGATTAAAGCCTTTCAAATAAAGCCAGAAAACAAACATGGCCAAAAAAACGCCTTCAACTAAAACAATATGTGACACATTGAACTTAGTAATATTAATACTCTTCTTTTTTATACCGAAATACAAAATAACAGCATTCAGCACAAGACATATAAAAATGACAATAAAGCATGCAGTGCGAGTAAATTTGAGAATACGGACGGAACTTAAATACCATACAAGCCAGCCTGCCAAAGCTATTCCGATAACCTTCGAAATAAGCCATCCAAGATCGGTGAAATCTTTAAAGACTTTTAAGGTCATAGGCATGAATGTAATACCAAGTGCCAGAACCGTAAACCACCAGCCCACAAAAGGTGAAAAATCGGTCCCGAACAACTTAAAAGCCATATAGAACGACCCTGCAACCAAAAAAGCGCCCATTCCGAAGTTAAATGATGTTTCAAAAAAAGTATTCTCTTTCTTTACATCGGTACTGCCCATAATAAACTCTCCCAATCAGTTATTTAACCCTGTAAACGGATATCATATCCTTTCCGGTACCGTATCGGAATACTGCCGGATAATTACTTTCAAAAAATTCTTCATTGAGCTCATAAGCATCAGATTCCCGGTTCTCCCTGTCTATTACAACATAGGTAACCTTAATATCCTGAAGCAGCGTTTTTATCTCATCAGTATTATCACCGGAATATATTTTTGCAACAATTTCATCTCTGGCCTCGGTATCATATCCGGACGACCATGCAAAATACTGCCATGCATTGTACATTTTCGCACCACTGTAAATAACGGCACTTCCGGCAGAAGAACTTCTCAGATAATAATTCGAAGTAAGAAAAATATCTTCGGAATCATTATTGTCTTTTATCCAATTAATCAAAGGATGATTTAAGTTATTTACAATAGCAAACTTAGGATTATTGCGTTTGTAAATTGTATACACATCGTAAACTCCTGTTAGTGTCAATGCAATCACAAGGACAACGCAAACACACTTAAATGCTGCGCCCTTCATTTCCCATACCTTAACTGCAAATAATGCGGCAAAGATATTAAGGAGCATGATGGCAAGCATAATATATTTATGATTTACAGCAATATCTTTTGTCAGAGAAATATTAAAAGCAAATATAATCGGAACAGAAAATGCAAACAACAGATATCGGTCCACCGCATCCGAAATAAGGAATGCTATAATCAGCACAATCGGCAAAAAGCCCAGAAGCTTAAGTAAAAATTCCATCGAGCCGAAAAGGTTAGGATTATCGGCAAGGAACCCGTATCTGAAAGAAGTCTCAAAAGCACTGTCCTTAATGAATACAAAAGACTGAAGCAGCACAAGCGCACCGCATATCACAGCCATGATAACATAATCAGAACGGTTGTCGGACACAGCAGCCATAAAGAACAAAACTATAAGAGCTCCGATAACAACAGCCCCGTTCAAAAATCCGGTCATACCAAGCAGCAATCCGGCAAATACAGCTGTCTTAACAGAACTTACAGACCATCCTTCGACATTAAGCAAAGATATTGAAATATAGCTTCTGATTCCTCTGTTATCTTCGGTTATTCTTTCAAAAGCAGTATATAATATCGGCAAAAAAAGAATAATCAAAAGAAGCATTATGCATATGGCGGGAGCAAAATGACGCTGATTCAGATACACATTAAGATTCCAGAGCCCCCAGTCTTCATGATTTGTAGTACCGATAAAATCGGTATAACTCTTTAAATACTTAATGTAACCGATGCCTGCAGGCTTATTGGCCAAAAATGCGAATACCGCAATCGAACTTCTGAAGGTTAAGAAAAGAAGTGAAAGCATTCCCGCCGCTTTTTTACCTGTAATTTTACAGGCAAGTCCGTAAAGCAAAGAATACATTCCAACTACGCCTATAAGGCTAGGCAGATTAAACGCCCAGTCCAAAGGAATCCCCAAAAACTCGAGATTTCCTACCCAGAATTCAAACATAAAATGATATTTCACATCATATCCGGCACAAACAGAGTATTCTGTAGGGAAATTATGCCCCAAAGAAAACGATCGTATCATCGATATATGCGGAGTAAAATCACTGAATACGGTAAGCCCCACATATGACTGTCCGTGAGCTGTTTTAAAACTCATTGTAAAAAGAATAATAAACAGTACAGCTATAGACGAAAATACAATTTTTTCTTTTACTGTAATCTTTTTAAAATCATCGCTTATTTCCGAAAAAGAATGCTTTCCAAAAATCAGGAATAAACCGGTAACAATAATCGGTATTGAAATAATCATTACCATTTCATCCGCATATAAAAGAGCCATCTTTGAGGAAGCGAAAAAGCATGCAAACAAATAACTTCCCCAATTCATTACCAGCAGACCGGATATCATCCATGCAGGAATTACAAAGAACATGGATGATATTTCAAGTTCTTCATTCCTGTACGTAGTTTCTCCGAAACTGCTCAACTGCGGAAAAGCAAATGATATTATTACAAAACCCAATAAAAGGCTCAATAACAGATATATTATGCCGAGCATTATTTCCTCACATCATCAACAGTAATTCTTATCAGTTCATCGCGGCAGGGATTCTCAATTTCACTTATACGATTGGCCTGATTAACAACTATTCTTTCAAACAAATTTCTTATTCCTCTGGCATTGCCGAAGTCATTCTTCTCTGCCTCCGAAAGATCCGAAACTATACCATAGCATTTTGTCAGAGCTTCTGCATCGATAATAAAGCCGGCCTTCGAAGCCATAACCGAAAGAATTTCAATAAGTTCTTCATTTGAATAATCATCGAAAGTTATAAATTTATTAAATCTTGAAGTCAAACCTGTGTTTGACTTCAGGAAAGTCTGCATCTCTTCGGTATATCCTGCTACAATCACAACCAAATCATCACGGTGATCTTCCATCATCTTGACAAGTGTCTCGATTGCTTCATCACCAAAGTCATTGCTGCATTGCGTAGATAAAGAATATGCTTCATCAATGAAGAGAATACCTCCGAGAGCTCTTTCCACAACTTCTTTAACCTTAATGGCCGTCTGACCGACATATCCGGCAATAAGGCCCGAACGATCGGTTTCTACAAGATTGCCTTTTGACAGGAGACCAAGTTCTTTATAAATTCCCGCAACAAGTCTGGCTACGGTAGTTTTTCCTGTACCGGGGCTGCCGGTAAATACCATATGAAGACTCATGTCCATCAGAGGAAGTCCATGCTTCTTTCTCAGAGCCCGAACTTTAATCAGATTAATCAGTGAACGCACTTCTTCTTTTACCGCTTCAAGACCGATAAGCGAATCAAGTTCGTTTAAAAGTCTATCAAGATCGGATGCACTCTTTAAGCTGTTATCAGGCTGCTCTTCTTCGACCGCAACAATCTTCTTGATTGAAACCGCCTCTCTTGAAGGAGCTTCAGGCTTAAGCTTTACCCGTGAAGGAATAAGGGGTGTACCCTCAATCATACTGATTTCCTTATACTTCTCGAAACTGTCGCCTGCTTTTTTAAGATAATCCGCGCTCTTGTCAAGTGCCTCGCTGCACAGTTTTTTAAAGATATATCGTTCATTGACGATTGCACCGTACTCGTCAGGGTTGCCTAAAAAAGCTTCTACACTTGAATAATAATCTCGAATAAATCCAGCAACAAGTCCTGTCTTAACGGTATCCGAAAAGGCCATGGCAAGCTGAATATTCAGCAAAGCATCAAAAAACAGGCCCAGCAGTCCCGACTTTTTGTTTATATCTCTGAGGCCGCAGAGCTGAAGCAGAATAGGGGGTGAATTAAACAATTTATCTGCCTGGTTCAATATCCTTTGGTCTGTAGACGCATCGGGATCGATATCATAAATATTTATGTCAGGCAGTTCGCTGATAAAAAGTTTTTCTTCTCTTCCGAGTTTCCGGCAATATAAAGACAGCTTAACCAGAACAGTCTGCACATACATATCAAGTATCGCATATATAGACTGCTTCATAACTACCTTCGGCCCGTCCCAATAGCCTTCATTTTCAAGAATCGAGCAATAACTTCTCAATACCTCATAATTCTCTCGGGCTATATTATCCAATTGTTTGTTTGTGTACGACTGAAACATTGAAGCTCCTCTTTCGTTAATGAATTAACATAATCCGTTGAAGCCTTAAGCATATCGGCATCGGAATATACATCCGCTAAACCAAAGCTTAATTCTCCGCTCTGTCTGGTACCAAAAAAATCTCCCGGTCCGCGAAGTTTTAAATCCTGCTCCGCGACCTTCATTCCATCATTATATTTAACAAGAATATCAAGTCTTTCCTCGATTTCCTTGCTGTCAACACCTTTAATAAAAATACAATAGGACTGATATCCGCCTCTTCCGACACGACCTCTGAGCTGATGCAGCTGAGCGAGTCCGAATCGCTCGGAATTCTCAACCATCATAACCGTGGCATTGGGAACATTCACGCCTACCTCAACAACAGTTGTGGAAACCAAAATATCAATCTGACCCGAAGCAAAACGCTCCATAATATCATTTTTCTCTTTGGCTTTCATCTGTCCGTGAAGGTATTCAATAACCACGCTGTCGCATCCGATTCCTTCACGAAGCATATCTGTATAATCTATAACGTTCTCCGCCTCGACATTTTCACTCTCCTCAACCATGGGACATATAATATACGCCTGATGTCCTTCTTTTACCTGCTTGAGAATAAAATTGTATGCTGTCGGACGATACCCTGTTCCGACAACACAATTTTTAATCGGCAATCTGTTTCCTGGCATTTCATCAATGACTGATAAATCCAAATCTCCGTACAAAATAATCGCAAGTGAACGGGGAATGGGAGTCGCACTCATCGCAAGAATATGAGGATTATCTCCTTTTTGTCTGATGGCATCGCGCTGATTGACTCCGAAACGATGCTGCTCATCAATAACAGCCAATGCAAGGTTGCTGTATTCAACTTTATCCTGTATAAGTGCATGCGTACCAACTATAACATCGGCAGCATGCTCGCGGATGTCATTGTAAACACTTCTTCTGGAAGCTGCAGTCATCTGCCCCGTAAGTAATACAACATTTACACCGTAAGGCTCTAAAAGCTCTTTAAAGCCTTCAAAATGCTGTTTTGCCAAAACATCCGTCGGAGCCATAATGCAGGCCTGATAACCGTTTTTAACACATGCCAGAATAGATAATAACGCAATAATGGTTTTTCCTGAACCGACATCACCCTGTATCATTCGAGACATCAAATGCTTTCCGGATAAGTCGGATTTGATTTCATTGAAAACTTTTACCTGCGCATTCGTAAGCGGATACGGAAGTTTCGAAATCAAATCATTGCAGGAATCAAAATCGGAAATAACATGGCTGTTTAATTCTTTGACCCTGTTTTCCTTCATCGATCTGACAACCGCCATGAAGGTAACAAATTCATCAAAAACCAGTCTCTTGTGTGCTTCCACACAATTTTCCTTTGATGTAGGAAAATGTATCTGTTCATATGCATCTGATAGCTTAATGAGTCCGTATTTATTCCTGTCACGAAGCTTAACGGGATCCTCTTCGGAATTTATGATCGGAAGTGCTTCACGAACAAGCTTGGAAATAAGGTTGTTCGTAACTCCTTTTGTCAGCGAATAAATCGGCTGCAGTTCTCTGAGCTTTTTAATATAGGCTTCCCTGACGTAAATCTGCGGCTGGGCTATATATAACTCGTTATTCTTTTTGGCGACTTTACCTCTGAATACATATCTCATACCTGTATGAATCTGCTTGGATATAAACGGCATATTGTACCAAATCAGCCTTACAGAACCGGTAGGATCGCTTACGCGCAAATTCGTAATAACGAATCGTCTGGTCTTTATAAGCTCACAACGTGCTGAAACAATACATTCAACAGCACAGATTTCACCCTCCCGAAGTTCCGATACATTAATCGGCAGAGCAAAAATATCATAACTTCTGGGATAATATTTAACGACGTCGAGAATGGTATTAATTCCAAGCTTATCAAGTAAAGCAGCGGTCTTGTCCCCTACTCCTTTCAACTGACGAATACTTCCTTCAGGCGTCATAAAACATTCTCCGTTCAATAGTTTCCCTTATACCTAATTATTCAATATAATAATATAATATTCGGTATAAAAATACAAGTAATGGATTAATTTTGTAAACAAATCACAACATAATGTGTTATATTAATATTTAAATAAATTATTATGATTGAGTGAGGGTAAAATGACTGAATTATTATATAATCTTGATTCTTACATGAAGGAATTCGAAGGAACCGTCCTTATATGTGAGGAAAAAATAAAAGCTAAGGACCTTTATTACGACATTGTACTTGACCGGACATGTTTCTTTCCCGAACAGGGCGGCCAGGAAAGTGATACCGGCTGCCTTAATTCCGATTCAACAGAGTCACTTGTGTCCCATGTAAGTATTAAAGATAATATTATTCATCATATCTGTGAAAAACCCATACCCGTCGGATCCAAAGTTAAGGGATGTATCAACTTCGAGGAAAGATACGATAAAATGCAGCAGCATTCGGGTGAACATATTGTATCGGGAACAATACACAGACTTCACGGTTTTGACAATGTGGGATTTCATTTAAGTTCACGGGAGGTGACCCTTGACTTCAACGGTCAGTTTACTGATGAAGAGCTGCTGAATATCGAAAATATCGCTAACGAAGCCGTATATAAAAACTTTGAATCCGTCATCACCGTTCCCACCCCTGAAGAACTGGCAAACATCAATTACAGAAGTAAAAAAGAATTAAAAGGTGATATAAGAATCGTAGAATTTCCGGGATATGATATATGTGCATGCTGTGCACCTCACGTTAAATTTACCGGTGAAATCGGCATGATAAAAATCATTTCCGCAGAGCACTTCAAAGGCGGAACCAGAATATCAATCAAATGCGGTAAACGTGCCCTCGATGCGTTCAGAGCTCTTTTAAACGATGCGCGCACAATATCTAGAATCACATCTGCCAAACTTGAAGATATTGCTCCGACAGTTCAAAAAATAAGCGATTCTTTAAAGGAAGCAAAATTCAAAAGCATTATGCTTGAGAGACGTATTCTGGATGATGTCGTTGAAAAAGCCATTTCGGACAACCAAAAAATCATAAGATTGGAATCCGGAGACAATGACAGCATTCGAGCAGCCGTAAACAAGCTTACTTCCGCGTTTGAGGGAATATGCGGCGTTTTTGTAGGAAACGACGAGACCGGTTACAGATTTATTATTTCATCCAAAACCGCAGATTGTAAGGAGTTCGGCAATTCCGTAAAAGATAAGCTTAATCTGAAAGGCGGAGGCTCGAAGGATATGCTGCAGGGAACCGTTTCCGTAAACTTTAAGACAATACTTGAAGTATTTGACACCGTCTAAAAACTTGAAAGGACATCTATTAACATGAATCATAAAATAATACTTGCTTCCGGTTCACCAAGACGCCGTGAATTGATGGCTTTGGTAGGTGCAGAATATATCGTAATTCCATCCAATAAAGAGGAAGATATGTCAGACAAGAATCCCCGCAGACTCGTCGAAGGCCTTTCAAAGATGAAAGCTGCCGATATAGCCGAAAGAATCATTGCAAAATCAGTATCAACCTCTGAAGTCAGATTCGCAGAAATTTCCGACAGCGAACTTAAAACCGACTATATGAATTCGGTTATCATAGGCTGTGATACAGTGGTTGCCTATGATAACAAAATTCTCGGAAAACCTCATTCCGAAGAAGAAGCCTTCAAAATGATCCGTGACTTTTGCGGTGGTGATCATTATGTATACACAGGTGTATGTCTGATAGTAATCGAAAACGGAGCTGTTAAAAATACTGTAAATTATTCCGTAGAAACCGCTGTTTCCGTTGCGGATATGACCGATAAGGAGATATTCGATTATATAGCCTCAGGAGAATCAATGGATAAAGCAGGGGCATATGCCATTCAAGGCCGCTTCTGTCCTTTCATTACCGGTATAAAAGGCGATTATTATAATATCGTCGGATATCCGATTAACTCTATATATACCGAACTGAAAAAACTCGGCATCAGATTATTCTGAAATAAAAAAGGCAGGTCATACAGGCCTGCCTTCTATCTAATCATTAAAAGTTCTCAATTAAAAACCATGCTCTCGAAGAAAACTTAAAACATTTACACATCGATCGCTGATGGTCAGTGTCACATAATCATCTCTGTATCCGTATTTACCGTATCCATAATCCTGATACAAGAATTCAATTATATCTTTCGTCTGATAAGAAGGTTCCAAAACAGCTTTTTCATCATAAGCTATCTGATAACCGGTCGTTTCATATGCATAATTACCTTCTTCCGGAATAAAATAGCCCATATCCATCATATCCAGACTGATATCGTAAAGATCAATCAGATCCGTATTGCCTTCATTTAGGTCTGCCAAAATAGCATTTATGAGCTCTTCAATATCATTCTTACGTGTAAGAGTAACAGTCGCATCGGTGTTCTCGATATAATTATAAGCAGTTGCTTTATAGGGAAATCTGTTGGTCCTTATTGCTCCCAATAAAAATTCTGCCTGATCGACTTTCAAAAGATTTTCAAGCTTTTCATTTATGTCGGGAAGGAAGTAAGGAATATAGTATACTCTCTCTGTTTTACTTCCGTCCTCAAAAATATAGATCAATCTGAAATACAATTTGCTGAAATAACGATACTCATTTTCAATCATGGCATCTGAGTTATCCAATAAATATCTGTGAAATTTTGAAACATTTTGTATTACATCTTTATCGGATACTATAGTATCAAGATTTACAGTCTGCATTCTTACTTCCTTAACTTTTGAAGGCTCGGGAACATAGCCTTCAGAATAATTACCGTAAACAAGAGAAGCCGCAACTATCACTACGGTACAGGCTGCGAACATAGTGATATGTTTAACAAATCCCGAAAAGATTCTGAACGACCCGGTCAATATCATCTGAGCAATCAGGAACCAGATTATCGAGAAAATAACAAGCAGTGAAGCAGTTATAATTTTAATATCACCTGAATATTTCAATTCATTGAACAACAAATCCACGATAAATGCTGTAATACCCGAAGCCAAAATATAAGAGAACACCACCCTGAATACAGGCTTAAGCCACGAAATCGATATAACCTCTCCGGCACTCTCACTCTTACGTTTCCTGTATGCCCAAAGTCCGAGCAGAACAAGAATCACAATGGCAACAAGAGCAGTTACAATGACCATCACAAAATTATTTACTTCATATACATCTCCCGCTGCAAATTCGGTGGGATTATAGGAACTGCTCTCAAGCTTAGAGAAGAAATATACCGGTGATATAATTCCCATGAAGTTATTGGGCAAATAAAATAATCTGTCGTCAAATCCTATAAACAGTAAACTGTATAGACTGTTTATTATAGTAACTACAATATTGACGAAAAACGAAATTCCAATATATGTAATAACTGCTACAAATGCATGTCCGGTCAAAATGACACAAAGAGCGGCAAGTGAAAAGAAAAACAGTTCTTCAACTGTAATAATTACAAGCCATGTCAGCAGAGGAACGAAGAATGCAACATCGAATCTGATAAATACAAGGCTCGAAAGAACGAACATCAAAAGATTCGGAATAAACAGCATCAATAATCCCGATACATATCCGGTAGCAAAATGACATTCTCTGGTAATCGGAAGCGAATGATACATATTGCATGATATCTCCTCGTCCATATAACCGAATACGCATATCGCAATAATAATCGAGAAAATAAATGCAAGTCCGAGTGACTCCGGAATCAAATCAAAATACAATACATTCAGGGTAATTCTTTGTCTTTCCATCTGTCCGACAAAAAATCCGATTACGTTCTCAAAGTATAAAACAGCAGGGAACATTACAAGTGAAATCAATGTATATAATGACCAGATAGGCCAGAATCTCTTAGTATTCTTTTTTATAATTGTTTTATTGATCAGATTAAAGAATGATGTCTTTGACTGCATATTCCTCACCTCCAAGTTCATAAATAAATATTTCCTCAAGTGTAAGCGGCAGACAATCCATAAGTAAAGGATTGTACTTTTTCATCTTTTCGCTTATCTCTTCCTGAGTACCTCTGATGACCAGAGTATAGATACTGCCGATTTTGGAAGTATTTATAATATCAAACTCGTTCATGGCACTGACATCAATATCTTCCTTAAAACCGATCTGCACCTTAGAAATATTGCCCTGCAACGATGAAAGCGAACGTTCAAGAAGCATCTTTCCCTTATTCATGATGCCTACTGTATCGCATACATCTTCAAGCTCACGCAGATTATGAGAAGACACAAGCACGGTCGTTCCTCTCTCTGCAACTTCCTGCATCATAAGTTTCCATACCTGTCGTCTCATAACCGGATCGAGTCCGTCCACGGGTTCATCCAAAATCAACACATCAGGCTTCTGGCAAAGCGCCATCCAGAACGAAACCTGCTTTTGCATACCTTTTGACATTCTTCTGATGGGCTTTTTAATATTAATAATTTGGAATACTTCTTTGAGTTTCTCATAAATATCAAGATCGAAATGAGGATAAATACCTTTCAGAAACTTAACTGTATCCTCAACATTATCAGAACCGAATCTGTACACTTCGTCCGGTATATAAGCAATTCTTGCTTTTACTTCGGGATTTTCATAAACAGGCATACCGTCAATCAATATTTCTCCCGCATCAGGTTTATATACGCCTACCAGATTTTTAATCAGCGTAGATTTACCTGCTCCGTTCGGTCCAACCAGTCCGTAAACGGATCCTTTTTCGATATTTAAATCAACACCGACAAGTGCCTTTAAATTATCGAATTTCTTTGTAACATTTATAGCTTTTATCATCTTTTCTCCTCCGTTCCCTACAATTCAGTTGTTAAAGTTTTCACCGGAAAACTTATTCATAAGGTACTCGAGAATCTCTTCTTTCGAAATACCCGATATCAGAAGTTCTCCGACAGAATCATCTATTTTCTTAAATAATTCACTCTTTTTCTTTTCATCGATATCAGTTTTACCCGCAGCAAAAGATCCCCTCCCCGTAACAGAGTAAATGTACCCTTCTGATTCAAGCTCCCTATATGCCCTTTGAATGGTATTGGGATTAATAGAAAGCTGTGTCGCTAAATCTCTTACTGAAACTATCTTGTCATCTTTTTTATAAATCCCTGTCAGTATCAGTCGCTTCAAGCCATCCTTAATCTGCTCATATATTGGTCTTGGATCTCGATAATTAATGTTTATCACTAAAATCCCTCCATAAAAATAAGTGTACTAGGTCATCTAGTACACTTATAATTCTTTTAATATTATTTGTCAAGTATTTTTATTCAACAACCGGTCCCGGAATCCACGATTCCAATATAGCATCACTTGCATCAGAGAATAAACCGTTTGAAATAATATACTTGCCGTTTGAAGCATTCTTACTTACAGGTCCGATGAAAGGACTGTAAAGCTCAATCTGAGTAATCTTAAAGTTGCCTTCAGCACTAATATTCAAAAGGTTGATTTCCTGCTGAAGAGTAAATTTTAATAAGGTATCTGAATTTGCATCATAATCAACATTTACAGAATTATCGGGAGCTTTTTCCAACACTAATATAACTTCACTCGGTAAATCTCCTTCTACTGAAACATCATCAAGATATACCTTAAACACAGTCTGTGAAATAAGATCATCTCTTAAATAAGCAATATCGGCAGCGGAAGAAGTAACAGACACTCTGTTTATAGCAGATGTATACGATTTAGGTCCCAGCAGGAACAGCTTATCTGCATAATTATATGTTGTAGATAAATAATTGTTCTCATAAGTTACAACATCAGGATAATAACTTATAAATCCGTTAAAATCGCCGGAACTGTAATTAGGAATATAACCGCTGTCTATTTTGTCTTTAAGATCTGCATCATTCTTATATGCTTCAAAATCATATACCTTAAAGCTGTAAACTTTATCAGCAAGCAACTTGTCAAGAAGATTTAGAGAGGTCAAATCAGTATCCATACTAAAGTTTTTCAAAGTATTGTTTAGCGACGCTCCTTGCTCGTAGAACGCTGTAAATGTACTGTATCTTGAAGCTGCCGAATCCATTTCACTGTATAAAAGCTTACTGTAATTTTCCAAAACAGGAGTAATTGTAACAACACTTAATCTGTTACCTGCCGGAATCACATTAATTCTGCTTCCGGATTCATCATTCCAATGGTCGAAGAATTTACCTGCCTCAATTGCAGAGACATTTATTTTTTCGGTCAAGGTGCTTAAATTATAGGCATTTCTGTTACTGATTTCATTTACTGCAAAACGATGATTATCAGCATCGTATATAAGGGTATCATCTGTTAAATCTCCGAAGAATCCCTCGGGAGCATCAATATATATACTGTAATTTACAGGTTCGGGAGTAGGAACAGCCGTAGGTGTAGCAGGAACAAAAGGAAAATATGGCCAAACAGGAATATATCCGCCCGAAGGAATGGGTGTGGGTGTAGGTACCTGTGTAGGCGTTACCGTAGGTGTAGGCACTGCCGTTGGTGTAGGTGTTGCTGTAGGTGTCGGCATAGGAGTAGCTGTAGCCGTAGGTAAAGGTGTAGCGGTAGGCTTCGGAGCTTTTGTAGGCTTAGGGGCTTTTGTAGGCTTAGGGGCCTTGGTAGGTGCCGCTGTAGGTGCCTGGGTAGGTGCCTGGGTAGGTGCAGGAGTAGGCGACTGAGCAGGAGCCTGAGTAGGCGCAGCTGTAGGAGCCTTTGTAGGCGCTGCCGTAGGTGTCTGAGTAGGAACTGCCGTAGGTGCTTGAGTAGGAGCTGCGGTAGGCTCTGCTACAGGTTCGGCTGTAGGCTCTGAAACAGGCGCAGAATCAGACTCGGTTATTGCTCCATCTGCAGAAATATTTCCTTCTGCAGTATCTGTATTCTCCTGCACGGAATCTGTTGAATCCGAATTCTGAACATCAGCATTTTCAACAGAAGAATCTGCTCCATCCTCAGAACTGTTATTCTCCTGATCTTTATTATCTTTCACAGTTGTATTGTCTAAGCTGCCGGGTGCAGAATTATCTGTCGACTCATGCTGATATGTTTCTATGGAAGTCTTAAGTCTGTCGGATACAACCGCAGCATCGGAACTGTTCTCAAGAATATTTCCGATAAGCGATGAAGTATCGATACTTACATCAGCCTGTGCACTTCCCGAAGTCTTTGAATTAACGTCCGCTACGAATGAATCCTTCGATGATACAATTGTCTTTTCGGACGATACAGCCGCAGCTGCCTTGTCAGTACCGGGTGTTGCATCCTTTGAGGTAGTAAACCCGTATGATTCACCGACACCCATGGTAGTCTTAACCGATACAACTTCACCGTTGACAATACTTGAAACAGCGTATTCAACTACACCTTCAAGTACTTCACTGTTTGTTACTACCGAACCATCGGGTTCAATTGCAACATCTGTAAGAGTAATAGTACCTCGAATAGCCATAGCTGTGTTGGGAGTTGAAATCTCGAACGAAGAATTATTGCTGAGCTTCTCCTGAATTTCGGAAATCATCTGTCCCATTTCAACATAAATGGATGTTTTACTGTCAGTAGCCGAGCCTTCAGCCATAAGTGTAACGGCTGTATTGTTATCTAAATAAACATATTTATCCGAATCAAGGCAGAGTCTGACAAAACCTTCGTTGCCGACCTCGATGCTGTCTCCGGAACGAAGCTGCATGTTCTTATATACATCCAAAAGCTTACCCTCACGTTTTACGGAAACCTGTCCGAGGGCATCATACACAATAATATCTCTGTAAGATTTGGTACAAGCCGAAAGTAAGAGTCCGGCTAAAATAGAGATACAAAGAATTATCGCAGTTGATTTTTTTCGAAATTCTTTATTCATATATAACCTCCGTTCTTCAAATAATCATATGACTTTTGAAGTTTATCTTTATCCTTAACCTCAATAAGAATTGAAGGATTGTTCAAATATAATTTTTCTGATTTAAGAATCTGCCATGGAAGGCTGCCGTCTCCTACAGCAAGATGAGAATCTTCGTCCTTAAAATTGTCATTCAAGTGCAGATGCTTTATGAATGGCGCCAAATTATCTATCCATGACTCAATGCTTTCCTCGCTTAAATATGCATGAGCGATGTCAAGACATACACCGAAATTCGGTTCGTTTGATAATCTTTCAGCCAAAGCAGTCAGCATAACAGAGTTCTCATCAAACATGTTCTCAATATAAATATCCAATTCCGTATTCTCTCGCAGAATCGATCTGTAAAAATTTTCATTTTCATCAATCCACCCTTTGCGATACTTAGCAGCTTTAAATCCGGTAATATAATTTGTGTGAAAAATAATAGCTCTGCATCCCAGTTCTTTTGCAGCAGCAATTCCCTGATAAATTCGCTTCCTGCACAGTTCCTTGATATCGGGATCGCAGCTGTCTACAACAATATCAAAAAACGGTCCGTGCAGAGTATCTTTAGAGCGATCTCTGTCGAGACTTTTATATACTTCCGAAATCTCTTTTATTTTGTCCGGATCTCTTATTATCGAAGGAGAAAAAAATTCATTATATTCGAAAGCTGCATCCAATTCTTTGGCTTTATCACACCAAAACTCAGCCTCTTTATAATTCGGAATAATATGCAACATAATTAACCCTCAAATAATTATTTTAATGACAGAACATTGTATGTATGAATACCGATGGACTTGCCTTTTAACTTGAGCTCACCGATATCTTCTGCCACAAGCTTATCACCGATTCGTTTATAAACCTCTTCACTGATAAGGATCTGACCTGCTTTTGCATTTGCCTCAAGTCTTGAAGAAGTGTTTACGGTATCTCCGATTGCTGTATAATCCATACGGAATTCACAGCCTATATTACCGATGGTTGCCGGTCCCGCATTAATGCCGATTCCGTAGTTTACGGTCTTACCGAACCTTGCAAGAAGCTTCTGCTTAAGTTCTTCGGACTTTGCCGCAATATCAAGAGCGGATTTTACAGCCCTTAATTCATAATCATCCAAATCAAAAGGTGAGTTAAAAACAGCCATGGCGGCATCGCCTATAAATTTATCGAGAGTTCCGCCGTTTGCAAATACAGCATCAGTGATAACAGCAAAGTATTCATTTAATATTTCGACAACCGTTTCGGGCTCAAGTCCCTCGGACATAGTTGTAAATCCTCGAATATCGATAAACAAAACCGCAATGTCCTTTGTCTGGCCGCCGAGCTTAAGTTCATAATTACCCGAGCGCGCTACCTCATCAACAATCTGAGGCGCAACATACATTTTAAAGGCATTATTAATCTTCGCCTTTTCAATTCTTATCGATATGTACTGATAAATAACTACCGAAACATATAAAATCACCGAGGTAAGCGGGAAATAAATATATGCGGCACAGTATCCGGCCTTATTTAACAGAATACACAAAACACCCTGCAAAATTACAAGTGCAGCTGTCGCGATTCCTCCGTAGCTTAGCGGCAAACTCAAAAGTAAAAAAGTTAATGCAAAAATAAGCAGTCCGTAAATACAGGCCACAAGGCCGTCCGATATGGGAACCTGAAGTTTATCGGAATAAATAGCCTGAACTATATTCTCATGAATCGCAACTCCGTACATTTTGCTGCTTCTGTCGATTGGTACGGGAAATGCATCAAAAAAACCTTCTGCATAAGCACCTACAAACACAATAGAATCGGCAAACTCACGAGCATCTCTTCTGCCGTTATAAACATCTGCGAAAGATACTTCTTTGACTGTGGAAGGGGTTGTGGAATAAGAAAAGTTGTATGATGAACGCTCGTATTTCTTTGTGCCGATTTCAAGTCCCATATAACGTTCATATGCGGCCAATGCAAGACTGTCGACCGGATTTCCTTCATTATCTGTAAGACTTGTAAGCATTGTTCTTATTACTCCGTCGGAATCGGTCGAAGTATTAACGAATGCATTATAAGTTACATCGTCCAGTTCCTTGAAGGGCAAAGAAACCGAATCAATATACAATTCCTTATTAATCTGATGATTTGATTCGGAATACTTTTCATCAAAGTTCAGCCAAGTTCCTGCAATTACATTTCCATGCTTTTTTACAGACTCTACAAATCTATTATCGCCTTCTTCTGACTTATATCCGGTAAATAAAACATCGAATACAATAACCTTGGGTTTAACTTCATCGGCACATAGGTTCTCGACAAGTTTTGCATAAACCGATCTGTCCCAGTCGGAATACTGACCGAGTTCGTTGACTGTAGCTTCATCGATACCTATAACATATACCGGTAAATTGGTTCGGTACTCATGCTGATACAAAATATCTTTTGCCCAATTATCCATTGAGTAAAGTGCTCCGAATACCGTAAGCAATACAACTGCAGCAGCCGAGCAAAGCGATATGACAAGTTTGTTGATCAATTTATTCGATAACATTTATAAAACCTCTTGATTCATAAAAAACTCGTTTGCAAGGTCCACCAGGTCTTTATCAAGTTTCCCCTCTTCAACCATTGCATATAAAATCTTCATGGCTGATTCTTTGGAGGATTTGCTTCTGTAAGGTCTGTCACTGGAGGTAAGCGAATCAAAAACATCCATAATCGAAATTATACGAACTTCAACGGGAATCTTATCCGCTATTAATTTGTTCGGGTAACCTGAACCGTCAAGTGCTTCATGATGAGATCCGGCGATGAACTGAACCTTGTTATACTTATCACCGAATACAATCTTATCAAGTATCTGCGAAGTATATTCCGCATGCATTTCAATAATCTGTCGTTCTTCGGCAGTAAGCGTTCCCTTATGAATCTTCAGCTCATGAACTTCTTCATCGGTAATAAAATCAATCCATTCATTGTCTGAAGTCAGGTACATAATATCGTTAAGCTTGTCGATTTCGGCAAAATCATCATCACTCAAATATCCTGCGGTATTGGCATTAACAATATAATCAATGCGTCTGTTATACTCGGCAAGGTCATTGTTGTACTGTTCAAGTGTAATCATTCCGGAATGAAGCTTAACCTTGATATCGGTTTTAAGCCACTTCCATCTGACCTGCATCTCGTTGAGTCTTCCGCCGAGTCTGTCGGCTTTGTTCATAACCTCAAGAGGAACAATAAGCTTACCTATATCATGAAGACTGGCTGCCATAATAATCTGATCCACCTGATTTTCCGTAAGACAAATATCGGTACTTCCATCAGCATGTTTCATATTTATGAATTCACTGAATAAACGACAATACTCGGTCACATGACGCGTGTGATTTGCATTGTACGGAGTACGGGCATCAATTGCTGTTGTAAATGCAAGAACAAAAGATTCCAAAAGTGCCTGCATCTGATTAATCATATTGTGATTTGAAAGCGAAATAGCAGCTAAAGAGGCAATAGCTTCGAGAATATACTGTTTCTCAAACGAAAAAGGAATGAGATTGCCGTTGTCATCGAGTGCATTCAGAAGCTGAATAACACCGATAACCTTCTGTTCGTGATCAATAAGCGGAACAACCGCAAGCGACTGTGTGTGATAATTGTTTAGCTCATCATACTTCTTTGGTCCCTGCCAATCATACGACTGATCGTTATAAACATCAGCTATATTCATGGTAGTCTTATTGCGTGCAACATAGGCACAAACCGACTGGCTGTCAAGGTCAACGGGAGGCAGCGGAATCGGTCTTCCGTCTCCGCCTTTTCTGATGCCCTTCGATTTGGTAATCATAATCATAAACTTAAGTTTATTTTCATCAAGAATATAAAGGGTACCTGCATCACAGTTGGTAATGCTCATAGACTCATCCACTACATTCTGAAGAAGCTGTGAATAAGAATGAGGTTTGGTAAGATTTATAGCGATATTAAGAATTCTTTTTTGTAAGTCATTCATATTAAGCATAAAGATACCCCAATTTACAATTATAGTCATTTTAATAATATATCAAAGTCAACCAAAAATCAACGATATCAGACAGATAATCATATATCAAAGTGTCGGCTACACGTTTGTACTATTATTTTAAGATATATTTCATCTTTTGTGATTTTTTAAATATCAAAAAAAAGAGCCCATACCAAAGCATGAGCTCTTCTATTACTATTCAAATAAAATATAAGCGACTAAGCGTTAATTCGCAAAAAATCAGCACTTGCCGTTATCAAATGCTTCCTGAACAGCAACTGCGATAGATACGGTAGCACCAACCATAGGGTTGTTACCCATACCGATAAGACCCATCATCTCAACGTGAGCGGGAACTGATGAAGAACCGGCAAACTGAGCATCGCTGTGCATACGTCCCATAGTATCTGTCATACCGTATGAAGCGGGACCTGCAGCCATGTTATCGGGATGAAGTGTACGTCCTGTACCGCCGCCTGAAGCTACTGAGAAGTACTTCTTGCCCTTCTCATTGCACTCCTTCTTGTAGGTACCTGCAACAGGATGCTGGAAACGTGTAGGGTTAGTTGAGTTACCTGTAATAGAAACGTCTACGCCTTCCTTCCACATGATAGCAACACCCTCAGTAACGTCATCTGCACCATAGCAGTTAACCTTTGCACGAAGGCCGTCTGAGTAAGACTTACGATAAACTTCCTTAACCTCACCGGTGAAGTAATCCATCTCTGTCTCAACATATGTAAATCCGTTGATACGTGAAATAATCTGAGCTGCATCCTTTCCTAAACCGTTAAGGATAACTCTAAGGGGCTTTGTACGAACACGGTTAGCCTTCTCAGCGATACCGATAGCACCCTCTGCAGCAGCAAAGCTCTCATGTCCTGCAAGGAAGCAGAAGCAGTCTGTTGACTCCTCAAGGAGCATCTTTCCAAGGTTACCGTGTCCGAGACCAACCTTACGCTGCTCAGCAACAGAACCGGGAACACAGAATGCCTGAAGACCCTCACCGATAGCAGCTGCAGCATCAGCAGCACGCTTAGCACCCTTCTTGATTGCGATTGCGGCACCTACAGTGTAAGCCCAGCAAGCGTTCTCAAAACAGATAGGCTGAATCTTCTTAACCATCTCATATACATCAAGACCTGCATCCTTACAGATCTTCTCGCATTCCTCAACTGAGGAGATGCCATAGCTGTTAATTACAGAATTGATCTTATCAATTCTTCTCTCATATGACTCAAATAATGCCATTGTATTCTCCTCCTTTAATTATTCCTTACGAGGGTCAATGATCTTAGCTGCATCAGCAACACGACCATACTGTCCCTTAGCCTTCTCCCATGCATCGTTGGGAGTATCACCCTTCTTGATGAAGTCTGTCATCTTTCCAAGGTTTACAAACTGATATCCGATAATCTCATCGTTCTCATCTACAGCGATACCGGTAACATAACCCTCAGCCATCTCAAGGTAACGAGGTCCCTTTGCAAGAGTACCATACATTGTACCTACCTGGCTTCTGAGACCCTTTCCAAGGTCCTCAAGTCCGGCACCGATTGCAAGTCCGCCCTCTGAGAAAGCTGACTGTGTACGTCCGTAAATGATCTGAAGAGCAAGCTCTCTCATAGCGGTGTTGATAGCATCGCAAACAAGATCGCTGTTCATAGCCTCAAGAACAGTCTTGCCGGGAAGAATCTCAGCTGCCATAGCTGCTGAATGAGTCATTCCTGAACATCCGATAGTCTCAACGAGAGCTTCCTGGATAACGCCGTCCTTTACGTTAAGAGACATCTTACAAGCACCCTGCTGAGGAGCACACCAGCCGATACCATGAGTAAAACCGTTGATTTCTTCAACCTTCTTAACCTTGGTCCACTTTCCTTCCTGAGGAATAGGAGCCGCATCATGCTTTGCGCCCTTAGCAATAGCACACATCATTTCTACTTCTTTAGTATAAATCATGTTAAAACTCCTTTCGTAGTTTTCCTTAACTTTGTATGGGTATATCAAACCCACACATACATTTCTATTCTTGCACATAAGCACAATTTTGTAAAGTGAAATTATATTCGCTGAATATATTAAAATATTATTATATTATCCTTAAAAGATATACCATACTTACTTGACAATCTTAAAATTGAGCTTCTTGCTTCCCGAATACTTAGACTTAAACTTTACTACCGCGGTATAAGAACCTACAGCCTTGGGTGAACTTACGCTCTTACCCTTTGAATCCTTATAAGAAACAGTATAGTAAGATGACGAAATGGTGCTGCCCTGTGAATCCTTTACAATAACTGTAGGAACAGCCTTCTTTCCGGTGTACTTAACAGTTGAAGATTTCAAAGAAACATTCGATGCTTTATATAAAGTCTTTGTACTCTTTACATCGCCGCATGAGCAAACTTCTTTCACGCTTCCGTTCTTAGATGTAGTAGCCTTCGTTGTCTTACTCTCATACTTATGTGTATGTAATTCGAAAGTATAGCTTCCTCCGGAATATCCGAAAACCGAAACATAATATTCACCTGCTTTTAAAGTTTTCTTCAGGCTTGAAGAAGCAACACCTTTGTTTTTGTCAATGTTTACAGAATAATAGTCAACCTGTTTTCCATCACCGTTGTAAAGTGTTATAACGGCGCTTTGAAGACTCTTTGAATTGTAAAGCAAATAGACTTCACTGTCCTTACTCAATGAAAAACGATAAAAATCCTTGGAATCGTTATCACCAACCTGGCCCTTATAAGAAGTGTTCATCTTTGCCTTATTTGCAACAGCCATGGAATTGTCATTTGAATCCTGACTTTCCGCAAATGATTCTTTAGTATTTGTATATTTGAAATTAAAATTGTACTCATCCTGTGAATAAGTAAAGAATCTTACATAGTAAGTACCTGCAACAAGGAAATACTCCAGATCAAATTTATTGGTACCCTTATTCTTGTCATAATTGCAAGAAGTATTATCAATTGATTTTGCATTCTGATCATACAAATATATAATCATCGAACTTACTCCGGTCGAACCTGAAATGTTTAACTTTCCTGAGTCAGCAAGTTCAATTCTGTAGTAATCATTTGTATCATTCAGTTCGTTAAGCACACCGCGATATTCGGTATTAAGTTTTGCCTGATCCGCAGTGGAAATTGTATTATTTGATTTTGTATCATTTTCAGCAAAGCTCTCTTTGGATGATGTATAATCAAATCTGAAATTATAGGTTCCGTTTCCGTAACCTCTGAAAGTAACATAATATGTTCCGGCATGAAGATAATTGGAAATCGAGAAAGAATTCTCTCCTTTGACATTGTCATAGCTGCTGAATGTGGAATCAAGTTTCTTTCCTTCATTATTCAGAATCTCAATGTCAAAGTTTCTTAAATCGGTATTTCCTTTAATTACAAAATTTCCGGTTTCAGCAAGATCAACCCGATAAAAAACCTTGCTGTCAAACATGTAATTTCCGTTGTAAGAAACATTAGGCGATGCCGAGATTGCATCATTCATTGCTGCAGATGCCTTAGCATTCGGAACTGCGAGTAATAAAGCCAAAAGCATTACAGGCAGAACTCTGAGTAACATTTTTTTCATAATGTACATCCTTTCAAAAAATCGTTAAAAATCTATGATAAAGCTATTCAGATTAAGAATAACATTACCATTTATAATCAGCATCATCCTTTATTTAAATCGGTTGCTGAAGCTACCTTTTTTCTTTGTCATATGCTATTTTTATAATAATTTCAATGCTTTAAAGTGTCAATGAATTATCCCCGGTCAGATATTATTTCTTTTCAACAATAACCCCGCCGGTTTTATATATTGAACGTGAAGGAATAAATCCTCTTACACAGCTGAGCGGATAAATATTGCTCTCCTTACCGATAACGGTTCCGGGATTAAGAACGCTGTTGCAGCCTACCTCAACATTATCGCCGAGCATTGCACCGAATTTACGAAGGCCTGTCTCAACTCTGCCGCCATTATAAATAATAGTAACTTTGCTGGTCTTTTCCTGTTTTACATTACTGGTAACCGCGCCGGCGCCCATGTGTGATTTAAAGCCGAGAACAGAATCGCCGACATAATTAAAATGAGGAACCTGAACCTTGTTAAACAGCACTGCATTCTTTAACTCGCATGAGTTGCCCACTACGGCTCCTTCCCCGACAATCACTTTTCCTCGGATAAACGCGCAGTGGCGGATCTCTGCCTCCGGGCAAATAATACAGGGGCCTGCAATGCTTGCCGTAGGTGCTATTTGGGCGGTTTTTGCAATCCAGATATTATCTTCCATGTAATCATACTCATCCGGGTTAAGTGTCGCTCCAAGCTTAATAATAAAGTCTCCTATCTCGGGAAGCACTTCCCAGGGATAAATTTTCCCCTTAAACAGCTCAGAAGCAATTGTATTTGAAAGGTCATATAAGTTTTTGATTGTTAAATCTTCCATATCCGTTACTCCGATATTTTTTTATGTCATTATTAAATGGTATCGACCAAATAAAAGGGCCGGTAAAAAACCGTCCCTTTCATAATCAGAATTTAAGCGAGCTCCTTAATAGCTGCTCCGACTTTTTCATAAACAGCAGCTGCATCTTCCATACTGTTTCCTTTAATTCCGTAATAAAACTTAATCTTAGGCTCAGTACCGGAAGGTCTTACACAACACCACTGATTATCTTCAAGAACATAGTAAAGAACATTTGAAGTAGGAAGATCAGTTTCGCCTGTAGTACCCGAAACATAATCAACAGTTGTATGAAGCTTATAATCGCGCGCTTCAAGAACCTTGATTCCGGCAAGCTCCTTAAGAGGATTCTTACGAAGATTATCAAGAATGGCAGCAATCTTCTCTGCGCCGTCAGCGCCCTTCATAGTAACGGAAACTGCACCTTCACGATAGAAACCATACTCTTCGTACATTTCTACCATTCTGTCCCAAAGCGATTTTCCTCTGAGCTTATTGTAGGCAGCAGCCTCACAAAGACCCATTACCGCAACACAGGCATCCTTATCTCTCGCATGAGTTCCGATAAGGCATCCGTAACTCTCCTCATAGCCGAACATGTAAGTATTGTTCTTCTTGCCTTCCTCAAAAAGCTTAATCTGCTCTCCGATATACTTAAATCCGGTAAGGCATTCGATAAGTTCACAGTTATATTTCTTTGCAACAGCATCACACATATTGGTAGTAACGATAGTCTTTACTACCGCAGCGTTGTCGGGAATCATTCCGAGTTCCTTCTTGGTAAGAAGCTGATAATCAAGAAGAAGTGTTCCGCTCATATTTCCGGTAAATGCCTTGTACTCACCCGTAGCGGTATCCTTGGCAAATACGCCGAGACGATCTGCATCGGGATCCGTAGCAAGAATAATATCGGCGTCAACCTTCTTTGCAAGCTCTATAGCAAGCTTGAATACATTGGGATCCTCAGGATTGGGATATCCTACGGTTGAGAAATTGCCGTCAGGAAGTTCCTGTTCAGGAACGACATAAACATTCTTAAACCCGAGAGACGAAAGAACTCGTCTTACAGGAAGATTTCCTGTACCGTGAAGGGGTGTATAAACAATCTTAATATCATCCGCAGCCTTCTTGATAGCATCGGGACGAAGAACGAGCTTCATAAGTTCATCGTTGTATTTGTTGTCGATTTCCTCTCCGATTACATTGTAAAGACCTGCCTTTGTTGCGTCCTCTAAAGACATAGTCTTACACTTTGAAAAATCGGAAATAGAATTGACATTATTGATAATATTATTGTCATGAGGAGGTGTAACCTGTGCACCATCCTCCCAATAAACCTTGTATCCGTTATACTCCGGAGGATTATGGCTGGCAGTAACTACAATACCGGCTATACATCCCAGTGTTCTTAATGCAAAGCTAAGCTCGGGAGTAGGACGAAGTGTATCAAATCTGTATGTTTTAATTCCGTTTGCATTGAGTGTAAGAGCTGCCTCACGGCTGAATTCAACAGACATATTTCTCGAATCGAAAGCAATCGCAACGCCCTTGTCAGCTCCGCCCTGAGCCAGAATATAATCTGCCAGACCCTGCGAAGCACGTCTTACTGTATAGATATTCATACGATTTGTACCTGCTCCGATAACACCGCGAAGACCACCTGTACCGAACTCAAGATCTTTGTAAAATCTGTCTTTTATCTCTTCTTCATTGCCTTCAATGGCACGAAGTTCATTCTTTGTTTCCTCATCAAAACAATCATCAGCCAACCATTTACGATATTCACTAATATAATCCATATAAACCTCCGAAATATAATACAAATATGTAATATTTCAACACATCTTTTATAATACAACATCTTTTCACATGAAACAACAATAAAGTATATAAAAGTAAAATCATAAATAATAAATATACTTTCGAGTTTTTGTTGATTTTGTGTGAAAATATACACAAACTGTTGCGAATTTTATAAATATTTGCTAAAATAAAAGAAGAGTTAAGGAAAGGAGTGCTGATATGAATCCACTGTTTGAAGAATCAATCAAGTTGTCTATTTCTGAAGATAAAATGGAAGCCAGAATTTATCTTTCAAGCACTCCTATGAACTGGGGCGAAAATATTACCGATTTATATACCCAGGATAATCTGCTCGCTTACTTAAAAGAAATGGGAATTAAAGCCGGCATAGACAAAACTCTCCTTCAGTCTGTTGTTATAAATAAATTGTATGATTCCTATTATCTTATTGCTGTCGGAAAGAATCCTGTAAACGGCATTGACGGATATTTTACTTATAATTTCAAAACAACACTCGATAACAAGCCCAAAATTTTACCGGATGGTTCGGTAGACTATCAAAATATAGATCAGTACGAACCGGTTTGTGCCGGTCAGGAAATTGCCACTTATACTCCGCCGACTTCCGGACAATACGGTTATACGGTTACCGGAGAAATGCTTACCTGTGTAAGAGGTAAAGACCTTCTTCCGCTGAAAGGCGAAGGGTTTACTGTCTCAGAAGACGGGCTGCACTACTATTCCGGAGTCAACGGCAAGATAGAACTTTTTAACAACGGATTACGCGTCAGCAATCTCCTTGATGTCGAAGGCGATGTAGATTTGGTCTCGGGTAACATTGTTTTCAGCGGAGACGTTATTATCAGAGGAAATGTTGCCACAGGCGTGAGTATTCAGGCTGCGGGAAATGTTACCATTATGGGTAATGTCGAAGGAGCAACCATATATTCAGGCGGAAACATTGAATTGAAATCAGGAATGCAAGGTTCTTCCAGAGGTAGTATTACTTGCGATGGTGAAGTTTGGGGTAAATTTTTCGAATCTGCAAGTATTCACTGCAAAGGTGACTTTCATGCAAATTCGATTATGAACTGCGATTTGCTTTGCGAAAGCGATATATACATTACCGGACGATTCGGAATTATAGTCGGCGGAACAACCACCTGTTACGGTTCTATCGAAGCTACCGTAATCGGCAATCTCAACGAAGTTCGAACAACTATCAGCTCCGGAGTGAGTCAGAACTCACTGATGGAAATCAACGGACTTGAAAATGATATAAAAGAACTTAATAAGAAACAGGAAAAGCTGATTGCGGTGCAGGAGAAAATACTATCAATAAAACATCCTACAGATCAGGAAAGACTCAGTAATATATCAGATCAGATAAAAACATCACTGGCCATAATCCAGGGTGATATAAAATTAAAAAATACAGAATTGAACCAGAAATTGTTTCTTTTATCCCAGTATTCGAAATCAAGGATTAAGATTACCAAATATCTGTACCCTAATGTAAAAATAATGATTAACGGTTTACATTATTCAACTACTACCGCCTTTTCAAATCTTACAATCAGTGAAGTCGGCGGTGAAGTTCAGCTTCTGTCAAATTAACCGTTTCCGCACAAAATTTGTTCTTCAAAAATAAAAAAGGACTGTAAACAGTCCTTTTTTATTTAATCTAATAATGATTACTTATCTTCCGATACCGCAATATAAAGTTTAATATACTCTTCGTCGTTAATAAGTACAGGAATTGCTATTGCGGGACAATCTGTCTGAATCTTGATACTTTTTCCATGCATTGAAAGCGGAGGTGTAATATCGAAAATAATATTCATTGTCGAAAACAAAGTTGAAGTATTGCCAAGAATCATATTTCCGAGTTCCTGAAGTGCCGAACAAGCCATGGGATCAAGAGACGTAACAGGCATACCCATCATCATGGTGCTGGCAACAGACATAGCCTTTTCATCGCTCAGTCCGAAAAAAACCTGACCTTTCATAGCACCGGTGACACCAACCTGAATCAGGAAAGTCTGCTCATTAAAATCAAGGTCGGAAATACAGGGCTTGCCAACTTTACCGCCACTGATACCGAGCATATCGAATACAGTTATTGTAGCCTTTAAAAATGGATTAATATATTTGATGTCTAATACTTCTGCCATTTGCTGTCTCCTAATAATTGCAATTAAAACTTACACGATATGAGATTTTCACTTCGTTATGTTCACGTTTATAAATAGTGTATCATAAAATCACGAAAATAGCAAGTACAAAAGATAAATCAATGTAGTACATAATCCAATGCCAATCAGCATAAGTCCGAATGAAATACCCGAAGAAACAACTTTGTAGTCCTCTTCAGCTTTCTCGTAACGAACCTTCAGTTTATTAAGAATAGGATGCTGAGTTTCAGTGAGTTCTCCAAAAATATGCAATCTCATAAAATCAATGCATTTGTCTACACTGTTGCAGACAAATCTTGCTATCCATGCCCCGACAAGAAGAACTGTCTTCCAGATAAACCTAAGAATCTCGGTAACATAGATATGTCTGAAAATCCAAGGGAATAATCCGCAAAGAATCGGTCTGTATACCAAATTCTCAAGATCAAGTTTCTCGGGCCATCTGTTAAGATAAACCGGTGATTTCCTCTTGTCTCCTTCTGTAAGGAACAATCTGATAAGGATAAAAAATACTGTACCTAGACCAAGTGAAATCATTGCGCCTTTAAGATTCTCAAGTGAGAAAATCTTTAAATGATCAAGAACCTCAAGCTGCTCCTCATTATAGAATGCAGTATTAAACTTACCCATAACAACCGCAAGTTTTTTAATAAAAAGTCCGGGAGCCACACCGAATAATACTATCAATGCAGCGGGAGTTGCTATGGAAATATAACTTAATACCGAAATCTTCTTATCCTTTCCCGCATATTTGCAGTCGGCATTGGGTCTGTCCACAAATATTGCATGGAACAGCTTCATCATATACGAGAAGGTCATACCTCCGCTCACAAGGAAAAGAATTTCAATTGTTTTAAATAATGTGTGAAGGTCTCCTGCTTCATGAATATATTCAACAAGGCCTTCGTGAATAAGAGTCTTTGAGATATATCCGCTCAGAAGCGGAACACCGGAAATACCGAGAGCACCTATGATAAACAAAGCCTTAAGTACAGGTAAATCCCTGCCATATCCCTTAATATCATTAAGATTAAGCATATGGCACTTCATATATATCGCAGCCGCACATAAGAACAAAGTCAGCTTAAACAATGAATGATTTACCATATAAAGCATTGCTCCCGAAAGAGCGAGTGTGCTCTCTCCTTCAAGCAGAGGAACCAAACCGACACCTATCAGAATAAAACCGATCTGAGATACGGAAGAACATGCAAGCGTTCTCTTCAAATCGACAGAGAATACAGCAAGCAAGGCACCGACAAACATTGTCAGCACACCAAGCATAATAACTACGAAACCGAAAGCGAAATTGTCAGCAAAAATTTCAAGGCAGAGAATAAGAATTCCGAAAACACCACTCTTTGTTAGAACACCCGAAAGAAGTGCTGAAGCAGGGGCAGGAGCTACGGGATGTGCCTTGGGCAGCCAGATATGTAAAGGGAACATACCGGCTTTCGCACCGAAACCGAACAAGATACAGCCGCCTGCCGCATAAAGCTTTTTAATTATCGACTTATCTCCTTCAGTTAAAATTTCTTCGCAGTGTTCTTTCAGCTCGAATATATTAAGAGTACCGGTCATGCTGTAGAGAAGCAAAAGACCCATAAGCATTACAAGTCCGCCGATAACCGCAACTGCAAGATATGTTTCTGCAGCCTTCATAGCCTCTTTCTTCTCTGTATGCGCTACATAAGCATAAGAAGCAAGCGACATAATCTCAAAGAAAGTAAATGTAGTAATAAGATCAGCAGATATAAAAACCCCGAGTGTAGCTGCAAATGTCCACATCGAAAGACAATAATACCTTATAATCGTATTCTCTTTTCCAAAGTATTCGGCAGAGATCGCTGTTGAACAAACCCACATCAAAATAGTAATGCAGGTATACACCATTCTAAATCCGTCAAATGCAAAATTAAGCCCGAAACCTTCTATATACGGTACTTTAAGTGATGCCATCGCAGGGTTGTTTACAGCAGTAACAATTGCCATAACCGCAACCGCTGCTTCCACAAGAGAAACCGCAAGTGCCGTTCTGTCAATCAGAATCTTATTATCAGATGCATTAACAACCAAACCGTCGGCAGCTCTTTTCTTTCCGGCAAGGTAAACCAGAAGCGAACCGATAAACGGCCATATAACAAGAATCAGCAGTAATAAATTACCTGTCATATCAATCGCCTTTCTATATTACATAAATTGCGCAATATTCTTTAAAACCACGGATAACGGCTCCCAGAATATTCCGAATATCAGAACACAGGCTGCAGATAATGTAATGGGTGTAAGCATCTTCCAGCCGGGATCATGACATGCTTCAAAATTATCACAATTCTTATTATCCTTGGGGAAATAAGCTCTGATAATGATATTCAAAAGATAAATTGCAGTAAGCAATGCCGAAATAATGATTGCAAAAGCTCCTATATAAGCAAATACGTTCTTTGTTTCGAGTGATGCTCCGAGAAGATTTATTTTGCTGATAAATCCCATAAACTGGGGTACACCTATCAATGAGAACGAAGTCAAGGTAAAACAGATAAAAATAGCCTTCATTCTTCTTCCGAGATTATCAATCTCATAAATATAACTCTTTCCCGTTACATGCATTATCGCACCAACACAGAAGAACATACCGATTTTTGTCACGGCATGAACAATCATATGCGTAAGTGAAGCATACATTCCGAAGGGAGTCATAATGCAGGCTCCGAAAAGAACATAACTAAGATTACTGATAGTTGAGTACGCCAATCTTCTCTTCAGATGCGTCTCCTTAACAGCCATTGATGAACCGTAAATAATGGTAAATGCACAAAGAAGCAGAACCGCATACTGAGCCCATGTTCCGTAAAGGTAATCGGCTCCGAAAGTATAATAGATAAGTCTGATAATAGCAAAAGCTCCGGCCTTAACAACCGCAACAGCATGAAGAAGCGCTGTAACGGGCATAGGTGCCACAGCAGCCTGCACAAGCCATTTTCCAAAAGGCATCATAGCTGCTTTTACAGAGAATCCGCAGAACATCATAAAGAACACGAATACCATAACACTCTTCGATGCATCACCACCGATTCCCACACCACCCAAAATAAACTCAAGAGTAGGTGCATAATTCATAATAATAATCATTCCGACAAACGAGAATGCGGCACCGCCCAGCATGTACGCAAGATATGAACGTCCTGCCTTCATAGCATCATCAGTCATTTCATGCATAACAAGAGGGAAGGTAAGCAATGTCAAAAGCTCGTAGAACATATACATGGTAAAAATATCCTTAGCAAAGGCAATACCAAGTACCGAACCCAGAGTCATTACGAAAAATCCGAAAAATTTACCCTGACGTTCCTCATGTTCCATATACTCATAACCGTAAAGCAAACTGAAAGGCCACATTACGGAAACAAGAACGGCAAAAAGTCTTCCCAGGCCATCAAAACGAAATGTAATATCAACGTTTTTGATAAAATGAAGCAAAGTAAATTCAAAGGTTTTACCGCTGAATACCATCGATAAAACCATAGCCATATTAATGACCGAAATCACAAAGGTATATATGTTTCTCTTCTTCTTTGACATTTCAGGAAAAAACAATAATACCAGGCCTGCAAGAATAGGAAATACAACAGGCAATACAATAAAGAAATTAGGCATATCTTTTCTCCCGTTTCATTAAAGTCCGATTTCTGAAATTATTGATGCTATTCCGCTCTCAATAAATCCGGGGAACATTCCAAGCACCAACGTAAGCAATGACATAGCAATCAAAGGAATAAGCATAAGCTTGCCGGGCTCACATTTTACGACAGAAGCACTGTCAAAATCCTTGCCGGGAAAGAATCCCATAATTGTAATGGGAAGCAGGTAACCAGCGGTTAACAGGGCACTTACAAGCAGTACAATCGGTCCGACATATCCAAATGCTCCGATATCCGCTGAAAGGGCACCGCTGCAGAGGAACCACTTGCTTACGAATCCGGTAAAAGGCGGAATTCCTATAAGTGCAAGTGAAGCAAAAGTAAAGCACCATATTGTTACGGGCATCTTCTTTCCTATTCCCTTCAATCCATCAACAACGGTAACTCCTGTCTGATGGATAATCGCACCTGCGACCATAAACAGATCATCTTTGATTACCGAATGGAAAATAACATGCAGTAATGCTCCAAGGAATCCTACAGGATGAAGAGTCGATAATCCGAAAAGTACATATGAAACCTGACTCACCGAAGAGTACGCAAGTCTCTTCTTAAGACCGTTCTCCAAATATGCCATCATCGAACCAAGGAATACCGTAACAAGTGTAAGTAGAATCCATGTATACTGTACCCATGTTCCGCGAATAAAATCCGCACCGACGCTGTAATAAACGATACGAATAATGGCAATTACACCTGACTTGGTAATAACACCTGAAAGAACCGCAGAGGCAGGAGCAGGTGCAACGGGATGCGCCGTAGGCAGCCAGTCATGCAAGGGGAAAAGGCCGGCCTTACATCCGAAGCCGATAATTGCAAGCAATACAAACGCCAAAATAAGATTCTCGTTGCCGGAAACCTTTGATGCATCAAGCATTCCGCCGCCGGTAAAGGTATAGCTTGAAGAATACTGATAAATCAGGAAAATAGCAATCAGTGAAAGAAATGCACCGGCTATAGAATAGTAAAGATACTTCTTTCCTGCCGAAATAGCTTCCTTTGTAAGTTCATGAAGGACCAAAGGAAGTGAAAGAAGTGTCATAAGCTCGTAGAACAAATACATAGTAAGGAGGTTCGATGACATATAAATTCCGTTCAAAACTCCGTATACCATAAGATAAAAAGCAAAGAAACGAGTTTTATCGTTCTCATGCTTCATATATTCAAGTGCATAAATACCGACAAAAGTAAACACACAGCTCATCAATGTAGCAAAAAGTTTTGAGAGATTGTCTACCGAAAACTCAATCGAAACATTCTCGGTAATACTCCAAAGTTTAATACTTCCGGAGCAACCGTAAGCCGTTATCAAAGTAAGAACTGTGCTGATAACAAGAGATGCCACCGAATAAAAGCTTCTCTTTCTGTTATCATTAAGGGCTTTTACGCAGAACATCAGGCATCCTGCCGCAATCGGGAATAATACCGATATTAAAATCATAATTCCGCTCATTTATTTACCTCCGTCAGTCAAACACGCCTAAACCGGCTGTGATAATATTTATAATCTGCTGAGAACCCATTCCCAAAGCAAAGTTTACAACAGTAAGTGCAATAACCGCAAAAACATACTGGCCCTTAACGGCTTTGTGATTTCCTTCTTCGAAATAAGGTTCTTCATTTAAAGCAGACTTCTTATTCTCGGAATAAAGAATTGATACAACTTTGAGGAAATAAAAACAGTTAAGCAATGTACTGATTGCAAGTGCAAACATGGTAACAAGCATTTTGTTTCCGGTACCAACAGCTGCCGAAGCAAACTGAAGTTTTGAAATGAATCCGGCCAGAAGCGGAAAACCTACCATCGAAAATGCACCTACCGAAAAGCAAAGTGCGGAAAATTTATATTTGTGGCCGTAACCGTAAATATCTTCAATGTTCTTCGAATGAGATCCTGAAGTAAACTCAGCCGATGAAATAAATAAAAGTGACTTCGTGCAGCCATGTGCCATAATATGGAATATTGCCGCAATAAATCCGGCGGTGCTTCCAAGACCCATGCCCATGTATATATAACCGATCTGAGCTACCGAGGAATAAGCAATCATTCTTCTTAAGTTCTTCTCTCTGATGGCAAGAACAGATCCGATAATCATCGCAATCACGCCGAATGCAAAAAGAATATTAAGTACCTTTGATTCTTTTACCACTTCAATTCCGATTACTCTGTAAAAAATCTTAATCAAGAGGAAAATGTATCCCTTCGAGACAATTGAGCTGAGCAAAGCACTTGAACTTACATTGCTGTTTCCGTATGCTTCGGGAATCCATGTATGGAACGGAAACAGACCTGACTTAATTGCAAGGCCCACAGTCATAAGTGCGATAATGACAGTAAGTGATGTCTTGTACTCCGCATTCTGCGCCAGCACAGCAACGCTTTCTTTAATCGGAGTCATAAGCAGATGACCCGTAATCGTGTAAAGAAGTGTAACGCCAATTAGGAAAAGACCGGATCCGACAAGCGATACAACCATATAACGTACTGCAGTTACTATAGATTTTCCTACCTGACGAATCATGATAAGTCCGCAGCCCGCAATGGTATTGATCTCTATAAATACATATGCGGTAAAGAGGTCGTTCGTATAAACCATCGCAAGGAGCGAGGCAATCATAAGGTCGACAAGAATATAATATAAATTCTGCTTTTCTTCGTCGATATCCTTAAGCACCGCCTGTAATCCGCCCATTACGGACACCAGACCGATAAAAGTAACAAAGACAGCCAAAAGTGCTTCGAGCTCTCCCGCCCTTATTTCATTACCCCAGGGTGCAGGGAAATGTCCCATAAAGAAGACAAAGCTGTCTCCGCTTCCATGAAGATTCACAAGTAATATCATGGATAAAACGTTCACGCACAATAATGAAATTCTGGTTACATGTCTAGCTGCCTTGCCTTTCAGAACCGAAGATACAATCGCTGAAAACATGCAAATCATTATTGAGAAAAACGGAAAATTTCTGATAAAATCCATTTCAGTCCAATCTCCTTTTATTCTTCAGCCTTTTTCCTGATCTGCATAAGAACCTTATCAAGATCAAGTGTGTGATATTCCTGATACATTCTGATAGTCATGGAAAGCATAAGGGCAGTAACGCTGACCGATACAACGATTCCCGTAAGAACGAGTCCGCTCGGAATAGGGTTGACATATACACCGCTTTCGATAACACCGTCAACTACAATCGGAGCCTTAAGACCTTCTATATATCCCTGAGATGCAAGCAGAAGATATACAGCGGTATCCATAATATTAAGACCGATTATTTTTTTAATAAGATTCTGCTGGAACAAAAGATTTGCAAAACCGATTACAAATAATGTTGCAGAAACTATATCATTAAGATGAGTCATTATAATATCAAGCATTAAATTCTACCTCTTCTCACAAGTGCATAGAACGAATACATAGTACATGCAACAACCATTCCTACACAGATATTAAGAATCAAAATCAGACCGGAACTTAATATTGCCCCGGGAGTTCCGAGCGGAATATGTGACTCCAAATGATTTGCACCGGTAAAGAAAGAATAACTCTTTGCAAGACAGTAAACCATAAGAGCACCGAATGTAATCCACTTGACGGTTCCGGCATTCATAAATCTCTCGGTCTTTTTAAAACCGAAAGCATTAAGATAAAGAATAAAACCGGCTCCGAGAATTGCGCCACCCGAGAAACCGCCTCCGGGTGAAAGATGTCCGTTTAATACAACATATATACCGAAAACAAGAATCATCGGGATAATTATTTTCGAAGCCATCTGTAAAATGGTATCATGTTCGGGTTCATAAAAACGGTCTCTGTCGTCCTCATCATATGTACCGTCTTCTCTCTTCTTTTTTGAATTAAGACGAAGCATAACGGTAACACAGATAGTTGCGACAAAAAGAACATTCGACTCACCGAAAGTGTCAAAAGCACGATAATCAAGAATCATTCCCGCAACTATATTAACGGCACCGGTCTCTTTGATGCCGGATTCAATATAACGTTCCGCAACCTCGTTATTGTCAGGATTCGAAATCTTACCGAGATTCGGTAAGTCGATAACCGTAAGTACCAGTGCGGCAAATAAAATCAAGACCATTAAAACTGCAAGAATTCTGTAAATAATATTGTAGGTATCAATCTTACTGTAAGGCAGATCGTTCGTTTTCTTTTTATTTTTCACTTTCTCTTCTCCCTTTCAGGCTTTTTTATTTTTTAATAAATCATCGAAATCCATATCAATCTGATTGATTTTTTTAAGTGTCGCATAAAACAGAATACTTGTTACGCCGGCGCCTACAGCAGCCTCGGTAATAGCAAGATCGGGCGATTCCATAATAATCCAGATAATCGCCATAACAAGACTGTATGCAGAAAAAATAACTATTGCCGAAAGATTACTTTTCGTAAAACTGACAGCAACGGCACAGAAAATTAAAAACAGACTTAATACAATCATCAATATATTATTCATACACATCTCCGTTAAATTTATATTTTCTTCTTATTTTTTTACATACAGCACTATTTTACTATTTTACAAATAAAAATCAATTGTTATAATTGAATAATATTAGCAAGATTTTTACTTATATTTTATAAAAAGGACGGAATAATTATGATTAAAAAAAGAATTGCTTTATTGCGAGAAGTCATGAAGCAAAACAACGTTGATATTTATATTGTACCCACTTCGGATTTTCACAATTCCGAATACGTAGGAGATTATTTTAAAGCCAGAGAATATATGTCCGGCTTTACCGGATCTGCAGGAACACTGGTTGTCACAAAGGATAAGGCAGGCCTTTGGACAGACGGAAGATATTTCCTGCAGGCTGCGGACCAGCTTGAGGGCTCAGACATCGAACTTATGAAAATTGGCGAAGAAGGTGTTCCCGAAATAAATACTTTCATAGCCGACGAATTATGTGACAACCAAGTTGTGGGTTTTGACGGCCGACTTTTCTCTGTTCTCGGAGGTATTAAGCTTTATGAGGCAGTTAATCAAAAAGGCGGTAAAATCAATCCCGGCCTTGATCTTGTCAATAATATTTGGAATGACAGACCCTCATTGTCAGCAAAGCCCGTAATATATCTTTCGGAAGAATATTCCGGTAAGGCTTCTTCGGTCAAATTCGAAGAAATAAGAGATTGCATGGCAAAAAAGGACTGTGATTATCATATAGTCACTTCTCTCGATGATATCGCATGGATTCTCAATCTTCGGGGAAGCGATGTAGACTGCAACCCTGTATTCCTTTCATATCTGCTTATTGGAAAAGAAAATGCGGTCCTGTTTGCAAACGAAACGGTTTTCGCGGAGCATAAAGATTATCTTTCAAGTCTCAATATTATGCTCAAACCCTATAACGATATATACGAATATGTTAAAACCATCAATCGAGGCAGTTCGTTTATGATAGATGAGAACAAGCTGAACTATTCTCTCTACGCAATACTCAACGAACTTCATACCGTAAAGCCGCTTCCCAATCCGAGCACTGCTTTGAAGGCTGAGAAAAACGAAACCGAAATGAACAATCTCCGCGAGGCCAATATTGTTGACGGCGTTGCCATGGTTAAATTCCTTTACTGGCTCGATACCAGAATCGGCAAGGAGAAAATCACCGAAATCAGCGCCGCAAATAAGCTTGAAGAATTCAGAAAGCTCGGCAAAAATTACGTCGGATTAAGTTTCGATACTATTTCCGGATACAATGCTCACGGTGCAATCATACATTACGAGCCTACTCCCGAAACAGATATAGAAGTTGAACCGAACGGTCTTCTTTTGGTTGATTCGGGAGCACAATACTTAAACGGTACAACTGATATCACCAGAACGATAGCCGTAGGTCCTCTCACAGAAGAAATGAAACATCACTACACCATGGTTCTTCGCGGACATCTGGACCTGGAAAAGGCTAAATTCAAAGAAGGCTGCAACGGAGCGAATCTTGATATCCTCGCCCGCGCTCCTTTCTGGGATGAAGCTGAAGATTACAACCATGGTACCGGCCACGGTGTAGGATTTTTCCTCAACGTACACGAGGGTCCCCAGAATTTCCATTGGAATACAGCCAGAAGACCTTCCCTCACTCCGTTAAAAGAAGGTATGGTTATCACCGATGAACCCGGAATCTACATTGAAGGAAAATACGGTGTAAGAATAGAAAACGATTTGCTTTGCGTAAAAGACACAAAGAACGAATACGGTCAGTTTATGAAATTTGAAGCTCTTACTCTCTGCCCTATCGATTTACGTCCCGTCAATTTCGGCGAAATGACCAAGGCGGAAATAAAGTGTCTTGATGATTATCACGATATGGTAGTAAAGAAGCTTACACCTTTCTTAACCGCTGATGAAGCTGCATGGTTAAAGCAAAGTGTAAGCCACTGAATAAGAATAATCGTATATTTACTTTAAAGAATTACATCCGATGATTACATCGGAATCCACATTATTAAGACTGTTACCTTTCAAGCCTGAAACATCAATATTTCCGACAGTGACATCGATTGCGGCGTCCTCGAGGAAGGTGTTTCGGGCTTTAAAATTTCCCGCTACCAACTGAATTCCGGATTTTACGGTAAAACTGCAGGAATCCAGATTTATATTTCCTGCACCCAGCTGAGCGACAAAGTTCTTTGAATAAATATCTTTAATATCAATATTGCCCACTCCTGACTGAATATTCAGATAGTCGAGTTTTATATTCTCCGGAACAATAATCTTAATCTCTGCATTGTTTAAAAGCTTGTAATCAATATTTGCACCTATCTCCCAGCCAAGTAAATTCATCTTGTTCGGAGTATCAACAGTAACAGATAATGTTTTTCCGCTGACTTCTGCTCCGGCACCGGGAATATATACATCTTTAAAATACACACCGAACTCCGGACCTGTCTCGACAGAAATACTGCCATAAGATATATCTGCTTTGATTTCCGAAATATCTCCGCTGATTATTTGAGAAAAACCTCCCTGATCGGGATTGCTGCCTTTAAAACGTCCGAAACGGTTAACCAAAAACATGGAACCGATCATGACAAGTCCGGCAAGAATAAGCGAAAGAGATACAATAGTTGTAATCTTAAAATACTTTTTCATATAATTTTTTCCTCGTATCGATAATCAATCATAATTCTTAAAATAATCCGAGTTTCCTGAAAAACTTTCGATACAATCCCGAAACGAAAGGTATTGCTTTAAGCATAAAGAAACTGGTTGCCATAAGCAGCAGTCCGCAAATTCCCAGACCTGCGATGCAGCAGCCGATTATCACAACCGAATCCCCGGTATTCGATATAATATTACCGAAGGCATGTATCATAGTGTACACCGAACCGGCAAAAACAGCCAATGTGCCTCCCGCTAAAGCAATCGAAACAATTCCGGTCAGAATAACCAAAACGGTTATCAGTATATCCATTATCAAAAGAAACGGTACCCCAAAAAGGCCATCAACAAAAATCATTCGTCCGACACTCTTAGGCTTGTAATTCTGCTCTTCGTTTTCGAAATATTCATCAACCTCACGATCGTTCTGCCTTTTGATTTCTATATCTGTTTTGGCTTCATTCAAATCTATAATTTCGGTTTTTACATCAGGCTTTGCTATCTCAGGTACACTCTTGGCAGATGCCGGCAAAGTGAGTTCCTTTTTAGCCTGATCCTCCCAATATTTCAATGTCATAGTTCTCTCCGATCATTGTTTAGTTACATATTAACTCTAGATTTATATTATATTATGATGTAAAATTAAGCAAGAAATATAATAAATCGGAGGTAATATACCAAATGAAGAATCCTGTAGTTACATTTGAAATGGCTGACGGTGGAATTATTAAGGCTGAGCTTTATCCTGAGATTGCACCCAATACCGTCAGAAATTTCGTTTCACTTATTGAAAATAAATTCTACGACGGACTTATCTTCCACAGAGTTATCGCAGGCTTTATGATTCAGGGAGGCTGTCCCGACGGAACCGGAATGGGCGGCCCCGGCTATTCTATCAGAGGCGAATTTTCACACAACGGATTTGAGAACAATTTAAAGCATACTCCCGGTGTTCTTTCAATGGCACGCTCAATGAATCCCGATTCAGCAGGTTCACAGTTTTTTATCATGCATAAAAACTCTCCTCATCTTGACGGCGAATATGCAGCTTTCGGAAAAGTTATCGAAGGAATGGAAGTCGTTAATAAGATTGCCGAGACTGATACAGACTGGTCAGACAGACCTCTTACCCCTCAGGTAATGAAGGGTGTCACAGTAGATACTTTCGGAGAAACCTTTGAAGCTCCCGAAACAAAAAAAAGATAAATAATAAAAAACAGCCGTTCGTTTCATATATATCTCCTTCTTACGGAATATTAAGATATATAAAACGAACGGCTTTATTTTTACATTATGAACAATTAATCAATCTCTTTTAAAACTTCAACGATAAGATTGTAAAGTCTCTCAACCGAAGGAATGTTAAGTCTCTCGGCACATGAGTGGATATCTTTAAGATTGGGTCCCAAAGAAATACAGTCAAGTCCGGGAAGTTTCTCTATAAACAAACCACACTCGAGTCCACCGTGAGTTGCGGTAATCTCGGGTACACGTCCCAAAACTCTTTCAAACACCTTCGAAACCTGTGCTCTGAACTGCGAATCCTTATTAAATGCCCAGCCGGGATATACACCGCGTGTCGATACGGTTCCACCGGCGTTCTCAACTACGGCAAAAAGGTTATCAAGAACCATCATCTTCTGAGAACCTATACTCGAACGTATGGAATACGAAAAATGAATTCCGTCTTCTTTGGTATTTAATACACCGAGATTAAGCGAGGTCTGAGGAAGACCTGCAATGTCCTGACTCATTTCAATAACACCCTGAGGAAGAACAAACAAAGTTCTGAGTATATTTAACGTATCCTTCTCACTATATGCCGCAACATCATCGCCTTCATAAGCAGCAAAAGTGAGGTCCACACCCGGATCTGCCGAAGCATATTCAGATTTAAGTGTATCTGCAAGTTCTTTAAGAAGATTCTCTGTTCTGCTTGTAAGATTCATAGGAACGGAAAGAACAGCATCTGCTTTAGGACAGATAACATTATCGAACTTACCGCCGGTCATGCCGCAAAGTCTGAAACCTTCAACTTCTTTTGCAAGCTTGTAAAGCACACGTGCCATAAGTTTGTTGGCATTTCCGCGTCCTTTCTCAATCTCACATCCCGAATGACCTCCTAACAGTCCGTCGATGGAAACAGTATAAATCATATCCTCATCAACAGCTTCGAAAGAAGCGGGAACAAAGCAGTCCGCGCGAAGTCCGCCGGCACAAGAAACAGTAAATACACCCTCTTCTTCGGAGTCGATGTTAAGCATTCTTCTGCCCTTTACATCCGAAAGATCAATTCCGAAGGCTCCGTCCATACCTACTTCTTCATCGACAGTAATAACAACTTCAAGTGCCGGATGCTCCAATGAATCATCTGCCAGAATGGCAAGAGCAATCGCAACAGCTATACAATCATCACCACCGAGTGAGGTACCATCGGCTTTAAGCCAGTCTCCGTCAACAATCAGATCAAGACCGTCTTTTGTCATATCTTTCTCAACCCAGGGCTCTTTTGTACATACCATATCCATGTGTCCCTGAAGGATAAGCGTATGACAGCCTTCATGTCCCTTTGATGCAGGTTTCCAAATAATAACATTGTTTAATTCATCCTGACGGTACTCAAGATTAAGTTCCTTTGCAAAATCGACAATCATGTCACTTATAATCTTGGTATTGCCCGAGCCGTGAGGCACGCTGCACAGTTTTTCAAAGTATTCAAAAACCTTCACAGGCTCAACATTTTCAAGTACTCTTTTAAAATCGCCCATATTATTATCTCCTAAAAAAATATTGTAATATCATTATAGCATTAACTCAGTCACTAACAAATATATTTTTTATCAATATAGAGTCTTTAGGTTATCCCCGACTTAAGCAGGTATCTGAAAAATATTCCTAAGAACATCACGGGAAGAATCAGATATAATCCGGAAGCATGACGATATGGGATAAGGGGAATTGTGCCCTTATTCACAGACAATGTGTGAAACGCAATAATCTATACATAAGACAAGGGCGTCTGAAAAAATGAGAGAACATTTTTTCACGCCCTTTTAATGAAATCATGATTTAGAATCGATAATGGATCCGGATGATTCCGGATTGCTTAAACTTGCATTCTGATTATATGTACCTGTCTTCCCGGAACCGTTTACCGCCTTATTCGAAGCTCCGTTAATAAGGTTGCTTCGACTGGCAAGCTTACCCATAAACGAGTCTCTGCCGCTGAATAAAGTCTTCATAGTAGCAAGCTGCGCCTTGTCGAACTTCTCTTCATCCAAAACAAGCTTGTTTCCTTCTCCGATTTTAACACCGATATCCTGAAGTGAAACACTGACAGCGGATGTTCCCTGTGTCATCCAAAGTGCCTGACGAAGAACAGCTGTATTATCTACTTTGGTAGCGGAATCAATAACGGAATTATACTTCTCGATAACGTTCTGCAGACCTTTTTTAAGCTCTGCTCTGTTCTCTTCGTTAATCTCTGTATTCATAAGAGAATTAACAGCAGAATTAAGCGAACCCGAATCTGATGAAACAGAAGTAAGATTAAGTTTTTCGGTTTTATCCATTTCGGTTGCTGCTGCAGAGCCATTGTTCTTTTTATAATAAGCAGTTAACAGCTTTTTGTATGAACCGCTCTGAATAAGCGCATAATCACCGAGTGACGATGCAGAAGAAGCAGCCATGGAACCCAGGAAAGAAGAATCGGACGACGAGCTGTTTGACTTGGAAGTTTTTGAACTTAAGGCTGCTGAAAAATAATTATCTGTTGCAGAATTAATTCCAAAAATAGATGACATAAGCACTACCTCCTTGTTTACTGTATAATCATCGAGTTAATCTGATAAGACATCTGAAAATCGTATGCGGCAACTGCCTGCCTGACTACAGGATTGATGCCGAAATTAAAGTTGTGGGATGCGTTGATTTCACTATTCGAAGCAGAAGCAGAAACTTCTCGGAAATCCTTTTCCGAATAACTGTCGGCTTCAGGAATATTATTGAGTTTAGCGGAAGAATCATATTCATCAACCGATTCGGTATCATAAACCGATTCGGTATCATAAACATCTTCGGCCTCGCCGGCTTCATCGGCTTCATCGGTTTCATCGGTTTCGTCAATAACATCCGTATACCGAACAGCATCAAATCGAATAAGTCCATTGACCCCTTCGCCGATAATATTCTCCTTTGATTGTTTGAAGGTGCTCAAAGATTCACTCTTTTGGCCGTCTTCCGACAAGAACTGTGATCTCCAGTCATTGTTCTTATTATTCTTATCGGCAAGTTCGCGTGAATTGATTAGTGCCTTGCTGAAAGATATAAGTGACTGAACAGCAGCGCGTCCCTGACTTGAAATACTGATATTATATGCCGGAGTATTCTCGGCAACATATGCCTTCTGCGCTTCTCTGGCGACACTGTCGGTATAAGCATCGGTCTTTTTAATATTGTCGACTTTTTTAACAGAGGATGCATTGGAGATCGGATAACCGGCTTTATCCTGCCTATAAATTCCCATATCAGAAACTATAATATTCACAGACATCCTCCTTTCAGCTTATACTTTTCCACCATTATTATAAACATTATACGTTTAAGTAACCCCTATGTCAAATAAAATATCAAAAATACTTGTCTTTTTAGAATGAATATTGTATACTATTCATAGATTATGAAGGAGATATTGTTATGTCCGATAAAAAATACACTCCCATCCTTCCATTCGAGGATTCTTCTTTCGAAAATTACACGACTTACAATAAGATTAACTATGTTCGCGATATTGACTTGACAGAAAAGACATTTATCGATTGTCACAGTGATAATCTGATTAAATATTATTCAACATTAACTGCAGATGCAGTAAAAATCGGTGGAGATTAATATATTCTCCACCGATTTTTAATTTCCGGTAATTGCTTTCTTCAGTCAGCAGTTCTTTATTTATGGCGCTTCGTCCTCAGCTTCGGATTTCTTCATAAACCTTCTCATAATCAATACAACTACAGTCAATAAAATCGGAAGTAATACAAGGATCAGTGCAATACCGATGAAAAGGAACATAATCAGTATTCTTCCGATACCTTCGGCCATACCTCCCGTTGCAGGTTGTGAGTCATAAATAAAATATATAATGGCAGCCGCAGCCGCAAATATCGCCATTGATATTAAAAATGTCAGAATATAAAAAACAGTTCTTTTGAATACGGTAGTGTATGAATCTGCTTTATTAAGCAATCTGACACCGACAAATCTTCCCGGAATACTTATAATAAAAACCAGAGTCGGTGCCAGCAGCGACATTAAAAGCTTAACAGTTATATCTTCATAGATTGTCGCTATAATCATTGCCGCAAAAGTTAATCCCGTCAAAATCAGTGATGCTTTATCGAACAAATCATATTTCCTATCTTTATTCATAATATCCCCTCAATACTATTTTCTGAATTACAATCAAAGTTCATCGCAAACCTGAAGGATGTAGAATTTCAGGTAATACGACTCTCCTGCCTCCCAAAGAATCGGGTGGTCCGGTCCCTGGGTCCTGTACTCAATCTGTCTGATACGTTTATGTGCATCTTTAGCCGCCTTACAAAGAGTGTCATAAAAAGTATCGGGATCCATAAAGTGTGAACAGGAACAAGTGCACAAAATGCCTTGATCCTTTACCAGTTTCATACCTCTCAGATTTATTTCTTTATAGCCTCTTACGGCATCTTTAACAGAGCTTCTTGACTTTGTAAAAGCAGGAGGATCAAGAATTACAACATCAAATTTCTCTCCTGCCTCAACAAGTTTGGGCAAATAATCAAATACATCGACACATTTGAAACTTACAATATTCTCAAGTCCGTTAATAACTGCATTTTCCTTCGCCTGATTAACGGCAAGTTCCGAAATATCGGCCGCAATGACTTCCTTAGCTCCGCCATATGCGGCATTAAGCGCAAAGGAACCGGTATGAGTAAAACAGTCCAAAACTCTGGCGCCTTTGACATACTTCTGCACTGCAAGTCTGTTATACTTCTGGTCAAGGAAGAAACCGGTTTTCTGTCCGTCCTCAATATCAACTATGTATTTAACTCCGTTTTCAGCGATTTCAACTTTGGTATCAAAAGGTTCTCCGATAAATCCTTTAAATCTATCCATCCCCTCAAGCTCTCTTACTTTAGCATCACTTCGTTCATAAACCCCTCTGATTTCAATACCATCTTCTTTAAGAACCCTTTTAAGTTCTTCGATAATAATCGGTTTAAGCTTATCAATTCCCAAAGCAAGCGATTCAACAACCAGACAATCCGAAAACTTGTCGATAACAATTCCCGGCAGAAAATCAGCCTCTCCGAAAATAAGCCTGCAGGAAGATGTATCAGTAACTTTCTTACGATATTCCCAGGCATCCTTAACACGCTTACAAATCAAGTCTTCAACATTCTCAACACGAGTGCGCCTTGAAAGAAGTCTGACCGAAATCTTTGATTTGCGATTAATAAAACCGGTACCTAAAAAATAATCATCAAAATCATGAATATCAACAATATCACCGTCATTTACCGACGCAGGTATATCGGCAATCTCATTATCATATATCCAAAGGCCTCCTTTTTTTATTGTACGGCCTTCACCCTTTTTTAATGTAATATGTTCTCTCATTTTATTCTCCGTATAGATAATTTCAGGGCTTTTTGTTCTTTGAATTAAATACAAGAAGCTTGCTGAATACATAATTTAATACAATAACAACTACCATCAGTACTATTTTCACCGGCCACATAGGATATTCGAGATATGTAACAAACACATAAATTCCCAGTGCTTCAACAACATAAGTAAATAATCTGGACAAAAAGAACTTTCCGATTTTAGCTAGCTCTTTGCCTTGTCCTTCATTACCGGCCAGAAATACCCAGTAATTGTTTATTACATAAGCAAAAGATACCGCAACAAGCCAGGCAATTGCTGTGGTAAGATTCTCATCCAAGCCGCAAATATCAAAAAACAGATATGTAGCAGCAAAATTTACCAATGTTGTCAATACACCCGCAATAAGATATGTTATCATTTCTCTGCTGAAGAGAATCTTAATAATCTTCTTGATTTTCTCAGACATAAGCCCTCTACCACCCTATATATTATTCTTATAAAGCCTACAGCAATATAGTATAACAAAACAACCTCATATATTCAATTCATGTATTGTATTATGATTTTGCAAACACTATAATTATTATGTAGAATGGTATTGAAGAAAGGAATTACGTATATGGCTTTGATTGTTAGAAATCTTATGGAAGATATGGTTGAGAGAAAACTCGATCAGGTATTGCCTCAGTTAAACTGTTGTTCATGCGAGATTTGCAGAACCGATATTATTTGTTATTCATTAAACAGACTTAAGCCTAAATATGTAGCAACCTCTCAGGGCGAGCTGCTTTCCAGAATTGATTCCTTAAGTTCAAGCTTTGATATCGCCATACTTACCGAGATTTCAAATGCTGCCGAGAAGATAAAAAAACATCCCAGACATAATTGACAAATAGTAAAAACAGGACTGTGAAAAAATACACAGTCCTATTTCTTTGTTCGTTTAGAAATATTTCTTATTGCCCCAAAGATTGCTCTTTTTAAGCTCAACATATTCCTCATAAGCCTTCTCCAAAATCTGCTTTTCATTTGCAAACTTAAGCAAGTGATATGCTTCGTGGAATTTGTAATAGCCTGAGTCACAGAAATACTCTTCTCTCTGTGGTTTGCTGTAATAGCTATCAGACATCATCAGGTACCAGTGTACATCCTTTAAAACAGTATTCTGAGGAGTATTGAAAGTATACTGACTTTTGCCGACATACTTAATAATCTGTGCATCGACTCCTGTTTCTTCTTTTACTTCTCGAAGTGCCGTCTCATTATATTCTTCGCCTTCCTCTACTGTTCCTTTGGGAAGTACCCAGCCTTCATACTTATTCTTGTAATTCTTATACAACAATAAGATTTTTCCTCTGAAAATAACTACACCACCACAGCTCGTTGCTTCTACCATAGCAAGTCCTCCGCTCTTGGTGAGTTACCATAAACTGATATTAAGTGTACACTTTATGATATACCTTGTCAAGAAATGACTGTAAACCGAATTATCACAAACTAAATTACTGTTGGCTGAACTAATGTACGACGGATTACTGAATACCGCGTCGGAAATGTCCGTTTGTATAATGCCCCGAGTCACTGCATCGTCCGGTAAGAATAACTTCTTTGATTTCCTCCGGATTCTCAAATGTAAATTCGTATCTTACCGCTCTCGGGTTAAGCCTGAGCAAATCCTCCATCGAATCAAGCAAATTAAGCTTTGATGAGTTATAAATGATATTTGTACAAAAAGCACAATGCTGACGGCATCTGAAATCATGCTTAAGTTCATCGGTTACGGTAACATAATCAGAGCCGCTTCCTTTACACATATTAAATTTATTCTTATAAACACATTGAGCAGAAAACATAACGGGCAGATAACCATATGCTATTATTTCGGAATTAGTGTTATCAAATTCTTTTAGTTCCTCAAAATTCAGTTCAAGAGGAAGTGTATTTTCATAATCATACGATAAAACAGCCTCGGAATTCATATGATACAAGTTATAGTCACATCGAATTCCGTAATCAAAAGATTTTAATAATGCCAGTTCCTCCTGGGTTCTTACGATAAAACCACAAATAACTTTTTCACTACCCGGAGTATCGTTATTCCTGATAATATAATCTGATAGTGTCTGAAGATAATTATTCAATCCGTCATATACCTTCGACCTGCTGACATAGGGAAGGCCAAGCCACAAGCCGCAAAAAATTTCGCCGTTCTCATTATACTTTTTGATAACCGCTTTCACTTCATCTTCGGAGAAATCAGAAATATTATAGTATAGCTCATTTAGATTCTGAGGTGATGCTTTCAATGCTTCCGCAACACTGTCTATCTGATTGATATTCCATACGGAGTATATACTAACAGGTTTATCAAGCGAAGCAATCTTTACAGATTTATCTTGTTCCGCTGTACTTAAAGCTTTATCAATTAAGTTTTCCTTCTCAGGAACCTGAACACCGACAGTTTGCTGAGTGATTTCAGAACGTTTATATCGCTTCACAATCTTTTCATACAGCAGTGTGCATGCCTCGCGCCTGAGATTGTTTAATTCTCCAGAGGATAAAAACAAATCATCATCAATGTCTACGAAAATATTCTTTAACTCAAAATCGGTATTGCCGAGCTTTTTCAGCTGTTTAATAACCATGGCAGCATCGGAAGGTGCATTTTTTGCAGGTTCGGCAGGATTTCCTTCGACTGTTGCGGCCAAATTGTCAGAATCAACAGTCAGCTTGATCGGACTGTACTTATGTGCCTCAAAAATTATATTGACGGGAATTTTAGTGTCATCATCAATATAATGTGACTTAATCGAATTCAAAAGCTCATTACATCTGGTCCTGAAGACTTTCATCCCTTTCTGTGCCTTTGAATCCTTCATAGTAATGCACCCGGTAACTTCACCCGCATCAAAACCTGATCCGAGCGTATATTCAAAAATCTTTTTGTTATTGCTTCTGATTTCAAGAACGTCCTGAGGATTTACCATGGCCGAAAACTTTATTATCGCTTCACGTCCTCTGACATTTATAACCTCACCGACCTCAAGTCCGGAATGATTAGGACGTTCAAGTGCCATCATATCCGGTCCGTTGTAGTTAAAAAGATATCCGTCGTTGAATCCACCACGATTATAAAGTTCTTTTAATAAATCAATATCTTTATCAAGCTGTTTTTTATTCGAAATAAGCCATTTCTCATATTGTTCGGCACCTAGCTCTTCAAATTTATCTATATACTTTCTGTATACAGATACTACCCCGGCTGTATATTCAGGGCTCTTCATTCTGCCTTCAATTTTAAATGACTCGATTCCGATTTCCATCAATTTATGAAGATTGGCAAGAACACACTGATCCTTGGGCGACAGTAAGTACTTATCATCATACTTCTTCCTGCAGGGCTGTGCACATCTGCCACGATTGCCGCTTCTTCCGCCTATCATGGAGCTTAAAAGGCATTGGCCCGAACACGAATAGCAAAGAGCGCCATGTACAAATACCTCAATTTCATATTTCCAATCTTTTCTGAAACGCTTTAATTCATCAAGCGAAAGTTCTCTTGCGGGAACTACTCTGGTAATGCTCTTAAACATATCTTTAAAACGATTCGCACCCTCAGCCATTGTAACAGCAGCCTGAGTGCTGATATGAATATCGAGCCCCGGAAAATTTTTCTCAATGTATGACATAGCTCCCGGATCTTGAACAATAACAGCATCCAGTCCATGTTCGTAGTAAGGTCTCAAAAAAGGACCCAGTTCTTTCTCCAGTTCGCTTTCCTTAAATAAGGTGTTCACCGTAAGATAAATTCTGCGTCCTCTTAAATGACAAAAATCTATACACTTCAGCAGTTCATCCTCAGCAGGATTATCTGCAAAAGCGCGTGCTCCAAACTTTTTGCCACCTATATATACCGCGTCAGCTCCCGCATTTACTGCGGCACGTAAAGAATCAAACGATCCGGCAGGAGCCAATAATTCAAATTTATTCATTTTTAGCCGGTTTCTTTCTCGCCGATGCAAGCTCGGTCTCAAGTTTTACATTCTTTTTTTGTTCATCCACATTCTGCTCACGTAGTTTTTCAATCTCTTTGTTTGCTTTATCAAGCTTTGATTGCAGAGACATAATATCATGCTTCAATGTATATATCTCACTGCTTTTGGAATCACTGTCTTCTTCGCTTTCGGTAAACTGCCTGAGTACTTTAAAATATTCATCTGCAAGATTGATATCTAGCAATATAGCTTTAGTATCGGAATCCAGTGTTCTGTAAAAATCCTGTTTCTTTAAATCAGCTATTTTATTATTGATAAAAGAAGCAATCTTCTGAAGATACTCTTCACTTTCAAAACCGGATAAAGTATATCTCTTATTATTGATAATTACTTCAGTATCGTTCTTCTTGTTTATCATAATATCTCCGTTCCTTGCAAATATGCCAATTCATGTTCTGTTCCATAACGAACAAAATTATTATACTTTTATCCAAATTGTATTTCAACTGAATTTGTTAAATATATTGCAAGCTACGTGTAAAACTACTATACTAGTGATGATTTTATAATAAAAAACGGAGGTCCTCTTATGAAGTTATGGGGTGGTCGATTCAAAGGCGAAACCAATGCACTTGTAAACGAATTCAACGCTTCTATCGGTTTTGACAAGCGTTTTTACTCACAGGATATAAAAGGAAGCATAGCTCATGCAACTATGCTCGGTAAGCAGGGAATTATATCAGAAGAAGAAAGTCATGAAATCTGCGAAGGTCTTGAAAAGATTCTTGAGGATTTGAACAACGGTACTCTTGAGTTTGATATGACTGCCGAAGACATTCACAGCTTTATAGAAGCTGAACTTACAAAAAGAATAGGTGATGCCGGCAAGAAGCTCCATACCGGTCGTTCAAGAAACGATCAGGTGGCTTTGGACATGAAGCTGTATACCCGCGATTATATCGATTCTCTCGACCAGGAAGTTAAAGAGCTTTTAAAGGTCATTTATGACTTAATGGCTGATAACCTTTATACATATATGCCCGGATTTACTCATTTACAAAAAGCCCAGCCGGTTACTCTTGCCCATCATCTCGGTGCATATTTCGAAATGTTTAAGCGTGACCGTTCAAGACTTTCCGATATCAGAAACCGAATGAATCTTTGTCCCCTGGGTTCAGGCGCACTCGCAGGCACCACTTATCCGTTGGACAGAGAACTGACAGCGCAGCTTCTTGATTTTGACGGCCCCACATTAAACAGCATGGATTCCGTAGCGGACAGAGACTATGTCATCGAGCTGTTATCTGCTCTTTCAACGATAATGATGCACCTCTCACGCTTTAGTGAAGAAACCATCATCTGGAATTCAAACGAATATCGTTTTATTGAATTGGATGACTCATTCTCAACAGGCAGCTCTATTATGCCTCAAAAGAAGAATCCGGATATCGCGGAACTCGTAAGAGGAAAAACAGGCAGAGTATACGGCGCATTAATGTCAATGCTCACGACTCTTAAAGGTATTCCGCTTTCATATAACAAAGATATGCAGGAAGACAAAGAAATGTTCTTTGATGCAGCTGATACCGTTATTTCCTGCGTAAGGCTTTTTGCTGAAATGCTAAAAACAATAACATTCAGAAGTGAAGTAATGTTAAAGAGTGCTGCAGGAGGTTTCACAAATGCAACAGATGCCGCTGATTATCTTGTAGTAAAGGGAGTTCCTTTCAGAGATGCGCACGGTATTGTCGGTCAGCTTGTTCTCTTCTGCCTCGAAAAAGGAATAGCTCTGGATGATATGACACTTGAAGAGTATAAAGCCATTTCTCCCGTTTTCGAGGAAGATATTTATGAGGCCATATCCATTAAAACTTGTGTTGAAAAGAGAAATACAATCGGTGCCCCCGGTCCCGAAGCAATGTCTAGGGTACTTGATGTATGCCGTAAATATCTTGAAGAGTAAAGCACTATTCAGCATTCCTTTGATTTATGGATAAAGACAGTCCACCGGTAATTTTTCGATAGTCATTATCAATATAAAAACAAAGAGCGTGTGAAAAATGAATTTTCATTTTTCACACGCCTTTTTTTAATAAACTTTGTTAATTTGTTTTTCTTCTTCTTCTCTTTGCTACAGACTGATCATCCTCATCCGCAATAATCAGCTCTCTTCTTGATACCAGCTGATCTTTCTTAAGGAATCTCATATCATTGCCGAAACGTACTTCCAGGAGTTTTACATCTGAATTATCAAATACTTCTCCCTCTCCGTAAATAGTATGGTAAACAATATCATGCTCCTGAAGCTTATCAATCGCTTCTCTTAATGCACGCTTATCATTTCCGTCCTTTTCAGCATTTCTGACTGCATCGCCTTCGTTAGAATAATCGTAAGTCTTCTTGTAATAAACATCCTGACGAACCTCAACTGCATTGCCAACTTCGGAATCCGTCTTCTTAATCTGAGGTAGCTTTCTTCCCGAATCGCCGTTATCAATATTCATCTTGCGAAGCTTATCAACCTTACGTGAAGCGGCATTACCGTTCTTATTCTTGCGAATACTGAGAATTCTGAAAACAATCAATCCTACAAGCAGTACAATCGCAACAATAATAACAATAAGAATGGTCTTTAAAATAGTACCTTTATCATTCTTTTCGGTATTATTTTCATTCTTGAGAGGCTGTGTGGGCGCAGGGGCATCTGTAGGTTCAGCAGCCTGTGTAGGTGTAGGTACCGGTGAAGGAGTAGGTGTGGGAATAGGAGTAGGTGTAATAGGATTTTCCATATCAAGAGTAACGAAATCCGAGAAAATGAATCCTACATACTCTTCTCCGCCCTTTGTAAACTCAATCTTATACCATTCTTTATTGTTTGATGCAGTAGCTTTGTCTATAACAGTAAACGTTTCCTGAGGTGACATCTGGATAATTACATTATTTGAATCGGTAATCTTATCATAGTCGGTACCGGGTCCTCTGCGGACATTTACGTCAGAGCTCGCCGACATAGTTCCTTTATAATGAACCCAATCCTCAGTCTCTTCCGCATGAACCTTAACCATTCCAAGCATTCCGACAAGAGCAAACGTGAATGCCATCGCAAAAATATATTTTAAGGCAGCAGATAAATCAGCCTTAATTAATCTCTTCATAACAAATCCCTCCAAATATCATTATTATAAATCAGCCAGCGAAACTGTCATTACATTATCTTCGACTGCCGATTTAAGCAAATCGGAATCGAAACCATTCTTACTGAAAAGACATAACTTTTTAGGTCTGATACCTGCTTCCGAAATAAGCGATCTCAGCTCCTCGTACTGCTCCTCATCAGCAGGTTTATCGGAATAATAGCAAAACCCGACAATCGAACCTTTTTCTTTATCAAACCCAACAATATCCAATATACCTTTTTTACCGTACCATGTATGCCATTCATTGTATACCGTTCCGAGTTTTCTGTATTTAGACATAAGCTCAAGATATTCTCTGCATACATCAGAAAAGCTCTTTCTCATAAATCTGTCAAAATCGGGAACCAGAACTTTATTGTAAAGGTTCTTGCCCTGATTGCATTCAATATCAGATATGTTCGGGAATACGTAAGCATAAAAGAAATTTAAAAAGTTATCCTTAATCCGATACAAACCTTTTTTAGTATTCTCCGAATTTCTTACATTAACCGAATACAATTTTTCAACAATATCCATTTCAATAAGATGCTTTATATACACACTTATTTTGGCACGACCGAATCCTGTATACTCATATATTTCATTAAGTTTATACCTTCCTGACGCCAAAGCTGTAAGAATAGTATTATACGCACCAAGTTCTCGAAGCTCCAGCTTCAGTAAATACTCAGCCTCATTCAACAGAGCACTTTCCGGAGAGAAAAATAAACTGATAATGTTTTCTCTTACTCTTCTGTTCTCCTGCCATTGTCGCAAATACTTCGGAACTCCGCCCATAACGGCACGAATAATTACACAATCCGAAGCTGAAGTTTTAGGAAACCATTCAACAGTTTCGGCGAAGCTCAATTCTTTGACTTTAATAATTCCTGTTATATTGCGAGCCAAATCCTTATGTTCAAGAACCATCGAGTTTTCTACCCAATTAACGGATGATGAAAGAAGGAGAATCATAAAACGTCCGTATTCATTCTCCGAACTCAGCAGATTCAACAATTTTTGTTTAATGCCGTCAAATGCAGCAAACTGAAATTCATCAAGAATAAGAACACGTTTTCTCTCAGATATATCATCCGTCTGCAAATCAAACACACGATCAATGCCCGAGAGCTGTTCCGTCTCACTTACTTCACAAGCCTTATAGTAAAAGTACTCTTTCGTTTCGCAGAATTTCAAAGCCAGCGCTGTTTTACCTATTCCTTCGCGTCCGTAAATCACAAGTAAATTACTGTGGTCACTGGCATATATGCTCTCAAGCTGTTTTAATTCATCTTTTCGCCCAATAAACATTATAACTCCTCAATTTACATTCTGTCAGGAACATCAATTGCAAGTAAGTCCATACAAATTCCCATAACGTCAAGAACAGTTACAATCAAAGCTATCCATTCTTTTTGAACTTCCTTGTTCTCCTCAGCTATGATTTTATTATCATGATAAAAGCTGTTAAACTGATTCGAAAGCTCATAAATATATGAGCAAACTTTGTGAGGCGCATATTCATCGCAAGCTCTGTGAATGGATTCAGCAAAATTCGTAAGCGAAAGCATAAGATTTTTCTCGCTGTCCTTATATTCACGAACAGTCTTCCCAATACGTATATCGCCGCACTTAACAGCAGAACGAACAGCATCTATATCAGTACCCGAAGTTGACGCATATTTTTCAAGGATAGACTTAATACGAACCATGGTATAAAGCATATAAGGTCCGGTATTTCCTTCAAATGAAGCAAATCTGTCTACATCAAAAACATAGTCTTTGGTTGCCTGGTTAGAAAGATCACCGTATTTTAATGCTGCAAGGCCGACAATTTTGGAAATATTCTTCGCTTCAGTCTCATCCATGTCACGGTCAGCCATCTTCTCAAGAACCTTATCCGAAATATCCTTTATAAGGAACTCAAGTCTCATTACGCCACCGTCACGAGTCTTAAACGGCGTTCCGTCCGGCCCATTCATCGTACCGAAACCAAGGAATACAAGGTCTTCATTCTCGGCTACTATTCCGCCCTTACGAGCAGTTCTGAAAACCTGCTCGAAATGAAGTGACTGACGCTTATCAACAACATATACAACTTTATCGGGATGAAAATCTTTCTCTCTCTGAACAAGAGTCGCCAAATCGGTAGAAGCATAAATTGCAGCTCCGTCGGATTTAACCAGAATGCATGGAGGCATTTCTTTGTTGTCGGTATCTTCTTTAACATCAACAACCAAAGCACCTTCACTTATATGTGCAATACCGCGTGTCTTTAAATCTTCAACCATCGGCTGAATATAAGGAGCTGCATCACTTTCTCCGTACCAGAGTTCAAAACTAACATTCAGATTCGCATAGTTAATTTTTAAATCATCTTTTGATACTTTGTTGATATGCTTCCAGAGAGCATTGTACCCTCTTCTTCCGTTCTGCACTTCAACTGTAGCCTTTCTGGCTTCATCGCGATAAGCTTCATCGGTTTTGGATTTACCGCTGGCTGTAGGATAAATCTCCTCAAGATCGGCAATAGTAAAAGGAGGCTCCACAGGATATTCACCGGTATAGTTTTCATCAAAATAGCATAAATCAGGCTGTCTCTTCTTAAGTTCGGTAATAATAAGACCGATGGGAAGACCCCAATCCCCCAGATGCGCATCTCCTATGGCTTCGTAACCATCAAATTTTAGAAGCCGCTTTACACTCTCACCGATGATAGCGGGACGGAGATGTCCGACATGAAGAGGCTTGGCAACATTAGCTCCGCCGTAATCGATAACAGCAGTCTTTCCAACACCCGAAGGTATATAACCCATATTCTCCGCAAAAGCCATATCATCGATATAACCGGCAAGAAACGAATCACTTAAATTGAGATTTAAGAATCCGGGATTAACTGCTTCAGCCTTTGAAAACATTGAATCATCAGCTAATTTGGCTGCAATCTCGTTTGCAATAATAATAGGCGCCTTATGATACTGCTTTGCTGCAGCAAGTGCTCCGTTGCACTGATACTGACAGAGGTCGGGACGATTTGATATACTGACCATACCAAAACGCTCCTCGTAGCCGCATTCAGTAAAAGCAACTTTTAATTTCTGGGAAATCATGTCCAGAATCGTATTCATTTGTTAATTCCTCCTAAAATTTAAATGCCAAGAAACAAAACGGCAAAATTGAAATAAATAATAAGTGATAGCGCATCAACTATGGTCGTAATAAAGGGGCTGGCCATAACAGCAGGGTCAAAACCTACTTTTTTTGCAAGCATGGGAAGCGTACATCCAACTACCTTGGCAACGAAAACAGTCGCAACCAGAGTAAGACAAACAACACCGGCAATTGCAACGCTGACGCCGTCAACCACAAGGAGCTTTACAAAGTTTGTAGCTGCCAGTGTAGCTCCTATCAAAAAAGATACTCTGATTTCTTTCCAGACTGTAGCAGGTAGATCACTGAATTCAAGTTCGTCAAGTGAAAGTGCACGAATGATAGATACAGATGCCTGACTGCCGGCATTTCCTCCGGTATCCATAAGCATGGGTATAAAGGACGTCAAAACAATGTATGTTCCGAGCGCTTCCTCATAGGATGTAATAATCATACCTGTAAAGGTTGCTGAAATCATCAAAAGAAGAAGCCAGGGTATTCTCTTCTTCCAGGTCTCGAATACGCCTGTTTTAGAATAGGGCTGATCCGAAGGACTGATAGCCGCCATCTTTTCGATATCCTCTGTAGCCTCCTGCTGAAGGATATCCACAATATCATCTACGGTAATAATACCGACCAAACGTTCTTCCGAATCTACAACGGGCATTGCAGAGAAATCATATTTCTGAAAATCTCTTGCAACATCCTCCTGGTCGGTTAATGTATTAACCGAAATTACGTGTTCGGTCATGATATCCCCGATAAGTGCATCCGGATCAGCTAATAGTATCGTTCTTAACGTAACTGTTCCTATCAGCTTTCTCTGAGGATCGAGTACATAACAAATATTGATTGTCTCTTTATCTATACCATCTTTTCTGATTTTTTCGATAGCCTCACTGACCTTCGAATTACTTTTTAAGCCCTCGAATTCGGTAGTCATAAGACTTCCCGCTGAACTGTCAGGATACTTAAGAAGCTGATTAATGGTACTTCTTGTTTCGGGACTTGTATTGGCCAACAGTCTCGTTACGACATTGGCTGGCATTTCATCCATAAGGTCTGTCGCATCGTCGACATCAAGATTCTCGATAATACCTGCAGCCTCACCAAGCGTAAAGCTTAATATCATTTCCTGCTGCATATCAATCGGAAGATATGCAAAAACATCGGCTGCCATATCTTTGGGCAGAATTCTGAAAAATGTCAGAACTTCATCTGCCGAAAGTTCTTCAAGCAAAGAAGCCATATCGGCCTCATTGATTTCCAAACAAAGTTCACGGAATTCTTTGTAGGACTTATTCTCGATAAGTTCCTTCATTTTGATCATTAAATCGTCCATGATTACTTACCTCTCCCGGATTATGTAGTTTTATTGTCCACTTATGTGGAGGAACGTCTGACTTCGATTGTCTGCCCGAATTGTCACTATTCATAAAACCACCTCCCAAGAAAGATTTTTAAAATAAGACTGCCCAACAATATTGTTTACAGCAAATCATACCTCATTTATATCATACTCGCTTTCTTCACAATATGCAATAATTTGAGAACTAAAAATATAATTTACATTTAATCATTCATATACACTTATTCAATTATTGACTTTTAAAAAAATATGCAATCAAACAAAATTATCATCGTATAGCCTGCAAATCATTATTTCGTTTCTTAAGCATTCCACCCGGCTGATCCACGACAAAAATTGACTTTTATTATAGATATTATTATAATAATCACATTATAATTTAAGGAGTGTGAAAAATTTTGGAACCTGGCGTCGCGGCGCGTATTATTATTCTTGTTATTCTTTTGATTCTTTCAGGTTTTTTCTCTTCGGCAGAAACTGCTTTTATGTCACTGAACAAATTAAGAATTCGTTCGGAAGCAGACGAAGGCTCTAAAAGAGCAAAGCTTATTCTCTCGCTGATAGATAATCCATCCAGACTTCTCAGTACTGTTTTGGTAGGCAACAATCTGGTTAATATCGTTGCCTCTTCCCTTACAACCACATTAATTATTGATTTGTTCGGAAGTACCTGGATAGGGTTCGCTACCGGTCTGCTGACTCTCATCATACTGATTTTCGGTGAAATAACTCCCAAGACAATTGCAACAAAAAAAGCAGAAAAGCTTGCAGTAAGTTATGCTCCTTTCATTAATCTTCTTTGCATTATACTTACTCCCGCAACTTATTTGGTAAATGCAATTGCTCATGGATTATTAAGACTGATAGGAATCGATATCAGAAAGAAAGAAGCTGCCGTCACAGAAGACGAATTACTTACTATGGTTGATGTAAGCAGTGAAGAAGGCGTTATAAACTCAGACGAGTGTGAAATGATAAACAACGTGGTAGACTTCGGCGATACATATGCCAAAGATGTAATGGTTCCCGCAATAAATATGACTTGTGTTCCTTCGGATATCAGTTACGAAGAATTAATAGAAATGTTTAAACGTGATCAATATTCGAGAATGCCTGTTTACAAAGATACCAAAGATAATATTATCTCTGTTATTTGGGCAAAGGATTTATTGGTGAATTACGATCCCGCAAAGCCTTTTAACATTCTTGATTACAGTCGCGAAGCATATTATACCTATGAATTTAAAAAAACCAGAGAATTGATGACCGAGATGCGTGAACGTTACAAGTCTTTGGCTATAGTACTTGATGAGTACAGTGCTACCGCGGGTCTTATAACGATTGAAGATTTGCTGGAAGAAATTGTCGGAGAGATACGTGATGAATATGATACCGATGAAACCGATTCAATCGAAGAATCATCAGCAAATGTATTCGAAGTTTCAGGCCAGACCAGTCTCGGTGATATCAGCGAACATATCGGTATAACAATAGAAACCGGCGACTATGAATCAATCGCCGGTCACGTCATTCATCTATTGGGACATATTCCAAAGGATAATGAAACAGTATCCGATGAATATGCAACTTACACTGTCCTTTCGGTTATAAAAAACCGAGTGGATCAAATTCGGATAACAAAGAATTAAATCATTATCCGATTTTTAAAATCTTATCTGTTAATAAATATAACCGTAGAGGGTGCATTGAGGCGTAACATTTCTTCAAATTCACCCTCTTCTTTTGAATGATATTTCAAATTAAAGATAATAAAATCGGAAGTGTTTCCAAATACCATATCTTCTCTGATTTCTGCATTTGACGGAAGGATGACCTTTCTGCTTTCATAATACACGGAGCTGAGCTTTCTGCAGTCATAAAAAGCTCCTTTTCCTACTGTCTTGACATTCACACTCAGTACAAGCGATTCAAGCTTATCCGCACCCATAAAAGCATAGTCGCCTATATACTTGACCTCTGAAGGAATAATAAACTCACCCTCACAGCCGGGATAAGCAACAAGTGTTTTTCCCGATTTTGTATATAGTACTCCGTTCTTTGACGAGTAGTTCTTGTTTGAAGGATCGGTTTTAAGTTCTTTAAGTGAAACACAATACTTAAAAGGATTGTCATTAAAAAGTTTAACCTTCGAGGGAATTTTAAAATATTCAAGATTCCTGCAGTCATAAAACGCATTATCACCGATAACTGACAGTTTCGGGTTGCAGGAAACCTTTGCGATCTTATGATTGCCCTCAAAAGCATACGGCAGAATATTAACTGTGTCTTCCGCGAGTTTGACCTTACCCGAAGCTGCACCTGCACTGATAAGGTTTTTGAATTTCTTTGAGTAAATCACATTATCGTAAACGGAAAAAAACTTATTTTCAGCTGCAACTTTTACTTCCTTAAGGGCATTACAATACGAGAAAGCCCCTGTACCGATAGCTTCGATATTCGCACCGATATAAAAACTTTCCATGACGCTGTTGCCGAAGAAACATCCGTCTCCGATACTTTTAACAGTAGCCGGAATTTCAATCTGCTTTATATCTTTTAACGCAAAGCAGGCATCTCCGAGGGCCGTAAGAGTGTACTTTTTGCCCTCGTAATCTACAGTCTCAGGCAAAACAAGCAAATCGTATTTCTTTGACTTAAACGAAATCAGCTTTACTTCTCCCGGTATATCTCCGACAGCATCCGCAGTAATAACGTATTCCAGTTTTTTCGGTAAAAATACCGTACCTACCAAAGACTTTTCCGTTTTTGCTTTTGCTAAAGAACCTATGTCCGGATTAAGTGCCGCGAATAAAAACAATATACTGATAAAAGCAACAACTTTTTTAATGCAACTATTAAAATTCATAATATCCCCACAATTTAATTATCAGAATCAATATTTACAGATTTATGATGAACCATGCCCTTATTCATAATTTCGCCCTCTCTTTGAAGAAGAACATCAATCTGAGCAAGGAAATTCTCATATTCGGAAACAAGTGTATTAACATGATTCTTTATATACATTATATCATTGTTCTTAACCGCATTCTCATGCTCTTTACAAATAAAACTCAACTTCAAATCACCTGCAGAAGCCGTAACAGTACTAAGCGTATGAACAACCAGTCTGAAATCCTCCAAATTTTCAGTAACTACATCGTCCTTAATTCTTCCCGAAAGCTCAAAACTATCGTTATATATCGAACGAAGAAGATTAATATAAGTTGTATAATCGTTGTTACAGCTTTCCAGGCCCTTCTTCACATCAAAATCGCGAAGCACGGAACATAATCTGTTATACCACTTTATATCCGTCAACGGTTTTGCATCGGGATTGTCTGCAGAAGAATTCTTGTAGCAAATATACTCTTTAGGAAGGAATTTCTTCAAAATTTTCTCTAGTTCATATACATCAATGGGTTTAGACAAGAAGCCCTGGAAGCCTTCATCAATATACATTTTCTCTCCGCCGGCTGATGCCTGTGCAGTAAGAGCAATTACAGATAAACTCTTCAAATAATCATTATCCTGCTCTCGGAGTCTGATAAGAGTCTCATGGCCGTCCATCTTAGGCATTACGTAGTCCATAAAAATCATATCGAAATGATTATTCGAAGCAAGTTCGATACATTCTTCTCCGCCGGAAGCAGTTACAACTTCCATGTCATATCTTCCGAGCAATTCTTTAGCAACAAAAAGATTTACAAGATTATCATCAACAACAAGTACTCTTGCTGAAGGAGCTGAAAAAGCATATCTGCTTTCCACGGTTTCGATTTCTTTTTCCCTGAACTTACCTATAGGAGTTGAATCGGTAACTCTTTGAGGAATAACAATCGTTACATTGGTACCGGATACCTCGGAACTTTCAATCGATATAGTTCCGTTCATCTTGTCGATGATATTCCTGGTTATATAAAGACCAAGTCCTGAACCCTTAGTCAACTTGTCATCAGACTTAACTCCCAATCCGTTCGCTCCGAACAAATTCTTTTTATTCTCTTCCGAGATACCTACTCCGGTATCATCAATCTCAAATCTTAAATATACAGAATCACCCGATGAAGATTGGTTACTGATTCGAAGTGTAATAACACCCAGATGCGTGAATTTGCATGCATTACTGAGAATGTTCGACACAGCCTGAAGTATTCTGATATTATCTCCATAAAGTTTTGCAGGAATAGACGGATCGACTTCAACAAGAAAATCTACGGTCTTGGATTCAATCATATTATGAGCCTTCTCAATAATATCATTAAAAAGTTCCGCACTCTCATATGACAGCTCTATTATGTCAAGCTTATTTGATTCGATCTTAACAAAGTCAATAAGATTATTTACCACTCCCATAAGACTTCCGGCAGCAACAGACATGGATTCGAGATTTTCCTTTGTATTAACCTCTCCGTCTTTTTTCTGCTTCATCAGTTCCGTCATACCGACAATAACATTCATCGGAGTACGAATCTCATGAGAAATATTAGCCATCAGCGAATTGCGATTAACACGTACTGCTTCGGTATGCTGCTTAATTTCAATAATACCTCTGCTGATTGCAACTCGAATAAAGAGACCTATAGTCTCTGCCATGCCTGAAAGCAAGATGAGAATTCCGGTCAGAGCATCATACTCTTTTGCTCCGGAAATAGAATTGACAACCATAATAATACTGACAACCGAAAGCATAAGATTAATAAAGGCAATCAAATAAAACAGTATAGTTGCCTTCATGTCACGAACATGTATAAATCCCACATTTCTTTTATTCATTACAACCAATGTACAAGTAACAAATATAAAAAGTAATGCAGATATAATTCCGGGAATAGCAAAAGATAATGACATATCCATCTCCTATTTTGACTTCAAAATAATACTTTTTATTTATTATAATGCTATCATACACATTCGTAAATGTAAAGCGAATCGTATCCTTTCTTTTTTCATAAACATCCAAATGCGAATCATGAGAGAATAGCCCACAATTCGCATTTGTTCAAGATTATCAAATTATTAAAATTAAAAATTAAAGATCATATATTTCAGTATACTTTTCTTTAAAATATTTCATAAGAGGTTTTGAAGATACTTGTGAACGGCAAACATTTTCAATTATATCCTTCGGAATCCTGGTTGACCCATACTGATGAATCTTTTCATTAAGCCATTTAGTAATGTCCTTAATTCTGCCTTCCGCAAGAATGGTATCAATGCTGCCCATTTCTTTCTCTATAGCCTCAAGAAACATTCCGTCATATATAGAGCCAAGAAGATATGAAGGGAAATAGCCGAAAGATCCGTCACTCCAGTGCATATCCTGAAGAATACCAAGCACATCGGTAGGAGGAACAATACCAAGATACTCTTCCATCTTTTTATTCCATAAAGCAGGAAGTTCATCCACGTCAACGCCATCTCTGAAAATTGCTTTTTCAATCTCATAGCGAACAATGATATGTAAGCAATAAGTAACCTCATCCGCAGCAGTACGTATATAATCACACTTTACACGATTAATTTCGCTGTAGAATTCTTCAAGAGAAACATCTTTTAACTCTTTAACTATATTCTGCAAATCGGAATAAACAGGCTTCCAGAAATTAATATTCCTGCCGAGTATATTCTCATAGAAACGTGACTGGCTCTCATGTATACCCATATACGAACAACTTCCCGCTGCGGTAAAATCAAGTTCGGAATTTACGTTCTGCTCAAAAATAGCATGTCCACCCTCATGGATAGCTGAAAACATCGGATCGATACAGCTGTCTTCACGGAAATGATTTGTTACTCGAACGTCCTTCGAACCCCAGTTAATTGTAAAAGGATGCTCTGTTTCACCGGTTGCTCCTTTTGTCCAGTCAAATCCGATATAGCTTAACAGATATTTTTCTGATTCCCGTTCACCGTTAAGATCATACTTTACATCAAACTTAGGATTTTCAGGTTTATTCTTTGCTGCGATAGCCTTAACAAAAGGCACCAGTTCAGCCTTTAAATCATCGAATAGTCTGTCGATTGTAGCAGAATCCATACCTTCTTCGTAAAGACCGAGAAGTGCGTCATATATTTCTTCATCAGGATGAGTATAGCCGATAAGCTTTTTCTTATTCTCAATAGTCTTTTTAAGATAAGGTGCAAAAAGAGAAAAATCATTATTCTTCTTTGCAATCTGCCAGTTGAACATTGATTCCGAATTAGCTTTTACATACTCCGAGTAAAAATCAACCGGTATTCTTTCATCGCGCTCAAACTCACGTTTCATTCTTTTAACAATGAACTTCCAGTTGTCATCAAGTGCATTAAATTCTTCATCGGCACTTAACTTATTAAGAAGCTCTTTCAATTCGGGCGCGGTAGACAACTTAAACGCCTCGGTAGAAAAGAAAGTTGTTGCAGCAGAATTATTTTCAAAGCCCTGTTCAGGCATTTTTGTATCAAGATCCCAGTATAAAAGACTTCCAACATACTGATACTGCTTGATTTTATCCAGATATTCTTTGAACTGTTTTAATGTGTCTGTCATATTCTCTCCGTTTTTCATAAAAAAGCCCTCCTGTAAACAAGAGGGCTTTTAAAAGTGCTAAACTATTAAACTCAAGCCTTGAAAGGGTTCTCTGTAGCGTAAGGAAGACTTGCAGGCTGGTTGTAGTTAAGATCCTCCATGGGAACACCGATGTACTTGAATACTTCGAATAAAGCCTTTCCATAGTGTCCGAATGCAACTGCACCGTGATGAGGATAGTTCTTCTCAATAAGAACGTGACGATAGAAACGTCCCATCTCCTTGATAGCGAATACACCGATACCACCGAATGACTTAGTAGCTACAGGAAGAACCTCACCCTCAGCAAGGTAAGCGCGAAGCTTGCAATCAGCTGTAGACTGTAAACGATAGAATGTAATCTTACCGGGAGCGATATCGCCCTCAAGAGTACCGTTGGTAACTTCGATCGGAAGATTTCTTGCCATGATCTTCTGGTACTTCATCTCATGGAATGCAAGCTTCTTTGTGCATGTATTTCCGCAATGGAATCCCATGAATGTATCGGTAAACTTGTAATCGAACTTGCCTTCGATAGACTCCTTGTACATATCCTTGGGAACCGAGTTGTTGATGTCAAGAAGTGTAACAACATCCTCAGATACACAAGTACCGATGAACT
>JAZLGZ010000010.1:0-41552 GCA_045616585.1 Lachnospiraceae bacterium
ATGAAGATTAACTACTTTGAGGACGGAGCTCTTATCAAAGAGCAGATGGAGAAGTACGGAAAATAATGGCCTGAAAGCGGTGCATCGGGATGATGTACCGAAGAGTGTATTATTTGAGCTCATGAGCTTGAGGATGTTATGTTTGTAATAGCACATATTGAAAATGATTTTACGGAGAAGTTTGCGGTTCCGAGACAAAGCGGAATAGCCGAGAAAATCGGCAGCCGAATTGTTTTTGAACCGGAATTTCGAAATGCTGATGCGTTGAGAGGGCTCGAAGAGTTCTCTCATCTTTGGCTTATATGGGAATTTTCCGAAGCTAAAAGGCGAAATAAAAGGCCGACGGATACTGAAGAGGAATTCGAAGGGGGATGCGATTGGAAGCCTACGGTACGTCCTCCGAGACTCGGAGGAAACCAAAGGCTCGGTGTATTTGCAACGAGATCTCCTTTCAGACCGAATCCTATCGGACTTTCCTGTGTAAAAATCGAAAGGATAGAGATGACCGACAACCTTGGACCTGTCATTCATGTCCTGGGCGCGGATTTGATGAACGGAACTCCGATATATGATATCAAACCGTATATCCCGTACGCGGATTGTAAGCCCGATGCGGTGGGAGGATTTACCGATACGGTGGCCAAACGTGAGGTGGAAGTAGTGTTTCCGGAGCGGTTTTACTGTCATTTTTCACAAAAAGCTCTGGAAGGACTGATCGAAGTGCTCAAACAGGACCCGCGACCTGCTTATCAGGACGATCCGGAGCGCATTTATACATTTACATATGCCAATAAAGAGGTATCTTTCAGGTGTAATAGCAACATTTTGGAGGTTGTTAGCATATTATAGGCAATATTTATAAGAAATATTAATATAAATCGTTTTCGTAGCCCACAGCCCGTTTCAAACCGCTGTGGGTATTTTGTTCATAAAATCGAAACATTTTGTTTAAAAAATTCAGAGAGATATCAAATTGTCTATTGACAATACCTTTTTTTTTGGTTAAAATGCACATAAAGAGTAGTGAGGACGTTGGCTTTCTTGGGGCGTCACCTCTATTTTTTTCAAACATTGCGAAAACGATTTCGCAAAAAAACATTTTTTTATTTCCAAAGAGGAGGAAGTTATGAAAAGAGTTTTAGCAGTATTACTCGTATTAGCTCTGACACTCGGATGCTTTACCGCTTGTGGTAAGAAGGAGCAGGGCAAGGTTTTCAACATCTACGCATGGAACGAAGAGTTCAAGGGATTCTTTGAAGCTTACTACAAGGTTCCCGAAGGCGTAACAGTTAATTGGATCATCAACCCTTCAGACGGTGGTGTTTACCAGGATAAGCTTGATGCAGCTCTTCAGAACCAGAAGAACGCTTCAGCTGATGACAAGGTAGACCTTTTCCTTGCTGAGGCTGATTACATCACAAAGTATGCTGATTCTGAGTTCACTCAGGACATCACAAAGATTGGTTATGACAAGGCTAACTTCGATACACAGTACGCTTACACACTTGACGCTGCAAGCGATGCTAAGGGCGTAAGAAAGGGTGTTTCATTCCAGTGCTGTCCTTCAGCTCTTATCTATCGTCGTTCAATCGCTAAGGACGTTCTCGGAACAGATGATCCCGAGCAGGTTCAGGCAGCTCTTTCTGACTGGAGCAAGTTCGAGGCAGTTGCAGCAGACGCTAAGGCTAAGGGTTACTACATGACAGCTTCATTCGCTGAGGACTACCGTGTATTCTCTAACAACTGCTCAAGCGCTTGGGTAGATGCAAACAAGACACTTCAGTTCGACGAGCAGATCAATGCTTGGATTAAGCAGACAAAGCTCTTTGCTGACAATGGTTACACCATCGCTACAGCAGGTGTTTGGGATGCTGAGAAGAACGATCAGATGGCAGCTTCAGGAAAGACAATGTGCTTCTTCGGACCTGCTTGGTACTTCAACTTCTGTATGGGACCTGCTCAGGATGCTGAGACAGGATGTTCAGGTGACTGGGCTATCGTAGAAGGACCTCAGGCTCACTTCTGGGGTGGTACATGGCTCCTTGCTCCTTCCGGTACAGACAACGAGGAAATGCTTGCTGATATCATGAAGGTATTTACTGTTGATGAGGATGTTTGCTCAAAGCTTGTTTCAGAGCAGGGCCAGTATCCTAACAACACAAAGGTTGTTGATAAGTTTGCTAACGACGCTTCATATGGTAGCGCATTCCTTGGCGGACAGAATGATATCGCAGTATTCGCAAAGATGACAGGAAATATCAAGTGGGAGAACCACACAATCTATGATCAGCTTCTTAACGAGGGTCTTCAGGATCAGTTAAAGGGCTACTTCACAGGTGACCTTTCATACGATGCAGCTATGGCTAACTTCTACAACTATGTAAATGAGAAGTATCCTGCAATCACAATCAACAAGTAATTAATTCTTTATCAATCGTATATAGAGTTGATACAAATATGCTACGCCGGGGCGGAAGCTTTGGCGTAGCATTTTTTTAAGAAGTTTTTCGGCGAGAGGAAAAAGTATGCAAAAGAGAATTATTAGAGCTGACAAGAGACACAAGTCGGTCAGCTATGCAAAGTGGGGATATATTTTTATAGCGCCGTTCTTTGCCGTATATTTGGTTTGGTCGCTGATCCCCCAAATTCTGACAATTTATTACAGCTTTTTTGAGTATTATATGGACGGACTTTCGACTATCGGTCCGAAGTTCGTGGGCTTCCAGAATTATATTGCCCTTTTTAGACCTGACAACAATGGTGATATCGGTATCTTAAAGTATGCAGGTAACACAATGATTATGTGGGTTACGGGAGCAGTCCCCCAGTTTGCGATTGCTCTTTTGCTTGCTGTATGGTTTACCAATACACGTTTGAATATTAAAGGACAGCCTTTCTTCAAGACTGTTATGTATATGCCCAACCTTATCATGGCATCTGCATTTTCAATGTTATTCTTTACTTTGTTCTCAACCGTAGGACCTGTTAACCAGATTCTTGAGAACTTAGGATGGATAGACGGAGCGATTAACTTCATGGACAAACCGATATATGTCCGAGGGTTGGTAGCGTTGATGAACTTCCTAATGTGGTTCGGTAACACGATGATTGTCCTAATGGCCGGTATAATGGGTATTGACCAGGCATACTTCGAGGCTGCCGCAATCGACGGTGCAAGTTCAACCAAGGTATTCTTCAAGATTACACTTCCCCTTCTTATGCCTATCATTACATATTCCGTAATTACGGCATTGATCGGTGGTATAAATATGTACGATGTGCCGCAGCTGTTGACCAACGGTAAAGGTGCGACCATTCGTGAGACAAAGACACTTATTATGTATCTCCAGAGTTCGTTCTCAACCTCAAAGAACTACGGTGCCGGCGGAGCTATTTCGGTATTCGTATTCCTTGTAGCCGGTATATTAAGTGCAATTGTATTCAAGGTACTTGTTGCCCAGTATACTGACAAGGTTCCCGGAATGGCACGTAAGAAGAGAGGAGGTAAGAAGGCATGAGCGCAGAGAAAAAAGCAGCTCGTAAGGCAGAGTATGATGCTATGAGCAAAAAAGGCAGAAGAATGCTTATTATCAGCCGTGTTGTTGTTTACTTCTTCCTTATCTTTATTACCGTTATGTGTTTATTCTCGTTCTACCTGCTTATTGTAAACTCTTCACGTTCCAATCAGCAGCTCCAGTCAGGATTTACACCCGTCCCCAAGGAACACTTCATGGACAACTTAAGGAACGCATGGACAGGATCAGGCGATTCATCGGCAGGTACCGATACACTTAAGATTCAGCGAGGAATGCTCAATTCCTTCTTTATCGCATTTGCTACAGCTATTCTGGCATCGTATTTCTCGGCACTTACCGCTTACGGAATTCATTGCTATGACTTTAAATTTAAGAAGGCTGCGTTTACCTTTATCATGGCGATTATGATGATTCCTTCGCAGGTTTCGGCCGTAGGATTTATCAAGATGTGTACAAAGCTTCAGCTTACAAATAAGTATTTACCTCTTATCATTCCGGCTGTTGCATCACCTGTAGTGTTCTTCTATATGAAGCAGTATATGGAGAGCGTATTGCCGCTTGAAATTGTAGAAGCAGCGCGAGTTGACGGTTCGCATGAATTTTCGACATTCAACCGTATCGTGCTTCCTATCATGAGCCCTGCAATTGCGGTTCAGATGATTTTCAGTTTCGTAGGAAGCTGGAACAACTACTTCATTCCTGCAATGCTTATCGATGACCCTAAAAAGGCTACGGTTCCGATTCTTATCGCGAGACTTCGTTCAATGGATCCTACCTCAGCCGATCTTGGTAAGGTATATATGACTATCCTGCTTGCAATTATGCCTGTAGTAATCGTTTACCTTATTCTTTCAAAGTACATCATCGGTGGTGTATCGGAAGGCTCTGTTAAGGGTTGATTATTCACTCGTTGACTGAATAGTATATAGTTAGTTATATCGGATAATAAGTAAATTACTGTTCTCCTATAAAAAAGCAGATGAAAACATGAAATTGTTTTCATCTGCTTCTTTTATGGCCGCCTGATTCCGGCAACAGCATAATTCAAATTGCGTTTATAGTAAAATTAAGTACCAAAGGTTTGGAAGTATCCGGACGGAATTCCTCGTGTGTTAATGCGCCCCAGGAATCATCTCCTCCGACACCGAGCTGACACAGCGCAATTCGTACGTTAGTAAAGTGCGGTGCGGGAAGTTCAGTGGGATGCGCTGCACTTTCGAGTTCTGAAGCAGTATAGTTCAGCGCCTGAAGCTCAAATGTGTCGGACAGTTCCTTACTTATTTCTTCACCATTATAGCGCCCTGAAGACTTATCGTCACATAAGGCGGTAAATTCTATGCCGCGACCCTTTAAATCGGTCACAGAGGCCTTTCTGACGCCGATTTTATTTGCGCATTCCTGAGGAACAAGATAACGCGACAACTGATTGGAAACGTATGCTTTATGCACTCCCAAAGGATTGCCGTGAGATCTGTCGCAATAAGATTCGCCGGGACCGTAACCATACCAGAAAAGATTGTCCATATCCGCATCGAATCTAAAGTTTATTCCGAATACCGGGCATTCAATCATATTTTTGGGAATTGAAGCTGATAAGCGAACAGTTATCTTGCCGTCAAATTCAACAATATATTTCAGCTCACATTCCGTCGCAGGAATCGTAGGCGTTGTATAGCGATATGTTGCGGCAAGCCTTCCGCCTTCTTCATCAAAGGAGGAAGAGGTTACCTGCGAGTACATATCAGCAAGCTTCCACTGAGCATATCTGAAAGCAAATCTGTTGCCGTTGTCATTTGAAGTAGAAGCTCTCCAGAAAGTGGGGCGCGGGATACCTTTTATCAGCTCTTTACCGCATTTCTTATATGAAACCAAACCGCTGCCGCCGAAAAGAACTTCGAAATCCGAGCCCTTTACGCCATGATTAAAGCCGTGAGAAACCTTATACGGAGCTAAAAGAGCATCTGAAACAGGACGCGAATTTGTAACCTTTTTATATACATGCTGGCCGTATGCAACACAGTGATTTATATCGGAAAATAAAGTTGAAAAGTTAAATGTGAATTTAACTTGAATGGCATACTCGGTATTTTTTACTGCAAAATCCCTGTAAGATGAGTATCCATCAGCATTTGAGCCGTTTGAGGCAAGTAAAACCTTCTGAATACTTTCAGGTAAAATATAGGTCTCGGACTGCCCGGGGGCAACACTTACCTTAAACTCATCTACAATTGTAGAACGACCATTTTCCAAAAGTATAATCTCACATCTGTAAGCAGAGGCGGATAAAAAAAGATTATAATTTGTAACCTTAAAAGTTAAATCATCATTAAATAAAATAGAGAGCGGCTGATAATTATATTTCACTTCTGCCATCTTGGGAGATGATTCGCGAGCGGGTCCTCCGTATGCTATTCCGTCGCCGCTGAAGTCGTAGTCGCTGGGACGATCGTCAAAATCACCGCCGTAGCCTTCAAAACATACGCCGTATCTGTCCACTGTTGTTATGGACTGATCGATATAATCCCAAATGAAGCCTCCCTGATAGCGGGGGTTTTTCTTTGCAAGATCCGTGTATTTGCGCATGCCTCCGCAGGAGTTGCCCATTGCATGCGAATATTCGCAGCATACAAAAGGCTTTTCGGGATTATTTTCGAGGAAATGCTCGATATCGGCAACCTTTGTGTACATCTGTGACTCAACATCACTGCTTGTATTGTAGCGCCGATCATGCATGATGCCTTCGTAGTGTACTGCTCTGGTATCATCCAGTTCACGGAACTTGTCATGCATTTTGCTGATATTGATTCCGCCGTGACTTTCGTTTCCGAGCGACCACATAAGAATACATGCATGGTTTTTGTCGCGGCTGTAAATGTTGTTTACTCTGTCGAGAACGGCGCCTTCCCAGTTGGGATTGTCGCCGGGAACAACATTGGCGTACAGTTCGTCATTCATCGGACCATAGCACCATGTACCGTGAGTCTCCATATTGGTTTCGTCGATGACATAAAGACCGAGATTGTCCGCAAGCTCATATACGAAGGTATTGTCGGGATAGTGGCAGGTTCTGATAGCGTTGATATTGTTTCGCTTCATATTGATGAGATCGTGTCTTGTCTCGTCGAAGGATATCGCACGTCCGGTGATTGAACTGAATTCGTGTCGGTTAACGCCGTTGAAAACTATTCGTTTGCCGTTTAGCTTTAATAAACCGTCCTCGAGTCTGAAATCTCTGAAGCCGATTTGCAGCGGAATGATCTCTGAACAGATATCGTCTCTGTCTGATAATGTTATGGAAAGGCCGTATAAATATGGGATTTCGCTGCTCCAAAGCTTCGGATTCTTTATATTGAAGGTAAAGCTGTTGTTTCCCTTTCGCAGTGCTTTTGAGCGGGTGAAGATGTTTTTGCCGCAAGCGATGGTCAACGAATCACACACTTCTCCGACTTTAAATGGCAGTGGCCTAACCGTTCTTCCGGCAAAATCGATGAGACTGATCTCTGCTTTTCCGGGAGCGGTCACAGACAATGATACCTCAAGTTCGGCACTATTGAAATTATTGTTAAGTTTTGTTTTAATTTTCACGTCGTCTGCGTGAACTGCAGGCTTTGTGTAAAGGAATACATCTCTGAATATACCCGAAAATCTAAAGAAATCCTGGTCCTCAAGCCAGCTGGATGAACTCCATTGCGTTACAAGTACGCAGAGCTTATTCTCGCCTTCACAGACAAAGTCGGTCAGCTCAAAATCCGAAGGCGTAAACGAATCTTCGGCATATCCGATATAAATGCCGTTTAAGAATACCGCCATTGATGATTCGACGCCCTTGAAGGAAATATAGAGCCTTTCGTCCAGAAAACGCTCGGGAACGTGGAAATATTTCACATAAGCCGCAACAGGATTGTATTCTGTCGGAATCTGACCCTGAACAATTTGTTCATGACCGTCCCAGGGGTAAGCAACATTTGTATAATGAGGATTACCGTAACCTTCCATCTGAAGGTGTGCGGGAACATGAATATCATTCCAGGAATGACAGTTAAAATCAGGCTGCTCCCAGCCTTTTACAAGCGAATCATAATTGGGACTTACCAGAACCTTCCAACTGCCGTTAAGGTTCTCTTTGAAAAACGTAGAATTGTTTACGCATGAACGTCTTAAATGGTCACCGGAGAGTCGGCTGTTTATTTCATCTTCTTCCTCGGGGGCATAGTACTCGTGATCGGAATGCGCGGGAAGAACATTATCTCTGAAGAAGGTAGGGTCTGTAACGACAGAGTAATTAAATTTATTCATTACAATTTATCTCCTTGTTTATTCAGTCACGCCGGATCATCGTGACTTTATAAGGATTTGTCTCATAAATCCTTATCTGCTCATAGTAAAGGTTTGATGGTAGGTGTGCTTTCCGTCGCCTGCGGTTTTGTAAAGATAACCGTTGATGGAATTTAACTGATAGCCTTCGCACTCGATTTTATTGCTGATATCGATATTTGCGTAGTTGAAGGCAAACTCGGCAAAGGGCTGGTTGAGGTATCTGTTCGGAAGACCGAGATTCGCGGTGATGACGTCCGAACCTTCGGCAACTCCGGCGAAAGACAGGAAGGCAACCGACATCTGATAATATGAGTCATATATAATATCAGCGTCCTCAAGTTCCACTTCCCAGGTCACCGAAACCACTTTACCGTTTGAAGTGGTTACTTTATATTCCGGATAATCCTTAAAAGACATCGAGTTGTATGAAATAACATGCCTGCAATTCTCATAGAACTGCTCCTCGGAAATCATTCCCTTGTTTGACGGAAGAGCAAAATACAGATTGGCAAATGTGTCTGCTGATGAGAATGCCATTACAATCAGAATAAAGACTATTACGTGTCTTGGAAGAGTTTTTTCGGGGCGCTTGATGGTTGTTCCGATGTCCCACGGAAGAAGTTCTCCGCGGCGGCAGGAAGCGTAGCTCCTGAAAAGCCTGTAAAAGTTGTAAAAAGGAATAAGGAATCCAAAACCGTATCTGAACAAACGCACAGAACGTATATATGCTTCTTTGAATGACATTTTTTCATTGTCTTTATTCAGAATGAAAATGCCGAAAATGAATTTGCCTGGTGTTGTGCCGAAAAAGTGAAGCATAACGGGTTCGAATATAAGCATGCAAAGATATACCAGCGAAACCCATCCGTACCCAAGCGTCGGACTCAGCATGGGATCGATGCCGAATCCGGCTCTGAAAAGCAGATTTACAAGCAGAAGCCAGATACACATATCGACCAGTCTCGCACCGTATCGAACAAAAGGATGTGCGAAGGTACAGGACTCGGGGCCGAAAATGCGAAAAACTCCGGGGAAATCAGATACTATTTTTATCTGAGGCCCGGAAGCGTCGCCGGTTTCTTCACCGTAGTGAGGCATAGACCTTTCCGACGGCTTGACATCGTCGGCAAAAGATCCGCCTCGCGCCTTCAACTCATTAATCTGTTCAAGATAGGGGTCCGGGTCAAATTCGCTGAAAGGAATATGCTCCCTTTTTATATTCTGGCAGACAATCGCACACTGAGTGATGTCTTCGGGGTTGTCGATGACTTCTTTGATTCTTTCGGCCAAGACTGTATCAAGATCGGCTTCGCCCAGGATAAGAGAATCAATGGTTGAATTTGAGACTCCCAGAGTTTTTAACAGCAGAATGCGTTTTTCATCGATTGTCAGATTGTCGTAAATTAATTGTGACATAACGGTTCCTTTATAAAGTTAAATTGTGATTTAAAATTTGAAGTCTTTGAGTAAGGCAGCAAGACCTGTTGCGGCATTTCCACCGTCCGAATATTCTTCGGCTGCATCATCGACAGCATCCTCAAATATCTCGTCTTCATCCTTTTCGTCAACGGCTTTAATACTTAATGAAATTTTACCGTCCTTTACATCCAAAATTTTAACGGTTACTTCTTCGCCTTCTTTAAGAACTTCGCCCGGGTGACGCAATCTCTTGCCGCAAATCTGAGAGATGTGAACAAGTCCGGAAAGGTCTTCACCAATATTGACGAAAGCACCGAACGGCATAATCTTTTCTACGGTACCTGTTGTAATGATACCGGTCTGAAGTCTTCCGATACGACTTTTTTTATCCTGAGCGGCGCGATCTCTCAATACCTCTTTTGCTGAAAGCACGAGTTTGCCGTTTTCACGGTCGACATCGGTGACAACTACTTCGAGTTCACGATTTACGAACGCAGAAGGGTCTTCAACATATGTAAGTGCAAGCTGGGAAGCGGGAATGAAAGCTCTGATTCCGTAAAGGAAGGTAGTAACGCCTGCATTTACTGCTTCCGCAACTTTGATTTTTTCAACGGTTTTCTCGTTTTTTGCAAGTTCGAGTTTGTCCCACGAGAGGAGATTGTCGGCTTCCTTTATCGAGAGAAGGAATGCACCGTCGCGGGTTTCACGGATTACGGTGGCCTTGATTACGTCTCCGTATTTGATATCGGCTTTGATAGAGAAGCGGGGATCGTTGCTCAGATCTTCGAGTTTGACGATACCTTCCGCATATGAATTCAAGTCTACGGTAACTTCTGAATCGGATACTCCGATAACTGTACCTGTAACAATATCACCTACACTCAGCTTGCGGAAAGAGTGCTTGATTTCTTCTTCGAATTCGGACATTGAAGGAATGATCTCTTCCGGAACGGAAGGGGTGCTTTCTTCGTTTACTGCAGTGTTTAATTCATCTGTCATATTTTCAGTACCTCCTATGCTCGGTCGCGCTGAATTATCGTGACCTTATCCGGCTTTATACGCGAAGCCGTAAAACCCCGAAAAAGGGCATATTTTATATGAAATAACTATATCCCAAGCAAAATAAATAGTCCAGTTAAAAAAGTGTGTATTTTTCCTTGAATATCAATAAAATAAGGTATATAATCATGCGAGCTTATAGGTAAAACACAGGGAGGAAACAATATGCAGTTACTTACTCTTATTCTGAAAAACGATCAGAAACTTGATGAGATTTTAAGAGACCTTGCGGAGTCGGGCGTTCGCGGCGGAACAATTCTCGAGGGTCACGGAATGGGCCAGGAGCTTGTCAATATGGAAGATATGCCGATGTTTGGAATGCTCAGACGTGTTTTCAAGGACGAAGAGGCTCCTTCGAGCAAGGTTGTCATTTTTGTACTTAAGGATGAACAGATTGTAGAGGCACGAAAGACCATAAAACGTGTCGTGAATTTAAAGGAGCCGAATTCAGGTATTATGTTTGAGATGCCGATAACATATGTGTCCGGCCTAAGTGAAGAAGACTGACCGGAGGCTGAAGAGAAATGTTACCTGATCTTAATTTGAATATATTTACATTCCTTGCGATTGCAATTCTGTTTGCACTGCTTTCGAGCAAGGTTGTGAAGCTTGTGAAGCTTCCTAATGTTACGGGCTATCTGATAGTCGGACTGCTTCTGGGACCTTATTGTCTTAATCTGATTCCTGCGGATGTAGTTGATACGCTGAAATTTATACCTACCGTGGCACTTGGATTCATAGCTTTTTCCATCGGAGCGGAATTCAGAGTCAGCTATCTGAAAAAGGTGGGAAAAACTCCTATAGTAATAGCGGTCTGCGAATCCTTGGGAGCAGTACTTGTCGTTGATTTGGCACTTATCATATCGGGAAACGATATTCCGTTCTCTCTTTGCCTCGGTGCCATAGCCGCTGCGACAGCACCTGCCGCAACACTTATGGTAGTAAAGCAGTATAAAGCGAAGGGTGAACTGACCGAAACACTTCTTGCTGTTGTTGCCATCGATGATGCAACCGCACTTATGTTTTTCGGCATTTCCGTGGCGATAGCAAAGGTTATAGAAAGCGGAGCGGGAAGTTCGGTTGCTATGACTATCTTAAGCCCCGTAATAGAAATATTGGGAGCACTTCTGCTCGGAATGGTGGGAGGAGTTATTTTCAGGCTCCTTGTGAAGTGGTTTTCGGGACGTGGCAACAGACTTTCAATTACTTATGCGCTGGTCTTTACGTGTTTGGGAATTTCTGATTTGCTGGGACTGTCTTCTCTGCTTGCATGCATGATGCTCGGAGCTGTTCTGGCAAACACTTCGTCGGAAAGCGATAAGATATTTGAACAGGCTGACAGAATGACGCCTCCGCTGTTTATGATGTTTTTCTTCCTTTCGGGAGCAGACCTTGATATTACGCTTATTCCCAAGGTAGGATTAATCGGAATTATATACGTGCTTTTCAGAGTGTTCGGAAAGGTTGCGGGTGCGGCAATCGGAGGAAAGATTTCCCATGCATCGGCAAAAATTCAGAAATATATAGGACTCACACTGGTTCCTCAGGCCGGAGTTGCGATCGGACTTGCGACTACTGCAATGAGTGTAGTACCCGAGTACGGACCCAAAATCAGAACGATTATTCTGTGCGGAACCGTTATTTATGAGCTTACCGGACCTGTTATTACCAAAATTGCGCTTAAAAAGGCCGGAGAGATTGAAGGCTGATATAATATCTGCTTGCTTTTGCAATTTTGTTTTATTAAAATTATGATAGGAATGTGAGGGCGAACCGATGAAAAGAATGAAAATCAGTAGATTATGCATAATAATGTTTATAATGATTTTTGTTACGGTATCGGTTTGTGCGTGTGGAAAGTCTACCGGTGTAGAAGATGATACAACTGTAGACAAAACCAAAGTCAATTCTGCTGACAGTGAGACAAAGGCCCCTGCGAACACTGCATCGGACGATTCGGGCAGGAACAACGGGGATTCAATTACCGATACGGAAAAGGATTCTGCGGATTCGACCGCGAAGGATGATAAAACTCCCGCAGACGGGGGAAGTGATGTTCAGCCGTCTCCGACAAATGCAGTTGATGCGGGCGATGGTGCGGATGCTTCACAGGGAAACAGCGAAGGAACAAAGACACCCGACGCAGATGCGCCGGATGAGGATGACGATCCTGCGGACTCCGATGAGGATGATGAAGATGAGACCGGATTCGTGTATGACGAAGACGATGAGAATGATGACTTTGAGGATGACGATGATGACGCGGATGAGGAATTGTCACCGAATGATGTGTTGAGAGAATCAGCCTGGGAAGATTCGTATCTTATCTGGCTTCCGGCCTTCGGGGAAGGATACTTCGAGCAGATTGTAACCGGCAGTACATATGATTATATGGAGCTTTCCGGGGTTTCGCTCGAGACTGCCCAATCATACAAGGCTTCGCTGACAGACGCCGGTTTTACGATGGACCCTGATGAAGGACATGCGGACGATTACCTTAAATATTCCGCATACAACGAAAATGACTGGTATGCCGAGATTGAGTATAATGCCGGCACTCTGAAGATCGGGTCGGGTTATTTCGAACGCGAGGAAGACGACACTGCCGCAGTCAGGGACGCTTTTGCCGAGGCGGGACTTCCGTTCCCGGAATTCGGAGAATTAAGCTCATGCTTTGCCGGAGGAGAATCGGGAGAGAACTATATTGTATTGACCGGGGTTTCCGAAAAGGTGATTCAGGGATACATTGCCGATGTTACGGATGCCGGATTCGGCATCGACGTCGATACGGATGAAGAGGACGGAATTATCTGGTATTGGGCTGAAGCCGCAAACGGATATTGCTGCGATATTCAGTATTTTGACGGAGCCGTACGCATAAGCTGCGGCCAATGAAATAATAATTATAACTGTGAGGTCAGGGATGGGCGCAGTAAGAGTTTATATGGTAAATACACTTGATAAAAGCTTCGTGGAAAATCGCGAGGCTCTTTCGCGTTCTTTATCCGCATACCGCACGGAAAAGCTTAAAAAGCTTGAAAATGCCGAAAAACGTATTTTAAGGCCCGGATGCGCTAGCAACTATGAACTTTGTCTGGCGGCGGGACTTGTTACCGACATAGGACTTAAAAGTTACGGGCTCAGGGAAAAGGATATGAAATACGGATTTACCGGCAGAGGTAAGCCTGTGTTCCTTAATTGTCCCGAGATACATTTCAGCGTGTCACACGCGGGGCATTATGCCGTGGCTGCTTTTTCGGAGGAGTTTGATCCGGGAATAGACATCGAAAGCTGTTCGAGAATAAGCAATCGGATTATCTATAATTTCTTCACCGAAGGAGAACGGGCGATGATTCTTTCACAGCCCGATGAAGCGACGAGGAAGCTGATGTTCGGACGAATCTGGACGGTTCGTGAAGCTTTCATGAAGGCAACGGGACTTGGCATGGCCACACCGCGGGACGGCTACGAAGCGGTAATGAAAGAAGGGCGTCTGGCCATCAGTCAGACCTGCTGCGAGGGTGAATTCGGAACCTTTGAACTGACACCTGTCGAGGATTACTGCATTTCGATAGTTGCGGGAAGAAATGTCGGAACACTCGGTCAGGCCAGAGGCTGAACAGAGTATATAATTTATACGGATTGGAGAATATATGAAAAAAGTTATTACCTACGGAACTTACGATCTTCTTCATGTCGGACATATCAATCTTTTGAGACGTGCAAGAGAACTCGGAGATTATCTCATTGTTGTGGTTTCTTCGGATGAATTTAATGCCATTAAGGGCAAGAAGGCATATTACAGTTTTGAAGACCGCAAAAAGATACTTGAGGCAATCAAGTATGTTGATGAGGTTCTGCCGGAGTATACCTGGGAGCAGAAGATTGACGATGTTGTAAAAAACAATGTTGATGTGTTTGTAATGGGTGATGACTGGGAAGGCAAGTTTGACTTCTTAAAGGATTATTGCGAGGTTGTTTATCTGCCGCGCACCGAAGGTATCTCTACCACAAAGATAAAGGGCGACCTCGGACTTAAGGGGACAAAGAACGAATAATTGATATAATCGGTGGGATTGCAGTGTACTATCTGTTTGTTATTTGAGAGAGAATGTAAAAAAGGAAAGCGGAGATTAATATGACAAAAGAGATGATCAGAGAGAAGACTCCTTTTGTAACAAAGGAGCTCATTGAAGAAATTGAGAAAACCTACCCCACTCCTTTTCATATCTACGATGAGAAGGCTATCAGAGAGAATGCAAGAAGACTTAAGGCGGCTTTTGCCTGGAACAAGGGTTACAAGGAGTTCTTTGCGGTAAAGGCAACTCCGAACCCTTTCATCCTTCAGGTGCTTAAAGAGGAAGGCTGCGGAACGGACTGTGCATCAATTCAGGAACTTTATCTTTCCGAGGCTATAGGACTCGGAGAGGGAGACATCATGTTCTCATCAAACGAGACTCCTTCGGGTGAATTTACCAAAGCGAAGGAACTCGGAGCGTATATCAATCTTGACGACATTACAATGATTGATTTCCTCGATAAGGAGTGCGGAATTCCCGAGACTGTATTCTGCCGTTTCAATCCCGGCGGATACTACAACGTTTCAAATGATATCATGGATAACCCGGGCGATTCGAAATACGGAATGACACGTCACCAGATTACAGACGCATTCAGACGTCTGATGATGCTCGGAGTAAAGCATTTCGGAATCCATGCTTTTCTTTGCAGCGGTGCGGTAACGGATGATTATTACCCCATGCTTGCAAGAGACCTTTTCAAACTTGCAGTTGAGCTTCACGAGGAAACCGGTGCGGATGTTAAATACATTAACCTTTCGGGTGGTGTCGGAATTCCCTACAGACCCGGAGTTAAGCCCTGCAATATCGAAAAAATCGGAGACGGAGTTCGTCAGGCATATGAGGAAATTATTACTCCTGCCGGAATGGAACTTTCGATTTTTACGGAGCTCGGACGTTTTATGCTTGCACCTTACGGACATCTGATCTGCAAGGCTATTCATGAGAAGCACATCTACAAGGAATATATCGGTGTAAACGCCTGTGCAGCAAACCTTATGCGTCCCGCTATGTATGGTGCTTATCACCATGTTACGGTACTCGGAAAAGAGGACTGGGAACCCGATCATAAATACGATATCGTAGGAAACCTTTGCGAGAACAACGATAAGTTTGCAATCGACAGAGATCTTCCCAGAATCGATATGGGTGATTATATCTGTATTCACGATACGGGAGCTCACGGGTTCTCGATGGGATACAATTACAACGGTATGCTTCGTTCGGCTGAGCTTCTCTTAAAGGAAGACGGAAGCGTTCAGCTGATAAGACGTGCGGAAACCGCAAAGGATTATTTTGCAACCTTTGATTTCTGCGATGTAATGAGCAAAGCGAATTACCAGAAATAAAATTATAATATTTATACTGAACTCCGGCCGGTAATGCTGACCGGAGTTTTGTGACAAATTTGAAAGGAAACGATTCATGGCAGAGTATAACGGCAGTGAAATAGTTGTATTAAAGGGTCTGGAGGCAGTACGAAAACGTCCGGGTATGTATATCGGATCTACCGGAAGCCGCGGACTTCATCATTTGGTATGGGAGATTCTCGACAACAGTATCGACGAGCATTTGGCAGGATTCTGTGACGAAATCGAGATTACCATGCTTAAGGATGGCGGAATGCAGATTACGGACCACGGTCGCGGAGTACCCGTTGATATTCATCCGACCGAGCATATTCCTACCGTCAGAGTTATTTTTACCATTCTTCATGCCGGAGGTAAGTTCGGCAGCTCGGTTTACAAGGTCTCGGGAGGTCTGCACGGTGTAGGTTCATCGGTTGTAAACGCGCTTTCGTCGAGATTCATTGTCGAAGTCAGACGTGACGGAAAAATCTATCGTGACGAATATAAAAACGGCGGCGTTCCCGCGGTTGAACTTGAGAACGGAATGGTTCCCGTAATCGGCAAAACAACCAAAGCCGATACAGGTACAAAGGTAACCTTCTACCCCGACCCCACTATTTTTGATACAACCGAGTTTAAGGCTGAAATCATTATTAAGAAGCTTAAAGAGACCGCATACCTCAATAAAGGCCTCAAGCTTACTTTTAATGACCAGAATACCGGCTTTAAGCAGACTTTCTGTGAGATGGAAGGTATCAAGAGCTTTGTATCGTATCTTTCAAGGGAAGCCACAACCCTTCACAAGGAACCTATTTATATTGAGGGAAGAAGCGGTGACATTGAGGTTGAAATCGCTTTCCAGTACAACAACAGCTTTTCGGAACAGATCAATTCATATTGTAACTGTATCAACGTCGTGGACGGCGGAACATTGGTTACGGGCTTTAAATCGGGACTTACGAGAGTTCTTAATCAGTATGCGAGAGAACTCGGAATATTGAAGGAAAAAGATGAGAACTTTGACGGAAAAGATATTCGAAGCGGTATCATAGCTATAGTTTCCATCAAGCATCCGGACCCTCAGTTTGAAGGCCAGACCAAAACCAAGCTCGGCAATAATGACGCTAAGGTTGCGGTTGAAGATGTATTTACGAGTGAGGTTACACGTTACTTTGACAAGAATGTCGAGATTCTGAAAGCCATTCTCGACAATTCCATGAAGTCCTACAATGCCCGCAAGGCGAGTGACAAAGCAAGAAATGCGGTGCTCAAATCACTCGGGGATACTCTTGAGACGAAGTCCAAGCTTGCAGCCTGCTCTTCGAAGAAGGCAGAAGAATGCGAGGTTTATATTGTCGAGGGAGATTCTGCGGGAGGTACCGTAAAGACCGCGAGAAACAGAAAAACGCAGGCGGTTCTTCCACTTCGAGGAAAGATTCTCAATGTCGAGAAGACCTCCCTTGAGAAGATTCTCCAAAACAACGAGATACGCTCCATGATTCAGGCCTTCGGATGCGGAATTTCAGAGGACTTTGATATAAACAAACTCAGATACAACAAGATTATTATCCTTACCGATGCCGATGTCGACGGTGCACATATCAGTACTTTGCTTCTGACCTTCTTCTACCGTTATATGCCCGAACTTATTTATGAGGGCAAGGTGTTCAGAGGACTTCCCCCGCTTTACAGAGTGGAGTATGAGAGCAATGCGGCAAGAGGAAAAAAGAACAAACTCAGCGAATATCTTTTCAACGATGCCGCTCTTGAAGAATTCAGAAAATCAGGACGTAAGATATTGAGCCTTCAGCGATACAAGGGACTCGGCGAGATGGATGCGGAACAGCTTTGGGAGACTACTCTCGATCCCGAACAGCGAGTTCTCGCTCAGGTTACTATTTCCGATGCTGTTGAAGCGGATGAGGTGACTTCACTGCTCATGGGCAGCAACGTACCTCCCAGACGTGACTTTATCATGAATGAGGCAAACAGCGCAAATATCGATATAAACTAAGCTAACAACCGATTGGAGAAACAAAGGAATGGAACATTTTCAGCATTTGGATTTTGCGGAGGAGATGAAGAACTCTTTCCGTGACTACGCTCTGAGCGTTATTATTGCCCGTGCGCTTCCGGATGTCCGCGACGGACTCAAGCCTGTTCAGCGTCGTATTCTGTACGCTATGAATGAGCTTGGACTCGATCCCAAAAAGCCTCACAGAAAATCTGCCCGTATCGTAGGCGACACCATGGGTAAATATCATCCCCACGGCGACAGCTCTATTTATGAGGCGCTTGTTCATATGTCGGAAGACTATACTTTGTCTGTTCCGCTTGTTGACGGGCACGGCAATTTCGGCTCTATCGACGGTGACGGAGCGGCTGCCATGCGATATACCGAGGCACGTCTTTCGGAGGGCGGAATGACTTTGCTTGAGAATCTCGACAAGGATCTGGTTGAATTTATTCCGAATTTCGATGAGAGCGAAAAAGAGCCTACCGTACTTCCTGCCATGATTCCCAATCTCTTGATTAACGGAACGACCGGTATTGCCGTAGGTATGGCTACAAATATTCCTCCCCACAATCCCGGAGAGGTTATTGACGGCTGTATTGCGTATCTTGACAACCCGGCCATCTCGAATGATGAGCTTAATGAGATTATTCCGGGACCTGATTTCCCCACGGGAGGCATCATTGTAAATGCCGATTCGCTTAAGGATATCTATGCGACCGGAGAAGGAAAAATAAGAGTGCGTGCGAAAACCGTTATCGAGAAAGGTGAGTACGGACGTACAAATATAGTTATTACCGAGATTCCCTATACTGCGGCAGGCACAAAAACAAAGCTTGTGGAAGGTCTTGTTGATCTTATGCGCGACAAGGTATTCGATGAGATTTTCGATGTCCGTGATGAATCATCGAAAGAAGGAATCAGAATCGTAATCGAGGTTAAGAAGGACAGGGACGTAAACAATCTTCTGAACGGTCTGTTCAAAAAATCGGGCATGGAGGATACTTATTCGGTTAATCTTCTGGCTGTAAAAGAAAAGCAGCCCATAGTATTCAGCCTCAAATCGATGATTCGCGAGTTTATCGAATTCCAGGAGATTCTTTATACCCGCGAGCATGAACATCTGCTTTCAAAGGCAAAAGCCAGACTCGAAATCGTAAAGGGACTTCTTCGCGCCACGGACGTTATTGACCTTATTATTGAGGTGCTCCGCGGATCGACTTCGGTAAAACAGGCAAAGGACTGCCTGATTAACGGTGATGTTACCGACATTAAATTTAAGTCCGAAGCTTCGCGCAAACAGGCTTCCGAGTTCGATTTTACCCAGGCGCAGGCAGATGCTATTCTTGCAATGCCTCTGTACCGTCTTATCGGACTTGAAATACTGAAGCTTCAGGAAGAGGAGCAGACACTCCTCGACAACATTGCAAAGTACGAGAACATTCTTGCAAAGAAGTCGGCGCTTCATGCGGTAATCAAGTCAAGACTTAAGGACTACCGTAAGAAGTTTGAAAGACCCAGACGTACCGAAATCGCAAATCTTACCGCAGCAAATTATGTTGAGGAAGTTAAGATTGAAGATATTTATGTGCTTATAGACAAGTTCGGATATACAAAGACCATAGATGAGACAACCTATGGCAAGACTCAGGCCGAAACGCTCAAGGAATACACACATATTGTCAAGATGAAGAACAATGATGTTCTCTGTGTATTTACCGCGGAGGGCAATATGCTTCGTGTAAAGGCCGAGAAGCTTCCACGCTGTAAAATTAAGGAGAAAGGTGTCCTTATCCATACTCTTTGCAAACTTGATGACCAGGAAGCAATATTCTACTGTCCGTTTGAGAGCATGTTTGATTCTATGCTTATGTTCGTTACAAAGGCAGGCTTCATCAAGGTAACTTCGGGTATTGAATTCGATACCACACGCCAGTTGATTGCCGCTACCAAGCTCGAAGACAAGGATCTTGTTGTCGGTATAAGTCTTGTAAGCGCAAAGGATGTACTTTCGGGAAACAGACGAGTTATTCTTACGACGCATAACGGATACGGTTTGGCTTTCCCTCTCAATGAAGTACCGGAGATGAAGAAAACCGGACGCGGTGTTAAGGCTATCACTATGGATAAGTCGGACAGAGTTGTATTTGCTGCGGCTGCTGCACCCGACGATCCGGATCTTGTTCTTCCGAACGGTAAGCTTCTGCCCGTGAAAAAACTGCGTGCAAAGCCCAGAGCTTCAAAGGGAACAAAAATGTAATTCAAAAGAAATTTTGAAAAAAAGCAAAAAATGGGGTTAAGTATTCATTTTTTGTGTCGATATATAAATCGAAGACATTGAAATGATAGTTCGGTGTCAGCGATTCAACTGGTAACACGGATGTTACGGAATGGAGGCAAGTATGCGTATAGATGCAATGAACCAGGTTAGTCAGCTCTATAGGACCAACAGAACCAAAAAGGTCATCAATGACAACAAACTGAGTTTTGCCGATACGCTTGAATTGTCGCAGGCAGGAAAAGATCTTCAGGTTGCTAAGGCTGCGGTTAAGGCTGCACCCGAGGTCAGAGAAGACCGCATCGCCCAGATTAAGGCTGCTATGGAGAGCGGCAGGTGGGCAGTCAGCGACGACGCATTGGCAGACAAGATGCTTGATTCATTTGATATTTGATTGACTCTTTGAACAACTGCATAGTTTATTTACCCGAAAGGGGAGGTGAACTGTGTAGTAGAGGCATCTTTTTATGAACATGTTCACAAAGGATGCGAGCATTTACGGAGATAAATATGGCAGGATTAATTGACGAACTGGTCAATGTCATGTCGCAGGAAAACGACATTTACAAAGAATTAATACCGATAGTGTCGGAGAAGACCCGAGCTATCATTAAAAATGACCTCACAGCCCTTCAGGAAATCACGGACAAGGAGCAGCTCACGGTGGAGCGAATCAATTCCCTTGAACGAAAAAGGGAAGAGGTCATTAAAAATATAGGGACTGTTCTTAACCGGGATCCGGCGACTCTGGGAATGAAGAATCTGATTCAGATTATGGCAAAACAGCCCAAGGAACAGAAAAGACTTGCTGAGATTCATGATGAACTCAGCGCCACCTTAAAAACAATCGTATCAATCAACGACAGGAACAAGCTTCTCATCAAGCAGTCCCTCGAAATGATTGAGTTTAATCTTAATCTTGTACAAAGCTCAAGGATGAGTGTTGCAGGAAACAATTATACGCGCAATGCAGGCGAGGAAGCTTTGCAGGGCCCGGGAACAAGGATGTTCGACGCCAAGCAGTAGTCCTCTTGTTGACTTAGTCTAAGGCAACAGCTCATGTGCTTTTTAAGCATATGATGCGAGAAGGAGTTTGGTATGTCATTATTCAGCAGCTTATCCGTTGGTACAAGCGGATTAAAAGTAAGTCAATATGGATTAAATGTTGTTGCGCACAATTTGGCGAACGTGGATACGGAAGGATACGTCAGACAGCAGACTCTGCTCGGCGATTCCATCTACAATACCATCGGACAGAATGCTGTTTCGCTTAAGCAGGTCGGTCTTGGTGTTGATACACAGGCAGTCAGACAGGTGCGCGATATTTTTTTGGATAAAACTTATCGTCAGGAAATCGGACGTCAGGGTTATTATGAGGCGCAATCCGATGCGGTTGATGAGATCGAGAATCTCTTCGGAGAACTTCAGGGAGTTGCTTTCCAGGACAATTTAAAAGATTTCTGGGTATCTCTTCAGGAGCTTGCAAAGGAGCCCGACAGCCGAGTTGCTCAGGCAACACTTGTTGAAACCGGTATCAGCTTCATTGAGCGTGCGGATAAGATTTACAGACAGCTCAAGGAATATCAGCTTGATTTGAATACACAGATCAAGAACAAGATAAACAGAATCAATGAAATCGGTGAGACGATTCACACACTGAACAAGAAAATCGCATTCTATGAGGCGAACAAGCAGGAACATGCGAATGACCTTCGGGATCAGAGAAACAATCTTCTCGATGAACTCGGACAGATGGTCAAGATTGATTACAAGGAACTTGAGAACGGCGAAGTTACCGTTTCCATCGAAAATGTTATGTTCGTTTCGGAAGACTATACATATCCGATGGGTTCGCTCACTATGGCACAGTACAGAGAAGAACATCATATTGAAGCACCTCTTGATGAGACTGCAGATATTCTCCTTGTCACCTGGCCTCATCTGGGACATGCCGAAGTATTCGACTGGTCGTCGGTTCCTACAACAATCGCCAATTCCGACATCGGAAGCCTGAAAGGTGCAGTGCAGGCAAGAGGAACACATCTTGGTAAATACGTGGATATACCGATTGAACCGAAAATCGGTGATTTTATAAACGAAGACGGTGAGATTGATGAAGATGCATTCAATCTTGCAATGGATGAATATGAGCTTGCAACCACCGAGTACAACTTAAATATTGAGTCTTCAATCATGATGAGAACCGAGGCTCAGTTCGATCAGCTCATTCACGGAATTATTACTACCATCAACGATGCGCTTTGTCCCAACAAGGAAGTCATCGTTGCGGCAGGTACAACCATTACCCTGGCGGACGGAAGCGAGTATACCTTCGAAGACGACACTAAAATAAAGGTGTTTGACGAGGAGAAGGCACCGGTCGGAGTAGATGCAAACGCAACCCCCGGAGTCGAACTTTTTGCGAGAAAAACAACTCCCAGATACATGGAAGCACAGGATATTACCCTTGCTGACGGAAGCGTTCTTTCGGGCGCGAGAATTTATACCTGGGAAAATCCCAAAGACAATTATACTCTCTACACTTTGGGTGAGGTTGAGGTAAATGCGGAAATAATCGCAAATAAGTCGAAGCTTCCAATCATAAACAACAACGGAACCGGAGATTATGACATGGACATGATCAGAAATCTTGTCGATGCATGGCAGGAACCGTTTGCAACACTTTCTCCGAACACACTTACCTACAACAATTTTGATAATTACTATACACAGTTTGTCGGAGCCATCGCCACCAAGGGAGATGAATACGAGACTCTTGCTTCAAACCAGGAGGTTATGGTTGATTCGGTTCAGAATCAGAGAACCGGAAAAACCGGAGTATCTTCGGACGACGAACTTACTTATCTGATCAAGTTCCAGCATGCTTACAACGCATCCGCAAGATATATAAATGTAATCGATACGATGCTTGAGCATATTATTATGAGACTCGGAGGCTGATAAAGCCTTCAAAAAGCGACAAGGAGGATGATGACTGATGCCTAATACATTTTTTGGTTTGACAATAGGCACGACCGGTATGTTTGGTGCGAACATCGGACTTAATACCACCGCGCACAACATTACCAATGTCGAGACCGAGGGTTACAGCCGTCAGACAGTAGCTACGAGCGCAGATACTCCGCTTCGTGCATACGGAAGCTACGGAATGATAGGAACCGGTGTTGCCGTATTGAGCATCGATCAGCAGCGTGATTCTTATTACGATGAAAAATACAGAAGCAATAATACCGTGACCGGCTATTATGCCGCACAGGATTATTATATGCAGTCTATCGAGAACTACTTCAATGAGGTTCAGCTTGAAGGCTTCAATACCACTTTCAATAAGTTTTATGACTCACTTCAGGAACTTTCAAAAGATCCTGCAAGCTTAACGGTCAGAACACAGGCCAGCAGTTATGCGCAGAGCTTCTGTGAGTATATAAATTCGATTCAGACAAACCTCGAGAAACTTCAGGATAATGTCAATTTCGAAATCAAGACAATGGTTGATTCGGTTAATTCGCTCTCAATCCAGATAGCAGGCCTTAATAAGCAGATCAATACTTTGGAGGCAACCGGAGAAAAAGCAAATGACCTTCGCGACCAGCGCAACCGTCTGGTGGACGAGCTTTCGAATATTGTGAACATTCAGGTCAGTGAGCATGTTGTCGGTACGGCACAGGCAGGTATTTCAAGCTTTGAGATAAAAATCGGTGAAACGGTTCTTGTCGATACTTACGAACCTCATTCGATGCATGTCGTACCTCATTCGGAAAAGCATTATCAGGCTGATATTGACGGACTCTATGATATAGCATGGGACAGCAACCAGCTTTTTAATCCTTTTGCAAACGGCGGACGTCTGCAGGCACTTTTCGAAATGCGTGACGGAAACAATCAGCAGTACTTTAACGGCGTGACCACCGCAAGCTTCGGGGATGAGACCATTACCGTGACCGATACGAGCGTCAACAAGATAGAACAGCTTCATATCGCTGAGACGGGAATCGTTCAGGTTGGAAACAGAGAGTACAAATACGACGGATTCAGAGTGACTCAGGATGCGGAAGGCAAGTTTGTTTATGAGTTCTCTCTCGAAGAACCTTTGCGCAAGGACGTGGATGAAATTGAAGTTCAGGTCGGAAGAAGCATCGGGTACAAAGGCATTGCATATTATATGCAGCAGCTTAATGAATTCGCCCGTGTGTATACCAAGGCTTTCAACGATCTGCATAAGCAGGGCGTCGATTTGAACAACAATCCCGGACTTGATTTCTTCAACAGCCGCAACCGGGTTTCGGGTGAAAATTATGTATTCGAACAGTCACAGGATGATATAGACAACGGTGTTATCATCAGCAGTAAAACAGGTGCTTTTGCGGTTGAAGATGAGGACAAGAACTACGGCAGTTATTACTTTATAACGGCCAGAGGCTTGTGTGTAACGGATGAAATTTACAATGACCCTTCAAAATTTGCGACAGCGACCGATATAATAAACGGACAGTCACAAAATGACATAGTGCTTAAACTTATCGAGCTTAAAACCGATACGCATATGTTTAAGCAGGGAACACCCTCCGGATTCCTGCAGTCTCTGATTGCGGAGCTCGGAATCGATGCGGCAAAAGCAACCTCGTTCAAGGATAACCAGGATGCGATACTTGCGACAATCGACAACCAGCGGCTTTCAGTATCCGGCGTCGATATAGATGAAGAGAGCATGAATCTTGTCCGCTATCAGAATGCTTACAACTTGAGCGCCAAGGTAATTTCAACCATGAATGAATGCTATGACAGATTGATTAACTACATGGGCGCATAATCCCTAACAAACGTGCACGTAAGGTGCACACACATAACAACAGTTTGTGGCTGGGTAACGGAAACGAATAACGAAGCGATGCGTCAGCAGCGCGGGAGTTATGAGTGGATCCCAACGCGGGAGTGCCGAAGGCACGCAGCGTTGGTCCCTCCGGCTCACCCATCCCCCACACACACCCAAAAGGAGGTCTCATATGCGAATCACCAACAAGATGATGACCAATAATATGCTTCACAACATAAACAACAATAAGGGCACGCTTTCTTCACTCGAGGAAAAGTACGCGACCGGCCTTGCTATTCAGCGACCTTCCGACGATCCTATTGTTGCAGTTCGTGCTTTGAAGCTGCGTACAAATCTTTCAGAGCTTAATCAATACTTCGAAAAGAACATTCCCGATGCTAAATCATGGATGGAAACTACCGAAAGTGCATTAAAGGTAACAAGTGAAATTATTACTCAGGTACACACCTACTGTGTACAGGGGGCCAACGATACTCTGAACGAAGAGGACCGCAACAGCATAGCCACGAACCTTAAGGAGCTTAAGTCACAGATATACCAGGAGGGTAATGCCAATTATGCGGGCAGATACCTTTTTACCGGATATAAAACCAATACCAGTCTCGTTTTCGGAGCTGAGTCTCATGACATGGAATATACAATTACCGAGACTATTAAAGCCGAAGACCTTCAGATAACTGGAAGAGTTGTCGATACTTGTGATATCCGTGAACTCGACCTTGAAAATCCGGATGATTTTGAAACCGAGACACGTCCGAGTCGTGTGGATATTTACAGAATCAGGCTTTCTTACGGAAATCTTAAGACCATAGATGACGGCGGCTCGTTCGAACTTCGAATTCCCGAGAAAGATCCCGAAACCGGCGAGTATGTGTATGGCGAGGACGGAGAACTTCAGTATTCCGAGGAGCTTACCGACGGTGATATGAACGTAATGGACTCCATGAATCCCAAGGCCTATGCCCCGGAGCCGGAGGAGATCAATTATATTGAGGATACCGGCGAGATAATTCTCGGAAGTGCGGTTTATGACAGATGGCGTGATGCCGATTTTGAGGTTACTTATCTTAAACAGGATTTTGCCAAGAATGAGCTTCGCCCCGAGCACTATTTCGAATGTACTACCCGTGATATGTCTATCGCGGATGAGGACGAAAGAGAAGAAAAAGCAGTTCATTATGAGATACATGATCAGCAGATTTCTTACGAAATCACCTTCAACCAGAGACTTACAATCAACGTTCAGGGACGTGATGCTTTCTCACATGCTCTGGGACGTACCATCGATGATATTGTAAATGCTGTTAATGATGTGAAGGCTGTGAAGGATAAGATGGCCGAAATAAAACAGGAGCTTTTGGATGATCAGCTTTCGGAAGAGCAGCGCAGCAAGCTTAATGAGATTTTGAGTGTCCTGACGACTGAGCTTGATTTAAAGGACAGCATCATGCGCGAGGCATATACAAAGGGTATGAGCGCGATGAAGATGGAGGAAGACAGAGTAAATGTGGCTACTGCGGATATCGGAACCAGATATAACAGAGCAGAGCTTACGGAGAATCGTCTTTCGACTCAGCAGACAGAATTTACGGATTTACTTTCACAGAATGAGGACGCGGATCTGGTTGAAACGGTAGTTAATTACAATGCAATGAATACCGTATACAATGCATCGCTTTCGGCGGCTGCAAAAGTAGTAAAGAACACCTTGCTGGATTTCCTGTAGGATAGAGCTCCGCAGCCGGCATTGAAATAAAAGAATCAAGGAGGATTAATCGTATGAAGGTTAGTACAAGATATTTCGGAGAGGTTGATCTCGACGAATCAAAGGTTATTACATTTGCGGGAGGCCTTTTCGGATTTGAAGAGTATACCCGTTTTGCACTTCTGTTCAATTCGGAAGCAGAGGAGCGCCCGGCAATCAGCTGGCTGCAGTGCATCGATGAGCAGTCACTTGCGCTCCCTGTTATGATTCCCACTATCGTTATGCCCGACTACAACCCTGTGGTTGAGGACGGCGTACTTGAGGAACTCGGCGATTGGAACGAGGAGAACATCAGTGTCCTTGTTACGGTTACCGTACCCAAGGATTTAAAGCTTATGACAACCAATATGAAGGCTCCCATTATTATCAATACCGATAATATGAAGGGTGTTCAGGTTGTTGTCGAGAATACAGATTATCAGATCAGATACAAGATTTATGATATCCTCAATTCCGCAAAGGAAGGAAAGGAGGAAGACTGATGCTTGCTTTATCAAGAAAGATCAACGAGTCGATTATGCTCGGAAACGATATAGAAATCAGCATTCTTGAGATTAAGGGAGACCAGGTAAAAATCGGTATTACCGCACCTAAATCAGTTCCGATTTTCAGAAAGGAAATCTTCCTTCAGATCGAAGAGGAGAACAAGAATGCGGTAGCCCAGGAGCAGTCGAGAGAGACTATCGAGCAGCTTTTCAAGTTCTGAATATAATTTCTGCTGCAGGCAGAATGTATCAGCTGCCCGGGCAGGGCGGAATCCGAGATAAATTGCGAAGGAATATAAAACAGGGGTTAAGAAATAATCGGCAGCAGCCGATAAATACATCAGATAATGATAATAGTCCGGCACGGATTGCCGGAGGTTGCGCTAACAAGGAGGTTAAAAATTATGGGAATGGACGCTATAAACGGAATCAGCAATTACCAGTCACAGGTTAAGCCTGTTGAAATCGCTGCAAGCAATTCTATCGATATCAGTGCGGTATCTGCATCTATGGGCAGTACTCCCACACAGAATTCGCTTCAGAATCAGAGCAAGTCAGCTCAGCAGCCTACACAGGAAGAGATTCAGAGCGCTATTTCATCAGCGAACAAGAGAGCTCACTTCGGACATACAAACGCTCAGTTTTCATACCATGAGCAGACCCACAGCATTTCCGTAAAGATTATGGATGCGGAGACCAACGAGGTTATCAAGGAGATTCCTTCGGAGGAAACTCTTGAGATGATCAGCAAGATGTGGGAACTTGCGGGAATAATGGTAGACGAGAAGAGATAAGGCGCTGGGGTTTACGCTGAAAATCTCAAAAGGAAAGTGAGGTATCGCTTATGCCGATAAGAATGGGTGGAATGATATCGGGACTCGATACGGACGCAATCATCAAAGATCTGATGTCTGCACAGTCTCTTAAAAGAACCAATGTAGAAAACAAAAAACAGAAGCTTGACTGGAAAAAAGAAAAGTGGGAAGAGCTCAATACAAAGCTTTACGCACTTTACACCGAAAAGCTTTCGAATCTTAAACTTCAGGGTTCATATCTTACAAAGAAGGTTGCTTCTTCGAACTCTGAAAAAGCCTCCGCTACTGCGACGACCGCGGTAAACGGAACATATTCACTTCAGGTTAAGTCACTTGCATCCGCACAGTTTGTGACAGGATCGGATATCAGCAGCAAGGGACTTACAAGCTCTTCAACACTTGTTGAAGCCGGCATGAAGGAAGGTCAGGATATTACCTTCAAGCTCGGAGAGGTTGGAAGTGAAGGTTACAAAGAACTTACCATAAATGTTACAAGTGAACTTAAAATCAGCGATTTTACTTCAAAGCTGAGTGAAGCAGGCATCAATGCAAGCTTCGACAAGACTTCGGGAAGATTTTATATGAGTGCGAAGGAAAGCGGCGCAGCTAACCGCTTCTCGCTTGTTTCTACCGAATCCGGAGCCGAAGGTCTTGCAGCACTCGGTCTTGGTAATATTGATGACACTGTTGCATCGAACGGTCTTACGGCGGCAGACAGCACAACCATGGCGGTCGTAGCTGCAAAGGATGCCCAGATTGTTCTTAACGGTGCAACCCTCAGCTCTTCAAATAACACTATTACCGCAAACGGTCTTTCACTTGAACTTAAAGGCATGACTGCCGAAGGCGAGACTATCAGCCTCAACGTTACAAACGATGTTGATGCGGTTTACAACAAGATTAAAGAGTTCGTTACTTCCTACAACGATTTGATGAGTGAGATGTACGACAAGTACAATGCAGCTTCGGCAAGAGGCTATGCGATGCTTACCGACGAAGAGAAGGAAGCAATGTCCGAAAAGCAGGTTGAACTTTGGGAAGACAAAATCAAGGATTCACTGCTTCGTAAGGATACGACTCTCAATACCATCATGACAAGCTTCAGATCTGCAATGCAGGCTACGGCTACGATTGACGGAAAGTCATATACACTTGCCAGCTTCGGTATTGTTACCGGTGTATATACCGAGCATGGAAAGATTCATATCAACGGTGATGAGGATGATTCCGAGTATGCGGATAAGACCAATTCCCTGAAGGATGAACTTGCAAAGGATCCCGAGAAGGTTTCCAAGGCACTCAGTTCTATCTTCGGTGAGTTCTACGATTCGCTTTCAAAGCAGATGTCCGCTTCGTCTATCAGCAGTGCACTTACCTTCTACAATGACAAGCAGATTAAATCTCAGGCTGATGATTATGAGACTCAGATAAAGAACTGGGATCGCCGTCTTCAGACTATTGAGGATAAGTATTACAAGCAGTTCTCGGGCATGGAGAAAGCCCTTGCCGGACTTCAGAGCCAGCAGAGCCAGTTGTCGGGATTACTCGGAATGGCATAATTGTACGGTTGCGCTTGCGAAACCGGATGAGGTCACGAAGATTCAACGTGACCGAATATAGGAGGTACGGTTCCGCTTGCGAAACCGGATATAGGAGGAAACAGACTATGACACAGAATATGACTATGGCTTACAAGAATAATTCAATTCAGACCGCATCTCCCGCAGATCTTACTCTGATGCTTTATGACGGAGCCATCAAGTTCTGCAATATTGCTCTTGGTGCGATCGAGAACAACGACATCTCAAAGGCCAATACCAATATCGTGAAGGCTGAGAAGATTATTGTTGAGTTCAGAGCAACTCTTGATTTTAAGTATCCTGTTGCAAAGGATTTTGACCTCGTTTATGATTATATCTACAGAAGACTTGTAGAGGCCAATATTAAGAAGGATGCCGAGATTCTCGAGGATGCGCTTAAGTACATTCGCGAGATGCGCGATACCTGGAAGGAAGTCATGAGACTTAACCGTGTATCCAAAAGTACCGGGCCCAGAATCCAGTATGTAATGGCTGACCAGCGCAAAGCTGCTTCTGAATAATATTTAGGATGGAATATACGTATGTCGGATAATAACAGTACAGGTACATATATTAATATTCTGATAGATACGTTGAAGAAAAAAGAGCAAATAATAAAGGGACTTTTAGAGGCGTCTGAAAAACAGGCGTCTCTTCTTGAAGAAGAGGATCTTGATGTTGCTGCCTTCGACGAGACTGTCGAGTATAAGGATAAGCTTCTTGCGGCGCTCACGTCCATGGACGACGGCTTCCTCGATGTTTATTCAAGGGTTGAAGAAGAGTTGAAAAAAGATCCGGCGGCTTATGCCGCACAGGTAAAAGAGGCCCAGGAACTTGTCAGAACCCAGACTTCGCTTACCACAGAACTTACCTCAATTGAGGAGCGCAACAAAAACAAAATGGCCATTCAAATGACCAAGGGCAAGCAGAAGATAAAAGATTTTAAAATCAGTTCAAAGACTGCTGCGGCATATTATAAAAATATGTCCGGAAGACATCAGGACGGCGATTCGTACTTCTTTGAGAGAAGGAAATAACTATTTACAAAAAAATAAAAAAAGTTTTGTCGGAGGGGTTAAGTAATTTATTTACCCCTCCGATATATATTACAGGTAAAGCAAATCACATTTAGTACCAAGCTTGCCGGAGGGTTACCCCGGTATCGATCAAAACGATGGAGTACGGACCGGAGTTTAGATCACAACTAATTAACTTTACTTTTGTGGCAAGGACGCCACGAAAAAATTCAAGGAGGAAAATATTATGATAGTACAGCACAACATGGCAGCAGCTAATACCAACAGACAGTTAGGTATGACCAACACAAGCTTAAGCAAGTCAACAGAGAAGTTATCATCAGGTTACAGAATCAACCGTGCAGGCGATGACGCAGCTGGTCTTTCGATTTCAGAAAAGATGCGTGGACAGATTCGTGGTTTGGAGCAGGGTTCAACAAATGCTCAGGATGGTATTTCACTTATCCAGACAGCAGAAGGTGCTCTTAACGAAGTACACAGCATTCTCCAGAGAATGAGAGAGCTTGCAGTTCAGGGTTCAAACGATACAAACGTTACCGCTGACCGTAAGTCTATCTACCAGGAAATGTCACAGCTTGCTCTTGAGATCAACCGTATCGGTTGTACAACTGAGTTCAACACCATGAAGCTTTTCGCTTCTGAAGATCAGACGGCAGCTATTATCTCGGATCTTGGTGAACTTAGTTACGAGGGCGGAGCAGAGGCACCTACTAGCATTACATCACTTGCAGCTCTTGAAGATGGTACATACGCTCACCTTCAGGTAGGCGCAAACTCAGGTCAGGCAATCGCTTTCAGAATGGGCTCTCTTGATGTAAAATCTATTACTACTCCTGAGGGAGATGGTGAAGAAGCTATCAATCTTTCAAGCGAAGATGGTACACTTTCAGCTATCAAGGCACAGCTTGAGGAAGACGAGTTCTCTGAGGAAACCTACAAGGCATTCACTGCAGCAGTTACCGATATCGATGCAGCTATTACAAACGTATCTAACTCAAGATCATATCTTGGTGCTATCCAGAACCGTCTTGAGCATACAATTGCTAATGCTGATAACACTGCTGAGAACTTACAGGCAGCTGAAAGCCGTATCCGTGACGTTAACATGGCTGACGAGATGGTTCAGTACTCGAAGAGCAGCATTCTTCAGCAGGCTGGCCAGTCAATGCTCGCTCAGGCAAATCAGTCAACACAGGGTGTTCTTTCACTCCTCAGATAATTTGCTCGCTAACGTTGCATAAAAGGATATATACTATTATAAGATCGGGCGCAGCCTTCGTGGCTGCGCCCTTTTTCTACGGAATTTTACCGGTTCCTGACTTAGAAGCTTCCATTGGGCTGCTCCACTGCCTGGCACACTTGCTAAGTACCCCCAAGCAGCAGGTGAGAAGCTTCCATTGGGCTAATTTACTGTATGGTATACCTGCAGAGTATCCCAAAGTTGCAGGTGAGAAGCTTCCATTGGGCTAATTTACTGTATGGTATACCTGCAGAGTATCCCAAAACTGCAGGTGAGAAGCTTGCATTGGGCGAATCTGCTGCCTGGTGTACCTGCAGAGTATCCCCAAGTTGCAGGTGAGAAGCTTCCATTGGGCTGCTCCACTGCCTGGCACACTTGCCAAGTACCCCAAAACAGCAAGCTAATATGTGAAATTACCCCTTGAAATCCCTCACAATCTCTGATATTCTTACTACAAGACGTACTCTGGAGACGTTTGTACGCGTGGAGCGGACAAAGGCCGAAGGTGTAAGGACCGAATTTGTATTTGCATACTTATTTCAGGTACCGAATCTCTCAGGCAAAAGGACAGAGCTCATATAAGGGACAAAGGCGTTCCATGAGCCTTTTGTTTTTATGTTTCCAAGGTATACCGGGAGGTATATCTTTTTTTGTGCGAATAGCGGGAAGGCTTAGATAAAGCTTGCTTTAAATCTAAGTCTCGAGCAAACGGTCATCGAGTGAGCAGGCTCACGAGATGCGAATAGCGAATAATTTATCGGGAGGTCATCATGGACACTATCTTATTAACTTTTTTGTCGTCGGAATCGAATGCGTTTCTGGGCAAGGTTGAGAGCGTAAACACATTCATCAACGACCTGGTTTGGGGTTGGCCGGCGCTCGTGCTTCTTGGAGCAACGGGTATACTTATTACTCTTATTACCAAATTCTTCCAGCTTACACATATCGGACACTGGATGAAAAATACAATAGGTGCGATTTTTAAAGACAAAAGTGTTACGGCGCATACCGGAAGCACTAATATCAGTCAGTTTCAGTCGCTTTGCACTGCACTTGCAGCGACTGTAGGTACAGGTAATATCGTAGGTGTTGCCGGTGCTATCGGAGTCGGAGGACCCGGTGCGGTATTCTGGATGTGGCTAATAGCATTTTTCGGAATGATGACAAACTATGCGGAAAATGTTCTCGGTATTCTTTTCAGACGCAAGGATGAGAAGGGACAGTGGCACGGCGGTGCGATGTACTACTTAAAGGACGGTCTCGGGGCAAAGAAGGGACTTAAGAGTGTAGGATCGATTCTCGCTGTTCTTTTCTGTGTTTTCTGTCTGCTGGCTTCCTTCGGTATCGGAAATATGGGCCAGGTAAACTCGATGGTTACCAATGTTAATACGGCTTTCGGTATTCCCAACTGGATTACAGGCCTTTTCCTTGTGGCTGCAGTCGGCATAGTAGTAATCGGAGGTCTTCAGCGAATCGCAAAGATTACGGAAAAACTTGTTCCCTTCATGGTTGTTGTTTACTTCATCGGAGCTATTGCAATCATTTGTGTTCATGCTTCAAGCATCCCTGCAATTTTTGTATCAATCTTCAAGGGTGCGTTTACTCTTAAGGCGGGAGTCGGCGGTGCAGTCGGTGCAGGTATCATGACAGCAATGCAGATGGGCTTTAAGCGAGGCGTATTCTCGAATGAGGCAGGTCTTGGTTCATCGGTTATGGTTCATTCAAGCTCCAACGTAAAAGAGCCCGTAAGACAGGGTATGTGGGGTATTTTCGAAGTATTTGCGGACACAATTATCGTATGTACGCTTACTGCACTTGTAATTCTCGGATCGGGCGGAATCAATCTTTCGACCGGTATGATGACAGAAGCCGGTATCGAAATCGGCAAGAGCTCTTTGGTTGCATTGGCATTCTCAGAGGTGTTCGGACCTGTGGGAGCAGGCTTTATTGCAATCGCTATTTTACTTTTTGCATACTCAACCGTCCTTGGCTGGAGTCATTACGGATCGACAGCATGCAGATATTTACTTGGAGATAAGGCGGTATTGGTTTACAGAGCAATATTTGTTATAATGGTTATGGCAGGTGCGGTCGTAGAGGCCCAGCTTGCATGGGACATCTCGGATACCTTCAACGGACTGATGATGATTCCAAACCTTATCGGTGTAATTGCTCTTACTCCTCTGGTTGCTAAGTGTACAAAGAACTACACCGACAGAGTTCTGCGCGGAAAGAATATTAAGCCTATGTACTCAGCAATTCCCGAGGTTCAGGAGATGCAGGAAAAAGAATAATATAATAACTCTTCCGCAGCAATAAAGAATAGAGGAAAACTATGTTTAAGAAGGTTCTGATTCTTTTGGGAAGATCACGTTATGAAGTGCTCAGAAGGGCTGCTTTGCTGACAGCAGAGGGCTTTTCGGAGCGCGGAGCAGAGGTTAAGGTGCTGGATACTACCGTTCCGGACTTTGATGTATCCGCTTTGCTTAATAGCGATTATGATCTTGTCTTTATGAATCAGGCCTTCTTATTTGATTTAAAGCTTCCGGACGGAAGCAATTTCATTTCGCATATTGATTCGAAAGTGTGCGGCTGGATTTTTGATGACGTGCTTTTTCATTACGGCCGAGTTCTGGCGAACCGTCAGGCGAATACTTATCTGCTGTCGATTGATGGTGCTGCGGACAGAATCGTTCATTCGATGGGACCTAAAATCAATCCGATCGGACATATGCTCCACGGAGGCTTTGAGGCTGTCGATTGGAAGGAGAAGGATATAGATATTCTTTGCCCCTGTACGCTTGGAAGTGAGCCGAAATGGAAGAACGAACCTGCTGATTTTGAGCGTGAACTGGCCTGGGAAGCAATCAGAACCTGGCAGGAGAAGCCATCACTGTCGGCAAGAGAGGCTCTTTCCGTGGTTTTAAAAGGCATCGGGGAGAATTTGGACGGCGGCGTACTTGCGGGACTCAGCAATGTCGTAATGTATGTGAGCGATTTCATGCGATATTTGTGCCGCAGAAGTATATTAAGTGCCATTGCCAACGAGGGATATAATCTGCATCTTATCGGTCAGGTAGATGGGGATGAAAAGTACCCTTCGAATGTGACCGTTCACGGACCGATGAATATAGATGAAGTTGTGGAACTCTTCGCTCGCTCGAAGACAGTAATCAATCCTTTTCCCTGTGTTTACGAGGAGGGCGCGCACGAAAGAATATTTACCGCGCTGTTAAACAGGGCGGTATGCTTTACTCCCGAATATCCGTACCTGCATGAAATACTCGGAGATAGGCTTGAATATATTGATTTAAACAATATGCCCGACGCACTGATGCGTATTCGGGAGCTTATACTGAATTATGAGCGCTATAAGGATGCTATAGAGGATAATTATTTTTTCGCAAAGAAGGAACATACCTGGAAGCAGAGAGGTATCGAAATTCTTGAATATCTCGAAAGGGGTGATGAGCAGAAATGATAAATCTTGTGACAGAAAAACTTAAGCTTGCGGCGGCATATTGCGAAAACGGTATGAAGGACCGCGCGATAATGAGCATGGGGGATGTCAATGCTCCTTTACTCGAGACCGTTACGCTTTTAATGGAATACAGCGCAAAACGTCCGAATTGCGGTATAGATAAACAGGCGCTGGTAGGATCTCTTCAGCTTGTGATGGATTCAATGTCGACCGGGAATATGACGATGCTGGCTGCGGCGATTTTGGAAGGCCTTCTCCCGGAACTTGAACGCGGAGCGAAAATCTTGAAGCCGGCAGGAGTTGAGCTTGTGTTAAGCTCGGTTTCGACCGCTGACCGGGTATCTGCGGATGATTGTGTTGACTTGGCGGAACAGACTTCTGCACCGGAACGGATTATTGCACCCGGTCGAATCCCTGCGGATTTTTCGGAAGGTATCGCAAAGACAATCTGCCTCTTCGGATACGGAGACGGTCAATTTTATGAAGAACTGTGTAAAGCAGCTCCGCAGGGCTCGAATTTTATCGTTTATGAACCCGAAAGGGATACAATTCCGGAGCTTAGAACCGCTCTTCAGGAAAATATTGATTTTTATAAGCTTGACGGCGTGGTTGTGCTTGCTTCACCCGGATACGATACCGTTTTTAAAACCGAATATATTGATTTCATACATGCAATAAACGAAAACCGTGAGCGTATACTTGTAAACAAAAATACGCTGAAGCGCTTTAAGGACAACGCTTCACGTAATGTCATCACAAATCTTCATATACTCGAAAAATGCAATCTTGTGAGCGATATTTCGTCGATTTTGCCCAGATACATTCCGGTTATTATCGTTTCTGCGGGGCCCTCCTTGGACAAGAACATAGAGCTGCTTAAAGAGGCGAAGGGACATTGTCTGATTTTTGCTGTTGATACGGCGATGAAATATCTGATGCAGCACAACATTATGCCGGATCTCGGTATTACGGTAGAACCGATAAAGCCTATGGCCAATTATGCGGATGACAGATGCTTTGATGTTCCGCATATCTTCGATTGCGAGTCGAACCCGGAGATTGTATCGAAAGAGCGCGGAAGAATATTTATTTACAATTGCCGGGACTACGTGAAGAGGCTGCTGGAGGATGCGGGAGTTGAAGTGCCTGCGGATGTTGCGAGCGGCGGAAGCGTTGCGACTGCGGCCTTTGCAATCTGTTATCAGCTTCAGATAAAGAATATCATTCTCATAGGACAGGATCTCGCATATGAAGGAACTTCGACTCATGCGGGAGGAGTTGAATCTGCGGGAATCAACGGTGACATCGGCTACGAGATGGTTGACGGAATATACGGAGAACCTGTTCGAACAAGAAGCGACTGGACAGGATACCTTCGCTGGTTTGAAAATGCGATTACCATGATAAACAGCCAGAAGCTTGATATGAAGGTTATCGATGCCACCGAAGGCGGAGCGCTTATTCACGGAAGCTATGTAATGACGCTTCGCGACGTAATCGACAAATATTGCGGCGAGGTGGAATATGTATTTGAGGATGAATTAAAGAGACTTCCTTACATGCTTGACGAGGAAGACTACGCTGCGGTGAGAAAAGATATTGAGACTTCCTTTGCCGAGCTTTCGGATGTGAAAAGGAAGGCAAAAGAGGCATCAATCCTTTGCGGGGATATCATTGCTTCGGGAAAAGCGAAGCCTGAAAGTGTGAGCAGGATTTCAGCACTTCGGGCTGAATGCGAGTCGGCTCTTTTATATTCGCTTATAAATAATTACGCGGTTTCCGATATTATAGATGAGGTCAACCGGCTTCAGGCAGATAAGTCTGTGAGCTTCGGTGATATCAGGCAAAAAAAGCTTGCTTTTGATGCCATCGCAAAGGCATGCGATTATTTTGCGGAACTTGCAAACACACAGTAATTGTATTGTACAAGTTAAGCTTATTTATTGCGTAAGCAGAGCTTATTTATAGTTTGGGAGAAAATGAATGGAAGTTTTGGCAGTTATACCCGCCAGAAGCGGTTCAAAATCAGTTATTGATAAAAACATTCGCGATGTAGCCGGCAAGCCTATGCTTGCCTGGTCCATTGAGCACGCGCAAAAGTCTCTGCGCGTGACGCGCGTAATTGTGTCGACAGACAGTGAAAAGTACGCAGAGATTGCCAAGGAATACGGGGCTGAGGTTCCCTTTTTAAGACCTGCCGAATATGCGACAGATACCGCACTCGATTTAGATGTTTTTAAGCATGCTCTTGGGTGGCTTGAAGAAAATGAAGACTACAGGCCCGACATTGTGGTACAGCTTCGCCCGACCTATCCCAAACGCAATCCCGCAGATATTGATAAGATGGTTGATTTGCTGGCAGGAGACCCCTTGGCGGATTCCGTCAGAAGCATATCGCTTGCCGGAGAGGTGCCTTATAAGATGTGGCTTGATTCCGATGAACAGGGTGTGCTCAAACCGCTCATTTCCGAGATACCTGAATGCTACAATATGCCAAGACAGGAGCTGCCGAGGGTATACTATCAGAATGCATGCATAGATGTTTTCAGACCTTCGACCGTGCAGCTGAAGAATTCCATGACGGGCAGCAGGATTTTGGGATATTTTATGGAGGACAATCTTGATATTGATACTGAAATCGAGCTTCTTCGGGCTGAAAACAGGATGCTTAAAGAAAAGCTTGGATTACAGTGAAGTGTATTATCGGAGTGGTTGAATGGAACAGGAATATCAAATTGAGAATATAGAGCTCAGAGAAAAGCAGCACTGCAAATTATATAAAAAAATAAAAGGTGTCGACTTGGATCTGACGAATCCCACGGATTTAAACGAAAAACTTCAGTGGCTGATGATTTACCGGTACGATAAAAATGTAAGCCTGTTTGCAGACAAATTGGCGGTGCGTGATTACGTACGTGCCTGCGGATACGGGGATACTCTTCCCCGAATCTATGCAGTGGGAAAAAGTGCGAAAGCCGTTGTTAAAAAGACCGAAGAAACAGCGGCTGAACGCTTTATGCTCAAGTGCAATCACGGTTCCGGGCCTATGTTTTATTCTTCGGATTTCTCGGCATCGGAGCTTGAAAAACTTGATAAATCGCTCAAACTTGATTTTTCGAATGTCGGGTTTGAGTATCATTATTCATATATTGAGCCGTATGTTTATTCCGAGCAGTATCTCGGCGACAACATGACGGATTATAAGTTTTTCTGCTTTGGCGGAAAAGCAATGTTCGTGAAGGTGATTGCGGACAGAACGAATGGTGTGCATCAGGATTATTTTGATGCGGAAGGCAGACTGCTTGACTGGGTAAAAGATGAAGTTTCTATTTCGGGCGCGGGAAAGAGTGTCAGTTTACCTTCAAATTTTGACAGCATGCTTGATATGGCTTCAACGCTGTCAGAGCCTTTCCCTATGGCGAGAGTAGATTTGTATAATGTCGGCGGAAAAATATACTTCGGAGAGATTACCCTTACTCCTGCAACGGGCCTCAATCGTACCGATAAGCCGCAGACCTTGATAAAACTGGGTGAATTGACGGACCTCACTTATTTTAAAGAGGACCTGCTTGAGTTTAAAAGAACGGATGAAATCAGTAGATTAACGGTTGGGATGGATTGCGAAACCAGAACTGCCTTGCTGAAAAATGCCGCTTATATGTGCACGAACCGTAAGGCTTTGCTTGCGTGCACAAAGGCTGATGCAGACCTTATTATGAGTGATTGCTGCAGAATCATCGGCGGAGATTTTGACAATGAACTCAAATCCGCATATCTGAATGTACTGTATTTGATTGCTTTCCGCGAGGATATGAGCCTTGAAGAGTGCTGGCAGATTTATTGGAATATCAACCGCGCACTGTTTGTAAATTTCAATCTGCAGCTGAATGTCGGAAAGCTTGATGAGCTTTACAGATATATTTTCGAATTTGTAAAAAGCAACATAGATTATTCGGGCAAAATACTCAGACAGCGGAAGGATGATAAACCTTTTACAGGGAAATGCGACAGAACGCAGAATGAAAGTACAGATTGCTCGAGCAAGTGTGACAAGTCTAACAGACAGAATAAGCGCGTGGTAATGGTTACGAATCAATTCCTTCGTGAAGGACATGCACCCACGCGAAGGGTTCTCGACTACAGTTATACGCTTCAGCACGACCTTGGATACAGCGTTACCATCATAAATGAAGCAGGAATGCATTATTATGAGAATGATGCACTGGCAGGTGTTGTGACCTTCAATTTTATAGATGAGTACAGCAGCCTTGCAAGTTATGAATACCGCGGCGAGAGGTTTGAGTTCTTACAGATTCCCGGAAGAATGCCTAATCTGGGTGTGCTTCAGCAGCTGGTGGATATAATATACGAGATCAATCCCGTTCTTGTGTACAACATAGGCGCATCCTGCTTAACTTCCGACCTCTGCGATGATTTTGCGACCGTGGTTACATTACCATGCTCATTTGATTTGCCCATATCGGTTTGTTCGAATCTTTTGATCGGGCGCGAACTTGAACGTGTATTACCGGCAAGTGGGGATGGAAATATCGCGAGCTTGTCTGCCGGAAATTCTGAGAATATTCTCGTACAAAATTCACAGAACATTCTCGTACGGCTCCCTGCCGGACATTCACCGCTTCTTGCGAGTCAGCGTGTCATCGAGACTGTATTTAATTACGATTTTAAAACTGCCGCCGAAAGCTATACCCGAGAGCAGTTCACAATTCCTGAAGGGGTCTTCCTTATGTGCAGTGTAGGGCATCGCCTTGGGGAAGAAATCGGAAAAGAATTCATCAACTGCGTTGCAAAAGCTCTGTGCGGCGATCCCGACATATGGTTTGCGATAGTAGGAAAAATTGACGATAAAGAAGCTGTGCTGTCAATGATTGACGATGAATTCGCAAATCGCTGCAAGGACAGAATTGTATTTACCGGAGCCTTGAGCGGAGCGAGTTCGTTTATCAAGCTTGCCGACCTCACTCTCAACCCCGACAGAAGCGGCGGCGGACGTGCGGCCTTCGAGGGATATTATTACGGCAAACCAAGCGTATCTCTGCGCAAGGGCGATGCTTATTATGCGGGCGGCGTGGATTTTGGTGTCGATTCATACAGCGAGTATACGGATACGATTTTAAAATATGCTTCCGATAAAGTTTACTATAGTGAAATGTCTGAAAAGGCCAAGGTCCGGGCCGGACTTCTGGGAGACATGACGGCAACCCAGAAAAAAATGCTGGAGGAAGTGTTTGGCGGAGAATAGGATAAATGAGACCTGAATGAGATAAGGGAAATGCACTTGTACACTAAAACAAGTGCATTTTCTGCACCATATCTTGACAAAAAAGGTGAAAATGATGCAGGAAAAGAGGGTTCTATTAAATATGACTATATTCTCAATAAATTACGATTGATAAATTATGTAGATGAGGAACACGGTGTGCTTGTAATTGAAGATATAGTCGAAAAATGTAAGGGTATTTTCAGCGAATATCCCGTACATTACTGTTTTCTGTTCGGATCATATGCTAAAGGACATGCGGTGGATAACAGTGATATCGATTTATTAATCTCATCAGATATTAGTGGCCTGAAATATTATGAGTTTGTAGAGAAATTAAGGTCGGCTCTGCATAAAAAAGTGGATGTTCTTAGTGTAGAACAGCTAAAGGGGAATTATGAGCTTACTTGTGAGATACTAAGGGACGGTATAAAAATATATGGATAATATAAAAAATGACGATTATTATGTCGCGAAATTGGTGGCTGATATAAGTTTTATTGTTAAGCATATGAAGAATGTTGACGCCGAGGAACTTAATGAAAATGAACTGTTGCTGGATTCTTTTAATAACGATGAATAATATATAATTTGCAAAAGTAATTAATCGGTTTGATGCAATTTAGTGCCAAGCCTTCTTATATTTTCACACCAAAAAGCCGATATAGAGTGTGATGAGTATTATAGTGCCGTGTTGATGGACGGCGAAAAACAGACTAATATGTTTTTATGATTGGAGCAGGTATGACTACAGCAGAATTATTTGACAATCTTTTTATATTTGAAATGGCGAATTCACACCAGGGTTCGGTTGAGCACGGAATTGATATAATCCGTGCAATGGGCAAGATTGCGCGCAAGCACAACATCCGCGCAGCAGTTAAGCTTCAGTACAGAGAACTCGATAGTTTTATTCATCCTGATTTTAAGGGGAGAACTGATATTAAGCACATTCCGAGATT
>JAZLGZ010000011.1:0-3900 GCA_045616585.1 Lachnospiraceae bacterium
CAGCCATGAGACCTCAACCCTCGAACTTGTCATGAATGATTCGATGAAGGTTAATGCGACCGAAAAAGAAGTTGAAATTCTCGAACGAATTGTTGAGGCTGAAGCGACCGGTGAGGATGTATACGGCAGGATGCTGGTTGCAAACGTTATCATCAACAGAGTAAACTCCCGTTATTTCGCGAACAGCATTGAAGGAGTTGTATTCCAGAAAATCGGCGGCTCTGTTCAGTTCTCACCGATTTCGGACGGAAGATATTATACAGTTAAAGTAACCGATGATACGAAGGAAGCAGTTCAGCGTGTGCTTTCCGGAGAGGATTATTCGAAAGGCGCCTTGTACTTCTTCCAGCGTTCGGCGACAACGGCCAATAAAGCAAGCTGGTTTGATAAAAATCTCAAGTATCTTTTAAAATACGGATGTCATGAATTTTATACAGAGTTCAAACCGTGAGTCGAAATGAATCGAAACTGGCAAAATAAAAACTTACAGGGACTTGCTATGCAGGTCCTTTTGCTTTATAATGTGCGAAAAAGTGTGCCATAAAGACGTGCACAAACCATAAAAGCGCAAAACGGTACAATTTGCAAGAGAAAAGTACAAAAACTGCAACGTTGCACAATCGGGAAAGGATGGAAGAAATATGCTTTATCACAGTACTCGCGACAGCAAACTTACAGCAAAAGCTTCGGAAGCAATCTTAAGAGGAATTGCTCCGGACGGAGGCTTATATATACCTGAAAGAATACCCAAGCTTGACAAGAGCTTCAACCAGCTTTCAAAACTTGATTACCCCGGAGTGGCTTATGAGGTTATGAAGCTTTTTATCGATGATTTCACACCCGAGGAGCTGAAGGCAGCAATCAGTTCTGCATATAATGAGAAGAACTTCGATCACGAGGATATTACCTGCCTTGTGGATGCCGGCGGAGCATATTATATGGAGCTTTTCCACGGCAGAACTATTGCCTTCAAGGATATGGCGCTTTCGATTCTTCCTTATCTTATGAAGACATCCGCTGTAAAGAATGATGTTAAGGAAGAAATCGTAATTCTTACCGCAACATCCGGAGATACAGGAAAGGCTGCACTTGCCGGCTTTGATTCAGTACCCGGAACCAGCATTGTAGTATTCTACCCCAAGGACGGCGTAAGCAAGGTTCAGGAACGCCAGATGGTAACTCAGCCCGGTGAGAATACACATGTTATCGGAATTCGCGGTAATTTTGATGATGCACAGACAGCAGTGAAGAAGGCCTTCACCGATGAGGCTCTTGCAAAGAGAATGCTTGATGCCGGATATCGTTTCAGCTCGGCCAACTCGATTAATATCGGAAGACTTGTTCCGCAGATTGCTTATTACGTATATGCATACACAAGACTTATGCCCAAGGAGATCAATTTCGTGGTTCCCACAGGAAACTTCGGAAATATCCTTGCAGCATATTATGCATTCAAGATGGGTGTTCCGGTGCACAAACTTATTTGTGCATCAAACGAGAACAAGGTTCTCTACGACTTCTTTAAGACCGGTACTTATGACCGCAACAGAGATTTCATTCTCACAAGTTCACCCAGTATGGATATACTTATCTCGAGCAACCTCGAGCGTCTTGTGGCAGAACTTGCCGGAGAAAAGACAGCAGAACTTATGAATGACCTGAAGACCAAGGGTGTTTACACACTTCCCGATACCGCGAAGAAGAATGAAGCCCTCGACCTCTTTGTCGGTGAGTTCGCTTCTGAGGCAGAAATGTCTGAGGCAATCAAAGAACTTTATGAGACCGAAGGCTACATTATGGATCCTCATACCGCAGTTGCTGCAGCAGCATATAAAAAGTATAAGGAAGAAACAGGCGACGACACTATGACAGTGATTGCATCTACCGCAAGCCCTTACAAGTTTACACGCGCCGTTCTTACTTCGATTGACAAACAGTATGACGAAATGGATGACTTCGATCTGTTCTCGGTACTCAACAAGCTTTCACAGGTTCCTGTGCCCAAGGCTATCGATGATATTCTTCACGCACCTGTTAAGCATAATACAGTTTGCGACAGGGACAAGCTTATTGATGAAATTGAGAAAATTTATCTGAAGTAATGTGATGTGCGAGCACCGGGAGACCGGTGCTCATTTTTTGAAACTTATAGTTACATTTACTCTGTCGGTAAATAGGATTGTTTGTGGACCGGATAAAGCGAATAATGGGGTGGCCGGTGCGCTAAGGAAAAACCGGAAATACAGTATAATAGCTGTGCTGCGTGTCGCGCGTGGTACAGCTTTTGCATTGTTATATGAAGTTTAATACAGTAAAGAGACAAGTCGTTGCCTACAATTTTTGCCTACAATTTTTATATGCAAAAATGTGTACTCTAATCAAAATACAACAAGAAAGTAAGGTCTGTTTGGGATGCAGAGAAGGAGTGCTGGTGGTTTTCGGTAGTTGATGTAATTGCTGCACTTACTGATAGTGTCAATCCAACTGATTACCTAAAGAAGATGCGAAAACGTGATGAGCTGCTTGCCGAGTACCTGGGGACAAATTGTCCCCGGGTAGAGATGGTTGGGGAAAGCGGGAAGAGGAGAAAAATATTAGCAGCCAATGTAGAACAACTCTTCCGAATCATCCAATCTATTCCATCACCTAAAGCAGAACCTTTTAAGCGATGGCTGGCAGCTGTTGGAGCAGAACGCATAGAGGAAACAATAGATCCGGAGCAGGCGATAGACCGAGCGTTAGAGACATACCAGCGTAAAGGTTATAGTGATGAATGGATTCAGCAGAGGATGATGTCCATTAAGGTTCGAAATGCATTAACCGATGAGTGGCAGAAGTCAGGTGTACAAAAAGGGCGTGAATATGCAATATTGGCTGATGAAATTACAAAAGCCTGGTCTGCGTATAATTTGGGTGCACCGACTTTGGACGATACGTACAAGATAAATCGCTCATCAAAGGATATGCAAAGAATTTACCAATGTATCTACCTTATCACGTTATGAAATTAAAAGGTAAATGAATTGGAATAGTGAAATATGGTTACCCCATACATATGATATTTGGCGGTTAAAATGCCCCAATATCTTGTATATGGGGTATTTTCATGGATTTTGACACAATTTACGTCAAAAAAAGACCAAACATGACATATTCTTGCCATAAACAGCCGTCATAATGCAATCAGAGTCAAACGGTTTGAACGCAGTGGAGATGCATCGTTATGTGTCACATCCAAAACCAGACGATCACCGGGCTGCATTCATTCATACTATGAAGTTTGTTTGGCTTCATACATTTCAGCGCATAAAGTATGGTAAATAGCATTGGAGGTCTTGACCTTTTTATGCTGTCTTGCTATAATTGATGGCGTATGGAATGAGTTATGCGTGTATGCGGCGTATGACAAGTTTTAACATTTTTTTATTTTTCTAAGGAGGAAGAAACATGAAGAAGTTTTTCAAGGCTCTTGCTCTCGTACTTGCTCTTACACTTGTAATCGGCACTATCCCTGCATCTGCAGCAGATGAGAAGGTCGTTGCAAAGAAGACTCTGTACGTAGGCAAAGCACAGGGAAAAAGCTCAGATGGCAAGCTCGCTTCAAAGATTGGCGAGAAGATTGCTATCTACAAGCTCGCTGGTTACGACAAGGACAGCCAGGAAGGTCATACTTTCGAGGCTGTTGTAGCTGACGAGAAGGTTGCCATTGCTGGCAAGTCACATGTTAAGGCCGTTGGTCTTGGCAAAACAACTGTTACTATTAAGGTTGATGGCGTTGAGGCTGGTAAGGTAGCTCTTACTGCTAAGAAGAACGCAAGCGATGAGACCGTTACAGTTACCGGTCTTGAGGAGAACGTAGTTGTAGGTAAGACTTACACAGTTCTTCTTCCTCGTAAGGGC
>JAZLGZ010000012.1:0-16310 GCA_045616585.1 Lachnospiraceae bacterium
TCGGGCGGAACAGGTTCGGGAAAGACCACATTTTTAAACGCACTGTCTCAGCGCATATCCGAGGATGAACGAATAATAACCATCGAGGACTCCGCAGAGCTTCAGCTGAAATCGACTCCTAATCTGGTGACTCTGGAGAGCAGGAGCGCAAATGTGGAAGGCAGAAACGAAATCTCAATACGCGATTTGATAAAGGCATCGCTTCGTATGCGTCCGAACAGAATAATAGTCGGCGAGGTGCGTGACGCGGCGTGTATTGATATGCTTCAGGCCATGAACACCGGTCATTCCGGCATGAGTACGGCTCATGCGAATTCCGCGCAGGATTTATTGTCACGAATGGAGACTATGTGTCTGCTCGGAGGAGGAGAGCTTCCGCTTACCGCAGTCAGGAGGCAGATTTCTTCTGCGGTGGATATTATTGTTCAATTATCCAGGTTTAGGGATAAATCAAGAAAAGTTACCGAAATAACGGAGGTTTCCGGATATGAAAACGGAGAGATTGTTCTCAACCCACTGTTTAGGTTTGAGGAAGAATGTGAGCGGAACGGAAAGGTCTTCGGGCATCTTCGACCGACGGGAAACAGGCTTATCGGAACGGAAAAACTTGCCGCTGCCGGATTACAATCGCTATACGCTGACACGTAAGGACATACTTGCCACTGTTTTCAGGTCGTCGCTCATTATAGCTGCGGTTTCGCTCCTGTGCTATGACAACATTTATTTTTCGCTGCTTCTGACTCCCTATATTTTTTATTGCCTTGCCAGGAACAGGAAAAAGAAGCTTCATGAGCAAAAATGGAAATTGAATCTCCAGTTTTCGGATGCAATTCAGAGTATCGGGGCAGCGCTTGAGGCAGGCTACTCGGTTGAGAATTCGATGGGGGAAGCGTACAGGGATCTGAAGCTGTCATATTCTGAGGACGAACCGATTATGCGGGAATTGAAGAACATCATATATAAACTGCGAAATAATATTACCGTGGAAGAGGCCTTTGGCGATTTGGCGGTTAGAAGCGGGCTGGAGGATGTGGCCGGATTTGCCGATGTGTTTGCCACAGCCAAAAGAACAGGTGGCAACATCATCGCAATAATAAGGTCCACTACAGATGTAGTAAGAACGAGAATTGATTTGAAGCGCGAACTGATGACCGTGACAGCAGCACCTAAATACGAGTGCGATATTATGAAGGCCGTTCCGTTCGGAATAATTCTGTATCTGCGTTTGTTCTGTCCGGATATGATGGCAGGACTGTACGGAAATACCGGAGGGATTATTACGATGTCTGTTGTTCTGATTCTGTATGTGATCCTGTGCGAGGTTTCGGAGAGAATAACGGATATCGAATTTTAGTATGTAAATGGCAGACTTCCTTCATTGAAGGGGTTGGAAGCTGAACAGGAGGATAACAATGAATGATGAAAAGGAATTCATATCGGGGCTGGACAGTAAAGAGCATCCGCTGAAAAGGATTTATCCGCTCTGTGTTCCGATCCATGCTTTTTTGGTTAAACACGGGCTGACGGATTTTTTCGCGGATAAAAAAAGCCTTGAAAGAATCAGCATCGGAAAGAGTCCGGAGGAAGCCCTTAAAGCACATATTTATAAAGCTTTGGCTTCGATTCTGGCTATTATCGCCGTTACTGTTTTTCTTGTTTGCGTTCTGCTCCTGAAGCGCGTATCAGCAATCAGCAAAGAATCGCAGATTGCACGTCCCGGTACTGGGGAAGGAACATCGAAATATGCTCTTGAAGTTACCGATTCCGAGAGCGGAAACAGATATGATGTCAATGTATCGGTAAACGAAAAAATGATTGACCCGGACAAAACGGAATCATATTTTCAGGATTTATATTTGGCTTTGGAAGCAGAGGTATTGGGGGAAAATGAGTCATTAGATTGTATTACCGGGAATCTGAATTTAATCTCGCAGATTCCCGGAACCTCTGCAGAGGTTTCGTGGCCCGAAGTTGATTACGGATATATTCTGCCGGAAGGAAAAATACGCCGGGAGAGTATAACCGAACCGGTTACAACGGTTTTGACAGCACGAATAGAATATTTTGACGAGGTGCGGTTGTATTCCTTTGCGATACGGTTGATTCCCGAACCGCCGGATGAAAAAGAAGCGTTCATGAAGAAGCTTTTACTGATGCTCGATTCTGAAAATGATGTGTCAAAACATTCGGATTATTTTACTCTTCCCACGATGGTTGACGGAAAGGTGATTGCCTGGAGTGAGAAGAAAAACAACAGCGGTATTCTGCTTCTTGTTCTTGGAATGATTGCAGCTTCCATGGTTATTCCGCTTATGCGGGCAGAGGTAAAAAAACAGGAAAAGGAGCGGGAGAAGTTTATGCTCAGAGATTATCCGGATATAGTAAGTAAATTTGTTTTGCTGCTGAATGCCGGGATGACCTGCAGAGGTGCATGGGAGAAGATTTGCAATGATTACAACACAGGAAATCATAAGCGTCGATATGCCTATGAAGAGATGATGAAGTCTTTCAGAGAGCTTACGTTTGGGTTATCCGAGGCGACGGTTTATGAGCATTTCGGTACACGGTGCGGATTGGGTCCCTATCGCAAATTCGGCATCCTGCTGTCGAATAATCTGCGAAGAGGCAGCAGGGATTTGGCTGCTTTACTGGAACTGGAGTCCGGGGAGGCTTTTGAAGAGAGACGGGAGCTTGTCAAAAAGCAGGCGGAAGAAGCAGGGACCAAGCTTTTGCTTCCGATGTTCGGGATGCTGTGTCTTGTATTTGCGATAGTCATGGTGCCTGCCTTTTCTTCTTTTGGGATATGAACGACAAGATTAAATCGGATTTATTAATTCCGCAAACAGTCGGAAGAACACACACTTTTATTATTTAGGAGGGATTTATAATGTTCGGACATTTTAAAGCAGGTGCGAAAAGATTCAAAAACAATAATGCGGGAATTACTTCCATCGAGATTGTTCTTATTCTCGTTGTTCTCGTGGCACTGGTACTTATCTTCAAAGACCAGATTACAGCGATTATCGACAAAGCGTTTAAAGCGATTACAACGAATACGGATAAAATTACCGGATGACAAAGACTGATTTTTTATCAAGCGATGCTGCATCTGACAAGGGATGTAAAGCTTCGGTATCGGTATATCTTGCACTTATTTTTACTCTGATTTTCTCGCTTATTCTGGTATCGCTTGAAGCAGCCAGAGCTTCTGTATTACGAGCTGGTGCCTCCTTGGCGCTGGCAACCGGAATAGAATCAACGATGGCTGACTTTTATCGTCCGCTGTTTGAAAAATACCATATTTTCGCATTGGATGCGAGCTATGGCAGTAACATGTATGATGCGGACAAGCTTAAAGCTCACATCACAAAATATGCAAGTTGTAATCTGGGCAATATCGATTCTTTTGATTTGGAGGAGGTTACCGCGGATTCGGTTACTGCAGATGGCGGAAATTTCTTTAAAAATCAGGCGGTGGATGCCGAGAAAACAGAAATCGTCGAGGGCGTGATCGAGACTTTGGGAGAAAGATTCGGAGCATTGCCGCAGCAAAATAAGACCGCACAGGCTATGGCAAGAAAAACAGATTTGGAAGCGGAATTTGCCAAGCTTGATATAGTGACCGCCAAACTTATGAGAGACATAGACGGTGTGATATGCAATGCGGCACAAGCGGAAGGCTCGGGAGTATCTTTTACTCTGGGAGGCAGTTTTGTAAAAAAGTTTTTTGTTGGGGAAGTGAATCCTTTTTCGGTGGGAATCAACAACAGTCTGGTATACGCCGGGCTTTGCGGGAAGTATGTGAATCCCGTTATTAAAGCTCAAAGTCTCTCGGAAAGGGCGGTTCACTATGCGGAAAAGCTTCGGCAATATGAAGTCCAGACAATGGTTGTGGAATCACTATCCGAGAAATATCAGACTGCAGCAGAAAAAGTATTGAGTGATGATGCAGGAGACGAAGAATATGAATTGCTGCAGGCCATGGGCGAGGAACTTGAGGCTGCGATTGAATTGCAGGACGAATTGCGGGAAGAGTCGGATAAGCTGAAGCGCTTATGTGTGGGCGGATCGGTTGAGTTATGTGTGCTTATTTCGGCCACGGAACGAAACTTGAATATAACCTATGAAGATGCAAATCTGGGAATTTACCTGATTCCCGGGTTGAAAAGTAAAGTTTCGAATTATGAGAGTTATATTGAAGCGATTGAGGGTGAGGTGCCTGAAGATGCCCGAGAAATGCTACTGGAACCGGTTGGTCTTATGGAAGAATATCTGGGTATGGGAGATCGGGATATAGGAACCGATTTCAATCTGATTGCAAGCACTGCGGCAGAAGATGCAAAACTCTTGAAAGAGTTAAATGCACTGTCGACTGCTACATTTGTTGATACGGATTCAGCGGGAATTTTCGAATGGAGTACGAGACTTAAGAATCTGTCGCAAGGGTTCAAGCTTTTTTCTTATGACGGCTTTACTTTCGACTACGGTATGGTTTCGAGTGAACTGAGTCCGGAGGTGGAACTTGAAGAGGCAAAGAAAGAGGTGATGACTTCAATCAGTAAAATATGGCTTCAGATGGTTATGCCCGGAGATAAGGAGCTGTCCTTTGCGTTATTGAATAATGAACGAAGAGTTATTGTCAACGGTCAGGATGATTCTTCCCGATCCGTGGTCGATTTGCTGGGAGGCATTTTCGATATTTTGATTGGAGGAGAAAGTGCATTTTCCTCTATGGAAGCTGCTTCCGGGCAGGAAGAGTTTTCAAAGATCGTCGAGAACGGATTCACAAATATATATGACGATGTTTTATACAGGCTGTATCTCAGAGACTTTTTCAATAATTATCTTGAAGAGGACAACAATAACAATACTGTATTGAAATATGAACAGGAATATTTGCTGTACGGAAATAATCTGGATGCTCTCAACCTTTCCTATGCAGTCGGCAATATTGTTCTTTTGCGCATGGTTTCTGCAGGTACATTTGTTTTCTGCAATAAAGCATTGTGCGCACAGGCAGAAGGCACGGCACGAATACTGGTGGGGTTTACCGGATTGCCTTTTCTGGTAATGCTTGTAAAAACACTTATTCTTCTGATTGTTATTTGCCAGCAGGCGATAGTTGAGGCAGCAGCTATAATGCGGGGAAAGAGAATAGGTTTGCTGACGGATAAATCAGGATTCTGTGTGTCGATTCCGGAAATAATGTCTTTTTCTACAGATGTAGTAAAAATTAAGTCCGAGAACTATCCCGAAAGCTCTTTGGGGGTAAAATACGGAGATTACTTATTTTTGCTCATGTTGGCAAAAAGCAATCCGACACTTTCGGGGCGTGCGATGACTTTGATTCAGGAAAATCTTATATACGGATTTGAAGATAATTTCAGAATGATGAACTGCGTCGTTGGTGTCAATGCGAAAGCAAGTGCCGGCTATCATGCTGCTTATGTTCCGATTGCCTCAAAGCTTATGGGAAATATGCAGATGAGAGGGTATGAGGTTTCGGTGGAACATCATGGTGCCTATTGTGAATTAAGATGAAATCTCATAACTGTCCCTGAACGGTACAAAATAATAAACCTCTCTCCGGCCATACCGGCCATGGTACTTATCGGGAACAGTTATGAGATTTCATCGGTTCGCAGAGGGAGCTTATTCTTATAAGCATTTTGCATATACGGTGTTTGTAATCGGTGGTTGGATTTTGGATGGGCAAGAAAAATAGTGTGAAACGAAAATACGGAATCTGCGGGTCTGGACTACCTGCTTCTTTGACGGTGGAAACGGCGTTGTGTTTTCCCCTGTTTCTTTTTGCAGTGCTGACATTGTGTTATCTGTTTGTTTATATGGAAACCGGGCTGACGGTACGGGAATGTATGGCTGAAACCGCCAGAGAAATCAGTGCGTACGGAGATTTAATCAAAAATACAGAAGATCTGGCTTCGGAAAATATTGAGTCCGCGGCAGATTCCACGGACTCTTTCGATATAGAACAAGCGGCGCTTAGATATATGAACGGAGCTCCTTTGGTTAAATTGTCTCTGACCGAACAGCTTATGAAATATCCGCTGATTGAGCAGGCCGTTATGGGAGGCGCATCGGGGGTATCCTGTGAAGGGTCTTTTTTATTCGACGAGGATGAGTGCATACGGATCAATTGCGCATATAAGATAAAGCTTCCGTTTTCTTTTGTGTATCCGGTCGGTATAAGTGCCGGTCAAAGTTTGGAATACAGGTATTTCACCGGTCACAAGGTGGCTTCTTTACTTGAAGAGACAGAGCGGCCTGAAGTTGAAGAACAAGAGGAAATTGTCTATAAAACAGAGACCGGAAAAGTATATCACGTGAAGCTTTCGTGTCCGAGCTTAAAGCTCTCCGTAAGCGAAGTGGCGGCCAAAGATGTAAGCGGTAAACGAAATGCGGGAGGAGGTAAATACTATGCCTGTGAGAAGTGTGCGAAAGGCGAAGCTCCGACAAATTTGTATATTACCACGGATGGTGACAGATACCATTACACAGTGAGCTGCAGCGGGCTCAAGAGAACCGTTAAAGAAGTAAAAAAGTCGACGATCCCGAATTTCAGGCCTTGTAAGAGGTGTCGGAAGGAGTAGGTTAAAAAGATATTTGACGAAGAAGAATCGGGTCGAAAAATATAATCGGCGGAAAAGGAGTAGGGTGAGCACATATATCTTGGCTGTTTATTTGTTTGTACTATCGGTTATTGATGTTGTAAAACACGAACTGAATATATTTTATCTGGTCTGCGGAGTTATTCCCGTGGCTTCTTCATTCTTATCCGCAGACAGCGGTATATCAATAATCAGCCGTGTCTTAGGGTTTTTGCTTGGAATTGTGGTTTTACTGATTTCAATTATCACAAAAGGAAAGATAGGAAACGCGGATGCGATAGTGATTGGCATCATCGGGATTTGCTGCGGTGTGGGGATAAACTGCGAGGTGCTTACGATAGCATGCGTTATGATCGTTCCGTATTCAATAGCCTTGTTGGCCAGAGGGCGTCTGAACAAAAAGACCGGGGTTGCATTTGTTCCTTTCTTATTCTTCGGATATTTGCTCGCAGGAGGAATTATATAGATGAAGATTAACCTTAAAGCTTCTGCAACGGTTGAAGCGGCTTTTATTGTGCCTTTGATTTCTTTTGCGGTTATGTGCCTGATTATTCTCATATTTTTTATGTATGACAGGATAAAGATAGAGTCAGATTTGCGTTTTGCGTTGGAGGCTGCGGAGAAACGGTACGAAAGAACAAGGCAGATTTCGGTGCCGGAGACAAAGGCTATACTCGAAGCGCGTATAGGCAAAGGTCTTTTGATGTGCGATGCGGGGGATATAGAAGTTGAACTTGCCGGAACACAAGTATGCGTGTCTGCTGAAATAAACATGCGCATTTTGGGTGCGGAGATACCGGGGCTGAAGCCGGAATGGTTTTCGGGGAAGAGAATGTACAGATATCGAAAAATATGTGATCGCGAGAAAACATTGAGGAGAATCGACATCGGGCTTGAATTATGGGATAGGGTGGTGAAATGATGCTGATAGAACAGCAAAAAGATTTGGGAAGACAACTGGTTCGAATAACCGGAGAGGGCGGATGTTCGCTGAAAACGGATTTCAGAGAGCAGATGCTGCTGCATAACGATATTGAGGGAGTTGTTCCGTTTACCGTTCAGAGAGAAGACGGTAAAAATGTATATGAATATGCTGTTTCGGGGAAGGAATCTCTATCACAGTATTGTGAGAACAAGCGCGCCGGAACGGAGTTTTTGAGATCACTTCTGCAAGGGGTTTTAAGGACAATCTACCGCGGAAGAGAATTTATGCTGCTGGAACAGGATTATGTTATCGGACCGGATACAATATTTCTGGATGAGAACGGAAAACCCGGAATTCCATATTTCCCCGGATACGGTAAGAAGCTCAGAATACAGCTTCGTGAACTGGCGGAATATCTTATGGACAACATAGACTATAACGACAACGATGCTGTTCTGCTGACTTATGGCTTTTATATGAAAGTTAAAGATGAAAGCTGCAGTATAGAAACACTTATGGACGCGGTTATGTCGTCCGGAAAACGCGAAAGTCAGAGGGCGGATGAGCAAAAGAACGGCAGAAGAAAAAATGGTGAAGAACAGGAATTTCGTTACAGCATAGGCTCTGAGAACGTAAAATGCGGTTATACTGTCGGCGACACTTACACTGAACAGTCCCTAAAGATGGTTCCGGAGAAATCTTCTGCCGAGGAAAAGCAAAGACGATCCGAAGATGAAACAATCAACCCGGGGGCCTGGGAGATTTTCACTGCGAGTTCCGGAAAACTGAAACTTTTGTCGGTGTTCATACCCTTTACGATATTTATAGCGGAACTGGGAATATTTGAGCTCGGAGCAGCCGCAAATCCGATTACCGGAGAAAAGGACCTTATAAAAGGTTTGGGTCTGATTGCTTTGGGTGTTGCTGTTATATGGAGTGTTGAGAGAAAGATATGGACCAAGTTTGCACGAAGTGTAACCGAAAGCTTTAAAAGTGCCGCGGAGTCAGAAGATGAATGTACGGTTTTGCTCGTAAATGACGGCCTTTCGAAATATCCTTTTCAATTATTGTCCGACGAGTATCCGTCAATATGTGCCGGACGTTTTCCGTTTTATATCGGGAAGGATCCCGAGACCTCGGATTATGTGCTTAACAAGACCGGTGTCAGCAGGTATCACATGAAGGTCGACAAAGAAGGAGAGACTTTTTTTATTTCGGATTTGTCTTCGACTAACGGAACTTATCTGAATGGGGTCAGATTAAAACCGTATGAGAAATCTGCGGTCAGAAGGGGAGATGAGATACGAATTGCCGCGTGCACATTTTACTGCAACTGATGGCATAAGGCTTTCATAAAGAGCAATGGCAATTGAATAATAAACGTGAGTATGATATCATTTTAGCGTTAAGGTGCAAATAGTATTTTGCTATATTGACGGAAATAATAAAGTTCGGATATGGGAATTCTTAAATGAGAGAGTTTTACAACGATATAAAAAAATATCTTACCCCCTTTAATACTTCGATAATAGTTTTGTGTATATTGACTTATCTGGTGCAAAAAATCAGTGCGGATCATATATCCGATCTCGGAGCTTCGGGATGGCTGGAGCTGTTTGAAGAACGAGAGTATTATCGTGCATTTACATATATGTTTTTGCATTCGGATTTTTTGCATATTTTCAACAATATGCTGGTTCTTGCATTTGTCGGAAGTACCGTGGAAAAGCTGATCGGAGGTTGGCGATATCTTATATGCTATCTCGGCTGCGGAGTTGTGGCTGCATTGGCCTCGGCTGCGTATAACAGGTCGATATTTTACAATTCCCTTTTTGAATCCGGGGGATTTGTTCGAAGTATCGGAGCGTCAGGGGCGATATTCGGAATGGTTGGAGCCTTGCTGTGGATAGTTATCGCAAACAAGGGACGAGTTGAACAGGTAAGCTCCAGACAGCTGCTTATGTTTATCATCCTGTCGGTGTATGCAGGGATTATGGATAACAATGTTGACAATATCGCTCATTTTGCAGGGCTTTTGTTCGGTGTGATAAGTGCGATATTCTTATATGACAGACGCGGAGGCAGAAATGAAGGTTAATATTTACTATGGCGGAAGAGGACTTATCGAAGACCCCACAATATATGTAATTAACAAGATAACCGAAGTTCTTAAAGAAGTACGTGCCGAAGTTACCAGGTACAATCTTTACGAGCAGAAGAACGGAATATCCATGCTTCCGAATACCTTGAAAGAAGCGGATGCGGTTGTTCTGGCCGTAAGTGTTGAATGGTACGGAATCGGAGGATATATGCAGCAGTTCCTCGATGCGTGCTGGATGTATGCCGACAAGAACAAACTCAAGAAACTTTATATGTTTCCCATTGTTATTTCAACTTCTATGGGAGAGCGCGAAGCGGAATATAATCTTATTCGCTCCTGGGAGGTTTTGGGAGGAGTTTCTTTCCCGGGAATCTGCGCATATGTAGAGAATCATGTCGATTTTGAAACCAATGCTGCCTATACGGGAATAATCGAAAAGAAAGCTGAAGATATTTATCGCACGGTGCATCAGAAAACCATTGCTTTTCCTGCCAGCATTGGCGGAGGAAAAATTCCCGCAAGCGGGGCTCATATCGATCTTACTCCTCAGGAGAGCGAGCAGCTTTCCGAATATGTATCAAATGAAAGTTTTGTAAAGAAGCAGAAGGAAGATGTTGAACAGCTTGCGAGCATGTATATTACAAGACTTGATAAAGGTAAGGACGAGGATAAGCAGGAGTTCATAGCTGAATTCAAAAAACATTTTAATGCTCCCGAGGCGGACTTCTGTGCTACCTATAGTATTGTTATGACAGACACCGGAAGGGATCTTGTCATCGAAGTGAAGGGTGATAAATTGAAGTGCTGTTACGGTACAGCACAGAACGCTGACGTTGTTGCGAAGACAACCAGAGATGTGGTTAACAAAATGGTCAACGGAAGAGTTACATTCCAGGGAGCTTTTATGTCCAGTCTGCTGACATGTAAAGGTGACTTTAAGCTGCTTAGGACCTTTGACCAGATTTTCAGATTTGATTAATCCGGTTGAAACGAACCGAGCTGGTCTGAACAAAAATATAATAAGCCTGCGGCATGATGCTTCTGTGTTTAAAGAAGCCGATGCGTCGCAGGCTTTTGTAATAGTGGCTGATATTGACTATTCTTCTATCACCTGTATTTCAAGGTAATCAAAGTCCACCTGTTCGGGAAAACTTTCCGCAGGAAAACGTGCACGTGAACGCCGTTTGAAATCTTCTATAGTCGAATCGAGCCAGACAGGAACGGCAAGGTCCCATTTGTGGCATATATTTTCAAGACCGGTAAAAATTTTCTTGGTCCTCGAGATATCTTCGTTGATTTCTATTACTTCATCAAGATATTTTTTACTGCTTTTTACAAGTTTAAACCAGATTTTCATCCGCAATTTCCTTCCCAAAACAAAGAATAACAAGGATTGGCGCAATTGGCTTCCTCTATCAAAAGCAATTTTAACACAGATATTTGCAGGGGGTAAAGAGCGGTTTGTAATGTTGCATTCCTAACGCCCATAATTTATAATGATTGTGTATGTAAACGAGAAAGAGACAATGGAGGTAGAGGATGTCTTATCTGGCATTATACAGAAAATACAGACCCTCATCTTTTGATAAAGTTAAGGGACAGGATCATATAGTGACCACACTCAAGAATCAGATGGGTGCGGGTCGTATTGGTCATGCTTATCTTTTCTGCGGTACCAGAGGAACCGGAAAAACTTCCATTGCCAAATTGTTCGCGAAGGCTGTAAACTGCGAATCTCCCATTGACGGAAGTCCGTGTGGCCGGTGTCCTGTTTGCCGGGGGATCGAAGATCATACTTCCATGAATGTTGTCGAAATAGATGCGGCATCCAATAACGGTGTCGACAATATTCGAGATATCATAGATGAAGTGAAGTACTCTCCGACCGAAGGAAAGTACAAGGTTTATATCATCGATGAGGTTCATATGCTTTCTTCGGGAGCGTTTAACGCGCTTCTCAAAACTTTGGAGGAACCTCCGTCATATGTAATCTTTATTCTGGCGACGACAGAAGTTCACAAGATTCCGATTACGATACGGTCACGTTGTCAAAGATACGATTTCAAAAGAATCAGTGTTGATACTATTGCCGATTGTCTTGCAGATCTTATGAGGCAGGAAGGTATTGAAGCAGAGGACAAAGCTCTCAGATATGTTGCGAAAGCGGCAGACGGATCGATGCGAGATGCTCAAAGCCTTTTGGATCAGTGCATAGCTTTCTTTATGGGGCAGAAGCTGACCTATGAGAAGGTGCTGGAAGTTTTGGGCGCGGTGGATATCGATGTATTTGCCAGACTGCTTCGATATATTGTTATGGGAAGCGTTGACGAATGTATGTCTCTTCTTGACGATATTGTCATGCAGGGACGCGAAATGACACAGTTTGTCACCGATTTTGCCTGGTATCTCAGGAATCTTCTGATTGCAAAGATGGCAGAAGACCCCGCGGCAGTGCTCGAGTTCTCTGCCGAGAATATGCAGATACTCAGAACAGAAGCCCAAGCGATGTCCGAAGAGATGCTGATTCGTTATATCAGGATTTTGTCGGAGCTGTCGAACCGAATCAGATATGCATCGCAGAAGAGATTGCTGGTAGAGATTGAGCTCATTAAGATGTGCAAACCCGAGATGGAATCGACACCGGATTCCTTGGCAGACCGAATCAGAGTCCTCGAAAGGGATATTTCAAGCGGAGCAATCCGCGTAAGCGACGCTGTACCCGGTGAGACCGGAGCGGACAGTGATTCGGATTCGGAGTCAAGAGGACCTGTAGAACTGGAGAAGCCGATGACCGAAGATATTGCAAAAATAGCGGAGGCTTGGACGACCATCGTCAATCATCAGCCCGGATACATCAGAAACCAGCTTCTTAACTCACGACCCACCGTGGGAGAGAATGATAAACTGAAGCTTGTGTTCTTTAATGAATTCGACAAGAGTAGTATAGATAAACCGGCGCATCTTGAGGCGCTGAAAAAAAGTATCGGAGAAATTACCGGCAAGGATGTTGTTGTTGAGACTGCAATGATGTCCAAGAAGGACGCGGAGAGAGTGCCCGATATTTCAAAATTGATAAAAATGCAGATCACATATACCGATGATCTGAAATAATAAGGAGGATATTATGGGAAGAAAAGGTGGATTTCCCGGAGGCGGAATGCCCGGAAGCATGAACAATCTGATGAAGCAGGCACAGCGTATGCAGCGCCAGATGGAAGAAAAGCAGAAGGAAATGGAGACTAAGGAATGGGAAGCTACAGCAGGCGGCGGAGCAGTTAAGGTTAAGGTTTCCGGAAAGAAGGAGATTACAGCAATCACACTTGCTCCCGAAGTTGTAGATCCCGATGACATCGAGATGCTTCAGGATCTTATTATTGCGGCAGCAAACGAAGCGCTCCGCAAGATGGAAGAGGAGCAGAATGATATGTACGGTTCACTCGCAGGAGGTCTTGGCGGCCTTGGCGGAATCGGTGGAGGCTTTCCCTTCTAAGTAAATATGGAATATTACAGTGACAAAATTAATAAATTGATAGAAGAACTCGGGCGTCTTCCGGGAATAGGCAGAAAGTCTGCGCAAAGATTGGCATTTCATATCCTGAATATGCCTTCGGAGCAGGTTGAACACCTTACATCTTCTATCAGGGATGCAAAAGAAAATATCAGGTATTGCAAGGAATGCTATACGCTTACGGACAGTGAGATATGCCCGATCTGTGCGAGTGTCGACCGTAATAAGAAAATTATTATGGTGGTTGAGAATTCGCGCGACCTTGCAGCCTATGAGAAAACAGGAAAATATACGGGAGTATATCATGTGCTTCATGGAGCTATTTCGCCAATGCTCGGAATCGGGCCTGCGGATATTAAGCTTAAGGAACTCATGGTAAGACTCCAAGGGGATGTCGACGAATTAATCATATCAACCAACTCGAGTCTTGAAGGTGAAGCTACGGCTATGTATATATCAAAGCTTGTAAAGCCGAGCGGAATCAAGATATCCAGAATCGCAACCGGAATACCGGTCGGAGGAGATCTTGAGAATATTGATGAAGTGACTTTGCTTCGTGCTCTGGATGGAAGAGTTGAGTTGTAACCGGAACGGAATAAAGGGGTTTGTGCTTATCGAACAGAAGGAGGTATTATGGGCGAAGAATTCAGTAATGCAAAGAGAGCGGGAATATTAAATGCCGGAGTAGGAATGCTGGTTGAGATGAGGGATGCGGTTGCCGAACTTGATGCACTGAAGATAAGTGAAAAAGAATTCGGTGACAGAGTTAAGCAGCTCGAGAAAGATATTGCCGCAAAAGAAAAAGCAAGAGAGGCAGAGAAGAATTCGCTTACCTCTCAGCGTCAGAACGAGATTGAGAAATCATACGATGAGCAAATAGATAAAACAAAGGCTCAGATTAAGACCGTACTTTCCAAGCGCGGAAAGGAGAAGGACGATCAGGTTAAGAGGCGTATGAACGTCGAAACCGCCGGAATGCGCGAAGAAATTCGTGCTTACAAGCAGGACGTAAAGGGAATCTTTTCAAAGAACGGTATTTCGAGAATTTTTAATACCGAGTATTTCTTTACGATGTTTATGCCGGATGGAATCGGTGATTTTTTTGTGATATTCCTTTCTATAGTAGTAACCCTGGCCCTTCCGCTTGTTATTTATTTCTTCGGACTTAAAGAAGACATGCAGACCGGCTGGTGGCTTGCGGTTTTATATGTCGGAATTATCGCAATCGTTGGCGGAATATATACGCTTATCTATAAAGGTGTAAAAAATACTCATCTTGAGGCACTTGGCGAAGCAAAGAAGGTTCGCGACAAGATTAAGTTCTCCAACAAGATGATTAACAAGACTGAGAAGAATATTCGTAAAGACAATGACGAAAGCGGATACGGACTTGAGAAGTTTGACGAAGAAATCAAGGACTGCGAGAGTGAACTCGATCGACTTATTATCCAGAAGAAGACTGCTCTTACAACCTTCGAGAATGTGACAAAGAATGACATTCTGAGAACTGTCGATGAAAAATACAAACCTGACCTGGAAGCACTTAAGCGTCAAAATGAATATGCTGTCGAAGATTTGCGCGATACCGATGCCAAAGTAAAGGCACTCTCACTTGATATATCAAACAAATATGCTGCATACATTGGACAGGACAAGCTGAATGTGCAGACTCTTGATACACTTATCGAAATAATGAACGGCGGCGATGCGTCAACTGTTCAGCAGGCACTTGATGTTTATAAGATGAATCAGGAAAGAATGTAATAGGGACTTCGTAAATATTCGGAGTACGGCGGAGCGAAAATGGAAAGAAGCAACAGACCTTATTTGAGAGAAGTTGAATATAGCGAGCAACCCAAAAGGAGAACCGGGGCAATTATTGCCCTGGTTGTTCTTGGTATAGGGATAATTATTCTTTTGATATATACATTTATCATTAAGAAGTCGACCTACAATTCCTGGGAGCTTAAGAATACATATGAGGCGATACCCGACAGCAATTGCATCAGATCCTCCGACGGATTTGTTCTTTATAACAGAGACGGTGCTCAGGGATATGATGTCGGTGGAAGCGTATTGTGGAAAATCAGTTATGATTTTAACTGTCCCATTGCTTCCGTAAGTGCGAAGAGCGCTGCATTTGCGGATCTCGGCGCCAACACGGTACATGTAACGGACGGAACAGGTACCAATAATGTTATAAATGTATCGGAAAAGATAGTGGACATAAGCACCTCGGATCAGGGTGTGGTTGCTATCAGAACCGACGGAGTATCTACGGACCATATATATGTATATGATATTCAGGGAAAGATGCTGCTTGAGATTAAGACGGATGTCCGTAAGTCGGGTTTTCCTGTAGCAATGGCAATGTCTCCGGACGGAACAAAACTCGTAACCTCATATTTAAAGGCGCTCGACAAGCAGGAAAGCTGGGTGACATTTTACAATTTCGGAGATGTCGGACAAAGCTATTCGGACAAAATTGTCGGAAGCTACGCGTTTGAGGACGACATGATTCCCGAAGTCAGATTCCTTACCAATGACAGGGTACTGCTAGCGGGGGAAGATAAATTTCTTCTTTATAAATTCAGAGAGGTACCTGAAGAATTACTTAAACATAACAGTGAGAGCGGTCTTACCATGGTATCGTCTTTCGGAGAAATGTTTGCGGTTGCCGAGAAGAGCGGAGAAGGAATATCACATATTACATTATATGATTTAAACGGAAAAAATCTCTCGTCGGTCGATACCGGAATGGGATACGAAAGAATATGTCTCGGCAAAGACGAGATGATTCTTTCTGTCGGAGAATCCTGTGTAATATATCGAAAGGACGGAACCGAAAAGTTCTGTTCGAAGCTTAACGGAGCAATACGATATATGTATCCGATAAATAATGAGTCAACCTATATAATAATTGGAGAAAACTCCCTCAGTGAGATTCAATTAACGACAAAAAATGTTGAAAATCAAGGGGTTGAGGCTTCTGAACAATAATTTTTAAAATTCTTAAAAAAAGGTGTTGACAAACCAATTTTTAGGTGTTACAATGGCAAAGCTGACTGAGTGAGGGACACAAAACCGAAGCTTAGGAAGCGGAACGAACCTTGATAACTGAATAATGAAACAACCTTGAAATTTCTT
>JAZLGZ010000013.1:0-67643 GCA_045616585.1 Lachnospiraceae bacterium
GCCACGGCAATATTTGCCGCAGCACAATGTGTCAGAGTGTTTTTACTGACATGGTGAAGAAGCTGCACAGGGAATATGAGTTTGAGATAGACTCTGCAGCTACCTCGAACGAGGAAATAGGCAATCCGCCGCATTACGGAACCGTGGCGAAGCTCAGGCAGGAGAATATCCCGGTGGTGCCGCACAGGGCAAGAAGGATGACTTTGACGGATTACGAGAATTATGATTATCTGATAGGCATGGATTCGGCGAATATCCGCAATATGACATATATTGCGGGCGGAGATCCGGACGGCAAGATATTTAAGATACTCGAGTTTGCGGGAATGGGAAGAGATGTTGCCGACCCCTGGTATACAGACGATTTTGACGCGACATACAGGGACGTGCGCATCGGACTGGAAGCTTTTATAAAATATCTTGATGAAAAGGCCGACAAGGTATAATATTTCCATCGTAGGGCTCAAAACAGTCTGAAGGATAAATTGCCCAAGACTGTTCGGCATGCGTATGCTTCGGGCAAAAACGGTTTTCGGTTGTGATTAAGGTGGATTTTGCGTTTATGAATGATTACGAGAGAGAGGATATAGCCTCTGCCATACTTGATATGGGTGAGATGCTTCTGCGTGCGGGAGCGGAGGTAAATCGTGTTGAAGATACTATCAGGCGTATCGGAAAAGCGTACGGGTTTGCAAGAGTCGAGATATTTTCGATTACGAACATGATATCGATGACGATGCATTGCGCCGACGGAAAGATATTCACGCAGATCAGACGTGTTACGTCAATAGCGGTAGACCTCGAAAAAGTAGCGCGGACGAATGACTTGTCAAGAAGAATCTGCAAAAATCCGATTCCGCTTGAAGAACTTCGCAAAGAGATAAAGGATATCGAGCAGAACACAAGACAGTACAGCAGAGGTGTGAAATATGCATCTTATGTGGTGGCAGCAGGTGCGTTCTGCGTATTTTTCGGCGGAGGCTGGAAGGAAGCCGTTATTGCGATGATAACAGGCCTTGCTGTGTCGGCTCTGATATTTCTCTTGGGAAGACTCAAGGTTGCGCCGATTATTGCGACGCTTGTAAATTCATTTCTGATGACCCTCGTGGTTGCGCTGCTGACAGGCGGCGGAAAGTTGTACGAGGTCAATGTAGATCCGATTATGATGGGAGATATAATGCTCCTGATTCCCGGATTGGCGCTTACGACATCAATCAGAGATCTCATTACGGGTGATACCGTTTCGGGGCTTATGGGTATATGCGATGCACTCCTTAAAAGCTTTGCGATTGCAGCGGGTTGTGCGCCGGTACTTGTATTGCTTGGAATGGTTGGATGAAGCGATAAACGGAGAGTGTACGGATGGAAGAGATTTTACAAATAATTATGGCGATTGTTACGGCAATCGGTTTTTCGCTGATATTTAATATCCATGGTAAAAAAATAATAGCTACTGCCGCAGGCGGTGCGCTGACCTGGATTACTTATCTTTGGATATACTCGTACAGCGAAGATGTATTTGTTTCATGTCTGTTTGCTACCATGGTAAGCATGGCATTTGCCGAGCTGATGGCACGGTGTTTTAAAACGCCGGTTATTATTCTGCTGGTACCGATGCTTATTCCGATGGTGCCCGGAGGCGACCTCTACAGAATGATGATTAATCTGGTGATTGCGAATTCCGAGCAGACGAGCTATTACGGACATCAGCTGGTACTTGAGGTAGGAGCGATTGCATTCGGTATTATTTTGATAAGTACCGCGCTGCAGCTGTTTCATAAGCTTGCGGTTTCGCGCAAGGAAGTAAAAAAGATTTGAAATTGCGGGGAATACAATAACCGGGGACATGTTGATTGACGTGACCTTGTGAGAGGAGAATAATGTCGGAAAATATTAAGACTAAGCCCGGCGACGAACGACTCGGAACAGCTCCGATAGGACGTTTGCTGATGGTAATGGGCATGCCTGCGGTCGCTGCCCAGGTAATCAATTTGTTGTATAACATTGTTGACCGTATATATATCGGACATATCGATAAAGTCGGAGCTACGGCGCTTACCGGAGTGGGTCTTTCGATACCGATAGTGATTATTATCTCGTCCTTTGCGTCGCTGATAGGCGGAGGAGGAGCACCGCTCGCATCAATGTGTCTGGGCAAGGGTGACCGTGCCAAGGCGGAGAGAATCGTAGGTAACTCGCTTACTTTGCTGATGCTTTTATCGGTGATTTTGTTTACGGTTTTGATGCTTGTAAAACATCCCCTCCTTGGGGCGATAGGAGCGAGCAGTGAAACCATTGTTTACGCAGAGGACTATATCGGTACATACCTTTGGGGAACGCCGTTTGTGCTTGTCACAATAGGAATGAACGGCTATATTTCTGCACAGGGGAGATCCGGTATAGCAATGCTTTCGACATTGATCGGTGCGGTTGTAAATATCATTCTCGATCCGATATTTATATATGTCATGGGTCTCGGTGTAAAGGGTGCGGCAATTGCCACCGTTATTTCGCAGGCTGTGAGCGCCGTATGGATTGTCGGATTTTTGGCATCGCATAAAGCATCTCTTAGAATAACCGCACAGGGACTTGTGCTTCAGGCCTCGGTTATCGGGAAAATGCTTGCTCTTGGAATTGCACCGTTTGTAATGACAATTACCGAAAGCTTTATTTCCATTGTAATGAACAGTGGATTGAGAGATTACGGTGATGAGATGTTTGCAAGCGGTCTGGTGGAGTACACCGGAGATATGTACGTCGGAGCGCTTACCATTGCCCAGAGTGTAATGCAGCTGATTACTATCCCGATAAACGGGTTCGGACAGGGTGCAACGCCTGTTATCAGTTATAATTACGGAGCAGGGAATGTACCCAGAGTCAAAGAATCTTTCAAAAAAATGTTTGCGATTCTGTTCTCGTACACAACAGTCTTTGCCATCCTTGTAATGCTGATGCCGGGAATATTTACCAAGATGTTTACCGACGATGTTGATCTGATAATTCTTTCTACTAAAGTAGTACCGATTTTTGTTGCCGGTATGCTGGTATTTGGAATTCAGCGAGCCTGCCAGACAACCTTCTTAGCATTGGGACAGGCGAAAACATCGACCTTCATAGCATTGCTCAGAAAGGTTATTCTGTTGATTCCTTTGGCTATTATCCTCCCGAAGTTCTTCGGAGTAATGGGAATCTACTTTGCGGAGCCTATAGCCGATACAACGGCAGCGCTTACCTGCGGAACGATTTTCCTGATCAGATTTCCGAAGATATTGAAGCAGAAGAGCGAAGTATAGTAAAAGATTATGATGAAATAAGCGAAATGCAGAAGCAGAAACAAATAGAATAAAAGAATGAGATAACATAAGATAAGCGGCCCGATGATCGGACCGCTTATTATATGTTAGACTATTTAGTTAACTTTTGCTGCGCGAAAGTCGGGGAAATGCTGACGCATTTGAAATCGCAGATGAATCGTCTGCAATTTCGACCCCTTAGAACTTAAAGAAGGAGATAGCCTCTACCATCTGGGCATCCATAGCCTTCATATCCTCTGTTCTGTTCTGGGTCTCTGCACAAGCCGCAGCTACAGTCTGACAAGAAGCGCTGACCTCTTCTGCCGAAGCACCAAGCTCCTCGGAAATAGCGCCAAGGTCTGAAGTTGTGCTTACAAGCTGAGTCTTAACTTCGTTGAGCGAATCAACCATAGTCTTGATGGTACCGATCTGATTGATGCTGTCGCTGACTGCATTCGAAAGCTCCTCAAAGCTCTTCTGGGTCTCTGAGATGTATTTAATCTCGGTAGCGTTAAGAGTAGAAACCTTCTCTGCTGAGCTGACTGTTGCCGAACTGAGTTCGATAACGTTCTCAATGATGCTCTTGATCTGCTTTGAGCTGTCAGCCGAAGAATCAGCAAGCTTTCTGATTTCCTCTGCTACGACTGCAAATCCACGTCCTGCATCGCCGGCACGAGCTGCTTCGATAGAAGCGTTGAGTGAAAGAAGGTTGGTCTGTGAAGTAATTTCCTCGATAACTGAAACGCAAGCGCTGATGTTATCGATAGCTTCGTTTGTCTCACGAATCTTTGCTGTGATGTCCTTAACTGCCTCAGATGATTCCTTGGAAGAAAGCATCATTGTATGAACCTGATTGGTTGCATTGTTGTTGCTGTTCGAAATCTGATCTGCGCTGTTGCTGAGGTTTGTAATGCTGTCTGCAAGAATGTCGATGTTGTCGCCGATGTCCTTTGTCTGCTCGGCGATTGTCTGTGCACTCTGTGCAACCTGCTGTGATGTCTCTGCAACATCATTGATAGCGTAGTTGATCTGATGAACGTTCTCAACGTTGTCGGTTGTCTTTAAGTAAACATCCTCGATGGAAGCGTTGAGCTGTTCGGTTGTTTCGTTGATGACACCCATAGCCTCACGAAGGGTATCCTTGAGTGCTATAGCGGAATCTGCGATATCTCTGTTCTCTTTGATATGTGTAACAACCTGAAGATCGGTGTTAAGGTTTCCGCTTGTAAGTTCCTTCATAAGATTCTGAATCTGAGAGATAGGTCTTACGATAGGTCTTGTAACAAGGAGCGCGATAATAATAAATACAACAATGAGAACGATTGCTATAATGTTTGAAACAAGCTTTAAGCTCTTTGCACTGCTGAGTACGTCGGAAACATCTGATGTAAGGATAACTACATACTTATCTGTCGAACCGATATAGTAAGCTGCATATTTATCTGTTCTCTTAAAATCATATGTGATAACTGCGGGATCAGGATGCTTACCGTTTTCAAGATCACCGAGAATCTGTTTAACTGCAGCATTCTCAACGGGATTACCAATCTTGCTCTCATCGGGATGGAAGAGCATCGTTCCGTTGTTGTCAACGATGTAGATATATGCTGACTTAAGGTTAAGAGATGAAACGTCAGTGAAACCTGCTACGAGAGTCTCAAGCTTGGTGGCTGCTCCGATGAATCCGATAGGGTTGCCGCTCTCATCCTTAACAGCATAATACATTGACATAATAAGCTGTCCGGAAGCCGGAGAAGTCATGATACCAACATTGAATACGCCATCGTTTGCTTCGAGAATCGAGTTCTGCAAACCCTTAAGTGAATCATCTTTTCTGAGAATCATTCCGATAGCGCCTGCATTGGGATGTGTATAAACCTGCGAATTCCAGTCAGCAATGTAGAGACCTTCCCAACCATTTAACTTGGAAAAGTAATCTAAAGTATACTGCTGTGCTTTAGCCTGAATTTTCTCATCAGAAGTATTATTCAATAATTCTTTAACGATAGGAGCTGATGCGAAGCCTTGAATAATCGTTTCACAGTCTTTAATCTCGGTTTCAAACGCGCCGCCGGTACTTTTAACCAAGGATACCAGTGCATTGTTGTTTGATACTTCAAGAGTAGATGTACTGCGGTTGATGATAAGTGTACATAAGATAACAGCAGATACAATCAGCGGAATAAGTGCGAACATTACAAATACTGAGTAATACGTTAATTTCGGTTTCTTTTCAGGGTTCATAATAAATCCTCCCACTTTTTATTAGATATGTCCGGAAATTAAGATTCACAAAACAGAATAATATTACCGGAGAATTCGATACATACATGTGTATCTTTGTGTGATATACATTATAACAACAAAGTAAGCTATTTTGCAACAATTTTATCTAAAAATTCGACGAAAAAATTCGCGTTTCGAAAGACAAACGTAAAATTTGCCAAATACGAATGTTAATCATGGCGAGATTTTCTCGGGGCAACTCGCCTCCGGCATAAAAAAGGGCCGCTTTAACGGCCCCGTGAATACTTTTGTTTAATTATCAAGCAGATAGCTCCAAAGCTTGTGTTTTACATTGGGATCAACTTCCTTTTCTTTAAAGAGATTGCTGACGGTTGTAAAGCTGTATCCCATATCGGAAAGCTTTTGGATAATAATGGGAAGAGCCTTTACGGTTTCGCTGTTGTTCTCAAGATCGTGCATAAGGAAGATGGTTCCGTCCTTGGCAGCATTGATCACGTTGTTGATACGGTCCTCTGCTGTTGTTTTGGGATCCCAGTCACGGCTGTCTGCCCCGCAGATAAAGGGCATGTCGATGTTGTCATACATGGTATCGCTCAGAGCAATATAGGGAGGTCTGAAAAATGCGGTTTCGATATTCAATAAGTCTCTGATTACGTCCGAGGTCTTTTTTATCTCGTCGCGAATAGTTTCGGCATCCATTTTACTCATGTCGGAATGGGTGAAGGAATGATTGGCAATCTCACAGCCAAGGGCAAGCTCTCTGTCCAAAGTGGGCTTTTTGTCGGGAGTTACCTGCTGTCCGATGAGGAAGAAGGTTCCGACGATGTTGTTGGCCTCGAGAATGTCGAGTACCTGTTCGGTTACGTTTGAGGGGCCGTCGTCAAAGGTTAAGGCCACAAGTTTCTGATTGTTCATATTGATATACTCCGTTCGTTTGGTTTTGTTTGGCTGCTGAATCACATTTTTACATTGCCGGCACGGTCTGTGAAATCCGCAAGCCTTTGCTTGAGGTTTTCGAAGCCGATGTGAACATTTTTATGCTCGATACGCTTAAAGTTCAGGCTGGGATAAGCCTTTTCAAGTCGTTTGTGGACAAAGGTAATATTTTCGGTTCCCTTGTAATCGTCTCCGAATTTGGCTCTTTTCTTATCTGTGAATAAATTGTATTTTCCACGAAGATTTTCGAGTTTAGCCTTTTGCTCTTCTGCAAATTCTGAAGTACGATCCTTGAAATCTTCGAGTTTTTCTTTCTGCTCCTGCAGCTCGTCCATGCTCTTCAGTGTTCCGGAAGATAATTTTGTTCCTACGGTTTCGGCAATTTTATTGAGCATATAATCAAGGTCATTGGCAAGTTTAAGCTGGAAAGTAACCTTTGCCAGTGCTGCTACGGTGATAATTCCGTCCGCAAGCATTGTAACATAAAAGACTATGAATATAATAAGCTGAACCGCGGGAGGGGTAAATTTAATCGCTTTTAACACGATAGGCTGAATAATCTTCATTACAAAAACACAGGCCAGACCCCAGGCAAGCGAGAACTTCAGACATACATAGCCTTTAAAATTGAATGCCTCGTCACTGTAGTCCCACCATTTCTGATGGAATATTTTTTCGAGAATAAAGCCGGTAACCAGCTCCAAAAGCGAGGTCAATATTACCGAACCGAAATACAGGACAATCAGGTTTTCTTCAATCGGTGTGAGGCATACGATTACGACCGTAACTCCGATGCCGTAGATGGGACATAAGGGACCGTTGAGGAACCCGCGATTGACAAATTTTCCTGTACTTGTAGTTTTGTATATTACCTCCGTGCACCACCCGATAAACGCATAAAACATAAAAAATGCCAGCAGGTAAGTGAATGAATACATACGAACCCTCCTCTGCATAACATATTTTTTCTTATATTGTAACCAAGGCTGCAGATTAATTCAATAATCTGCAGCCCCGAATTGATTATTATTCTGTTGGCATAATGCACTGAGCCTTTATCCAATCTGCGAATTGATTCATACCTTCGCCTGTTTTGGCACTTACGGGAATAATCACTGCATTCGGATTAAGGTTTTTTATATTGTCTACAGCCTTCTGCATGTCGAAGGTAAAGAAGTCGAGCGTATCGATTTTTGAAATCAGAACAAGATCGCATACACTGAACATCAAAGGATATTTAAGCGGTTTGTCGTCACCTTCGGGGACGGAGAGAATCATCATGTTTTTGTGAGCTCCGGTATCGAACTCGGCGGGGCAGACAAGATTTCCTATGTTCTCGAGAAAAACAATGTCGAGATCATCCACACCGAAGGTTTCGATTGCTTTCGATGTCATTTCGGCGTCAATGTGGCAGAGGCCTCCGTTGTGAATCTGAAGAGCTTTTACGCCGGTGGCATCCGCAACTTTCTGGGCATCGAGACTCGTCTCGATATCCACATCCATTACGCCGATGCGGTATTCATCTTTAAGCATGTTGATTATCTTAGATAAAGCCGTAGTTTTTCCCGAACCGGGAGAAGACATAACATTGAGCATAAAGACATTTTTGGCAGTTAACTCTTCACGCAGTAGATCTGCGGCTTTGTTGTTGGACGAGAATACGTTCTCGTGGATTTCGATAACTTTAACCTTTCCCATATCAGCTCCTCCGTTCGGCGAGCTTTTCACCAAGGTAATATATCCAGGGTTCAAAGCCTTCGTTGTTTTTCGCGGAAATGCAGAAAATCCGTGCTTGGGGATTGAGCTTCAATATCCTTTCCTTAGCGAGCTCGATATCGAAATCAAATACGGCACAGGCATCTGTTTTATTGATAAGGACGACATCTGATACCTGATAAACCAAAGGGTACTTGGCAGGTTTGTCGTCGCCTTCGGGAACGGAGAGTATGGTGATATTGATTCCGGCGCCTGTATCGAATTCCGCAGGACATACGAGATTTCCGACATTTTCGATGAAGATAATGTCGACATCATCGATTCCCATCGCATCGAGGCCCTGCTTTGTCATGGCGGCATCCATATGGCACATTCCGCCTGTGTGAAGCTGAATCGCTTTGCCTCCGCCTGCTGCGATTGTTTCGGCGTCTACACTTGCATCAATGTCGCATTCCATTACGCCTACGCGCGCGGTTCCCTTAAGACCCTCGATGGTACGCAGCAAAGTGGTTGTCTTGCCCGAGCCTGGAGAAGACATCACGTTTATCATGAGTTTGCCGCTTTTTTTGAAATCCTCACGGATTCCGTCTGCGGTAATTTCGTTTTCTTTGAAAATACCCTGTTTAAGCTCCAGTATCGTCATCGTATACCCCTATTTCTTTGATGTTGAATTCGTTGCCCCTTAAGAGGTATGTGTTTTTGCTTCCGCATAAGGGACAGATTTTGCCATGGTCGATGGTCCTGTATTCACCCTTGCAGTCTTCACAGAAAGTAACCGCTTCAAGGGTTTCTATGTTCATTTCGGCAGTTTCGGTAACTGTCTCTTTTTTTCTTGCCCAGTTCCAGCAGTCAATAAGCTGTTCATGAATTACGCCGGAGACCTCACCGATCTCCAGCGTAACAAAATCAATCTTATCAACGTTGTTTTCCTCGGCAACCTTTTTTACATCTTTTAATACGTAAAAGGTAACTCCAAGTTCGTGCATATTTTCTCCATTCGGCACCCTGCAAATCTGAAACGTAAAATCTGCTTTGGTGCTAATAATTCAGAATCAGTGCTCAACCTTCTTGTGTGTAATAATCTTTCCGACACGCTTGATTTGGTAAGGGATGATGCCTTTGAACTTGTTCTCGGCAATCATGAGGTTTGAACACTCGGGATGATCTCTTCTGAGTGTGATAGCATCAAATTCACATTTGGTCGTACATACGCCGCAGCCGATACACTTGTTGGAATCGACGATTGTGGCTCCGCAACCGAGACATCTTGATGCTTCTGCCTTAATCTGCTCTTCGGTAAGTGTAACCTTGTAGTTCCTGAAGGACTTCTTGAGTGATTCGTTTACGCCCTCAACCTGCTTAGGTCCGCGGTCGTAGCTCTCAACAAGGATATCGTCCTTATCGAGTGCCTTGAACTCCCAACGGTTACGTCCTGTAACCATATGTCCGTTGTGAACGAATCTGTGGAGTGATTCTGCTGCAATCTTGCCCTGTGCGATGGCATCGATAGCAAACTTGGGTCCGGTGTAAACATCACCGCCGACGAAAATGTCGGGCTGACCGGTCTGGAAGGTAAGCTTGTCGGCCTGAATAGCAGGCCCCTTGAACTCAACCTTCTCGTTCTTTACGAGGTCGCCCCAAACCGAAGCCTGACCTACCGCAAAAATTACGCGATCGCAAGCGATTGTAATGGTGTCGTTTTCATCATAGGTGGGAGCGAACTTATGCTCGGCATTAAATACGGAGAGACACTTCTTGAATACGATTCCGGTAACCTTGCCGTTCTCGGTAAGAACTTCCTTGGGTCCCCAACCGCACTGAATCTTAACTCCGTCTTCACCTGCCTCTTCGATTTCTTCCTTGGAAGCGGGCATTTCTTTCTCCGACTCAAGGCAGAGCTGGTGAACCTCAGCAGCGCCGTTGCGTGCGGATACTCTTGCAGCGTCGATGGCTACGTTACCGCCGCCGACAACTACTACGCGGCCTGCGAAAGGAGCATTGCCGCAGTTTGCATCATGCAGATAATCGATAGCGGTCATTGCACCGTCTGCCTTATCGCCGGGAACTCCGGGAAGACGTCCCGCGGAGCATCCGATAGCAATGTAGAAGGCTTTGTAGCCCTGTTTTCTGAGCTCATCGATAGTGATATCTTTGCCGACTTCAACGCCGGTCTTAATCTCAACACCCATTTCCTTCATAACATCGATTTCTGCTGCGAGAACGTTCTTCTCGAGCTTGTATGAAGGAATACCGTAGCGAAGCATTCCGCCCGGCTCGGCATTCTTCTCGAATACGGTAGGCTTGTAACCTGTCTGTGCGAGATAGAAGGCTGCGGTAAGTCCTGCGGGGCCTCCGCCGATGATTGCAATCTTCTCGGGGAAGCCGTTTGCGTACTTACTCTGAGTACTTGCGGGAATAACCTTCTTGGGGATGAATCTTGTCTCTGCTTTAAGATCCTGCTCTGCGATAAATCTCTTGATTGCATCGATTGAAAGAGCCTGGTCAACTTTTCCTCTGGTACATGCGTCCTCGCAGCGTCTGTTGCATACGGCACCGCAGACTGCGGGGAAAGGATTCTGCTTCTTGATAAGTGCGAGAGCTTCGGTGTACTTGCCCTGTGAAGCCTTTTTGATGTAACCCTGAACCGCGATATGTGCGGGGCAGGCTGTCTTACAGGGAGCTGTACCGGTCTCGTGTACGTTGATTCTGTTGTTGTCACGATAATTATAATCGTACTTGTCTCTTCCCCACTTCTTTGCATCCGGAAGTTCCTGCTTGGGATACTGAACTTCCGATCCGTCAGCCTTGCAAAGTTTCTGTCCGAGACGTGTTGCACCTGCGGGACAATATTCTACGCAGCGTCCGCAGGCAACGCACTTCTCCTTGTCGACATGAGCGACATAAGAAGAACGTGACATATTGGGAGTGTTGAAGAGCTGTGAAGTTCGAAGAGCATTACAGATCTCAACATTACAGTTACAGATACCGAAAATTTTGTTTTCTCCGTCAATGTTTGTGGTCTGATGAACGAATCCGTTCTCTTCCGCACGCTTTAAAATTTCAAGAGCTTCTTCTTTTGTAATATCGTGGCCCTTTCCGGTCTCACGGCAGTAATCTGCGAAATCACCTACACCGATACACCAGCCGTACTCATCATCCGCACAACCGTCGTCGATAGCTTTACGGGAAACACGGCATGAACAACGGCCCACACCGATTTTACCTTCGTACTTTGAAAGCCAGTATGAAAGTTTCTCGATGTCGATAGCCTCGTTCTCCATAGAGATAGCCTTCTCTACGGGGATAACATGCATACCGATTCCGGCACCTCCGGGAGGTACCATCTGCGTAATTCCGTCGAGCGGGATGTAAGTCATACGCTCAAAGAATGCAGCAAGGTCGGGATGATCTTCGATTCTGTGACAAACCTGGTCGTTGCGGTCAACGCTTTCTTCCATATTGAGAAGCTCGCCGGAACCGGGAACGAACATGGGAAGGATGTAACGTCTCTCAGATTGGGGGGCGGTACGTCCGTTGTGATCGTAATGATATCCGTAGTCATACTCGATAAGTCCGATATAGCTCATATCATCGAGTGTCTTCTGAAGCTTCTTCTTAGCTTCATCATCCTTTGCCTTAACCAGCTTGCACATCTGGTCAAAGGTATAGGGTGTTCTTTTTTTCATAGCCAGTGCGACATCAACCATGTCTTCGTTGACGATGTCTGCAAGACCCCAGTACTCAGGGTCCTCAACCTTAACGCCGAAGAGCATATGTCCGGCAACATCGGTAATCTTTTTTCCGAGTTTGGTAATTTTCTTTACATAAGGATCCTTAGGATCATCATGCATATGTTTGGCTTTCCAAGCCTCATACTGTTCCATTCCCATTATACTGTATCCTCTCTTTTTTCTGCCGGAGGGATCCGGCATGTGTGTGGAAAACTTATCCGTGCGTGCCTCAAAGTGAGCGCTCAACGCATGGAAATGATGAAAATATTATACATTAAAAAATACCGTCTGTAAATAAAAAAGAAACTGAAAAATGAAAATGAGTTTCTTAAAAAAGCCGTAAAGTTCACGCTTTCAAGAGTCGGCATTCGGAAAATACATAATTCATTCTTTTCACAGAAAATTCATTCGCAATTTAATATGGCCGAGAGTATAATCATTAAGGCAAGGAGGGTTTTATGGGAATAGCGTTTTTTGAAAAAGAAAGAATTTTTAAACTGGACACACCCGGATCGACTTATATGATAGAGATCGTGGATACCGACGGATATATTCTGCACATGTATTACGGAAGGAGACTGTCCGATTACAGGACCGCGGATCTGACAAGAACCGGGTTCGGAAAGCTGGTGCCTACCGCAAACGAGCGTGAGCGTGCATCGTTTAACGACTGCATGGCTTTCGAATATCCCGGACACGGACTGGGTGACTACAGGGAAGATGCCTTTATGGTGATGAATCCCGACGGTTTTACCGCAACCGCCGTAAACTATAAATCTCACAGAATTTATTCCGGAAAGCCGCAACTTAGCGGACTTCCCGCCACCTTCGGCAAAGAAAGCGAGTGTACGACTCTCGAACTGGCAGCCGAGGATCCGATCAACGGGCTTGAAATCACAATGGTATATACGGTCTTCGAGGACGTGGATGCAATAACCAGAAGCGTAAGGGTCAGAAATACCGGTAAGTATGAGAATGTAAAGCTTACAAAAGTTTTGTCTACATGCGTAGAATTTGAGAATAAAGATTTTGACACGATGATTCTTCACGGTTCCTGGGCAAGAGAGCGTGTGATTGACCGTAACCGCCTGGGCTACGGAAAGCATACCGTTTCAAGCAAGCGCGGTGAATCGAGCCACCAGGAGCATCCGTTTATGGCGCTTCTTTCGGGAGATGCCACCGCGGATTACGGTGAAGTTTATGGATTCAACTTTGTGTATTCGGGCAACTTTGTCGCAGAGGCAGAGCTTTCCCAGTTCAATACCGTTCGTTTCCTGATGGGAATCAATCCGGAGGATTTCTGCTGGAATCTTCGTAAAGGAGAAGAGTTTACGGCTCCCGAGGTCGTAATGGTATATTCTCACAACGGCATCGGAGATATGACCAGAACGTTCCATGATTTGTACAGAAAGCATCTTATCAGAAGTCCTTACAAAGATCTGAAGCGTCCCATTCTTATAAACAACTGGGAGGCAACCTATTTTGATTTCGATACCGACAAGCTGATAGCTATCGCAAAACAGGCTTCAAAGCTCGGAATCGAGATGCTCGTAATGGATGACGGATGGTTCGGAAAGCGAAACTGTGACGACAGTTCACTCGGTGACTGGATTGTAAACGAGAATAAACTCAAAGGCGGTCTCAAATATCTTGTCGACGAAGTAAACAAGCTTGGTATGAAGTTCGGAATATGGTTTGAGCCTGAGATGATTTCTCCCGATTCCGATCTTTACCGTGAGCATCCGGACTGGGCGATTCAGCTGCCGGGCAGAACTGCGGTTCAAAGCCGTGCACAGTATGTTCTCGACCTTACCAGACCCGAGGTGGTTGATTACACCTACAATCAGGTTCGCACAATCTTAAAAAGTGCAAACATCGAATATGTTAAGTGGGATATGAACCGTCAGCTGACCGACCTCGGAAGCTTTATGCTTGATAAAGAGTCTCAGGGTGAGCTTTGCCACAGATATGTGCTCGGAGTATATGAGCTTCAGGACAGACTGACAAAGGAATTCCCTTATCTTCTTATAGAGAACTGTTCGGGCGGCGGTGCGCGTTTCGATCCCGGAATGCTCTATTTCAGCCCGCAGATTTGGACATCGGATGATACGGATGCGATTGAAAGACTTAAGATTCAGCAGGGAACGGCTCTGATTTATCCCCTTTCCACCATGGGTGCTCACGTAAGTGACTGTCCCAACCACAGCGTCGGAAGAGTAACCCCCTTCGAAACACGGGGATATGTTGCTCTTGCGGGAACTTTCGGCTACGAACTTGATGTTACACGTATTCCCGAAAAGGACCGTGACATGATTCCTGCTCAGGTTGCAATGTATCACAAGTTTAACGACCTTGTAAGAAACGGAGATTACTATCGTGTGGCTTCGTTCCTCGAGAACAGGGAATGGGACTGCTGGGAGGTAGTCGCAAAGGACAAATCGGAGGCAATCGTAACCGTGACGGAAGTGCTTCACGGAGCAAATTACAAGACAAAGCGCGTGTTTTTGAAGGGACTCGATCCCAATAAGAATTACCGCATATACAAATACGACATTTATACAAACGGCGAAGCGGAAGGCAGTGCGTTTACCGCGAACGGAGATGCGCTGATGTATGCCGGTATAAACGCAACCGATGGTTTCTGGGGTGACTTTAACGCTAAAATTTTTCATCTTACGGAAATCTGAGAAAAGTGATATAATGAACGTTTGTGAATATATCAACCGATAATTCGGAACAGAATGAATAAGATAGATATTGAAGAAGGAGGAATAGAACTTGGTAAAGAGAATTTTGTCTTTCGTCAGGGAATACAAGTGGGTTTCGTTCGCTACACCCGTCAGTATGATCCTTGAGGTTGCCATGGAGATGGTTGTTCCGCTTTTGATGGCTTCTTTGGTTGACGAAGGAATTAACGGAAACGGCGGACAGGGAGATATGACGCATATCCTTATTGTCGGCGGAATGATGGTGCTTGCGGCGATTGTCGGACTTGCGGGCGGCATCATGGGAGGTGTCTTCGGTGCAAAGGCTTCGGCCGGTCTTGCAAAGAACCTCAGAAAGGGAATGTACGACAGAATTCAGACATTCTCCTTTGCGAACATCGATAAGTTCAGCACGGCAGGACTTATCACACGACTTACAACCGATGTTACAAATGTTCAGAATGCATATCAGATGTTTCTTCGTATGTGCATGAGAGCACCCGCAACACTTATTATCGCGATGATTATGTCATTTACGATTAAGCCTAAGATTGCGATGATTTTCGTCGGTGCTACGGTGTTCCTCGCAATTGCGATTTCAATTTTCATGAGCCAGGCCATGAAAGCCTTTACACAGGCTTTCCCCAAGTACGATGTTCTTAATGCCAGCGTTCAGGAAAACATTCACGCGATTCGCGTCGTAAAGGCTTACGTTCGTGAAGATCATGAAAAGAAAAAGTTCAATACCGCCAGCGAGAATCTGCGCAAGATTTTTACAAAGGCAGAGAACATCACTACTTTTGCCAGCCCTATCATGAGCCTTACGATTTATACCTGTATCCTGCTTTTGAGTTGGATCGGTGCAAAGATGATTGTAGGCTCGCATGAGGTTGAGCTTACAACCGGTAACCTCATGAGTCTTCTTACCTACTGCATGAGTATTCTTACTTCAATGATGATGCTCGCGATGATTTTCATCATGATGACCATGAGTGCGGCAAGTATGAAGCGAATCAACGAGGTCCTTGTTGAGGAGCCCGATATTACAAATCCCGAGAAGCCTTTATGGGAGATCGAGGACGGAAGCATCGAATTTGAGCATGTGAACTTCAGATATAAGAAGGACAGCGAGGAGAATGTACTTACCGATATCAATCTTAAGATCAACTCCGGCGAGACAATCGGTATTATCGGAGGAACCGGCAGTGCCAAGTCCACACTCGTTAATCTTATCAGTCGTCTTTATGATGTAAACGAAGGAAGCCTCAAGGTCGGAGGACACGATGTAAAGGAATATGACATCGAAAGTCTTCGTGATGAGGTAAGCGTAGTTCTGCAGAAGAATGTGCTTTTCTCCGGAACCGTAATGGAAAACCTTCGCTGGGGTGTTCGTAAGAAGAGAGAACTGAATGCGGAAGGCAAGATGGTTACCGTAAAGCACGAAGAGACTCCCGAGGAGACAGCAGCCATCGAAGCTGAGTGTAAGCGTGCCGCAAAGCTCGCCTGTGCGGATGAATTTGTCGAGAAGATGCCCGATGGTTACGAAACACACATCGAGCAGGGCGGAGCAAACGTTTCGGGCGGACAGAAGCAGCGTCTTTGTATCGCCAGAGCACTTGTTAAGAAGCCCAAGATTCTTATTCTCGATGACAGTACAAGCGCCGTAGATACGGCGACCGATGCAAAAATCAGAAAGGCTTTCGCGGAAGAGATTCCCGGAACCACAAAGCTTATTATTGCACAGCGTATTTCAAGCGTTCAGAACGCGGACAGAATTATTGTTCTCGATGACGGCAAAATAAATGGTTTCGGAACACATGCCGAGCTGCTTGAAAGCAATGAGATTTATCGTGACGTTTACGAGTCACAAACCGGTGGAAACGGTGACTTTGATGAGAACGGAGGTGAGCACTGATGCCGCCTATGGGACCCAGAAATATGGGCAGAGCCAAGCCGATGGTTGAGAACCCCGGTAAGATTCTGCGCAGAATATTAAAGTATGCGATGAAGGGCAGAATGGTCAGATGGATCATTGTTATTGCCTGCATTTTCGTAACCGTATTTGCAATGACAATTCAGGGTACAATGTTTATGAGAACCCTGATTGACGGTTTCATTGTTCCTCTTCTTGAGAGCAGCAATCCCGACTATACGGCGCTGCTGGAAGCTATTGAACATGTTGCGTGCTTCATCCTTATCGGTGTGGTTGCTTCCTTTGTTCAGCAGAGAATTATGGTTACCATTACCCAGGGAATTCAGAACCAGCTCCGTGAAGATATATTCGATCATATGGAGTCACTCCCGATCAAGTATTTCGACACACATTCGCACGGTGATATCATGTCGCTTTACACAAACGATGTCGAAACCATGCGTCAGCTTATTTCACAGAGTATTCCTCAGCTGTTCAACAGCTCGATTACAATTGTCAGCGTCGTAGCAAGCATGATTATGCTGAACGGCTGGCTGACACTGCTCTCTTTCGTAATGATAGGCTTCATGCTTTTTGCGACAAAGACGGTTGCGGGCAAGAGCGGAAAGCACTTCGTGGGACAGCAGAAGAATCTCGGTGCTTTGAACGGTTTTGTCGAAGAGATGATGACAGGACAGAAGGTTGTCAAAGTATTCTGCCATGAAGAACAGAGCATCGAGAAGTTCGATGAACTTAACGATGCACTTTACAACAGTGCTTACAATGCGAACCGTTACGGAAATATTATCGGACCTATCAATGCACAGGTAGGAAACCTTTCCTACGTTGTTCTTGCAATTGCCGGAGGTGCGTTCGCCATCAACGGAATCGGAGGATTTACCCTCGGAGCACTTGCAAGTTTCCTTCAGTTCAACCGAACACTCAACATGCCTATCAGTCAGGTAAGTATGCAGATTAATTCGATTATCATGGCACTTGCCGGCGGAGATCGAATCTTCAAGGTGATCGATGAGGCACCCGAGACCGATGAAGGCTATGTTACTCTTGTGAATGCAAGAAAGGTTTACAAGGGAAGTGCCGAGGCAGCAGACGTAAGTGCGGATGCGGTCTGGGATAAGGATGAGAAGGGTGAGTACACCGTAGTTGAGAATGCGGAGAGAACCGGAGTATGGGCCTGGAAGCATTTCCACAAGGCTGAGAATAAGACTACATATGTAGAATTGAAGGGCGATGTTGTATTCGACAATGTAGATTTCGGATATACCGATGAGAAGATGGTTCTTCACGACATTAAGATGTTTGCGACACCCGGCCAGAAGATTGCCTTTGTAGGTTCCACCGGTGCAGGAAAAACCACCATTACAAACCTTATCAACCGTTTCTATGATATTCAGGACGGAAAGATTCGCTACGACGGAATCAATATTAACAAGATTAAGAAGGATGATCTTCGTCATTCGCTCGGAATCGTTCTTCAGGATACTCATCTGTTTACCGGTACGGTTATGGAGAACATCCGATACGGTAAACTCGATGCTACCGATGAGGAAGTTATTGCAGCGGCAAAGCTTGCAAATGCGCACAGTTTCATCAAGCGTCTTCCCGACGGCTACAATACTCAGCTTACCGGCGACGGAGCAAACCTTTCGCAGGGACAGCGTCAGCTGCTTGCTATTGCGAGAGCTGCGGTTGCGGATCCTCCCGTGCTTATTCTCGATGAGGCTACTTCATCAATCGATACCAGAACAGAGAAGCTTGTACAGGGCGGTATGGATAAGCTCATGAAGGGCAGAACAACCTTCGTTATTGCGCATCGTCTTTCAACCGTACGCAACTCCGACTGCATCATGGTTCTTGAGCAGGGCCGCATTATCGAGCGCGGTACCCACGATGAACTGATTGAGCAGAAGGGCAGATATTACCAGCTTTATACAGGCAGTACCGCAAATGCATAAATCCGTATGATAAACAAAGGGGCACATAAAAAACGAAATCGTTTCTTATGTGCCTCTGTTCCTTTGATGAATTGTTTTGACATGTGATTGCGGAATATGAAATTGTCTGATTGATGCGCTAATTATACGGCTCCGCGTTTCGAAGAAAACCGATGAGTCTGTCGGTCGATTTTCCGTCGCGAAAAGCAAAGGAATCCTCGACAAAACTCTTATGCCTTGAAGGGTCCGGAATCTCTCCCGAAGCAATAACACGATTCAATTCTTCGGCAAGTGCCTCTTTGCCAAGGCAAACCGGTCCCGGAACATAGCTTCTGTAATCGCGATAAAAACCTCGGTCGGAGTTTTCGAATTTATCGAGGTCGTATGCATAGAAAAGTATCGGACGATTGAGCAGAGAATACTCGAAAATAACGGAAGAGTAGTCGGTAATCAATATATCCGCCGCTCCGAGCAGTGTGTTGATTCCCCGGTAGGCGGAAAGGTCGAGAACCCGTTCGTTTCCGGACAGTCCGCTCAGTTTGTCGGTAAGCGAAGGGTGAAGCCTCAGACCCAGGCACACGTTTTCGGGTAAGGTTTGCGGCTGTATCAGATAATCGGTAAGCGAAGCTATGGTATCAAGCTGTAGCTTTTTATCTTCTGGATCGTCCCGGAAAGTAGGAGCATACAAAATGAAGGTCTTGCCGTTCAGCCCGGGATATTTCTCTTCAAGCTTTATGCGTGCTTCCTGAGGGAAACTCGAATTGAAGAAAATATCGGTGCGCGGAAGTCCCAGGACCTGAACATTTTCAGCGGGGACATTAAAACATTCCGCATAAAGGTTCCTGGTTGCATTTGAACTTACTACAACAGTAGAAATATTCTTTCCCGATCTTTTTTCTGCCGCTTTGACATCGCCGGTATTGACATGCTGGCCGAATTTCTTGATGGTTCCGGTTCCGTGCCAAAGCTGAACAACCCTGGTCCTGCGGCGGATTTTCAGATATGCCAGCGGTAAAAAGGCATTGTCCGTAAATACATATTTGCTTGTGGCAAGCTCAAGGGCGGAGCGAAATATAAATGACGCCGAAGCTGTGTCGCTCCTTGTGAGAACCGGACAAATAAATCCCATGTTTTCAAGGTGCTTTTTTACGACTCCGCAATTGCCCTCCGAGGAGGAATCGTGAGTCATAATGAAATACGCTTTATTCTTTTTTACCGGGTACAGACATTTGAATACGAAATAGAGGATTCCGTACAGTCTGTAGCCTGCTTTTTTCTTAATGCTTATTTTCAAGTTGTTTTCCTGCTGCTTTCTGTAAACAAAACGGACAATGTGCCCTTGTCTTGTGATGAAGGGCATAGGTTCGGCAGACTTAAGGAGTCTTAAGTGGATAATACAGCGCCGTGCAAAAAATGTCAAAATAAATAGGGGACGGGGTTCAAAAGTCTTTAAATTGCTTGCGCACGGGCCCTTATTATCTTATACTTCAAAGTGGTTTATTCTGTAATCTGCGATTGGAGAAATAATCGATGAAAAATAAATTATTCAGCTTTGCGGCGGTGCTGTTACTGCTGATAAATGCTATATTACCGGCAACCGGGGCTGCGGCGGAGGATGCGGTTTTCTGGCCCACCGGACCCGATATCAGCGCCGACGGTGCGATTGTCATTGAGGCCGGAACCGGAAGCATTCTGTATGAGAAAAACATGTACCAGCAGTTTTTCCCCGCCAGTACCACGAAGATTCTTACCACTCTTGTTGCACTCGAGAACAGCGAGCCCAATGAGATTGTGACCGTAAGTTATGCTGCGGACAACTATGTCTCGAAGACCAGTTCCCGAATGGGCCTTGTCGAGGGCGAGCAGCTGACCATGGAGCAGGCACTCTACGGTATTATGCTGGAGTCTGCAAATGAGGCAACCTATGCGGTTGGTGAGCATGTCGGCGGTTCGATTGCAAGATTTATTAAAATGATGAATGCAAAGGCACAGTCGCTCGGCTGTACACGTTCTCATTTTGCGAATTCACACGGTCTTCACGATGAAGACCATTATACCTGTCCTTACGACATGGCTTTGATTGCAAGGGCAGCCTATCAGAACGAAGCTTTCATGAAGATTAACGGAACGGCTACCTACGCTATGCCCGAAACCAACAAAAATCCTGCAAAGCTTCTGACCAACCACCACTGGTTTTTGAACAAAACTATGCGTTACGACTACTGTATCGGCGGAAAAACAGGTGCAACCACTCAGGCGGGGTATGCGCTTGTAACCTATGCGAAAAAGGACGGCATGAATATTATCTCCGTTGTAATGCATGCGGAGACCTGGGCTGCGGTTTACAACGATACAAAGACTTTGCTCGACTATGCTTTTGACAGCTTCAAGACATATCATATGAGTGATTTGGACGGAGAAACCGATTCGACCGGCTTCCCTTCCATGTTCAGCAAGAACGAGATTCCCGAGTTCAATGAGAACAGGAAGCCTCTTTTAAGCAACGGTGATGACGGCGGAAGAGTAATTCTTCCGGATTCGGTCGCGCCCGAGTCAACCGTCAAGCAGATAACCTTCAATGAAGACGCAGACATCGGTCATGGCGATAATGCCATCGGAACGATCACCTATACTTACGGTGACAAAATCGTAGGCAGAACGGATATCATATATTACAACGAAGCTTATACCATGAATGACACGCTTTTCAATAAATCCTGGCCGGCATTTATGATTCCTGTGGATGTTGCATTTAAAGATGTCGATATGAGTACTCTTTCGATGGCACAGCCCAAGGATAATAAAGCGCCCGAGTTTTCGGATTATATTGATTTTGAAAGGGCAACCCCTATTGCGGTCGGAATTGCCGCCGGAGGTGCGGTGCTTTTGACAGGCGCTGCTGTTATTCTGATCAGACGAAACAGACCATGAGGAACAATTATTATGATTTTTGATACACATGCACATTACGAGGCAGAAGCCTTTGATACCGACAGAGATGAAATATTGAAATCCATGCACAAAGACGGAGTTCGGTATATTATGAATTGCGGTGCAAGTCTCGATTCTTCGCGAAGAGGTTTAAAACTTGCCGACGAATACCCTTTTATGTATGCTGCTGTGGGTGTTCATCCTGACGAAGTCGGAGAACTTCTCGATGAGAACGGCAATATTCCTGACGAGGAAGCCGAAAACAGCAAGCTTCGTGAAATCGAAGCCATGGCAAAGCATCCTAAGGTACTTGCCATCGGAGAAATAGGACTTGATTACTACTGGGACAAAGAAAATCACGATGTGCAGAAGGCTTTCTTCATTCAGCAGTGGAAGCTTGCAATAAAGCTCGGACTTCCGATAGAGATACACAGTCGTGAAGCTGCGATGGATACCATGGATATTGTCAGGGAAATGTACAAAAGCGAGCAGGCAGCCGGACGAGATTTGCGCGTTGATATGCATTGCTACTCCTACAGTCCCGAACAGGCGGCCGAATATGTAAAGATGGGCCTGTATTTCGGCATAGGAGGAGTTTTAACCTTTGGCAATGCGAGAAAGCTCGTCGAGGCTGCAGAGGTTATTCCTCTCGACCGCATATTACTCGAAACCGACAGTCCTTATCTGGCTCCGGTACCTCACAGAGGAAAACGAAACTGCAGTGCATACTTAAAACCGGTGGCTGAAAAGCTTGCGCAGATTAAGCAGATTCCTGTGGAAGAAGTTTATGTGGTTACGATGGAAAATGCATTTCGTTTTTACGGACGCAGAGACTTGTGATTACAGCGTTTTGGCTTGGGGTAAGTTTGTTCTCATTCGGAATTTCGGACAAGATTAATAACTGACAATCGAAAGGAATTTTTATGGCGTATCTGGGAGACCCTAAAAATACAATAGAGATACTTAACAAATATCATATTATCTTTCAGAAGAAGTTCGGACAGAACTTTCTGATAGATGCACACGTGCTGGAGAAAATAGTAGCGGCAGCAGGCATTACCAAGGAGGATACCGTTCTTGAAATCGGGCCCGGTATCGGAACCATGACTCAGTATCTTTGCGAAAGTGCCGGTAAGGTCATTGCGGTAGAAATTGACAGAAATCTTGTTCCGATTCTTGAGCATGATACTTTGGCTGATTACGATAATGTCAAGATCATCAATGAGGATGTATTAAAGCTTGACCTGAACAAACTCGTTGAAGAAGAAAACGGCGGAAGACCGATAAAGGTGGTTGCAAATCTGCCTTATTATATTACGACACCTATAGTGATGGGACTTTTGGAGAAAAAAGTGCCGATCGACAATATTACCGTCATGGTTCAAAAGGAAGTTGCCGAGCGAATGAATGCAGGTCCCGGCAATAAAGATTACGGAGCTCTTTCGCTTGCCGTTCAGTACTATTCCGAATCGTATATTGCGGCGTTTGTACCTCCGAACTGCTTTATGCCCCGACCCAATGTCGGTTCTGCGGTAATTCGCCTGACATTGTGCCCCGAGCCCCGCGTAAAGGTTAAGGACGAGAAGCTGATGTTTGCGCTCATCCGTGCGTCGTTCAATCAGCGCAGAAAGACTTTGCAGAACGGAATCGGCAATTCTTCCGACTTGTCGTTTTCAAAGGAACAGGTTGCGCAGGCTCTTGCAAAGATGGGGCTTTCGGAGACCGTAAGAGGAGAAACACTCACACTTGAACAGTTCGGACAATTAAGCGATCTTTTGTCATAAGTAAAATTCATTAAGGGGCGGATTAGGATATCCTAATTTGCCCTTTTACTGTCTGGATTTCCACCGATGAAAAGGCTAGAATTATGTATATCAAAGCTGATACGTGCCAAGGCACAGAATGGAGGAAATATGGATCAGTATTTAAAAATCGCTATCGCAGTGATAGCAGTTATTGCAGTTTTGGTTATTCTTCTTTCAGGCTATGTAAAAGCACCCCCGGATGTTGCATTCATCATTTCCGGATTAAAGAAGAATCCTAAAATTCTTATCGGCCGCGCAGGAATAAAAATTCCCTTCCTTGAAAGAAAGGATAACCTGATTGTAAAGCAGATAAGTGTTGATATTAAAACAAACGGATATGTTCCCACACTTGATTTCATCGGTGTTGATATTGATGCGGTCGCAAAGATTCGCGTTAAGACGGATCCTGACGGAATCAAGCTTGCAATGAAGAACTTCCTTAACATGCGAGAGCAGGACATCATCGTTGCTCTTACCGATTCTTTACAGGGTAACATGCGTGAGATTATCGGTACCGTTAAGTTAAAGGAACTTTGCACCGACCGAAACAAGTTGGGTGATGAGGTTCAGGAGAAGGCTCAGAAGGACATGAATGCTCTGGGTATTGAGATTATTTCATGCAACATCCAGAGAATCGATGATGAAAAGGGTCTCATCGTTGCCCTCGGTCAGGACAACATGTCTCAGATTCAGAAGGATGCTTCGATTGCAAAAGCTCAGGCAGAGCGCGATGTTGCAATTGCTGAGGCTGAAGCAAGCAAGGCTGCAAATGAGGCAAAGGTTGTTGCCGATACCGACATTGCAATCAAGCAGAACGAGCTGAAAATTAAGCAGGCAGAGCTTAAGAAGGAATCGGATCTAAAGCAGGCCGAAGCTGATGCAGCTTATAAGATTCAGGAAGAGACACAGCGTAAGATAATCGAGGCAACAGCGGTTGAAGCCGATATTGCACGTCAGGAAAAGTCCGTAGAGCTTCGTAAGAAGGAAGCTGAGGTTAAGGAACAGGAGCTTGCAGCTACAATTCGCAAGCAGGCGGATGCCGACAAGTACCGTCAGCAGCAGATGGCAGACGTTGAGCTTTATCGTCGTCAGAAGGATGCCGAGGCTAAGAAGTTCGAGATGGAGCGAGAAGCCGAGGCTATGAGAATCAATGCTGATGCAATCAAGTATCAGGCAGAGCAGGAAGCTGAAGCAATTCGCGCAAAGGGTGTTGCAGAGGCAGAAGCAATTCGTGCAAAGGGTATTGCAGAGGCAGAGGCTACTGAGAAGAAGGCTGAGGCTATGTCAAAGATGAAGGAAGCCGCAGTACTCGAAATGTTCTTCAAGGTGCTTCCTGAGGTTGCCGCAAGTGTTGCAAAGCCTCTTGAGAATATCGACAAGATTACGATGTACGGCGAAGGCAATACCGCTAAGCTGGTTGAAGACATTACAAAGTCGACAACACAGATTACCACCGGTCTTACCGAAGGCCTTGGCTTCGATCTGAAGTCGGTGCTTGCAGGTGCACTCGGAGGAAAGCTTCTTTCAAACGCATCTGAGGCTGCAAAAGCACAGAGCGCTGCAGCGGAAGCAACAGTTACCGAATAATATGAAACCCGGTCTGAAATACAGGCCGGGTTGTTCTTTATTCTTTGCGACGCATTATGACATATTTGTTGAGGAAGAAAAGTATTAAGGAATCCGCAGCGCAGTATATCAGCTGTGAAAGCGTTCCGCAAAGCTGATAGAGTGTCGGAAGTGTCGCGCTGATGGTTGAGAAGTCCGGGTCGTTGTAGCGGCCTCCGAAGGTAAGGTACAGAAAATTCTGCAAGGGGGTTCCGATAATTGTTTCGAATATCAGCAAAGCAATGCAGACTATCGCATAAATCAGAGAACTTATCAGCGCGTTATTGTTGGCCTTGAAGGTCTTTTTGCGATTGAATACATATGATATTACTTTTGCGAGTATATTTGAGATGAGGAATGCCAGCATTGAGCCTAATGCCTGTTCGGGGAAAGGCCGGATGTCGAGCATCGTATCGAGGCTCTGGAAACTGATATCGCAGACTAATCTGACCAGCAGCTCAGCTACCAGCGCCAGGAAACCATATGTCATAAACAGGACAAATTCTCTGTGAGTTTGTGATCTGTTCATAAATGCTTTTACACGTTCAAATTTCATTGTTGTTACCCATTATACTTCAATGTTGCGGCTGAGCCGCGGAGGGCAGTAAATATTTTCCGTGCCCGAAATAATGCTCAGCGGCATATTAAAAATTTTAAGAGATATAAAAGGATGTGTCAACAGCAGTCAGAGCTTTGCAATGTGCAGAATTTGCTGACCGGAGTATGTGTTCATAATAATGCGCACTGTCGGAAACTATACGGATATTGATAGGGTTGGAATATTGTATAATATTTGATATAATAAACAATGACAAAGATGTCCGTTCGGCATTGCCGGGCGGGTGTTATTATATATTAACAGGAGGATATAAAAATATGGCAAAGTATGTATGCAGCGCATGCGGATATGTTCATGAAGGCGATGAGGCTCCCGAAAAGTGTCCACAGTGTGGTGCTCCCGCAAGCAAATTTAAGGAGCAGGAAGGAGAGCGTATCTGGGCGGCAGAGCATGTTGTAGGTGTGGCTCAGGGTGTCAGAGAGGACATCTTAGAGGATCTTCGCGCAAACTTTAACGGTGAGTGTTCAGAGGTTGGTATGTATCTTGCTATGAGCCGTGTTGCTTTCCGTGAGGGTTATCCCGAGATCGGTCTTTACTGGGAGAAGGCAGCCTTTGAAGAGGCAGAGCATGCAGCTAAGTTCGCAGAGCTTCTCGGAGAGGTTGTTACACCTTCAACAAAGAAGAACCTCGAGATGAGAATCGATGCAGAGAACGGTGCTACCGCAGGCAAGAACGATCTGGCGAAGCGTGCCAAGGAACTTAACCTTGATGCGATCCATGACACAGTTCATGAGATGGCCCGCGATGAGGCGCGACACGGCAAGGCGTTTGAGGGTCTTTACAACAGATATTTCAAGTAAGCCGTTTGACTTATAAATTAAGGATTTTCGGATGATGAACATCGATTGGTGTTCATCATCCTTTTGTCTTTTATGCGGTTAATATGTTATACTGTGATTGATGATATGAATTCGCGTGACCTAAGAGAGGAGATATTTGAAGTTGAACGAAAGAGCACGAAAAAGAACTTTAAATCGGACAAGGAACTGCTCCGGGCATTTATTGCACAGTTTTAATTGGCATGTATTCATTGCATGCCTGTCGGTACTGATTATGATTGTGAATCTGCTTCCGGCTATGCATGTACAGGCAGCAGGCTTACGCTATACCGGCGATGAAAAGGTCAGATCCTACGAAGCGATTACTACATTTACGGAAGATGATGTAGAGTACCGTGTAACGAAGCGTCCGTCCGGAAGCTCAAAGGGTGAGGCATATGCATCCGGCGGAACTTACCGCAAGACTAAACTGACCATTCCCGCGACCGTAAAACACGGCGGAAGTTCCTATAAGGTTATCGGTATCAACGACGGTGCTTTCTGCAACTACGAGAATCTTGAGAAGGTGACAATTGCCGATGGAGTTACTTATATCGGAGGTGGTGCATTCTGGGGCTGCTATTATATGACAAGCATCAGCATACCGGCATCGGTTAATGAAATCGGTCAGGAGGCATTTGCGTACTGCCATAACCTTAAATCGATTTCCTTCCCCGATAATTTAAAGAAGATTCCGTTCGGAGTATGTCAGTACAGCGGCGTTGAGGATATCAAATTCGGAAGCAAGGTGACCGAAATTGAGAGCATAGCTTTTTATGAATGTCACAATCTTAAAAAGGTTTCTCTTCCGAAGAGTGTGAAGACTATCGGAGACGGAGCCTTCGGTGATTGCTACAACCTTGCAGCTGTTTCAAATACAGGGAAGTTAAGCGAATATGAGCAGCAGAGCATTTTCGGAAATACTCTGTGGTATTTAAAAAAGAGTTCTTCGTCAGATTCCGGAACAATGGAACACTATGAGAATGACCTTAAGCTCAAGGTCACAATCGACGGCATTCCCGCAAGCGGCAAATACCTTTATTATGATGCCAATATTATAAGTGCAGTATATTACGGTCTGCTGTATGACAATTACGAGGACGGAATAAGCGAATGCATGAAGACGGATGCAAAGGGTATCTGCTCACTTGATAAGAAATATGTTGAATCGAGCGGCTCACCCTTAAGCGGCATGTTCTATCTGACGGATAAGAAGACTAAGAATTTCCGCGAGGATTACATCGCAGTGTTCAATTCATACGAACTGACAACTCCGAGTCAGATGACAAGCAATTTTTTTAATGAGGCTTATAAGGAGGCAGACCGTATCAGAGAGGCTGAGGGCGAAGAGGCATACAGCGAGTATCTGGATGCGCTTATCTCTCATGATGAGTATTACGAGAAGTGTAAGCAGTCGCCCACGCCTGTTGATCTTATTACCGTTAAATTTGTGGACGGAGACGTACCGGCGGCGTTCATGCCGGAAACACAGACATTCCTTAAAACCTCAAACAAGGAACTGGGAGTGTTCGAGGATATGTATTTTAACAGTATGGCACCGCTGACAAATGCACTTTCGGGCGGATATGCACTCGCATATTATGCAGACGAGAAAGGCAGACGCGTTACCCGGGCAAATGATCTGAAGGACTCCACTGTGCTTCATCCCGTGTTTGTCAATGAGCAGGACCTCTCGAAAGATTTGAGCTTCATCGAGGCCAACAGTTACAGATTCAGCAATTATGTCCGCGCAGAGAATTATTCGTCTCCCGCGCAGCACATTAAAGTCAAGACACCCGCGCAGCTGTTCGGAAGGATTATGGACAGAGAAGATAAGCACGGGCTGCTGATTATCAGCTCCGATATGGTTATTGACGGAGAGGCACTTGCCAAGTTCGCCAAGACCAATGATTATGCGAAAGAATATGTAAACCGTTCATCGAGCGGAACCTACTACTGCCCGAACAACAATGACTTTCTTATTATTGAAAACGGAGCAACAGTTACGTTCGACGGACTTTATATTACTTCAACGATGAATATTTCCGTTCATTCGGGAAGCACGCTCAACATTACCGGAAAGACCAAGATCGAAGGTAATCTTGGGGTACAGAAAAATGCTACGGTAAACATCGTTGACGGTACTTTTTCCGGAAATATTATGAACAACGGAACCATAAACGTACCCGCACCTGCTTACAAGAATGCGAGTGACAGCTTTGGCCACAATTCATTGAGTGCGACGGTATTCCACAATTCATCGACCGGTGTAATCAATCTGAATTACGGCAGCCTCAGCCTTTCCAATGGATTCGATAAGGATTACGGTCCGGGATATACGGCCGAGGACGGATACGGTGAGCACGATGCCATAAGCATGAATGACGGCACAATAAACATCAAAGAACTTGGTCATATTTCATATACGGACTGGCAGCCTCGTGATCAGGTAGAGGCGTATGTAAGTCGTCATTTCTACAACAACGGACTGATAAGTATCGTTGCGGACCGGAAGAAAGCATATGATCTGCATTACCTTGATGTGCGCAATACAACATTGGTAAACAAGGGTACTATAAAGATTAAGTCAAATGTCATGATTCCTTACAGAACCGATTTGTTTGCGGCCAATGTTGAGGTATATGATGATGCGGCAGAGGCTGTTGTCAATTTCCAGGAGGCCGAACTTATCAACGACGGCAAGATTGATATCGATGTAACGGACGGTGTCGGAATCAATGTTTTCGGAGATTTCTTCCCCAGGGACAGAGTGAATACTCACATCGTCAAAGACGGGGACTTGGATTCGCACAGCAAGCTGGTCAATAACGGAACCGTTACCGTTACAACCAATGACGGCTGCGGCTTGGCGTTCGGACGTCATGCATACTTTATCAACAACGGTAAGGTTACTTTGAAAGAGAAGGCAAAGAACACCCGAAATGCATCGCTGTATGTTGCGGGCAAGCTTATTAATAACGGCACATTGACCAACAACGGAAATATTGCGTTTGCAGCCAACGAGCTTTCTTCCGCGGATAAGAAGTACCCGCTTGATATCGGATTATCCGGTAAGAAGATAAAGGGCACCGGAGGACAGATGCTTCTTTATCCGATAGATATTACAAGTGCGGATTTATATAAAAATGACTACAATATTTATATTACTGCAGGCAAGAGAGTTCTTTGCGACGGAACAAGTGAGTGGGCACATGTAAATCACCTCTGGGTTCTTCTTCCGGTTGATTCAAAAGAAAAAATTACGGTTAAACTGAGCGGATTTGCTGATAAGACTGTTGAGTTTTCAACCGCGAAGTCGGTTGCGGATTACGCGAAGGCGGCTTATAACGGTACTAACGGTTATGGCAGCGGTTTAAAGCCCATTAAGGTAAGCATGACGAGAGGAAAGGGTACTGCTGATTCTTCCGTTACCAAACGACCTGAGTCAGTTGGTACGTTCTTCTACATCGGGGAGTATTATTATACGGTACTTACCTCTGATTTAAAGGGAGGAACAGTCATGCTGCAATATGCCCCCGGCAACAGTACCTCGATTGTTGTACCCGATACCATTAAGCATAACGGCTATACTTATAAAGTAACGCAGCTGGCTGACGGTATATTCTGGAGCGGCAATACAGCTACCTCGATTACCATAGGCAAATATGTGGAGAGCATCGGAACCAATGCATTTTTGGAATCCTCAAACCTTAAAAAGGTTGTTATCAACTCATCTTCGCTGCTGAAGGATGCATGCGGAAAATATGCTTTCGAAGGAATTCCTGCGTCTGCAACGGTAGTTGTTCCTGCAGCTAAGCTTAAGGACTATAAGAAATGGTTCTGTGATAAGGGACTCGGTACAAAGGTTAAGATTACTTCAAAATGAGTCAATAATAGACCAAATACTCTGTACCTTTGGCGGTTTGATTATAGCGTTTCTGAACTTCCTTGATAATAGAAATAGTAAGAAAAAAATAAAAAAGCCTCACCTGTCTAGCCCACAGGTGAGGTTGGCTTCTTAAGAATCAAATAACCCATACCGGGAGTATCCACTTTGGAGTGGGTACCCTTCCTTCGTTAAATATACCATAAGTGTATGTTTTCTTTATCCTTTTGATTATCATTATCATTGTCATTGTGCATTTCTTTACTCCTCCAGCAGCTTCCTTGTAAATACACCATCCTCAAGCACGATATAGCCGTGACCGGTGTTCTGCTTGGGAATCGAAACGGAGCCGGGATTGATGAAGCGGCGATTGTTGCGAATTTCATCGAGCGTTACATGGGTGTGGCCGTACATCATAATGCTGCCTTCCGCCATGGGGAGAGGATTGTCGATGTTGAAATGATGTCCGTGTGTAAGGTATATGGTCATGGAAGGGTTTTCGACGAACAGCACCGCATAGTCGGCAAGGACGGGGAACTCGAGTACCATTTGGTCGACCTCTCCGTCGCAGTTTCCGCGTACACATAGAATCGAATCCTTGCGCTCGTTGAGCATCGCAAGAACTTCCTTGGGAGCATAGTCCTTAGGAAGGTCGTTTCTGGGACCGTGGTAGAGAATGTCTCCGAGCAGGATAAGCTTGTCGGCACCTTCTGTGTCGAAGGCCTCAAGTAGTCTACGGCAGTAGAAAGCCGATCCGTGTATATCCGATGCAAATAAATATTTCATGTTGTCTCCATTTCTGATGCGGTTTGGGCACCGATATTACATAAGTATTTTATTGAGCGCTGCGAATACTTCTTCAGCGGTTTCGTAAGGTGTGATTGTAAAATACGGGTCTCCCGTAAGCATTGCGGAAAGCTCGGTTTTTGATGGACGGTAGAAAATATAAACGGGCTTTTTGATTGCCTCGGCATATGCCATTTCGTATCCTACACCGAGGGAGGGGCAGGTGCATTCCGCAATGACAAGGTCGCATTCCTTCAGCCATCCGGTGTCCTGCTCGTATATGAGGGCGTCTTTTGAACGGCCTTGCTCGAGAGCTGACAGCTCCAGGTCACCTATGTGTTCGGTAAGGACCGTGTCTGTTTTTTTTATGTATGAAATGATCTGCCTGTAAAGCTCTGCGTCGCTTCTGCCGCCGCGAATCGAGCCTGCAAAATAAACTTTTTTATTCATTGTATCAAGTAATCCCCGCTTTTCATATGATGACTTATTTTAACATATGTCGGTGTATTTGAACAGAAAGAAGAGTATTGAACCGCAGGCAACTTGGGTATATAGTGAAACAGAACAATAAATCCGAAAGTGATTCAATTAAATGAAAAATAAACTCCTGGGCCATGTACTGGCTGTTATTACCGTTATTATCTGGGGCACTACTTTTATTTCGACAAAGGTCCTTCTCAAAAGTTTCGGGCCGGTGGAAATCCTCTTACTGAGATTTGTACTGGGATATATCGTGCTGTTTTTGATGAAACCTGGAATTCTCAAAACCGAAAGCTTTAAGCAGGAATTTTATTATATGCTGGCAGGTTCGATGGGCGTGAGCCTTTATTATTTCCTTGAGAATACGGGCTTGTCATATACCTATGCATCAAATGCCGGTGTAATCATATCCGCCGCACCGTTTTTTACGGCAGTGCTTGCGCATATTGTCAACAAACACGAGGATCCGTTCAAGTGGAATTTCTTTGTCGGATTTGTGGTAGCTCTTGCCGGTATTTTTATAATCAGTTTTAACGGTGCAAAGCTTGAATTGAATCCGATAGGTGACATTTTGATAGTGGGTGCGGCTCTTTGCTGGGCGGTTTACAGTGTGTGCCTTAAAAAGATATACACCTTTGGTCATAACCTGATACAAAGCACGCGAAGGCTGTTTGCCTGGGGGCTTTTGTTTATGATAATCGGAGCCTGCTTTACGGGACTTGAGATAGAAGTTAAAGATGTAATAGAGCCTGTGAATTTGCTGAATCTGCTTTTTCTGGGAGTCGGAGCCTGTGCGATATGTTTTTTGATATGGAACTATGCATCGAAGATTATCGGTCCTGTAAGCGCAAATTTTTATATCTACCTTACACCGGTTGTTACGCTGATTGCATCGGCACTTGTTCTGGCAGAACCCATTACTCCGCTTTTGCTTGTCGGAACCGTGCTCACGCTTGCGGGACTCGTGATATCGGAGTGGAAGGGGAAGTGATTATACAATCAAGGAAAATCTCATGTGGTCGCGTTCGGCGCCTGCAATCGTATGAGCATGTCTTGCCACACCTTCGTATTCAAAACCAAGCTTTTTAATAAGATTCAATGAGGCTGTATTCTCTTCGAGAATGTCGGCCTCAATTCTTTTTATGTTGAAGTCTTTAATGACCTTGGGCAGCAGGCAGGAAATGGCTTCGTAAGCGTAGCCCTTTCTGCGGAAAGCAGGATCGATTTTATAGCCGAGCGTACATCTGTGACCGTCGTCTTCCAGAAGATATGAGAAGCTGACATTGCCTATGATGAATTCCGGACATTCTTTCAGGAATATATAATAGCGGACACCTCTGGAAGCCAAAAACAGTTTTTGTTCGGTCTGCAGGGCCCTTTTCTGGTAGGCGAGTGTGTAAAATTCGTCTCCGTAAAGACGTTCCCACTTCGAGAAATCCTCCCGGTTTCGCGTGAGATAATCGAGAACCAGCGGAGCGTAGCTTTCGTCTCCTGTAGATAACACAAGATTATCGGTAGTATAAGTAAACTGCATAGCCGCCTCCTTGCTTCAGGCTTCGATTTCGGGAAGTACCCGGGCCTTCTTTGCTGCCTTCTCGGCTTTGTTTCGCTCCCTCAAATCCTTGAAGAACACCTGAAGAATGTCGGTGCACTCTTCGGCACAGACTCCGTAAGTTGTCTCAACCTGATGATTGAACCCGGCGACATGAAGCATATCGAGGACGGAACCTGCACAGCCGGCCTTCGGATTCATGGCACCTATGACAACGCGATCGATTCTTGACTGCACAATTGCGCCGGAGCACATCTGACAGGGCTCGAGAGTAACATACAGTGTGCAGCCTTCGAGTCTCCAATCTCCGAGTTTTTTGCTGGCTTTATCGATGGCTGTAATCTCGGCATGGGCAAGAGTGGTCTTCAGTGTATTTCTTTTATTGTATCCGCGCCCTACGACTTTTCCGTCACAAACAATAACACAGCCTATGGGAACCTCGCCGAGAGCGAGTGCGTGCTGCGCCTGAACAAGGGCTTTTTTCATGAATTTGGTATCTGTATCCACAGTTTTTATCTCCGTAAATGCGAAAATTTCAAGCTTTTTCTTTATAATATCATACCAGCAGGTCAAATGTGTAGATAAATCCCTTGAATTTTCAAGATTTTGTGGATTCCCTGATAATAGTCAACTATATTTTGTGATAAATGCACAAAAGGCTTTGACAAACGCAATATTTTATGATAAGATATTTTGTGGTAGGGAATTGTTTTGATACTAAATATAGAGGGGAAGAGGTTTAGCGATATGAGACAGCCGGCAAATATGTGTTACATTTACAACATGATTTTAAGTAACATGGGCAAACGTGTTCTTGTCAGAGAGAATCATGGAAGAAACCGTTGTGACGTAGCAGAAGGTGTTATTTCAGAGATGCATCCGCATGTATTTTGCGTAACATTTGAAGGTGATCAGCCTGATACCTCAAAGCAGATCTCCTATAGCTATACAGATGTTCTTATCAAGGATGTTGAGTTGGTATTCTGATAAACATCAAATTAAATATGAATAATCAGGCCGCCTGAATGGGCGGCCTTTTTAAAATTTAACACAATGTTAATGGTATTTGCCTGTGGCGTGTGATACATTGAAGGAGGGGAAGGAGATATATATGGGATTAAAAAAGCGACTTGCGGTAGCATTTATTATCAGTATTCTGGTTCCTATTCTGCTGCTTACCGTTTCGGCAGTTCTTATATCGGGTGCCCGCAGCAATATACTTGAGCGCGGTTCCGTCGATGTAGGTCAGGACAAGGTTATATATTATGTCGTCAGGGAGAACCTGGGGGACAGGGCGCAGCTTAGGATGCCTGTTGCGGAGGCTGTTACCATAGCGGGTATTATTATTCTGGTTACCGCTATTATTATGGTAGCCTGGCTCTACAGGAGCCTTATCAGACCGCTTAACGTTCTTCATATGGCCACTGAGAATATGAAAGAAGGAAATTTGGATTTTTCGATTTCGGGAGATCCGGACGATGAGCTGGGGCAGTTGTGCGAAGAATTCGAAGAAATGAGAATCCGGCTAAAAGAACAGATAGATGCGAGGCTGAAATACGAAACGGATACGGTTGAGCTGATCAGTAATATTTCGCACGATTTAAAGACTCCTCTTACCGCTATTAAAGGTTATGCTGAAGGTATGATTGACGGTGTGGCGGATACCGAAGACAAAAAGGATAAATATTTAAGAACCATATACACCAAGGCTTCGGATATGAGCGCTTTGGTTGATGAGCTCAGTCTTTATTCAAAACTCGATAACAACATAGTGCCGTACAATTTCGGAAAAATCGACGTGAATGCTTATTTTGAGGATTGCATCGACGAGCAGAAGTTTGATCTGGAGGTAAAGGGAGTCACGCTTTCCTATGAGTCCGGAGTCGAGCCCTGTACTCATGTTTGTGCGGATCCCGAGCAGATCAGACGTGTTGTCGGCAATATTATCGGCAATGCCGTAAAATACATGGACAAACAGGAAGGACATGTAAGCATCAGGACAATGCCGGAAGACGATTTTGTAAGAGTTGAAATCGAAGACAACGGCTGCGGTATTTCCGAAGAGGACCTGGAGCATGTTTTCGAGAGATTTTTCAGATCGGATTCATCGAGAGGAACAAAGCGCGGCGGAACAGGCCTCGGACTTGCGATAGTAAAAAAATTGATAGAAGATCACGGCGGAAGCGTGGGAGTTACGAGTGAACTCGGAGTCGGAAGCTGTTTCTGGTTTACGCTCAGAAAATATCACTGTGAATGTTCAAAATGCGAGGATGTGGAGGATGCTGAGTACAGTGTTGTTTCGAAGCATTGATGATTAATGACGATACTTTATTATCTCACGATACAGTAAGGAGCAAAGGTATGAAGAAAAAGATACTAATTATTGAAGATGAAATTGAGATTGCAGAGCTTGAAAAGGATTATCTGGAGCTTTCGGAGTTTTCTGTTGATATTGAAAGCGACGGAACAAAGGGGCTCAAGACCGCATTAAGCAACAAATATGATCTGGTTGTTCTTGATCTGATGCTTCCGGGTACCGACGGTTTTGAAATCTGTCGTCAGATTCGTGAAGAGAATGATATTCCGATTCTTATGGTTTCGGCAAGAAAGGATGACATCGATAAGATTCGCGGACTCGGAATGGGAGCTGACGATTATATAACAAAGCCTTTCAGCCCCAGCGAGCTTGTTGCCCGTGTTAAGGCACATCTTGCAAGATATGAGAGACTTTCGGGAAGCGGCGTGCGTGAGAATACCGTTATCGAGATCCGAGGCATCAAGATTGATAAGACTGCACGAAGAGTGTTTATCGATGGGGAAGAGAAGCAGTTTACCACTAAAGAGTTTGATCTGCTTACTTTCCTGGCATCGAACCCCAACCGAGTATTTACTAAAGACGAGCTGTTCAATAAGATATGGGATATGGAATCGATCGGGGATATAGCAACCGTTACCGTTCATATCAAGAAGATTCGTGAAAAAATAGAAGCGGATACTTCAAAGCCCCAGTATATTGAAACCATTTGGGGCGTTGGTTACCGCTTCAAGGTATGATGTATTTACTTTTTACCGAATAGACCGAACAGACTCTTTTTCTCGGGCTTTGCGGCACCTTCGCCGCCTTCCTGCTCGAGCTTCCACTGTTCGTATTCTCCGTCGAGATCGAATTCATCGGCGGTATAGGGCATTCCCTCTTCGTGCTCTGCGGGGAGGGGAGCTGCCTCGGCTTTCCTGCCTTTTTTCTTCTTGGAAGATGACTTTGAAGCCGGCATCGAATAGCCTGCTTTGTCACCTGCCTTATCGATTCTTATTGTAATATTGGCGGCTGCATTTGCTACGGGAGACTCGGGTTCTTCATCATCGCGATTGATAAGACCTGCCTGCTCACCGTATTTCTTTTTGTCTTCAGCCTTCTTACGATTCTTTTGGAGTGTCTCGAGATACAGTTCGCTGTCGTGGAGTTCCTTAAGACCGTCTTTGACACTTTCTTTATTGCGCTCGAGGATTTCTTCCTGAAGCTCGATTCCGGCCATCATTTCGACCATTTCTCTCTTGACATTTGCCTTTGTGCGTTCAAGAACTTCTTTTATACTGTCGAGCATGCTGTCGGTATATAAAAGGGTTGCGGCATGAACATCGTCAGACTCAAGCTTGGCTCTTGCAACGGTTTCCGCAGCCTGTTTGTCCTGCTCGATTCGAGCACGTTCACGGCTGCGGCTGGTAGCTTCATATCGGTCGAGGACTTCATATATGGCTTCGTTCAATTTTTCGAGCAAATCAAACATTTCGGTTTTCGAAACAATTACCTTGTCGGGGGTATTGTGATAAGCATCACATTTTGCAAACATTACATGTATTTCTTTTAAAATCTCTTCAACTTTATCAGGCATGAGTAAATCTCCTTAAGCGACGGAAACAATGGGCCGCGGATGCGCACAAAACGGCGCAAAGCCCTACAAACATTGGATTATCATATAATAATCTTATACTAGATATTGTAGAAAATCAAATAATTCTTGCATTGGAAAATGACTTTTGTTATACTGAAGTTAATAGTATACACTTGTCATTTTTGTGATGAGAAGGTGTACTCGTTTGGTAGGGAAAATACACAAATATACATATTTTGTGCTTAAAAGCAGAATGGAGAAAAGATGTTTGACAATCTGTTCGGAAGACATGATTTGCCGCTTTTTAACAAAGAGGCGGGCAAGTCGGTTATAGATCGACTGAACATGGGCAGACTGTACATATTCAATATACTTGGATGTGGCGGTGTGTTCTTATTTGCGATTGTCTTAAAATTATTCAAAATATATCTGTTGCCATCTTCGTACCAAACCTTCGGACTTATGATGTTTGCGCTGTGTATGGCCGTCAGCGCGGCAGCTATCTTTATTACCTCGCGTACTCAGCAAAAGGAATTGTTCGACAAGGTTTGTTATGCATATCTTTTTGAATTCTCGGCAATAATGCTGAATTTCGCATTCAGATCCAAAGCATCCGCAACAGCACTTATTCTTTACTGGATCCTGATGATGGTTGTCGGATGTCTCCCGATTTTAAAGCTTGAAACCTTTGCAATCGTATGGGCTGCGGAACTTGTTCCGATGGTTATCCTGGCTATAGTAAAGCATTTCACGGCGGATGCGGTTACTTCGATTATTACCATCAGTATTATGGGAGTTGTTCTCTCGGCAGCAAGTTATTCGGGAACCATCAGAAAGCTCAGCTACAAGATCAGTCTTGATTCGGCGCTTTCGGATGCCGAAACCGATCCGATGACACTTCTTCTTAATCGACGCGGGCTCGATCGAAGAGTTGAAAACCTTTGGCCGCATTGCATCAGACAAAAAACCAGCGTTGCGATACTGATGCTGGATATCGATAATTTCAAAAAATACAACGATTCTTTCGGTCATGCGGCCGGTGATGAATGTATCCGCAAAGTAACTGCTGCGATCAGAAAATCAGTCAAAAGACGTACGGACTATGCAGCGAGAGTCGGCGGCGAAGAGTTCCTGGTTATGCTTTCGGGAATAGACGCAAAGGCAGCTGTTAAGTGGTCGCTTGATTTAAAGCAGGCAATCGACAGTCTCAAGATTCCTCATGCAGATTCCAATTTCAATCCTTACGTGTCCGTAAGTATGGGTCTTGCGTGTGCTACCGCATCGGATGAAGTAACTTTCGAAAAGCTTCGTGAAGAAGCCGACAAATCATTATACGAAGCAAAGTACAACGGACGTGCTTGTCTCTATTATCATCACAAGGCCTTTGGTAAGGTCAATCGTTTCAAACGTGCCGGCAATGAATAATAGGCTGCGATTATCGCGGCCTATTTTTTTATGTCAGTATTTCAGTATTTCATACTCCAGAAGCTTAAGAACCGAAACGAGAGTATATAAAGCCAACAGGGCTGTGGATTAAATCCACAGCCCTGTTGGGGTTAGTAGGAAATTATGTTATGTTGATTAGTAGTTTATCAGTTCTTTGCGAAGAGCTTTCCGCCACGCTTTGATACTACATCGAAGATAACGGCTGCAAGGAGAACGAGACCCTTTACAACCTTCTGCATGTTCTGGTCAACACCCATAAGTGACATACCAAGGTTGATGACACCCATCAGAACCGCACCGATGATAACGCCGGGAACGGTACCGATTCCGCCGTATGCAGAAGCACCACCGATGAAACATGAACCGATAGCATCCATCTCGTAGTTCTGACCGTATGTAGGCTGAGCTGATGTAAGACGAGCGATGGTTACCATACCTGCAAGAGCTGCAAGGAAGCCCATGTTGGTGTAAGCGAGGAAATAAACCTTGTTTGTGTTGATACCTGAAAGCTTGGTAGCCTTCTCGTTGCCGCCTACTGCGTAGAAGTAACGGCCGGTTGTAGTATTTGAAGTAATGTAGTGATAAACAATAACTACCGCAAGTACCCAGATAAGAACTGTAGGGATACCTTTATGTCTTGAAAGCTGAACACCGAATGCGATAAGTACTACTGCAAGAACGGCTGTCTTAAACCAGAAAGCGGATGCATTCTCTACATCGTAGCCCTTCTTCATTCTGATGGTACGCTGTCTAACCTGAAGTGTAACAAAAATAGCTACTGCAAGAACTGTTGCAATAAGGCAAAGACCGTTCATGCTTCCAAGCTTGAAAAGACCGGGGATATAGCAGTCAGCGCCGCCGCCGAAGATCTTTACGAAAAGTTCCTGTTCTGTAATCGAAACGGTAAGTCCGTCAAGAACAACGTTACTGAGACCTCTGAATGCAAGCATTCCGGCAAGTGTAACAATGAAAGGAGGGATTCTTACGTATGCAATCCAGAATGCCTGGAAGGCTCCGATTGCGGTACCTGTGATGAACATGATGAGGATTGCAAGCCACATATTAACGTGAGCATTGACCATCAGTACAGCACCGATCGCACCGACGAAACATACTACAGATCCAACCGAAAGATCGATGTTACCACCGGTAAGGATACATAAAAGCATACCGGTTGCAAGAATAAATACATATGCGTTCTGAGAAATAAGGTTACTGATATTCATGGGGAACAGAATGGTTCCGCCGGTCTGCCATGTAAAGAATAAGACAACCAAGACAAGTACAATGATCATCGCATATTTCTTTACAAAGTCCAATGATAAAGTTTTCTGCTTCATTATATTGTTTCCTTTCGTGTAAGTGTAGATGAATTATTTGGAAGAACGTAAGATATGTGACATAATCTTTTCCTGACTTGCTTCTTTTCCGTCAAGCTCAGCCACGATTCTTCCTTCGTTCATGACATAGATTCTGTCGCACATTCCAAGTATCTCAGGCATTTCGGAAGAAATCATGATAACTGACTTTCCTTCTGCCACGAGCTGGTTCATGATACAGTAAATTTCGTACTTGGCGCCTACGTCGATACCTCTGGTAGGCTCATCGAGAATCAGTACATCAGGATCGGCGAACATCCACTTTGCGAGCAGAACCTTCTGCTGGTTACCACCGCTCAAGTTTCCTACGTTCTGTTCTACCGAAGGACACTTGGTGTTCAGCTTTTCCTTGTATTCCACAGCTACACCGTATTCTTTGTCTTTATCGATAACCCTGTGCCTGCTGACAGCGTCAAGGTTTGCGATTGTTGTATTAATCTTTATAGGGCTGCTAAGGATGAGTCCGTTGCCCTTTCTGTCTTCCGTAACATATGCAAGCTTGTGTTTGATTGCCTGCTCAACAGTATCAAGACGTACCTGATTGCCGTTGATGAAGAGCTGACCGCTGATATTGTCACCGTAGCTCTTGCCGAACATGCTCATTGCAAGCTCTGTACGACCTGCACCCATAAGTCCGGAAATACCTACGATTTCACCCTTCTTAACGTTGATGCTTACATCGTCGACAACTTTTCTTTCGTTGTAAAGGGGATGATATACGGTCCAGTTCTTTACTTCGAGCATCACATCACCGATACGGCTCTGACGCTTGGGGAAACGGTCGGACATTTCACGGCCGACCATGCCCTTAATGATTCTGTCCTCGGTAAGTGCATCCTTGGACTTGTCGAGTGTTTCGATTGTTGAACCGTCTCGAAGAACGGTAACCTTGTCGGCAACATAAGCAACCTCGTTGAGCTTATGTGTAATGATAATTGAGGTAAGGCCTTCCTTCTTGAACTTGAGAAGCAGATCAAGAAGCGCCTTTGTATCATCTTCGTTAAGTGATGCGGTAGGCTCGTCGAGGATGAGAAGCTTTGCATTCTTTGCAAGTGCCTTTGCAATCTCAACAAGCTGCTGCTTACCTACACCTATATCTTTAATAAGAGTCTGGGGGCTTTCTTTAAGTCCGACCATAGCCAGATATTTAGCCGCCAGCTCGTTGGTTTCATTCCAATTAATTTTGAACTTTGAGCCACGCTCATTTCCAAGAAACATGTTCTCTGCGATGGTCATGTAAGGAATCAACGCGAGCTCCTGATGGATAATAACAATGCCCTTGCCTTCACTGTCTTTAATCTGATGGAACTGGCACAACTCATTGTTGTAAATGATGTCACCCTCGTATGTGCCAAACGGATAAATTCCGCTCAAAACATTCATAAGAGTTGATTTTCCTGCTCCGTTTTCTCCGCACAGAGCATGAATTTCTCCCTCTTCAACTTTCAAATTAACATTATCAAGTGCTTTTACACCGGGGAATGTTTTGGTTATATTTTTCATTTCGAGTAATATCTTCGCCAATTTATTTCCCTCCCTTTGGAAGCGCTGAGGCTTCAACGGTCTTATTTCTTTAAAAAGGCAGGTAGGAATAGCCTGCCTGCCTTTTGATTTCCGATTTGGTTAAAAATTACTTTAACTGATCTGCTGTGTAGTAGCCTGACTTAACAAGTAACTCTTCGTAGTTGTTAACATCAGCGAATACGGGCTCGCAAAGGAATGAAGGAATGATACCTGTTCCGTTGTCGTATGTCTTTGTATCGTTTACAGGAGCCTCAGTTCCCTTCATGATAGCATCAACCATCTCTACAGTCTTAGCTGCAAGAGTACGGGTATCCTTGAAGATTGACATTGACTGCTTGCCTGCAAGCATGTTCTTTACGTTAGCGATATCACAGTCCTGACCGGTGATGATGGGCCATGTTCCTGTGTAGTTAGCTGTAAGTGAGTTAGCAACACCCATAGCGGTTGAGTCGTTTGAAGCCATAACAGCGTCAAGCTGAGTTCCGTCTGAGTAGTTAGCAGCGATGATAGCATCGAATCTTGACTGAGCGTTCTCTGTTGACCAGTTAGCTGTAGCAACTGTAGCGAAGTCTGTCTGGCCTGACTTTACAACGAGCTGGCCGCCGTCGATGTACTTCTGGAGAACGTCCATAGCACCACCGAAGAAGAAACGAGCGTTGTTGTCACCGGGGTCACCAGTGATAAGCTCGATGTTGAAGGGTCCCTTGCCATCCTTAAGTCCAAGCTGAGCCTCGATGTACTCGCCCTGCTTTGTTCCTACCATGTAGTTATCGAATGTAGCGTAGTATGAAACTGCGTCTGAGTTCATGATAAGACGGTCATAAGCGATAACCTTGATGCCTTTTTCCTTAGCCTGTGCAAGAACTGTTCCGAGTGAGTCACCATCGATAGAAGCAACTACGAGAACCTTGCATCCACCTGCGATCATGTTCTCAATCTGAGAAACCTGAGTAGCCATGTCGTTTGAAGCGTACTGAAGATCAACTGTGTAACCGGCCTTCTCAAGCTGATCCTTCATGTTGGTACCGTCCTGGTTCCATCTCTGAAGATCCTTTGTAGGCATTGCTACACCGATCTTGTTGTCTGAGCTCTTAGAGCCACAGCCGGTAACTAATGTTGCGATTAATGTAACCGCAAGTAAAACACACAAAAACTTTTTCATTACTGTTTTCCTCCCTAATAATATAATTATTGGTTGCCTTCGATTTCTCGAAGCTGAAAGTAAATGCGGTGTGTCACATCTGCTTTCCTGTTACAAATACATCTTAACACAATGGAAACAGCAATATTTTTTGAAAATCTTGAATATTTTGACTGCAATTGCTCCTTTTTTGCATAAAAAATGACCCGTAACAGCATTTTTTTGTTCTGTTGCGGGCCAATCGCAATATTATCCTATTGTCAGGGCATTTCTTCGGGAAGATTGAGGTAAACATCTTCTTTAAGATGGAAACCGCTTCCGATAATCAGATCATTCATGTTGTCCTTGGTGACGGGAAGCGGCTCAAGACCGATGTAGGTAACGTCGTAGGTTCCGTCGAAGACCTCGGAAACATCAGGACCTTCAAGCTTTATTCCGCTTGCGAGAGCGATGGTACATTCAGCGGCTCTTTTTGCAAGCTTTTCGAAAGGTTTGTAGACCGTCATCAGCTGAGTTCCTTCTACGATTCGCTGGCAGGCATTCAGATCCGCATCCTGGCCGACAACCAGGATGTCTCCGGCCATACGTCTTTCCGCAAGGGCTCTGATGGTGAGAGCTGCAACATTGTCGTTTCCGCACATAATCGCATCCGCCATCGATACGGTATCCTCATGCTGATTGATGTAATCCGCAGCGAGTTCGGCTCTCCAGCCGTCACAGTGGATAGCGTCGATAATGTTGATTCCGTTTTGCTCCATGACTTCGCCGAAACCGTGGTCAACCATGGCAACGTTGTTGTCCGTAGGTGATCCGCCGATCATTATTACATTCTGAATCTCGGGGTTCTTCTTTACCATGGCTTCGCCCATAAGCGTGCCGACCATGGTATTGTCGAAGGAAATGTATAAATCCACGTCGGCATTGTTAATCAGTCGGTCGTAAGCTATAACTTTTATGCCTGCGCTCTTGGCTTTGGAGATATCTTCGGCGAGACTGTCCGAATCGATGCAGACGATAACAATAGCATCCATTCCTTTCTTAATGAAATATTCAATCTGCTCTTTTTGTTTGGCGATATCGCCGTTGGCATTCTGGACATTCACTTCGGCACCGAGTTCCTTGGCCGTAGATACGAAAACATCCTTGTCCCGTTCCCAACGTTCGATAACGAAAGAGTCGAAACTCATTCCGATCTGAATCTTGCGGGGACCGGATTCTTCTGTCACACTGTTTACTGTTACGCTTTCTTTACATCCTGTCAGTAATAATAAGAAGCAAAGAAGAATAGGCAGTATTTTTCTCATGGATTGCGGCCCTCCTTGTATTCTGTGGGTGTTATTCCGATCTGCTTCTTGAAGGTTCTGCTGAAATAGTTCGGATCGGAGTAGCCGACCATCAGGCAGATTTCTTTCATGGACATATTCGTGCCCGACAGGAGCTCCTTGGCTTTTTCGATGCGCACGTCAGTCAGATAGTCTATGAAATTTACCCCGGTATCTTCTTTAAATATTCTACTGAAGTAGTAAGGACTTATGTCAACGTTTCGTGAAACATCTTCAAGAGAAATGTTCTTGCTGTAATTGTTTTTGATATATTCCTTGGCTGCTTCGATTACATTGTCGGACTGCTCTCTGCGCTTATTCTGAATATTGGCGCAGGCCTGGGACATCTTATTTATGAACCACTCTTTGACGGTATCTGCTTCGGTCATGGACATGATATCCGGAAGATAGTTCTGTCTGGCTTCGAAACGATATACCATACCGCCGTTTTCGTAGGCGAGGGACTCTGCACGCATTACGAATTCCAGGCATTTCAGGCGGATATCGTTTATATTGTGACCTCTCATCCAGTCAAAATATCTTTGCGAGGTATCGATTGTTGATTCAAGGTTGCCTCTGCCTACTTCCTCGAAAAGTTTTTTCTCAAGATCGATAGGATAGTCGCTTGCATATTCGCAGCCCAAAGGGAGGTCGTCGGCATGTGCGACGCTTCCGGTAGTCATCACAAGCGCATTGACTGCTTCACTGTAGGAGCCTGACAAAGCATTCAGATGGCTGACTTTTCCTATACCTATTCTGAAGCTGATGTCCATCTTACGTCTGAGACGGTGAACGAGATTTCTGGCTCTCTCAATCAGCTCGCTTCTTTTGTTGTAATCGAGTTCTTCATCATCATGCGGAACGAGTACAGCGATTTTGTTTGACATAACCGTGCCGACGATGCTGTTTTCAAATTCACCTTTTATGTCATCTCTTATTTCACGGTAGTAGCGCTGAAGCCGGACGCTGCTGCCCATTGCGTTTGTCATATGGCTGCCTTCCTGAGCCTCACCGCATACAAGAGTCATCATAAAAGCATGGTCCTGATGTATATCAAGCATGGTTTTGTAGCTTTCGATATCCTCTTCAAAGTGCTCGTGGAAAAGGATATTGTAAATAAGTCCGCTCTCGAGAATCGGGACAATGGTCTCCAGCTTTTCTCGTATAATAAGTTCGTTGCTTCTTTTTTCGCGTTCTGCCGATACGATTGACATTGCTTTTTTCAGGCATGCAATCATCTTCGCCCTGTCCATGGGTTTGGTTATGTAATCAAGAACCCCAAGCTTGATTGCCTCCTGAGCGTAGTCGAATTTGTCGTACGCAGACATTACGATAAAGATAGCGTTAGTATTTGTTCTTCGGATTTCCCGCATCGCCTCTATACCGTTTATGCCGGGCATCTGGATATCCATTACGGCAATATCCGGGCGGAAAGTCTCTGCAAGTTCGATTACCTTTCGGCCTGTTTTTGCCGATTCGATGATGCACTCGCTGCCGAATTCTTTTTCGATAATAAATCGAAGAGAATCGATAACTATTCCTTCATCATCGGCAAGCATAATTTTATACATATATATACCCCTGTTATTCCTTATCGTAATCAAGATAAATTCTGAATTCAGAACCTAAACCTTTGCCTTCGCTGAAAATCTCTATGCACTCATCATTCTCGCAGAACAGACGGAGTCTGGCTATTACATTGTCCATACCGATTCCGTTTGAATCCGAGGAGGCGTCGTTGATTACGCTGCCGTCCATAATGCTGCTGATTTTTTCTTTGGTCATTCCGACGCCGTTGTCACTTATGCTTATGCAGACTTTGTTATCTGCCCTAAATACCTTAAGAAGAATCACACCTTCACCCATCATTTCGCGAATTCCGTGATTTACACAGTTTTCTACGATAGGCTGGAGGATCATACTCGGCATTCTGACACTTGTAAGTTCCTCGTCGATTTCGCGCCGGTACAGGATGTCACCCGAGAAGCGGACGTTCAGAATGTAAATGTAGTTGTCAACCAGATTGATTTCATCTGCGAGAGTAACGGTGCCCGCTCCCTTTTTAACGTTGTAGCGGAAGAATTCCGACATTCTCTGGACGTATTCGTAAGTTCTGTCGGCGCCTTCCATCATTGCAAGCTGTGCACCTGCGTTCAATGTATTGAAAAGGAAATGAGGATTGATCTGGGCCTGGAGGTATTTAAGCTCCGCATCCTTCAGATGTGCCTGCATTTTCAGTTCCTTTTCACGCAGCTCCTGCTCAACTTCCATACCGTGCTTTACCTGGCCGATATAGTCCTGAATGCTGACAACCATCTGGTTGAAGGTTCCTGTAACGACGCCGATTTCATCAGAGGTATTTACCTCGAGCGGTTCGACATCGAAGTTTCCTTTTGCAACCTCGCTTGCAGACACGGCCAGCTGCCGAAGCGGTGTAATAAGCGCAAAGGTGATTCTCGTGATTATAAAAATATTGCCTATGATAACGGTTATCATTACCCAGATACTGATACGTTCGAAACGCTTGAAGGATACAAGCATGGTGTTGTAGTTCACCGAGTTTTCAATAAACTGTTCGTTATTCAGACTGTAAATATAGGTTCTGATGTAGCCGTATGTTTTTGTTGCCTCTTCATATCTGGCTTTGTACTTTTCGACATTTCTTCCGCGCTTGGCTTCAATGGTCTGGCCAACGACATCGAGATAGTAGTCGGACATATACCGGATGCTTCTTTCCATTCGCATGAAAAGAGATTCGGAAATTCCGGTCTCAAGCTCATCGATGCGCTCACGGTAATGCTGCTCGCAGAGGTAATAGTTCTCGAGCGCATCACTTGTCTTGGTGTTCATATACTCTGTCATTGAATCCTGTACCTGAGTCAGGGATTCGGATATCTCATTCAGATAAATATTTTCACGGTAAACCGATTCCACACGGTTTGACATGGTGTTGATTCCGACCAGCATAACAATGTTTACCACGAACACCATGAGATTGGCCATGAGGGTGATGAGAATCATTTTGGCCTGAAGGGACATATCTTTGAATTTCAGTTTCATTTTTGTCCCTCCGTCAGATAATTGTCGACATTACGGCTGTCGATCAGGGTTACGTCGGCAGCGAAGTACTGACTGGTATTTCCGAGTTCGCGATACTCATTAAGTGCCGATACACAGGCACGGCCCATCTTTTCGGTATCGACCGTGATGGTTGAGTGAATGACGTTTCGCTTGATAGCCTGAGATATAGCCTCAGAGTTGTAGTACCCGAGTATGCTTATTTCTCCGACTTTGTTGTAATCAACGATTGTCTGATAAACGGTGGTGGTTTCCATTTCGTTGAGGCAAATGAAGACATCGGGTGCTTCATCGCCGCTTAACAGGAGTTTTCTGACTGTTTCTTCAACCGAGAAGTCGTTTGTTTCATCGACTCTCACCAGATTGATGTCAATGGTGTTTTGAGGATTTCTGGTACCCTCCCTGAACAGTTTTTCGATTGTTTCCTGGATACCGGAAACAAGGATATTTTGTCCCTGATCCTGGAAATAGGAATTTATAAGAATGGTAATGCTGACCGGACGGCTTATGAGACGTCTGTCGGTAAGGATTTTGAGCAGCTGGTTTCCGTATTCCTTGCCAAGGTTATAATTACTGATTCCAATATAGCTGCATCGTTTGCTGTCCGGACTGTCGGTATATAATGTAACTACGGGGATTCCGCATCCGGCAGCCTTGTCAATCAGATTTTTCATTTCTTCGGATTCATCGGCAACAAGAATAATACCGTCCATGTTTGCAGCAATTGCGATTTCGAGTAGCTCGCTTCGCTCAAAATCACGGGCCAGGTTTTCGCCGAGAAGTTCAACATATGCTCCGGACTTCTCGGCTTCGGCAACGGCACCGTCATATACGGACTTCCAGAAAGAAGAATTCCTGTCGGGGAGTATCATTCCGTAATATGAACTGTAGGTTTTCTGTATGACATTCTTTCCGAAGCTTGAGGTATATTTTAAAAAGAAAATAATGAGCACGATTGTGACAGCCACGAACAAAAGTGACGCCAGCCATATATACAAGTAGTTGTTTTTACGTTTGGTTTTCAAGGCAGTCTCCTATAATAGATATACAATAATACTAAAGCAATAAAATAAAAGTTTCAAGTTGGCAAACCAAACAGAATACTGTTAAAACCGTGTAAAATAGGCTATACTGAGGAATAGAATAATAAAGGGGAATACATTTATGAAGAAGAGTATTAAGGAAATCTTAATGAGAGTTTTGATACTGATGATAGGACTGACGATTGCTCATTTGGGAGTAACGCTGTTTTTGCTTGCTGATCTGGGCTCGGATCCTTTCAACGTTTTGATTCAGGGACTTTTCAGGACACTTCAAAAGATTCCCGGACTTGCGGAGATATCATTGCTGACTCACGGCAATGTTCATGTGGTAATCAGCTTCATTATCATTATCGTTCTGCTTATTGTTGACAGAAGCTATGTTAAAATCGGAACCCTATTATGTATGATTTGCGGCGGCCCCATAATCGATTTGTTCTCAATCGTCTTGAATCCGGTTTTCGAGGCTTTGCCCGCAATGTGGTTCAAGCTTATTATGCTTGCAGCAGGCTGTGTGATACTCGCTTTCGGAATGACGATTGTTATAAAATCCGAAGCCGGAACCGGCCCGAATGATTTGGTGGCGGTTGTAATAAGTGAGAAGCTCAAAAAGAAATTCAGCATTATCAGAATAATAGTTGATTTCACCTTTGTCATAGCAGGATTCCTGCTCGGGGGATCGTTCGGAGTGGGAACAATTATCTGCGCATTCCTGGTTGGTCCGGTTGCGGGATTCTTCCTTCCAAGAAACGAGAAAGTTATTAAAAAGGTACTTGGTAAGGTAAGTTTGGATTAAGATGCAAAGAGGATGAAGGGTAGAAATGATAGAATCACTACATATTGTTAATTGCAATATCAGTTATAATGCCAATATCAAGAAAATATATGCAATGCTGGAGAGATATATGGTTGATAACTATATTATTACTTTGCAGGAAGTAACTGAAAGCAAATATGTGGAATTAAAGTATTTACTTCAAAAAGAAGATGCTTCTTTGGTATATTCTCTCGAATATCGAAAACCGGGAAACCACGACGGTAAGAGCCGAAAGTTAGGGGTACTTATTATTGCGGGTAAAACTATGCAGTTACTGGATTGTGGTGTGTTTGAACGAGCTCTATTTCCTGATAGAACAGCATGGGCAATTTATAAAGTTGGTGAAGAGAAACTAAAAGTTGCATCTTTTCACAGTATTACAGGATGCGACCATCGCAAGGCAAAATCCATAAGTTTTCTTTCGATGGCTGAGGCAGTTGATGATTTTCTTCCTGATATTGTTACTATTGATGCTAATGAGCCTGCTGTAGATCATTATGAAGTATCTAATATGATTTTTTGTGATAAAAATGGTCCGGGAGCGAGAACATTCTTTAATGTGCTTACGAAAAATGGACTTAAAGATAGTTATGCCATTGACTATGACCCTAAGAAATTTGTTGAAGGAGAGCCCTTAACTTGTTCACATGTGATTAAAGGAAATAAGAAGAAACTAAGATATGATTTTGCATTTATTAATACAGAAAAAATAGTATTTGATGAGTGTGAATACAATTACGAACAAGCGGTAGCAGCATCTGCTGATCATGCTATTATAAAAATCAATTGTAAAGACATTGACGGTCAGAATGTGAATATTTGTGAAGAATTTGCAGAAGAGCGATTAGCGAAAAGCAGTAATGGTCTGGAGACTAGCCACAGCTCATATAGGCAAAAAAGGTATCCAAAGTTAAGGGAAATGATTTCTCTTGGAATTATATCAGAGAGTGATATGCTTGTTTGTTCAGGAAAAGAGGCAGTTGTTTTACCTTCAGGAGCGGTTCTGTATGAAGGTGAAGAGTTATCTTTATCTTCGTGGGTAAGTATATCGGAAAACAAAAATGTTTCAGCTCCATATCTTAAGGCTTATCATAAAAAAACTGGTAAAAGTTTAGCAGATTTGAGGCGTGAGTACTTTGCAAAGCATTAATTGCTCTAAAACATAGAAAATAACAAGTTCGGTATAATACGGAAGAAGGCCTTTGAATGATTAATTTACCTTATTTGATGGATATTGAAAAAATACAAGATTACAACGTATGGTGGTATGGCTCTGCGGTAACAGATAAATATTTGGGCACCGACGGGTTGACAAAAGCAACAGTAGAAGTCAAGAAGGGTGCTTCTCTCGAACGGATATACCTTATCATGGAAGGTCTGAGCGGCAGAACATGTATCTATCGTTTTGCTATTAGGCTAAAGCGCCAGGTAGATGAAGATATATATGAGTGGGAGCGCGTTCGCTTACATCTTGATGATTATGCAGGACGGATGGTATTTTATCGGGAAAGTGGTTTTTCTTTCTATAATTCAAAGTCAGCATCCTTTGATTTTGTAGTCGACGAGATATATGGAAAACAGGAAAAGAGATTGGTTTCTCAGTTTACAGATTATGATTCGGTTGAGCTTACGTTTGATGACCTTTCAGAAATAGTCAGCAATCACTATTCGGATTATTACAAAGCATTTTCTTCTGTTAAGGCTGTCTATATGATTATTGATGGAAATACTGGTAAACTTTATATCGGAAGTGCTTATGGCGAAGATGGAATATGGGGAAGATGGAGTACTTATGTTGAAACATGTCATGGCAATAACGAAGCATTAGTGGAATTGTATAATGAAAAAGGATACGACTACTTCAAAAAATTTAAGTACATTATTCTTCATATTCTTCCTATGAAGGCATCTTCGGCTGATGTAATAGCATTGGAGTCGATGTATAAAGATAGATTTCTTACTAAGACTTTTGGACTTAACAGAAACTAGCATGATAATATTAAGGGTTTATTGAATATCAAGTGACTTAGACTTAGAAATAATAGAATATCCTAAAGACTTCAGAAAAATATTCATTCGGGGTTTCCTATGAGCTATTGTCCCAAGAAACTTCAGGAAGCCCGGCAATTGGGTTAATCACTTGGCCATTTTGACAAGTCATTATCCCCAAAAACTTCAGGAGGCCTGGCGGTTGGGATATTACCGCGGACATTCAGACAAGTTATTACCCCAAAAGTATCGGGAAGCCTGGCAATTGGGATACTACCGCGGACATTCAGACAAGTTATTATCCCAAGAAGCTTCAGGATGTCCGCCAATTGGGCCAACATCCCAGACATATCTGCAAACAAATACCCCAAAGACTCAGGATGTTTGAGACTTTGGGGTATTATCATATATATTTCATTCGCTTCTACATAGTTTAAGCACATCTCCGGCCATATAAAGCGAGCCGAAGGCGACGACCGTATTGCCGCAGCTGCATGTATATCTGATTGCTTCTTCTACAGAAGGGCAGCAGATGGCCTCGTAACCGTTTTCAGTTATTGCTTCTGCGAGCAGGCGATTGTCAAGGGCACGCGGGCTGTCGGGAGTGATGCATACAAAGCGAGCTGCGTAAGGCATTACGGAAGCTAACATGGATTTGTAATCTTTATCTGCAAGAACACCAATCAGGAAGGTTATTTTCTCGTCGGGCATATAGTCACGAATGATATTTGCCAATGCTTCTGCGCACTGCGGATTGTGGCCGCCGTCCAGAATAAAGGTGACGGGCTCTTTGGTCAGAACCTGGAAACGAGCGGGCCAGAATACTTCGGCAACGCCTACGTATGCGGCTTCTTCGGAAATAATGAATCCGCGCTTCTGCATAACTTCGATTACTTCGAGAGCAACGTTAAGGTTGTGCAGCTGATGTTCTCCCAAAAGAGGGAAGGAATATTCTCTTCCTTTATACTTTAACAGCTGACCGTCGATGGAATGGGAGAGCGGTTCGATGTTTTTCATGTCGGCAAGACGGTAAGGTACATTAAGTCTCTGACAAATGTTAATAAGGACATCGGTGGCTTCCGGTGCACCGTCGTAGATTACACAGTCGCAGCCTTTTTTGATTATTCCGCCTTTAGTTTCGGCGATGGCTTCAATTGTATCTCCGAGATATTCGGTGTGTTCCAAGCCGATATTTGTGAAAACAGCAGCTTCCGGTGCGGGAATGACATTGGTGCTGTCGAGAGCACCGCCCATACCTACTTCGAGGATTACGATATCGCAGCGGCATTCAAAGAAATAAACCATCGCGATTGCAGTGACCAGCTCAAACTGACTGGGGTGCTCTTCCATGGAATCTGCAATGACTCTGACCCGTTCAGTGATGCGGGCAAGATCTTCACCGGGAATGGGCACAGTATTAATTTGGATTCGCTCAGTAAAATCAACGAGATAAGGCGAAATGTAAAGTCCGGTTTTATAGCCGGCTTTTTTCATGACTGAGTCGAGAATTGCACAGGTACTCCCTTTGCCGTTGCTGCCGGTTACGTGTATGAATTTAAGCTTTTCCTGGGGATTGCCGAGTGCCGCCAAAAGAGTTTTTGTTCTTTCGAGGCCGACATGGGTTGTGCTCCAGGTATAATTCTCTATATAGTCTACAGCTTCCTTAGGTGTCATAATTAATACTCGTCCTTATCGCGAAGGTCAGTAATTATATCCTCTGCAATCATTTCGGAAAGGGGAAGATAATCCTCGAGAAGATTGTCTGCCGTCATTTCGAATTCAGATGCTTTGAGGGTGTTTTTAAGAGATGCGGTATTGACAAAAACATTGACCGAAGCTGCTTTCATTGCAGCACCTGCAAGGATAGCACCGCAGGCAACGTCAGAGCGCATCATTACATTGCATTTGTCCGAAAGGTTGTCGAGCAGGTCGAGAACATCTGCACACGCATCCATAATTGCAAGAGGTGCTTTGATGGCATTCATGGTTGCTTCTTCGAGCTTATCAGCTCTTGCGGGATCGTCCTTAGGCATTGAGTAAACCTTTGATAAGGGCTCGAACGCTTCGGCATCGGCCTCAACAAGGTTTAAAAGACGAATCCGAATCTCCTCACATTCTACAAGAATAGAACGAACTTCTTCCTCATATTCTGCGTATTTTTTCTTTCCGACCGTGAAATTGCCGGCCATTGAGCAAAGTGCTGCAGCTAAAGCTCCTGCCATAGCAGCTGCGCCTCCGCCTCCGGGTACCGGCTTGTTTGATGCAAGATCTTCCGCGAATCCGCGGCAACTTTTTTCTGTTAACATAGTAGTTTTCTCCTTTCCCATGAAGTCACGTTAGTCCATCGTGACTTCATTAGGATTTGATTCTCAAATCCTTACTTTATATGAGGTCACGTTGGTCCATCGTGACTTCATTCGGATTTTTCTGAAATCCGTACCGTACTAAAAATGAAACCGGGCAGCGTTTTCGACTGCTCCGGTTTCACAAACGCAGACTAAATGCTGCTAAATAGTTTATTGTGGATTTATCTGATTAATCAGAAGAGGCCTGAAATAACTCCGTTCTCATCAACATCAATTCTTTCTGCAGCGGGAACCTTGGGAAGTCCGGGCATTGTCATGATGTCGCCTGTAAGAGCAACAAGGAAGCCGGCTCCTGCGCTGACTTTGATATTGCGAACAGTGATTGAGAAGCCCTTGGGAGCACCAAGCTTAGTCTGGTCATCAGAGAAGCTGTACTGTGTCTTTGCCATACAGATAGGAAGCTTATCGAAGCCGAGTTCTGTAAGGGTCTTTATCTGCTTCTTTGCATTAGGCTCAATAATAACGCCGTCTGCATGATAAATGCGTGTTGCGATTGCATTAAGCTTTTCTTCAATGGTTGTATCAAGCTCATAGCTGAAGCTGAAGTCAGCAGGCTCCTCACAGAGTCTTACAACTTCGTTCGCAAGGGCGATACCGCCTTCGCCGCCCTTTGCCCAAACTTCGCTAAGAGCAACATTTACGCCGAGCTCGCGGCACTTTGTCTCTACAAGCTTAAGCTCTGCTTCGGTATCTGTGGGGAATGCGTTGATGGCAACCGCACAAGGAAGCTTGTATACGTTCTTGATATTGTCAACATGCTGAAGGAGGTTGGGAAGACCTGCTTCAAGTGCTGTAAGATTTTCGTTGTTTAAATCAGCCTTTGCAACACCGCCGTGGCTCTTAAGTGCACGAACTGTAGCAACGATAACAACTGCAGCCGGAGTAAGTCCGCCGAGACGGCATTTAATGTCGAGGAACTTTTCGGCACCAAGATCTGCTCCGAAGCCTGCTTCTGTAACAGCATAATCACCGAGCTTTAATGCCATTCTGGTAGCGGTGATGGAGTTGCAGCCATGAGCGATATTTGCGAAGGGACCACCGTGAATAAATGTAGGAGTTCCTTCAAGAGTCTGAACAAGGTTGGGCTTGAGGGCATCCTTTAATAACGCTGCCATAGCGCCCTCTGCCTTTAGGTCATGAGCGGTAACGGGCTTGTCATCGTAAGTATAGCCTACGATCATTCTGCCTAAGCGCTCCTTTAAATCGGTAATTGAAGAGGAGAGGCAAAGAACGGCCATAACCTCACTGGCAACGGTAATATCGAAACCGTCTTCACGGGGAACGCCCTGCATGCGTCCGCCGAGTCCGTCAACAACGTTGCGAAGCTGACGATCGTTCATATCTACGCAGCGCTTCCAGGTGATTTTCTTGACATCAATGCCGAGAGCATTTCCCTGCTGGATGTGATTGTCGAGCATGGCTGCAAGGAGATTGTTTGCAGCTCCGATTGCGTGGAAGTCACCTGTGAAATGAAGGTTGATATCTTCCATGGGAACAACCTGAGCATATCCGCCGCCGGCCGCACCGCCCTTAACACCGAAAACCGGTCCGAGAGAGGGCTCGCGAAGTGCAAGGAAAGCATTCTTGCCGATTTTACGAAGACCATCCGCAAGGCCGACGGAAGTGGTTGTCTTACCTTCACCTGCGGGTGTGGGATTGATAGCAGTAACCAGAATAAGCTTACCGTCGGGCTTGTCTGCCAAATCGGTCAAGAGCTTATAATCTACTTTTGCCTTATATTTTCCGTACTGTTCAAGGTACTCATCCTCAACGCCTGCAATCTTAGCGATGTCGTTGATATGCTTCATCTTGCATTCCTGTGCAATCTCAATGTCTGATTTGTACATGATTTACTCCCCGTTTCAAAAAAATTATGTGTTGAGCTTACATCATATAATAGCAAAAAGTTCTGTAAGAAACAATCCGTAAAGCGCGCTTATTATATATTAATGGTATGCCCGGGTCACTTTACGAAAAGTTTGGCCGTAACCGAAGCCATCATCTGAGCAGTTCTTTCTGTTGAAATGTCATCGGTGGTCAGCCAGTGATAGAACAAACCGAAGCATCCGTGAGAGGCATACATGAGAGTGAATTGAGCTTCCTCTTCACTTGCATTCGGGTCGACTTCGGGAAGGAAAATCTTCTCGCCCAAGATAGCAAGGATGTCCTCACGAAGATTCTGATCTCCGTTCTGCTCGAGAAGAATTCTGAAGATCTTCTTATTAGGCTCGACATAATCAAGCAGCGATTTAAGAATAATATACTGCTCCCTGTCTTTGGGGAGCTTGCCTGTGTCGATATTGACGATATATTGAGCCATATCACCGAGAAGCTCCGTTTTTAAATTCAGAAGCTGATCGTAGGGATCGGTAAAATGAGCATAATAAGTGGAACGATTTACATCTGCGTCCTTGCAGATTTCGGTAACGGTTATTTTTTTTATGTCTTTGATTTCAAGAAAATCAATCAGACTTTCATTCAGAACTCTCTTGGTATACTTAATTCTTCTGTCCAAAATCTCACCCCTTCAGCAGATAACCGACAAATGTACGGATTGTGTTGCGGAATAACCATTAAATCAACATTTGTTGGTTGATATTGTTACATGAGTATAATACACTACATCTGCAAGAAAAACAACAAATGTTGATTATTTATGATTGCGGAGGGGAAAAATGATCAGATTAATAGTGGATTCTTCAGCAGACTTTTCCAAGGAAGAGCTTGAAGAAAAAGGATTAATAATGGTACCGCTTACCATTACGGTAAATGATAAGAATACTTACAGGGACGAGATTGATTTGTCGCGTGCGGATTTATACAAAATGCTGACTTCAGACAACAACAGAGTAAAGACTTCTCAGCCATCGCCTCAGGATTTCCTTGATAAGTTTGAGGAAGCAAAGGAAGCGGGAGACGAAGTTTTATGCATCACTCTGTCATCGGCGTTGAGCGGAACATATCAGAGTGCCGTTTTAGCAAAAAGCATGGCGGAGTACGACAAAATATACATTGTTGATACACTTACCGCTACTGTTGCAATCAGAGTGCTGACAGGTTATGCACAGAAGCTTATAGCTGAGAATTACGGAGCAGAGGAGATTGCCGCAAAGCTCGAGGAAATGAAGAGCAAGGTGAAGATTAACGTGGTCGTTGATACATTGAAGTACCTGTACCTCGGCGGACGAGTAAGCAAGACAACGGCGATTGTTGCGGACGCGGTTACCATTAAACCCGGAATTTTTGTTACTACGGACGGAAAGGTAAGTGTAGGAAGCAAATATCTCGGAATCAGGCGTGCAATCAGCAGCCTCACAAAGCTGATGAAGGGTATGGAGACAAATCCTGATTTCCCTCTTTATATTATTTACAGTGCCGATACCGCGAATGCTCTGGAGCTTCAGAAGTCACTTGAAAATGCAGGTGTGCATACGGATGGTATGTATGAAATCGGAGCTACCATCGGAGTGCATACGGGACCCGGCGTATTCGGCGTGGTTTACACCGAGAAATAAATGTTTTCATAAGGGTTGGTTTGTATGAGTTAATCTGAGAAATGATTTGACAAATATACAGCAACAAGATATAGTTAGTCCATTAAAAAGAAATGCAGAGTAGAACGTTACGCGTCAAGTGCCGTGTGAACAGGGAGTTGTCACATGGACGAAAAGCCACTGGCTTGCGGTGTAGTGTTCGCATCCCGCTGCTACAATATTAGAGAAGAATATCCCTCTTTTTTGTAGTTTCCGAGAAACTTTGTAAAGGAGGGATTTTTTTTATGAATTTTTTTAATCGTTTAAAAGAGTCGGCAAAGGAATTTAAATCGGTTATCAATACTGCAGTGTGCGGCCTTATGGCAGCGCTGGCGATTGTGCTCGGACTGGTTGCTTCCATTGATATCGGACCGTACATCCGAATCGGTTTTTCGGGTATTCCGAACCGAATCGTAGAGTATATGTTCGGACCTGTGGTAGGTGTCATCTTCGGCGGTGCTCTTGATGTACTTAAGTTCATTGCGAAACCTACCGGACCTTTCTTCTTTGGCTTTACCTTTGACGCGATGCTGTCGGGCTTTATATACGGAAGCTTCTATTACAAGAAAAAGGTCAGTATCGTCAGAATTCTGATTGCTGAATTTCTGGTTAAGCTCATCGTAAACTGCGGTTTCAATACCCTGTGGATTTCAATTTTGTACGGAAAAGGCTTTTTGGTGCTTTTGCCCGCAAGACTTCTCAAGAACCTGATTATGTGGCCGATTGACAGCATAATCCTGCTTCTTGTATTTACTGCGGTTGCCAGAATTAAATCGCGTATGTTTTCACATAAATAAGTGGTATAATTGATTTCATCATAAATCGGGAAGAAGGTATATATAATGAGCAGCGATTCATCAAAAAAGGTTAATTTGGGGTTGGTAATTGTTTCGGCAGTACTGGCTGTGTCCATGGTTTTGATGTTGATCGGAGTTATTCCGACCTTAAAGGATTCACAATCCGATAACGCAAGAGTTGCTGAATCTGAGGAAGAAGCAGACGATGTAAAGACAAGCGGTGCAGACAAACAGGACAAGACTTCTGAGGGAAGTGCTGTGCGATTAATGAATACTGTTGAAGGAAGCGGCTTCGATAGCCCTAAAGCTACCCTTGAGGCTTATACCGAAGCAGTAAATTCAGGGAATGTCGATAAAATACTTTCGACCTTTGCTGTTGAGAGTTATGTGAAAAAATTTGATACGAAGGCGGATTTGGAACGAATCCGCATCTTTAGTCCGATGTCAGCGGTTAACATGAGTTATGAATTGTCGGACGGCAGTGCTTTCGATGAGGATATGAGAATTAATGTCAGACAGGCCTCAATTATTCGTTCGCTTTATAATATGATTGGTTATTATACGCTGACAGCAGAAAAGTATTCGGCAGTACCCCTCAAGGAGAATGAGGCGGCTGCTTTCTGGGACGGAGTCTGTGAAAACGACTTCTTTAATGACTGGAAGCAGATGAAGATTGTTCGCTTTGTAAGTCCTGCAGATCTTTCGGATTCTTATGACAGTGAGCGGATGCAGGAGATGAGAGATATGCTTGCAAAGGTTTACGGATGCGAAGAAATCGAAGATGTTTGTGCAGTTGCGGAAATCGCAGGAAAGGAATACTACCAGTTTGCGGAATGCGGAAAGTACAACGGTAAATGGTATATCATTAACTGTACCGGAATGCTTTCATCGCTTATAGGCGCAGATGCAAATGAATACGGATTGACTGCATGCAATGAAACAGATTGAGGAGTTTATGAATAAACATTCTTATTTTGTAAAAATGATTGCTGCAATGGCAGCAGTATTCGCGTGTGTAATTTTGATTTTCAGTGCGGTGACGGTACATGCCGCAACTCCGAGCAGAGCCGAGGCAATAGATGAATTTTATGATACAGGTGTATATAATCACCAAGAGGCATGAAAGCGGAAAGCACGGTGAGGTATGGGTTGCATCGGCAAACGACAGCGTTAAGACATTGAAAATTGACGCGACTATCAAACATAATCGACAGGATTATGATGTTGCGGGAGTTGTCGACAGTGCATTTTGGGGAAACAACAATCTGACTTCGGTTGAACTTCCCAAAACCGTAAAAGAAATCGGTGAAGCAGCCTTAGAAAGGTGTGAGAATCTTAAAAAGGTTTCTCTTCCGGACAACCTGACCAAGATTGGTGCGGATGCTTTCGAGGGATGCATCAGTCTAAACTTTTTCAAGTACAAGCTTAAAATCCGTTAATGTACCCGGAAATATTAAGAAGCTGGAAATGGGTGTATTTTCTCACTGCGAGAAGCTCAAATCGGTATACCTGCAGGATGGTGTAAGTACAATAGGCAATGAAGCATTTCTGGACTGCACAAGCCTTGAAACCGGCCGCGATGATTACAGCAAAATGCCTGATTATATCATGGTGAACGATGTGTGCATCTGGTACAACAACTGTTATGCTGAGATGACGGAATGGGGATATAAAACCCGGCGATATAAAGAGGTTTACGAATATCCTGCTTCAATAAAATATCTTGGAGACAATGTTGTAGGAAATACGAAGGTAACCGAGTTATTAATTCCGGATAATTATGAAATTGAATTCCCTCCGACAGTAGCGGAGAAGTTTACACTTATAGTTACTAAGGGGACAAAGGCCTAGAAGTCGCTGAAACCGTTCTTTGAAAAATGGGGCGGGGTCGATGGCTGGAAAGTGAAAATTAAATAAATAAGTAAGAAAAAAGCGGGACCAAAACGGTCCCGCTTGATTTTTTTATTCGACCCCTATTAATTAAGTGCTGCAACGAGCTTCTCAAGAGCTGCAAGAGCCTCATCAGGAAGCTTGTCGTAACCTTCCTTCTTTGTAGCGAAGCCCTTAACGGCATCAACACGAGTCTGCATAGCAGCCTTAAGCTGTGCCTTGTAATCAGCGTCATCCATATTAGGAGTAAAGTCGCCGGTCTTGCCGATCCAGTCGTTCATGATCTCGATGTCCTCGAAAGGTCCCCACTGCTCGAACTTAGCCTTTCCTTCAACGATAGTCTCAAGAATTCCAAGAGTATCTTCCTTCTGGCACTTATGTCCCATGAAGTCACCTGTGTTAACGATGTAGCAAGCTACGTTCTTCTCATCAACAAGCTTGAAGAACTTATCATAGTCATTAACAAGAGGATAGGTTCTGAAAGGATTTGCGTAAGGAACGATACGGATTGCGTTCATATCTGTACCAGCAGCAACACGCTCAGCAGTAGAAGTCTTGGTAGCAAGAGTAGCACCCATAACTGCTGCAAGAGCTGATCCCTTAAGCTTAACGATAGGAGGAATTGTAGGATCCTTCATGATCCAGAAGATAGCGTTAACGGGGCTGTCAATCTTGTCAACACGGTTAGGTGACCAGAGCTTTGACTTGATAGCACGACCATTACCGTTACGGATATCCTCTGTAACGAGCTGAATCTTTCCATCCTCGTCCATAGTAGCTGAACAGTTCTGAACTGTAAGAAGGTATGTGTTATCAGGACATCCTGTAGGATAATCGCTTGTCTTGTCGAAGTATGTAGGCTCAAGTGCGATAGAAGCACAAGTATCTGAGTTGATGATGAAAGCGTCATCATGAAGAACCTTGATACCACCGAATGCGTCGTACTTTCCGCCATGCTTAGCATGCGTAAGTGTTGACTTACCTGATCCTGAAAGTCCGTATACAGAAGCAACGAACTTCTTGCCGCCCTCAAGTGAGTACTCCTTCTGTCCACCGTGGCATGATGCATATCCGTTACGGTTAGCAAGAGCCCAAGCCATTGTAAGAGTTCCCTTCTTGTGCTCTCCGAAGTACTTCATACCAAGGATAGCAGCGCAGTTAGCGTTTGTATCGAAATAGCAAAGTGTAAGATCATCGCTTAAGCAGCTGTAATCAACGTCAGGAGCTGCTGTGGGAGCCCACTGAGGATCTGAGAAGATGTAGATATCGGGCTCGTTGCCGTTTCCAACGGGTGTTGAATCCTTGTACATCTTGTTGTAGCTGTCTGACATGTACTGGAAGTTAAGCATCCAGTTGTAGAGAAGATTCTCCTCGCCCTCGGGAATAAGGAGATGAGCCTTGCACATGAACTCGGGATCAAGTCCAACGTAGCATGTTGCATGATACATCTTCTTCCAACGTGTCTTGTAGATAGCATCCATAACTACCTTGTCAAGCTTCTTCTCATCTACGCCGGGCTCACCCTTGATACGACGAGCTGCTGCGTAACGACCGGTAACTGCACCGTCGTTGAAAAGGAGAACCTTAGCATCGCTCTCAAGACCGAATTCCTCACCATGATAGATGGGCATATCGGTAACGATAGTTCCGGGTGAGTTCTTTGCTAAATTGTAAGCTTCCTTTAATGTGTTGACCTTTACTACGTTGTTGCCGTAGAAAGCGCCTTCGATGATTGAACGAGTGGTAGAGAATCCAACCTTACCCTTGCCGATCTCGCTAACCTTGTACATAGCTTTTGTTGACATAGATAAACCTCCTGATTTATTTTGCCACAGACATTTATGCGTCCGCGGAATCACAAATTTTTGCATTTACGAGTATATGGGATATAAGTCAAAAAGTCAATTAAAAGAAACTAAAGAATGAAAGAATATTCATACAGTATTAAGAAAATGAGGATTCTGTCCGAAATATATTACAGAACGTGAAATACAGGGCATGGACGCCCGTCGAATCTTAAGCTGAAGATGCGTGGAAGGAGCCACCGGATCTGCGGCATTTATTTGGCGTGGAGAAAATGCATGAAATTAAACGAATTACAAATATATGACAATTCTTCGCCCCGTGCGGGCATGAGCGACTTCCTCGGTATCCGCGGGGAAATCACGGTAACCGATGCAGACGGTCTGAGCAGATCACCTCAAAAGGGAGATATTCTTGAGGGAACGGTTACTTCAGTCGCAAAATCCACAACTATTGAATTTGAAAAACTTAATAAGAAGGAATTAAGCTTTGACAAGAACAGCGTGAAGTCTGCGTATGTGGGACAGAAGCGGCGCTTTGAGGTGGTTGAGGCCTCAAAGGACAAGCTTGTTTTAAAGGATCTGGGAGGTCTCGGAGCGGAATTTAAAGCCCGCGGAGTGGTTTCTTCGCAGGTCGATATGAAGCTTCCCGGAATGCTGGAGGATTTCGGAGAAGCCAACGGTTCATCAAAAGAGGATGACGATGAGGCAATAAAGCGTCTCAGCGACGACGATTACAAGGAACTTTCGAATGAAGGCTTTTCGGTTGAAAAGTATATATCCGAGCGACTTTTCAGAGCGCTCGAAAGAATAAAGACCAACAGAGCCGCAAAGAGGCAGAGTATAGAGAAGCAGGCAGAGCACATCAGGGAAGAAAGGGAGAACGTCAAGCTTAGGTCTGCGAAGGCTGCTTCGGATAAATATGCAAAGCACCAGTATATTGTGGATGCACTGAGTGCTGCGGATTTACCGATTACGGACGAAAATGTGGCCGGAATTTTAAATTCTGTGATGCTCAGCGGTGAGGCTGTAAAAATGAGCGAGAACTCTTTTGCATATCTTATAGGAAACGGGCTCGAGCCGACCGCAGGAAATATCTACAAATCGGTCTACAGTGGTAGTATAAAAAGAACCGCCATTACTCCCGCAGACTGGAACGAGCTTGCGAGCGCAGCACAGGATATAATAAAAGAGGCCTCCGAGAAAGCAGATGTTCAAATCGAGGATGCAAAGTGGTTTATAGAATACGGCCTTCCTTTGAATCCGGAGAGTGTTGTATATAAAAAGGAACTTGAAGAATTGAGTACGGTCGGAGTTGATGCCCAAACAGCGGCGAACGCAGCGGCCGAAGCGATTGCGGAAGGTAAGGAACCTGCGGATGCGATACTCATTGCTTCCCATAAAAAGAGGAATCCCGTGGGATTATCGGCGGAGGAACTGAATGCTAAGCTTACTCTGGCGCAGGCGAGATTGACTCTTGCTTCGCAGACAAGCATCACGGCAGAAATCGAAGGCATCAAAATCGATCTTGAGGAAATACGGCTTGAAATCGACGACATAAAGAATCAGCTCAAAAGCTTTTATGAAGCTTTGGCGGATGAGGTAGGAGCAGGAATCGTAAACAGGGCGGAGCAGATAGATGCTGCAGCAGATACCGAAGCTGCGGTTGAAACCATTGCGGTTTCGCCTGTAAGCCTCTACAAGGCAACCTTAAGCATAAGAAATACCATTACCCTTAAGGAACTGGCTGCGTCCGCAGAGGTTGAGATTGCGGCTAATGCATCTTTGGAAGCCGACGGAATATCGGTCAATCTGTCGAATACCGTTACGATTGCAGCTGCGGGAAAGACAGGCAGTGCTTCGGTGGATTTGGTACTTGGCCGCTATGAAACTGCACATACCGAGATTAGAACCGACCTTGGCGACTCCATCAAAAAAGCTTTCGGTAATGTTGATTCTCTCTTAGAGGATACGGGCCTTAAGGTAACCGAAGCCAACCGACGTGCGGTACGAATACTCGGATACAATTCGATGGAGATTACCGCAGATAACATTGAAACGATGAAGTTTTTCGATTCGAAGGTTACTTCCGTTATAGAAGGGCTCAAACCGGCAATGGTAATGTCGATGATTTCACGAGGTTTTAATCCCTTAGACCATAATCTTGATGACATAAAAAAAGAAATAGCCCTTATTGAATCGGAGGAAGGTGAAACTCCGGAGGAAAGATTCAGTACTTTCCTTGTGAATCTTGAGGCAAAAAAGGAAATCTCCGAAGATGTGAGGAATGCCTACATAGGAATCTACAGACTTCTCTATCAGATAGAAAAGAGCGACGGTGCCGTTATCGGTGCTGCGATTGCGTCGGGTAAGGAACTGACGCTTAAAAACCTTTTGAGTGAGTCGCGCTCAAGGCTTGAACGGGGAATGGATTTCCGTGTGGATGACAGCACTGCGTCTGCGGTTTCTTCTTATGTGAATTCGATTACGGAACAGATTGAAACGGCCTTTGAGGTGACTTCTTCCGAAGCCTGGGAAGAGGCGCTCGGACATGAAGAAATTGAAAATCTGAGTCTTGAACAGGTTGCCGAAAAGCTTTCTTATGCCGATACATATAGCAGCGACGAAAGCATAAGCACAGCAGCGGAAAGGCTCAGAAGCACAATTCTTGCGGCAGGTCCCGTCAAAGGATTCCTTAAGTCGCTGAATATTGACGACAGTGCAAAAAATATAGAAGCCTTCGCATATGCAGAGGAGCCTGCGGCACTTGAATTTGCGGATAAGGATGAACTCATAAATTCGGTTGCGGATTCGAATGTACTTGCCGACAGGTTTGATGCTGCCGAGAAAGAAGCGAAAGAAAAGACGGAAGCGCAGTTCCTCGGAGATATAGCCATTATCTCGAAGGGGGTGGAGCTTAACGAACAGCTCGGACGCTACGGTCTCCTTAACGATATGGCTAAGCGGGAACACTTCAGAATGAAGCTTGAGGGAGAGGTTCCGGCAAGAATCAATCTTACTGTTATTCACGGTTCATCGCAAAGCTCCACGGTAAGTCTTGAAGTAAGTACAGATGCATACCATGTGAGGGCAAACCTGAGCATGACGATTTACGAGGGTGAAGGGCTGCTTCCCGGTAAGGAAAGAGGACACATCGACGGACGAATTTCCTGTGACAGTGTGGGAGAGCTCGAGGCGCTGAGAACACCGTTTTCTTCATTCATTACGGCAATGAAGACAGCAGGGTTCGAGACCTCGGGTGTGGATCTTCAAATAGACAGAGTGAGCCCGAATATGTATTTAAGCCGCCTCGGCGAGCTCGCAAGAAGAGCGGAAGAAGTTACGGCTTCGGTTGAACAGCGAAGTGAGCGAAAAGCTTCAACAACCGGGCTTTACAATATGGCTAAAGAATTTCTGGCCAATTTTATATAAGAAAAGAGGAATTGTAAATGAGAATCAATCATAACATTTCGGCAATGCAGACAAACGCACAGCTTCGCAAGACTGGTCACGGACTTGATAAGAGTCTGGAGAGACTTTCGAGCGGTTACAAAATTAACAAGGCCTCGGATGATGCTGCGGGTATGGCAATTTCTCGAAAGATGAAGACTCAGATTGCCGGACTTGAGCGTGCTTCGACAAACAGCTCGGACGGTATTTCGGTTATCCAGACCGCAGAAGGTGCACTGAACGAAGTAAGTGCAATGCTTCAGCGTATGCGAGAGCTGTCTGTCCAGGCTGCCAACGGAACCAATACAAACAGCGACAGAATGTCAATCCAGCAGGAACTTGATCAGCTTACGCTTGAAATTCAGCGTATTTCGGAGACCACAGAGTTCAATACCAAGACACTTCTGGATGGAAATCTTGATAAGAATTCATATACCAACAATACCTTCGTAAATCTGATTTATACTTCTGATTCCGTAGCCAGTGTCGATTACGGGATGAAGGTTGTAAGCGATCCCCGTCAGGCAGTGGTTGTATGTGACCAGCCTTCGTTCTCCGAGATCGGTGAAGACGAGGTCGGAACGATTACAATCAACGGATACTCTCTGCACTTTACCGAGGGTATGAGTCTTGAGACCTGTTTTGCGGGAATCAGAAACCTTTGCGATCAGATGAATATCAAAGCATTTTTCGGTGAGGGACCTTCTCCCGACGGTCCTGTTGAAACCGCAGGCTATACAGAGACAGACATAGGTGAAGGCAACTTCATTCTCATGTCGAACGAATACGGTTCGGCGCAGAAAATCAGCATTCAGTGCGACAATGCTGACCTTGCCGCACTTTGGGGTCTCAGTACCTCGACGGTTACTTCGTACGGTGTTGATGCGGAAGTCAAGCTCGGGGAAGGCTTTGCTACCACTGCAACCACCAGCGCAAGAGGTGATATCGTATATGTAAAGGACAGCAACAATTTTGAGATGCGTTTCCAAATTAAGGCAGGAGCTGCCGAGACCGATTTCACCGATGCAACCGGTGACGGTTCGACAAAGCAGAGCAAAGTAACGAGCGAGGGCCTTGATTCCGTTACCACTCTTCTTGATGCAGGTCCGATGTACCTTCAGGTCGGTGCAAACGAGAATCAGGATATGGAGGTAAAGATTCCCAGAGTAGATCCCGTAACCCTCGGAATCGCAGGCGTAAACGTATGTACTCAGGAAGGTGCCGAAAGAGCCATTACCCTTTATGATGATGCGGTAAATGAGGTTTCTTCGATCAGAGCCAAACTCGGTGCTTACCAGAACAGACTTGAGCATACCATCAACAACCTTGACACCACGGGGCTTAATATGACCGAGTCAATGTCACGTATCGAAGATGCGGATATGGCCGAAGAAATGACAACTTATACCCAGCAGAATGTTCTCGATCAGGCCGGTACGGCAATGCTTGCACAGGCAAATGAGCGTCCCCAGAATATTCTGCAGCTTCTCCAGAGCTGATTTGTACAATATTATCATGCGAAAATGTTCGCAGGTTTAACCCTTATCAAAACAAAGTGGGCAGGAGCAAATAATGGATAAGAACAGACAGAAGGATTATGCACGTCGGATTGCTCAGGCAAACAAAACCGAGCTCGTGGTTATTACATATGATATTATTCTTGAGGAACTGGCCGGCTCGAAGTCGGCACTTCAGAAAGGTGATATTGAAAACTACAGGTCTTTGGTAAAGTCTGCGCTTAAGTTTTTGGCGGAGCTTATGAGTGCGCTCGATTACAGGTACTCGCCGTCCAGACAGCTGATGAGTCTGTACATTTATGTGCAGAAAACTTTGATTGCCTGCGATGTAAGCGGAAGTGACAAAGGTATTGAAAGCGCCGAAAACGTACTCAGGGGTTTGAGGAAGAGCTTCCATGAGATAACCGGGCTTGACACGTCGGGGCCTGTTATGGCAAATTCACAAAGTGTATATGCAGGACTTACATACGGAAAAGGAACTCTTACCGAGATGAATTTATCGGACGGAGAGAACCGGGGTTTTCTTGCGTGACCGAGCATTAGGAAAATATTGGGAGTTGTACGGATATGGATATCCATGTTGGAGATACACTGAAGATGAAAAAACAGCATCCCTGCGGAAGCTTTGAATGGGAGGTTCTGCGAACCGGCATTGATTTCAGATTAAAGTGCAAAGGGTGCGGACATATGATTATGATTCCCCGCAAGCAGGCGGAGAAGAATGTAAGAGACATTATAGTAAAATAACTCTTGCAAATACTTGAAAAACATGTTACAATGCGCAATTGTGATATATTATTTTTCCTTGCTCTTCGCATAACGAAGGGCCAGAGACCAAAAGGAGGTGCACGCAACTATGAACAAGTACGAATTAGCTTTAGTTGTTAATGCAGTAATCGAGGATGAAGCAAGAGCTAACGTTGTAAACGGCGTTAAGGACATGATCACAAAGTTCGGTGGACAGAACCTGAACGTTGAGGATCAGGGTAAGAAGAGACTTGCTTACGATATCCAGAAGATGAGTGAAGGATACTACTATTTCATCCAGTTCGATGCTGAGACTACTGTTCCCGCTGAGCTCGAAACAAGACTTCGAATCATGGACAATGTACTCAGATTCTTATGCATTAGACGAGACGAAGAATAATAAGGAGGTCGCCTAATGAACAAAGTCATTTTAATGGGACGTTTAACACGTGACCCGGAGGTAAGATATTCACAGGGCAGCAATGCCACTTGTATCGCAAAATTTTCTATCGCAGTTGACCGCCGCTTCAAGCGTGACGGTGAACCCGATGCCGATTTCTTTAACTGTACAGCTTTTGGCAAGCAGGGAGAATTTGTTGAGAAGTACCTGACAAAGGGTACCAAGATTGTCCTTACAGGCCGAGTTCAGAATGATAACTATGAGAAGGACGGCGTTAAGCATTACAGTGTTCAAATCATGGTTGATGAGCTTGAGTTCGCTGAGAGCAAGAACAGCCAGAGCGGCAATTACGACGGAGGCAATCAGAACTCACGTCCCGCTCCTGCACCCGCAGGTGACGGATTCATGAATATTCCTACCGGTATTGATGACGAATTACCTTTTGCTTAAGAATGATTTCTAAAGCAATTTGACTAGAATTGGATAAGGAGGTAGCTTAAAATGCCATTCAACAAGACAAGAGAGCAGAACGATAAAG
>JAZLGZ010000014.1:0-37298 GCA_045616585.1 Lachnospiraceae bacterium
ACAATTCGTTCGAGAATTTCAACTTCTTTTTCGGTCGCATTAACCTTCATCGAATCATTCATGACAAGTTCGAGGGTTGAGGTCTCATGGCTGACAGATTTCTTTTCGGACGAATCTGACTTGCTTTCGTATTTATCTTCAGCTGCTTTTTCTTCAGAAGACCTTTTATCCTCTGCTGCGCCTCCTTCGGTAGACTTTTCTTCTTCGGCCGCATTTTTTTCAGATGCCGAAATGCCTTCTGTTACGTTCTCATTAAACGACGAATCCGTAACAACATCGTCATCCTCTTCCTCAGCAAGAAGACCTTCGTTAAGTCCCTTGTGCACATTTGCAATTACATAACTCTTTATCGATGCATAATCTCTGTTAGCTGAGTAATGCCGTAATGACCTGAAATTCGAATTTGCTAAACCATATTTTACTATCAAATCGTTACCTGCCGATGATGCAGCGTTCGCAGTCGATGACAAATTCCTGCAATTAAGCGGAGCTTCTGACTTCTTAGCAAATTGCTCCCTCATGTCATGTAATTTTTCAGCGCCTGTTATTCCCGCAGAGAATCCGATCTCTTTATTACCATAAATCTCCCCGGAAGCAGTTGTATTGTTATTTGTCATCTCAGCAGAATCTGCTGCCACGTTTTTATTCTGATTATTTCCGCCTATTACAGCTCCGACAGTTCCAAGCGCAACAATAATTGCTCCGAGAACAGCTGCCGCAATCATCACATTTTTCTTTCCAGACTTTTTAATAATGGTGTCAATTGCTATGGTCCATTTTTCAGACTTACCTGCAGCGGCAGACTTATTCACTTTTTCATCTCTGGTTCTGTAAACCAGTGTTTTAAGTTCTGTTTGCATTATCTTATTTCCTTTCCAAAGTAACGTTTGCCATTATAAGTGACTGATTTTTTATTTCAACCAGCAAATTTACCAATTCTTCTTTCGTTCATCAGTTGTCATTTTGTGTACTTTTACAAATCACTTTTTTTCTTTGTGACATTTCACCTATTTCAGAAAGGTTTTTACAGTTTTCAGGAAACTATTTTGCATAGTTTAGTTTCCCGCTCCCCTCTCTCCCATAAAAAATCACCCCAAAAAGCTTTCGCCTTTTGAGGTGATTAATATATCAGTTTGTCAAGTCAATTTATTCAGCCTTCCTCAGCCACTCTCTTTTTAGCGGTTAAGTTCTTCATAATGATAAGGAATGCAACCGTCATAACAGCTCCGATCGGAATTGCAAGCCAAACCATTCCAAACTTCTCGAAGAGTCCGGCAAGCAGATAGCTTACGAAGGAAATGGCTGCAACGCTGAGAGCATAAGGAAGCTGTGTCTCTACGTGGTCGATATGGTTACAGTGCGCTCCTGCAGAAGACATAATGGTTGTATCCGAAATAGGCGAGCAGTGATCTCCGCAGACAGCACCTGCAAGACATGCTGAAATTCCGACGAAGAACAGAGGACTGCTCTCGGGGAAGATTTCACATACAATAGGAATAAGAATTCCGAATGTACCCCATGAAGTTCCGGTCGCAAACGCGATGACACAGGCTGCGACGAAAACCACTGCGGGAATCAGCCAGGTGAACGATCCGATGTCCGACATGATCTCTGCTACATACGCCTTTGCTCCGAGTGAACCGGTCATATTCTTCAGTGAAGTTGCAAGAACCAGAATAGTGATGGCGGGAACCATTGCAACAAAGCCCTTGGGAACACATTCCATAGCCTCCTCGAAGGTAACGATTCTGCGCACAAGCATGTAAACAACGATCAGAACAAGTGCGATGATACTGCCCCAGGGAAGTCCGACATATGAATCGGTTTCAGAGAATGCATCAACAACATTGCCCTCTATTCCTTCCTCGGCAAGAGTCTGGAAACCGTTTCTGATAAGACCCCAGATACAAAGTCCGATAAGCGCAAGAATAGGAATAAGAAGATCGATAATCTTGCCGCGTGCAGGCTCTGCAGGACCGTTCTCTTTTACATCACGGGCATTTTTGTCTTCATTGACATTTACATCGAGGATGCTTAAGTCTCCCTTGGTCTGAGCCTTGATTTCAAAAGAGCTCATCTTTCCGTAATCAAAACCGAGAACAACAAGTGTAATGATGAAGATGAAAGTAAATATCGAATAGAAATTGTAGGGGATTGCTCTGATGAACAGGTCAATACCCGAGTAAGTCTCACTCTCCACACAGCCCGAAACAGCTGCTGCCCATGATGATACAGGTGCGATCATACATACGGGAGCTGCGGTTGCGTCGATAATGTACGCAAGCTTTACTCTTGAAATCTTCTTGCTGTCGGTAACAGGTGACATAACCGAACCAACGGTAAGACAGTTGAAATAATCGTCAATGAAAATCAGTACACCAAGTGCAAAGGTTGCAAGCATAGCGCCTGCCTTTGTCTTGATATTCTTCTGCGCCCACTCTCCGAAAGCTCTTGAAGCACCAGACTTGTTCACCAGTGCCACTATGATACCGAGAATAACCAGGAACAGATAGATACCTGCATTGTCGGCGATGGCGGCGGTAAGGCCGTCAACGGTAAGTGTATCGATACCGGCGGTAACCGAACATTCGGCAACCATAAATGCACCGAGCACAACTCCGATAAAGAGTGACGAATAAGCTTCCTTTGTAATAAGTGCCAAGGCAATAGCTACAAAGGGAGGAAGCAGCGACCAGGCACTGCCCACAAAATTTCCGGTAGTATTGAAATTTACCACCGTTACTGCAGCAAACACGAGAACGCATACAACCGCAGCAATCGCAATCCTTTTGTTTTTCATAAACATTCTCCTCACCTAGTTTTTGCTTTTCTTCTCTCAAATGCTTTATATATAACCAGGCATAAGACCTGCGTTATATTCCCCAAAATTCCGGTCAGAATAGAATTTATCTTCTGAGCTTGTAATATCCGATCTGTGTAGCAAGACCCTTGGCCTGGTTCGTAAGCTCGATGCTCGATGCAGCGGTCTCCTCGCTGGTAGCAGAGTTGTTCTGAACTGCTGCCGAGATCTGCTCGATACCTGCATTAACCTGTTCAACAGCTTCTGACTGGTCCTTGGATACATCGGCAATACGAATCATAATCTCGGCGATATCATCGATATTGGCAACAATCTTCTTGAGTTCCTGTGCCGTAGCCGATGCGATATCGGTACCATGCTCAATCTTTCCGATAGTATCTCCGATCATTGCATCAATCTCACCTGCTGCCGCTGCCGACTTGCCTGCAAGGTTTCTGACCTCATCCGCAACAACCGCAAAACCTCTTCCGTGAACGCCCGCACGGGCAGCTTCTACGGAAGCATTCAGTGCAAGAATATTCGTCTGGAATGCAATGTCATCAATTACCTTCATAATCTTCGAAATATTCTTCGAAGACTCATTAATATCGCCCATAGCCTCAATCATACGGCCCATCTGATTATCACCGTTGGCAGCCTCAGCCTTTGCGTTCTGGGTAAGCTCATTGACTCTGAGCACATCCGCAGTATTGTCTGCGGTGCTCTTCGCAATACCCTCGATAGAGGCGGTAATCTCAACGACTGCGCTCGCCTGCTCTGTGGAAGCGCTTGCAAGTGCCTGACTTGCTCTTTCAACCTGGTCCGAACCATCAAGCAGATTCTGTGCAGCGTCGTGAGCCTCTCCCAAAGTAGAATTGAGCGAATCGATAATCTTGTTGAGATTATTCTTAATCTCGGCAAAATCCCCCTTGTATTCCTTCGTAACCTCGATATTGAGATTGCCGGCAGTAATGTTGCTGAGCACGTCCGCGATATCGGAGATGTATTCCGTCAGCATCTCGGCAGTCTCATCAAAGCTGGTTATCAGAAGACCTGTTTCATCAGCCGCAGCCTTTACCTCTTCACGTTTTGAATAAATATCTCCGTCAGATAATTTCTTAAGTCTTCGCGCAGCAACACGAATCGGATACGACACTCCGGTAAGAACTACAACCGCACTTATTCCTGTGATAATCAGAAATACAAACGAAATAATGATTCCTACCGTCCTCATATGATTGTATCCGGCTTTGATATCATCTTCGCACAGCATAACCGCAACTGTCCAACCCTCAATGGTATCAATTGTATAATAACCTACCCGATAGCTCTTTCCATCAGGCATCGATACAGTCGTTTCACCGCTGTCCGATTTTGCCAAACTCTCGGCAAGTTTTGCAAAACCTGCATAACTCTCGTCTTTTTTAGCCGTTTCGATTACATTTGCCGCGTCTGCAACCAGGTCCTCATTTCCGGGATACGCAATCAGATTGCCCTTCTTGTCAAGAATCGCCGCAAAGCCATTCTCTCCAAGGTCAAGCATCTTAATTTGTTCTTCAATGTAATCATATCCCATAGAGCCGTAAAGAACTCCGTCAAAGCCGGGCACAGTAATCTTTGTTCCTGCCATTACCGAAAGCTTCTGGTTTGTTTTCCTTAATACAGGGTTGGAAATATAGCTCTTTCCACTCATCGCATTTATAAAATAGTCTCGTTCGGATACGTTTACATCATTATATGAATATCCGTTGGCATAAGCAACCGCAAGATCGGTAAACTCAGTTCCCTCACATGCATCCTGAAGCAGCTGCTTACGTTCATCAATTGTCAGATTCTCATCAACAAAATCAGGATGGTCGGCCAATGATTCAATCTGAAGCTTTCCGAGCCCTATCCAACCCTCAAGAGTATTCGCAACAGCATGTGAATAATTCTTAAGCTGTTTTGTATACTCCTTCTCCATAAGATTCGAACTGTAAATCTGATAGTATGCAGTAAGTGCCGCAATAACCTCAGCCAACGATATGAGTATTACCAGACCGATTTTCGACAAAATAGTTGTCTTCATACCTTCATCTTTGTGTAATCCGTCAGCAATGCGTTTAAACAACGACTTTTTCATAGCAATACGTCCCTTTCTCCAATAAACACCCACACAATACAGTCACTTTATAACATCATTTTTATCTTCTTCGGCAGGCACGAATACTTAATATGCATATGCTTTCCCATAACCTCTCCGTCGGTATGCACAACAAGCGGTCTGTCGCTTTCGATTTCAAAACTTTTACAGGTAATCTGTTCAACCCCTTTGTACTTAACATGCTTACCCTTTATTATCGATCCCATGAGCAGAAGATGCTTTAACCTCGATATATCATGAATAACACACATCGAAACTTTGCCGTCCGTAGGATCAGCCGAAGGATTCATAGGCATTCCGCCGCCTTCGTATTTCGTATTCATAGCCGCCGCGAAAAGCATATTGTCGTACGTCAATGTCTGCTCCCCGTCGATTATTATCTTCACTTTTGCACGCGGACTGGTAAAAATAAGCTTAAATCCCAGAAGATAATATACCAGTTTTCCAATGTGCAATTTGTTCAGCACCTTCTTAAGCTTCGACTTTTCCGCTTCACAGCATATTGCCGCATCGTATCCGAAGCCTGAACTTACGGCAAATTTGCGGCCTTCCTGTAATGCACTTTCATCCAAAAACTCCACATACCCGTGGTCGATGTCCTTAAACATCTTCGGCCTGAGAACCCGCTCCGCTGCAGTTTCGAGATCCTGGTCTATCCCGAGACCTCTCGCCAGATCATTGCTCGACCCGGTCGGAATATATCCCAAAATGATGCTGTCATAATTCTCCAAACCGTTTACAGCTTCATTCGCTGTTCCGTCACCGCCGGCTATGACAACTCTTTTCATCTCGGGATGCTCCCTGCAAACCTTTTGCGCGAGTTTTGTCGCATCACCTTCACCCTCGGTAAAAAACACCTCGTAATCAATCTTTCTCTCGATGATTTTTTCCTCGAGACTGTCCCATAATTCACGTCCGTGTCCGGTTCGCGAACCCGGGTTTACAATAAAATAATATTTCATGTCAGTCCCCACAACATGTCTTTTGTTGACTTTCGCAAAACAAATGGAAACTCATAAACTTCTCGTTTTGCATTATCGTTTTTCATTTTAACTGTTTTTCCAGAAATCTTCAAGTATTTCAGATACAGTATTTTCAGTAATTTTTCTATAATCTGCCCATTCTCTCGGGAACAGTTCCAAATACTGTCTGTTCAGGAAACGCTCATCGAGAAGAAGTATCGCTCCGCGGTCTTCCGTGGTACGAATTACACGTCCCGCAGCCTGCATAACCTTGTTCATTCCGTTGTACAGATATGCATACTCGAAGCCCATTCTGTTCTTGCCGTCAAAAAATCCTCTGAACAGTTCGCGCTCGTTGCAAACCATCGGGAGGCCCGTTCCGACAACAACCACACCGATAAGCCTGTCACTTTTTAGGTCTATTCCTTCCGCGAATATTCCGCCCATCACGCAGAATCCGATTCTGCTCTCGCTCGGATTGTTTTCAAAAGAATCAAGGAAGCTTTCTTTCTCCTCTTCGGTCATTGAGCGCCCCTGCAAGACAACGCCATCGACCCTTTCACAAAGGATCTGCGCAACGTTTTCCATCAGCTGATACGAAGGGAAGAACACCATGTAGTTACCTGTCCTTGCACCGGTAAATTTCTCAATATAATTTGCGATTTTCGTATATTCATTATCGTTTCTTCGCGAATACTTCGTACTTACATCGCTTCCGACAAGCAGGAGACGTTTCCCGACATCAAACGGAGAAGGCGCATATACCGCATAATCATCCTCGCGGCCGCCGAGCTGCTCCATGTAATATTTGATAGGCAGCAGCGTCGCAGAGAAGAAGATACTGCTGACTGCCTGTGACAGGTATTCCTCCAACGGACGCCCGGGCTCCATGCACTGAAGTCTGAGCCTGAAATTGCGGTTCGGAAGATAGTCCGTAAATATCGTATAATCATCTTCCATCCCTTCATGCATCGCCAGGAAATGTCTCGCATCGAAATAGAGATCCAAAACCTTGTCTAGCTCAACCCCGCGAAGCTCTTTTGATACATCCTCGTACACACCGACAAACCTGGTAAGCGCGAGGACAAATCTGTCGCACTCCTCCCAGACATCAAATTCGTCACATTCGCGTTTCATGGTGAGCATTGCCTTGTTGCAGGCATCCAAAGCCCCCGCAAGTCGATCCTTCGCTGCTTCTTTTTTCCATGAATCACGAGTATCCTGAAGCTTATCACTCTTCCCCGCAGCCTGCATATCATTGCCGCCTACAGCGGTTTGCCCATCTTCACTTGCTGCTTTCTGTCCCTTTAACGAAGCTTTTGCCTCAAGAAAACTCTCCTTAATAAACTCGGCGCTGTACATTTCTCTCGCACGCTCCACGAGATTGTGTGCCTCATCAATAAGAAAGCAATATTTCGCGCTGCGCCCGGTCTCGAAGAATCGACGCAGATGCGCCGTCGGATCGAAAATATAATTGTAATCACAAATCACAACGTCCGACCAGGTTGTAACATCAAGACTCATTTCAAAAGGACATACATTATGCTTTTCGGCGTATTCCTCAATCAGCCTGCGATCGATTCGTTCCTCATGGGTAAGCAGGTCAAACACCGCGTCATTAACCCTGTCAAAATGTCCCTTGGCACGGCTGCATGCGACCGGATTGCATTCAGGCTTTTCCAGCACGCAAATCTTCTCTTTCGAGGTAACAGTCGTACACTTCAGTTTTACACCGTTGCCGATGAGTGTCTGAAAGGCTTCTTCGGCCACGGTCCTGGCAATAGTCTTTGCGGTACCGTAAAAGATCTTTTCAACTTTCCCTTCACCCATCGCCCACACTGCCGGGAATGATGTCGATATGGTTTTTCCGACTCCCGTAGGTGCTTCTATAAACAGTCTTTTCTTTCTGGATATTGTCTTATAAACATTACCGACCAGTTCCCGCTGACCTTCTCTGTAAGGAAACGGGAATTTCGATGCTGCGATAGTCTCATTTCTTTTGCGCTCCCACTTTACCTGCCATGCCGCCCACTTCGCATATTCATTCACAAGCTTATCGAACCATTTTTCAAGTTCGACATATTCAAAGAGCTCATGGAAATACTTGACCGCTTCGGTATCCTGATTGCAGTAGGTCATTCGAATTCCTATATGCGAGAGTGCATTCTGTCTTGCATATATAAAGGCATAACACATCGCCTGAGAACGATGAACGCTTACCGGTTCACCCATATTTTCCACATTACGGAGCGTAGTCTTAATTTCATCAATGCAGACAGCTCCGTCCATCAGTTCCTCAGTCCCCGAGAGCAGCAGCATTCCGACATCAAACCTGTCTATCTCTTCGGTAAAAATACCATCTGCCCTTCCTTCAATGCACAGCAAAAAAGACTCCCCGTCATTGCTAACGGGAGCCTCATACTTCAATGACACTTCGGCACGGTAATCTTCTCCTGCTTCTTTCTGGAGCTTGCGGTGAAGTCTCGAGCCCTCCTGCATGGATGTCATATCACCATGCACGGAACGGTTATCGATATCTCCCGCCTGCAGAATAAATTCCACCAGGTCACGAACCGATATTTCGATCTCTCTCAGTCCGTCCAAACTCATTTATTATGTCGCCTTTCGGTAATCTTTTTCGCAATATAACCGGCAGCTCATCAGTATAATTGCCGTCTCATTTTTATTTTACCACAATCCGCACCTGAGCGAGTATATATTTGAACAAGCTTGCATTGGGCCTTGTCGTCTGATATAGTGAAAGCAGCACATTTTCAGGAGGCAATTATGGCAAACGATATGAACTTTACAGACGATACACCCGATCAGATTACACTTACACTCGAGGATGACAGCGAGCTCCTTTGCGACATCATCGCTTATTTCCCCTGTGACGGCAAAAATTATGTTGCGCTTCTTCCCACAGAAGATCCCGACAGCGATTTCTTCTTATACCGCTATGAAGAGCGAGAGGATGACATCGAGCTTTTCGAAATCGAAGATGACGATGAATTCGAAGCTGCTTCGGAAGCCTTCGACGAGCTTCTCGACGAGCAGGATTATGATATGATGTTCGGCGACGAGGACGAAGAAGAACAGTAAATTCACAACATGGACAAAGACGCTGTGAAAAATGATTTTCGCATTTTTCACAGCGTCTTTGTTTATGTTCGGCTTGTACAACATTTGAGGAGCAATAGAATAAACCGTTTGCTTCGCAGTCCAAAGAGTACAAGGAAACACATTGCGGATCAACCGATGTATATAGTATCATTAAGCTGGGTTTGAGTATGGAAAACTTGTTAATGAAAGGGTAAAGGCATATGTTAGGTTATATACCGGCTATTATTTTTCAGAGCATAGGTTTAGGCGTTCCCGTTATCGGAATCATTGTTTTACTCCGCAAAGGCGAAGGTAAAAATAATACATTCCTCGTTATGGCCAATTTCGGTGCACTTCTATTGAACTGGGGATATTTTGAATTCTTGCGGGCAATGACCTATCCGACTGCAATATCCGTTTACAGATTTGAGTATTTCGGCGGAGTTATTTTCTATTTATTTTTTGTCCTTTTTATCAAATCGTTTTTTGTTCGCGGAAAAAGCTCGCGCATTTTTATAGGAATTTTTACGCTTTTTGTAATAATCGAGGCAGCTTCACTTGTTGCCGTGATGTCGGGTAGTTCGTATGCTTATGAAGCTGTTACGGTTAAATACCGTGAAGATGACGGAAAATTTTTTACCACTGTCCATCCCGGAATGCCGGGAGAAGATCCATTTCTTTCCATATTATTAAATCCCGATATCCCGGAGGCTGCTCAAGAGGGTATTACCCCGGATAAAATTGATGAAATTTTACTCGGCAACGTTCCGGAAAGCAATGGTGATATACAACCGGATTCCGCCGGCAGCATAGGTGCCGAAATAAACAGGGGACAGGAGAATCGAATTGTTCGCGGTTATGCCGCAATCTCCGTGCAGCATGGAGTCATGCTGCTAGTCCGATATTCATTTTTGACATTTATTCTTTTTGTGTCATTGATTGCTTCCGTTATTATGACCATAAAAAGAAAAGCAGTAGAGGAGAGACATAAACTTATATATCTTACCGGTGCCGAGACCGTTGTTTTCCTGTCATTGCTAATGAGTGTTTTGGGCAGCGCAACCTTTAATTTCGCTCCCCTTTTGGTGTCTTTGTCAGTATTATCTATTATTTGCGGAACTGCAACCGGAAACTTTTTAACTATAGCCGACACCGGACGAGGATGGATATTGGATCACTCAGATGTTATGTTCATTATAGTTGATAAGTCATATCATTATCTTGATGCGAACGAGCATGCGAAAATGACGTTCCCGGAGCTTAAAGAATTGGAATTATATTCGGTTATCCCGGATAACCTTATGCAGCTGCTTATCGGTGACAGCGAGAATCTCGAAAGGAATGGCCGACAATACATTAAAAGATCGGAACCAATCGAAAATCGCGGTCGCGTAATGGGATACAGTATTCTGTTTATGGACATGACATCTCAGTACAAATTGATGGAACAGTTGGAGGTTGAAAAGCAAAAAGCGATTGCCGCTAATGATGCAAAATCAATTTTTATGTCGAATATGTCACATGAAATACGAACCCCGATGAACGCAATCGTAGGTATGACCGAAATAATGCTGAGACATGAGCAAAGCGGCAGTAATCTCGAATATCTGAATAACATTAAAAATTCAGGCAATGCCTTACTCTCAGTAATAAACGATATATTGGATTTCTCAAAAATAGAGTCGGGTAAGTTGGAGATTATTCCGGATGAATATGAAATCATGTCCGTCCTGAATGATTTAAGCCTGATTTTCCTTAATCGAATCGGTGAAAAGCCTATAGAACTCATTTACGACATTGATCCTGGACTGCCGGCTAAGTTGTATGGTGATTCCGGACGTATACGTCAGGTTATCCTTAATATTGTAAACAATGCAATTAAGTATACTGATGAGGGTTGGGTTAAACTCAGCATTGAAGCTGTGTTCGAAGACGAAGATGATCTGATGCTTCAATGTTCGGTTGAAGATACCGGAATAGGCATAAAGGAAGAAGATTTGCCTAAGTTGTTTTCGAACTTTTCACAGATTGACACCAAGAAAAATCGCGGCAAGGAAGGCACCGGATTGGGACTTTCGATTGCCAAGCAGCTTGTCGAAGCAATGGGTGGAAGCGTTTCGGTTGAAAGTGTATACGGACAGGGCTCCTGCTTTAACTTCAGCATGAGACAGAGGAAGCTAAGTGACCAGAAGGCTGCAATTGTTAAGAGAACAGATAAACTGTATGTAGCCGGAAATCTGCAGCATAAGGAAAGTCTGGATATTCTCAGAAAGCTTTGCAATTCCTATGAAAACATACATTTCGTGGAATTGAACGAAGATAATGAGGCAGAGCTCAAAAAACCTGATTTCATTTTTTCCGATTATGAAACAGTCAATCGTTTAGCGGATTTGAGATTATCTGACCCGAAGAGCGGAGAGGCTTATCCTGAGATTATTGTCCTTCAAAACCCCATGTCCGATTCATATATGACGGGGAACGAGTATACTCTGATGAATAAACCACTGTATACTTTGAATTTTTGCTTGGCAATTAATCATGAGATGCCGGAGTTCAAAGAAAGACATGAAAGGCTTATGTCTTTTAAAACCAAAGACGCCAGTATCCTGGTCGTTGATGACAATGAAATGAACAGAAAGGTTGCTGCCGGACTTCTTGAACCACTGGAAATAAATATTGATATGGCTGTGAACGGAAAAGAAGCGGTCGAAAAAGTAAGTGAAAAAGCCTATGATATTGTTTTTATGGATCATATGATGCCGATAATGGATGGAATCGAGGCAACCTGCGCTATCAGATCAATGGAAGGTGAATATTATGCCAAGCTGCCGATTATTGCTCTTTCAGCAAATGCGTTGGCAGAGGCAAGAGCCAGGTTTATTGAAGTCGGAATGAATGATTTCCTTGCTAAACCAATCAAGATCAAGGATCTTTTCCAGAAGGTTTATCAGTATCTCCCGCCCGAGAAAGTCTATCTGTCAGAACAGAAGCTTCCCAATCCGGGCGCTGATGAGGCTGAATTGCCGATCATTGAGGGTCTGAACGTTCCGGCAGGAGTAGCAAATTCAGGAGGACTGAAGCTATTTACTTCTCTGCTGGGTGATTTTTATAAATTAATAGAACGCAAAGCGACAAAAATAGAAAAATGTCTGGCAGATGAAATGATACGGGATTATACTATAGAGGTTCACGCTTTAAAAAATACCGCACGTATGATAGGTGCATTGGAGCTTTCTGATATGTTTTATGAACTTGAGCAGGCGGGGAACGCACATGACACCGAAACCCTGATGCAAAAAACGGAGCCTGCCCTGGCATATATGAGAAGCTACAAACCTGTGCTGGAACCATATGCCGTAAGCGGTAATGATGAAAAAGCGGACCTTACTACTGAGGAAATAGTAAGGCTGGTACGTTCCATACGTGACGCTATAGAAAGCTTTGACCTGGATTCCGCGGACGAAGCAATGAAAAAGCTTGAATCCGGAAAGGTTCCGGAAAACCTACTTCCTTACATGGAAGATTTAGGAGCTTTTGTCGCAGATGTCGCGATGGAAGAAGTAGTGGAATTGTGTAACAATATATTGGAGAGACTGTTATGAATAACCAAAAGATAATTATAATTACAAACGTTCCTGGAATGCTTATGATATCCCTGCAGAATCTGCTTATGAAGCAAAATATTGAAGTGGACATCATTCCGGGCAATATTAAGAATGTCACACTTATCGAAGAAAATGCGGAGGCGATTTTATTATATATGGATGAAACTCTGGCGGACGATCAGCAGGTTCAGATTTATTTAAGAGATCGCTGCATTGAAGAAAACACGCCGCTTTTTATCATCGGAGCGCAGAATGAGCTTGAAGATATCCGACACATTGTTTCTGCGGATATAATTGCCGGAGAATACACAAGACCTGTTAATATTAATGCAGTTGCAGAAGATGTTTTGGTGTACATAAAGGAGCATGGAAGAAACTCAAAAAAGAAGGTGCTTGTGGTTGACGATTCAGGAGCAATGCTGCGAAATGTAAAGGGCTGGCTGGAAGATCGCTATCAGGTCATTCTGGCAAATTCGGGGGCGATGGCCATAAAGTATTTGTCTTTGAATCGTCCGGATTTGGTTCTCCTGGATTACGAAATGCCGGTAGTTGATGGTAAGCAGGTACTTGAAATGATTCGCTCGGAAGTTGATTTCGCAGATATACCGGTTATTTTTCTTACAAGTAAGAACGACAAGGAAAGTGTTGCCAATGTCGTCAGACTTAAGCCGGAGGGATATCTGCTTAAGAGTATGAAGCCCGAAGAGATTGTTAAGTATGTGGACGACTTTTTTATCAGGCAAAAAGGAAACAGACTGTAATATGCTGCATCGCGCTGTGAAAAATGCAAAATGAAATCATTTTTCACAGCGCATTTTTCTCTTTGCTTTGCTGTCCTTCAAATATCTCCTTAATAAATCTCGACTCAACCGTCGCTCTTCCCATTCTTTCCCCGGAACTCAGCAAAAATAAATTTTCTTTTGCTCTGGTCATGGCAACATACAGTGCCCGACGTTCTTCCTCCAGAGTTTCGATTGTTTCAGTCTGTTTCGCCGGTGTATACCCTTCCAGCATATCAAGTATAAATACCGTTTCAAACTCGAGGCCCTTCGATGTATGATAAGTCATCAGATTCACACCGTGCTTTTGCTCTGCATGGTTGCCTGAATTATGGCCTTTATTGCTGTATACATTGGTGCCTATATTGTTATCCGCTCCTTTCTGCCGTTTTCGGTAATCCTCCATTACCGAAAGCCAATCCTCCGGGCGGGCGCATCCGACCGCACTCTCCTCAAGTTCATACATAACATCAAACAATTCATCCTCGGAAACTCCTTTTGTATCGGCATACTCGCGTAAAAAACCGTTGTATCCCATCGCATGCCTTATAAATTTTATCGACGAAAGAACATCGAGCTTCTTAAGAAACTCCAGATGATTCTTAAGTCTGACAAGTTCGTCGGCCACATATGATCTGTCTCCTGTAACATTTATCAATTGCCGCAATATTTCTTCCGAATCTCCGAGCCTCTGCCCTCGCCGGCCTGTCACCGACGAATCTCTTTCGAGTTTAAACAGCACCTTTCTGATATCCTCTCGATTTACGTACCTTTTGGGTCTGTTGATTATTTTCATCAAATCACTGCGATCACAGCTGCCCTGTGCCAGCTTTAAATATGCAATCATATCTCCCGCAATCCAGTGATCGAAAACACAGGGCATTTTCTCTGTGCTTTTACAAGGAATATTGTGCAATGTCAGTTCTTTATACAGCGTCCTCGCCTGATGATTCATTCGGTATAAAACCGCAACTTCCGAAAGCTCCCCACCCGCTTTTCTCAGCTGCTCCAAATATTTCACAATAAAAAGATTGACTTCTTCGAGGGTACCGAAAACAAGATATTCAAATTTACCTCCCTCATCTTTATAACAGGTAAGCGCCTTTTTAAACCTGTTTTTATTATGTCCGACCAACCGCAGAGCCGGGTCCAGAATTTTCTTTCTACATCTGTAGTTTACATTTAAAAGAATCTGCTCCGCCTTTTTGTAATCCTTCACAAATCTATGCATCAGCGACGGGCTCGATCCTCGGAATCCGTAAATGCTCTGATCGTCGTCTCCTACAACAAAAATATTGTTCTTCGGCCATGCTATTTTCCCTATAAGCTCATACTGTATTTCGTTGATGTCCTGAAATTCATCAATAAGAATATGATCATACTCCTCCCGAACTTTCGCCAGAACCTCCGGTGCCTCCTCAAACAGATCTGCACATTTTGTCAGCATGTCATCAAAATCAAGCTTCCCTTCACTGTTAAGAAAAAGAACGTATTCTTTATATATGGATTTGAATTGATCGAGACTGCAGGATCCGGGACGAAATCCGGACTGATTCGTCCAAATTCTACTTTTGTAGTTGCTAATATCCGACGAAAGCTTCAGTAATAGCTCTCGCTCGTTTTCGCTGTTGATTTTATATTTGCGTATATAGTCTTTCAGCACTCTGAATTTGTCTTCATCGGTAATAATACTGGAATTGTCGTACCTGTAATACTCTTTAAGAATTCTAAAGAACAAAGAATGAAAGGTTCCGAACCGAACCGTAAGATAATTATGAAATGTAAGTTCTTCAAAGCGATTCTTCATACCGATCGCCGCTGTTTTCGAAAAAGTAATAACAAGGATTCTCTCGGGCGGCACCTTACGGTGCTCAATAAGAGTTTTAATCCTTTGTGTAATAACAGCTGTTTTTCCTGAACCCGGCCCCGCCAAAACCAGCATAGGCCCCGTATTATGCGCGATTGCGCGCTGCTGCGAATTATTGAATTGCAATGAATCTGCTACCTCCGTTATGCTGTTCAAAATTTGTATCATTCCCATAAGCTGATTTTTTGTCCGGACGAATTGTCTTCCCGGAAAAAGAGGTCCCCCGATGCAATTTATGCATCGGGGAAACAAAGAATTTAAATAAATCAAAAGACATTAAACTGCTGCTTCAAGCTTCTCAATACCCTTGCGGATTCTTGCAAGTGACTCATCCTTGCCGAGAATCGTCATAATTTCATATGCTCCGCCGGGAGTCATCTGCTTGCCGGAAACCGCAGTACGTAAAGGCCAGAGAGCGATACCGTTCTTGATTTCCTTCTCTTCTACATATGCAGCAACGAGTGCCTGGATATTATCCTCATTGAAGGTATCAAGTGCTTCGAGTCTGGGAAGAAGATCCTTCAATGCAACAAGTGAGTTTTCCGAATTGGTCTTCATCTTCTTGTGGGTATACATCTCAACATCGTACTCAGGAAGTTCCTCGAAGAAGTCAATCTTCTCGGGAATGTCGCAAAGTGTTTCGATACGGGTCTTTACCAGATCTGCAATAGCCTTCTTGTCATAGTCCTTTGTTACAGCCTTCTCAACATAGGGAAGTGCAAGCTTGTAATACTTCTCGGGATCCATAGCCTTCAGGTACTCGCCGTTCATCCACTTGAGCTTAACCATATCGAATACCGCGGGAGACTTGCTGATCTTGGTGTAATCAAACTCCTCGATAAGTTCCGCAAGACTCATGATCTCCTTGTTTTCTGCGGATGACCATCCGCAAAGTGCCATGAAGTTTACAATCGCCTCACTTACAAAGCCCTGCTCAACAAGATCCTCAAAGCTTGAATGTCCGCTTCTCTTTGAAAGCTTCTGATGTTCCTCGTTTGTAATAAGAGGACAATGAACATAAACCGGCTCCTCCCATCCGAATGCCTGATAAAGGCGGGTGTACTTGGGAGTCGAGCTAAGGTACTCATTTCCGCGAACAACATGTGTAATCTGCATAAGGTGATCGTCGATTACGTTTGCGAAATTGTATGTGGGGAAACCGTCCGACTTAATAAGAATCTGATCGTCGAGCTCGCTGTTGTCTACGGTAATATCCCCGTAAATAGCATCGGTGAATGTGGTGGTTCCCTCTGCGGGGATATTCTGACGAATAACGAAGGGCATACCTGCCGCAAGATTTGCCTCAACCTCTTCCTTCGAAAGGTTCAGACAATGCTTGTCATACTTGGTAATGGTCTCACCGCCGACCGTACTGGTAAGAGACTCAAGTCTCTCCTTTGTACAGAAGCAATAATAAGCATCACCCTGCTCGACAAGCTGCTTGGCATACTTCATGTATACACCTGTTGCCATACGCTCTGACTGAACATAAGGTCCGAAGCCCTTGTCTTTATCGGGACCTTCATCATGAATAAGTCCTGTCTCAGCCATAGTTCTGTAAATAATATCTACTGCACCCTCAACCAAGCGTCCCTGGTCGGTGTCCTCGATACGAAGAATAAAATCTCCGCCGGCATGCTTTGCAATAAGGAACTCGTACAGCGCAGTACGAAGATTTCCTACATGCATACGACCTGTGGGAGAAGGAGCATAACGTGTTCTAACCTTTGCCATTTGTTTTCTCTCCTAACTTTTTATCAAACATGACCGGAGACTATGCTCCGGTCACTCTGAAAACATTATAATCCTTTTTTTCCAATAAACCAAGACTTAATAAGAACCAAACTTCGTCCAATCGGCAATAAAGATTGCTTAAGGACCCGGTTTTCATACGATCAGTCCGGGAAACAGTCGATTAAGGCTCGATCTTTGTCTTGCCGCCCATGTAAGGCTGAAGAACCTTGGGGATATTGATGCTGCCGTCCTCGTTGAGGTTGTTCTCGAGGAATGCGATAAGCATACGGGGAGGAGCAACAACAGTATTGTTAAGAGTATGAGCGAAGTACTTTCCGCCTTCTCCCACAACACGAATCTTAAGGCGACGCGCCTGAGCGTCACCGAGGTTAGAACATGAACCAACCTCGAAGTACTTCTTCTGACGAGGTGACCAAGCCTCAACGTCACAAGACTTAACCTTAAGATCTGCAAGGTCTCCCGAGCAGCATTCAAGAGTACGAACGGGAATGTCGAGTGACCTGAAAAGATCTACGGTGTTCTTCCAAAGCTTGTCGTACCAAATCATGCTTTCCTCAGGCTTACAGATAACGATCATCTCCTGCTTCTCGAACTGATGGATACGGTAAACACCGCGCTCCTCAATTCCGTGAGCGCCCTTTTCCTTACGGAAACAGGGGCTGTAGCTTGTAAGCGTATGAGGAAGTGTATCCTCCTGAACGATGGTGTCGATATATTTACCGATCATTGAATGCTCACTGGTACCGATGAGATAAAGGTCCTCGCCTTCAATCTTGTACATCATCGCATCCATCTCAGCAAAGCTCATAACGCCTGTAACAACGTCGCTTCTGATCATGAAAGGAGGTACGCAGTAGGTGAAGCCTCTGTCAATCATGAAGTCTCTTGCATATGAAATAACCGCAGAATGAAGTCTTGCAATGTCGCCCATAAGGTAATAGAAACCGTTGCCGGCAACACGGCGTGCAGCCTCGAGATCGATGCCGTGAAGCTTCTCCATAATGTCTGTATGATAAGGAATCTCGAAATCGGGAACAACAGGCTCACCGAACTTCTCAAGCTCAACGTTGCAGCTGTCGTCCTTACCTATCGGAACCGAAGGATCGATGATGTTGGGAATAATCATCATTCTCTTTGTAACTTCAGCCTCAAGCTCAGTCTGCTTTGCCTCGAGTTCGCTCATTCTTGCGCTGAATTCGGCAACCTGCTTCTTAGCCTCTTCTGCTTCTTCCTTTTTGCCCTGTGCCATAAGAGCACCGATCTGCTTTGAAATGGTGTTCTTCTTGTTGCGCAGGTCGTGGGCCTCCTGCTGAGTTGCACGTCTCTGTGCATCAAGCTCAATAACCTCATCTACAACGGGAAGCTTTGAATCCTGAAACTTGTTCCTGATGTTCTGCTTAACAACTTCGGGATTTTCACGTAAAAATTTTAAATCGATCATTTTGTATTTCCTCCTGGAATAAAATAAATGCACATAATTTGTTCGGTTTTTCCCAAAACCAATGCCGGGGTGAATATGCCCGGAATTGTGCCTTGTCCGGGTTTCATAATATACTGTGCTTCTTTATCACATTACATTATAAAATCAAAAAATCCCATGAGCCTGTCGAAAAACAACTCATGGGACGAATAACTTATTCGCGGTGCCACCCAGCTTACTGCTCCCAAAAACCTCATCCGAAATCACCAATGACTTCCCAAAGTCGGAAACAGTCTCTTTTTTAAGCACTGTAAGGAGTGCCGGTCCCCGACTCATCGCCGGAAGCTCGGAAAGCGGATCACAACTCATCATCCGGTATCTCGCACCAACCGATACCTCTCTGCAAGGATGTGTCTGAAGCTTATTCTTTCGTCAACGCCAAAATCTGAAAAATATCATATAACTAATAACTATGTCTGTCAAGTAGGCGCAGTCATACGAAGCACGGCCGAATATAGCCGCATTATTCAAAACCGTCCACCGCAGAATCTGCCTAAAAAGTATTATCTGAAGTCGATTCTCGGTCCTCCCTTGCCATCGATATAATCTTTTGTAATAAATACTCTGCCGATTGCCGAGTCCTTCGGAATCTCATACATAATATCGAGCATAAAATCCTCGATAATCGAACGAAGTCCGCGGGCGCCCGTCTTCTTTGCAAGTGCTTTCTTGGCAATCGAATAAAGAGCGTCCTCGTCAAACTGAAGGTCAACTTCGTCAAGTGCAAGAAGCTTCTGATACTGTTTCAAAATAGCATTCTTGGGTTCCTTCATAATCTGAACAAGCATTTCCTCATCAAGGCCCTTGAGAGAATACACAATAGGCAGACGTCCGATAAACTCGGGAATAAGTCCGAATTCGCGAAGGTCTTCGTTGTTCACCTTTTCAAGGAGATCAGGATCGTTGTCGAAACGGTCCTTCAGTTCAGCGTTAAATCCGATTGAACTCTGCTTGCTCAAACGATTTTTGATAACTTCTTCGATATCCGGGAATGCACCTCCGCAGATAAAGAGAATGTTCTTTGTATTGATGGTCGTCATGGGAACCATAGCGTTCTTGCTGGTCGCACCTACGGGAACTTCGACATCGGCACCTTCGAGAAGCTTTAACAGACCCTGCTGTACCGATTCACCGCTTACGTCACGGTTGGTCGTATTCTTCTTTTTGGCTATTTTGTCAATCTCATCGATAAACACGATTCCGCATTCCGCACGGTCAACATCATTGTCGGCAGCCTTTAAAAGCTTCGAGAGAACACTCTCGACATCGTCTCCGATGTATCCGGCCTCGGTAAGCGAGGTTGCATCGGTAATCGCAAGCGGAACATTGAGAATTCTCGCAAGTGTCTGAACCAGATAAGTCTTTCCGCATCCTGTGGGTCCGATCATCAGCATATTCGATTTCTCGATTTCGATATCGCCGGCCGCATCCTTGGTAACACGTTTGTAGTGATTGTAAACCGCAACAGAAATAATCTTCTTCGCTCTGTCCTGACCGATAACATATTCATCGAGTTTTTCTTTAATCTTATGAGGGGGCGGAAGCTTTCTGAAATCAAATGCCGGAACTTCCTCTGCTGCATCTCCCTTTTCACCCGCTTCCGCAACAGGCTTCGCGGATTTTTTCTTAATCTTCTGACTCTTTGGAATATCCTGAATCGAACCGAAGCTCATTCCCGGAGGAAAAATGCCGAATCCCATATCCCCGAGCGGATTGTCTCCGGAGCTCATCATGTCGAAAGTCTTCTGAAGACAGTCACGGCACACACACATGTTTCCTGCCATTTTAAGCATCTTTCCCGCAACACTCTCGGGACGTCTGCACATGTAGCAGATTTCTTCGTACTCATTGTTGTCCTTATCGTCAGAATTCACTTCATTCAAATCCTTGTCATCGATAGTATAATCATCGTAATTACTCATTATAAAAACCTATTCCTTTAATATGCATTTTTGTTGATAAAGCCCTTGAAAACCGTAAGGAACATTATCTTGATATCAAGCCACACCGTCCAGTTCTCGATATAATAAAGATCGTGGTCGATTCGCCTCTTGATGGAGGTATCTCCGCGGTATCCGTTTACCTGCGCCCAGCCTGTCATGCCCGGACGAACCTGATGCTTAATCATATAACGGGGAATCTCTTCCCTGAATTTTTCAACAAACTGAGGTCGTTCCGGACGCGGTCCGACAAGACTCATACTTCCGAGCAGAACATTGAAAATCTGCGGCAATTCATCAAGACTTGTCTTGCGGATAAACTTTCCGATGGGAGTAACACGCTTGTCACCCTTGGTAGTCCATCCTTTCTTCTCATCCTCCGCATCCTCGACATACATGGACCTGAACTTAAACATCCTAAACTCACGCCCATGTTTTCCGACACGAACCTGCGAGAAAATAACCGGTCCCTTTGATGTACATTTAATAACAACTGCCACAATCAGCATAGGTATCGCAAACACAATCAAGGCCAGCAAACCAATAACGATGTCCATTGTCCTCTTAATAAATTTGTTGAGCGTATTCGACAGCGGTACATTGCGGATATTGATAACGGGCAGTCCGTAAAGGTCTTCGATATAAGGCACCGTGGAAATCATATTGCCGTAGTCCGGAACAAATTTCGTATGCAGTCCCGATTTCTCACAAATATTAACTATGCCTTCAAGCTTCTCGTATTCATCGATTCCGAGTGAAATAACAATTTCGTCAAAATCGTTCTCATTGATAATCTGCTCAAGATCGATCTCTGCACCTATAACCTCAACACCCTTGTATTTCGTTCCGACAGCCATATTCTCATCAAGAATGCCGAATGCACTGTAGCCCCAGTCGGGATTCGCTTTAAGTCTGTCAATGTAACCTTCGGCCGCGCGGCTGTATCCGACAAGAAGCACATGCTTTAAGTTGTGTCCGTGTCTTCTGATTGCACGAAGTATCTGAAGCGTAATATACCTGAAAACCACTCCGAACACCAGGTTCAGACCGGCGAATATCACATAGAACCAACGCGAAATGTCGCTCTGCTTCTCTATATAAAGAATAAACGAGAAGAAAAATATACCGAGAACATTTGCTTCTATAAGGTTTCCGACAATTCGCAACCCGCCATGCCCGCGCTTGGGACGATACAGTCCGCAGATTTCGTATATTATAAGATAACCCGGAAGCAGGAACGTGATATATCTCGCATAAACAACAAAGGGAAGGAATTTCTCTCCCTCGGCAAGCCTGAATAAAGAGAAATTTGTCAGGACATAGAATCTCAGAGGATAAGCAATAAAATATGCAGCAAGAATTAATGCTGCATCTATCACAATATGCAGTTTGTTCAAAGTGTTCTGGTTATCTTTGATCAAAACTCTTTCTCCTTCCGTTCCAGATTCGGTCACGTTGGTTCTTCGTGACCTCAATAGGATTTACCTCGCAAATCCTTCCGTTTCTCCTTGATATCATGTTGATAATTTTACATGATTTGCAATTTAATAACAATCTTTTTCACCAATTCTTTTATCTTTTTTCACATATTCATCACAAAATCAAGTTATCATAATCGCAGAAATCAAAAGAAAAATATGCAGCTTTCAAACACAATCCAAAGGAGGTTTTATCATGGATGAAAATAAAGAAATCACAGAAAATACACTTATCGGCAATAATGCAGCCGATACAATTCAGCCCTCGGCAGAAGCGGTCGAGGCAGTAAATGAGGCAGCCGCAGGAACCGCTCAGGCAGCAAACGGTGCTGATGCAGGAACCGCTCAGACCGCAAATGGTGCTGCTGCAGGAACCGCTCAGGCAGCTTACGTTTTCCCTCAGGGTATCCCTCAGCAGTTTGTATATACCGGCGAGCAGCCGTATCCATATGCAGTTGCTCCCGTACGGGGTTACGGCTACCCGGGAATCGCATTCGCACCTGTTCAATATATTCAGGCTCCCACCCCCGACAAAAGCTTTGTTCAGCTCGATCCCACAGATACCCGGTATGAGGCATACGCCGCCATCTCGTCTGCGGGAGGAAATACACCTTTTGCGGCAGCCGAGCCTTCCGATACCGCTTCCAATGCTGCCGGCTCATCCAATCCCTTTGAGAATACACAGCCTGTAAAAACAAAGAAGACCCGCAAGCACCATATGCCCAAGTTTCTTAAGGTTATCGGAGCCGCGCTTCTGTTCGGTGTGGTTGCCTCAGGTGTTTTCCTCGGATCGAACTATTTATATTCAAGACTCAGACCCAATGATTCATCAACGGTTTCGGTGGTTCCCAGCGAAAAAAACACCGGTTCAAAAACGAAGGTAAGCCTGGTTGAGTCTACACCTATTATTTCAAATGTCAGCTCCACCGCAACAGATGTTTCCGGTGTCGTAGAGGCGGTTATGCCTTCCATCGTTTCGATCGACTGTACATTTGATGCAATGGGCTTCTGGGGTCCTTATCAGGCAAGCGGTGCAGGTTCGGGTATTATACTTCGTCAAACCGACTCCGAATTGCTGATTGCCACAAACAACCATGTAGTATCAAACGCTTCGTCGATCAACGTAACCTTCTGCAACGGTGAGAGCGTCTCCGCATTTGCAAAGGGAACCGACGCAACAGCAGACCTTGCGGTACTCGGAATCAGTCTTGAGGATATTCCCGATTCCATCCTCAAAGAGATAAAGGTCGCTACTCTCGGCGACTCCGATTCAATCAAAGTCGGACAGATGGTTGTAGCAATCGGAAATGCACTCGGTTATGGTCAGTCTACAACTGTAGGATATGTTTCCGCTAAGGATCGTGAAGTCACTGTCGACAACAACATAATGACTCTTCTCCAGACCGATGCGGCAATCAATCCAGGCAACAGCGGAGGTGCATTGCTTAACCTCAAAGGCGAGGTAATCGGTATCAACTCGGTAAAGTACGCTGACAGCAGCGTTGAAGGAATGGGCTTTGCGATTCCCATTTCACGAGCAACCGCAATCCTTGATGAGCTTGCAAGCAAGGAATTCCTCAAAGAAGAAGAAAAGGGATATTTAGGTATCTATATGCGGGATATCTCTTCTTCAATGGCCGAAGATTACAATATGCCCATGGGTGCTTATGTTTCCGAATTCGTTCCCGGAAGCCCCGCAGAAACCGCCGGTCTTCAGATAGGCGATATCGTTACCGCGGTAAACACAACCAAAGTCCTCACCGCAACCGACTTGCGCAACGCTGTTACATCCTACCGCAAGGGCACAACCGTTACCCTCACAGTAATGAGAATCATCGACGGCAGCTATACCGAACTTAAGATTGATGTCGTTCTTGTCTCATCCGCCGATCTTAACGAATAATACAGTACGCCGCATACCACTTCAATAAAACTCCTTTGTTGTTCTTCATAAAAACAGCCCTGCAGTTGTCTGCTTACATAAAGCACTGACTGCAGGGCTGTTTTTTAAATTCTTACCTTGTCGGACAGAATAAATTCCGTAATTCTCTCAGACGCTTTTCCGTCATCAAGATAGCAGAACTTATTATAGAATTCTTCGTATTTCTCTTTGTATTCTTCAATTATTCCTTCCGGATTTTGAAGAGCGTTCACCACTTCATCCGTTGTCTTATACATAGGTCCGGGGCAGCCGGTTTCCATATCGAAATAAAAACCATGAAGCACATCCCTGTATTTTTCAAAGTCATAAACGTAAAAGATTATAGGCCGCCGCAAATTCGCATAGTCAAAGAATACCGAGGAATAATCCGTAATAAGCATGTCCGAAATAAGATACAGTTCGGATATATCTCCGTATTTTGACAGGTCGGTCACGTATTCGCTCTGCATATCGCTGAGCCGAAGATTGTCGGAAATCAGATAATGGGTGCGCAGTATGAAATGATAACGGTCCGACAGAGCTTTCAGCTTCTCAAGTTCGAGTTTCAATGTAAATCCATATTCGCCGACACCCGCAGCCTCGTCATCTCTCCAGGTAGGCGCATATAGCACAATCTTTTTATCGAGCGGCAGACCCATTTTTTTCTTGAGTTCGGACGCTATATCGGAAGCATTCTCCGCATACAGAATATCATTCCTCGGATATCCGAATTCAAGCATCTTCTCCTTCGGATATCTGAAGGCCGTCGAAAAGGCTTCGCTTGAAAAAGCATTGTCCGAGACCAGATAATTCCACTCACAGGCCTGACGGTAAAATGTCTTCTTGTACTCCAAAGGCTTCGCAGCATAAACATCCTCAAGATCAAACGCAAGTTTTTTTAGAGGTGTACCGTGCCATGTTTCGAGAAGGATCGTATCCTTGCGCTTTACGAACCATTCCGGCTGACGAACATTGTTTATGTAAAATCCTGCGGTCGCCAGATAATAATAATATCTGAGGCTGTTTGTTTTAACACGCACAGGGCCTCCCGGAATCAGTGTCTTGTCGTTTATAGCCCAGACATACTTGTATTCCGGATGATGTTTCGACATGTACTCATAGAGAGCACGGCAGCTGTCGCAGTATGAACGTCCGAAAAACGCCGAAAACAAAACCACATTCTTTTTCACAGGCATTTTCCTGAATATTTTGTTGTAAATCAGTAGTCTTCTCTGATGAGCACTTTTGAAAAAAATACCCCACTTTTTCTTTCGGTGATGTCTTTTTACGATAGTCCGGACTTTTTTTATATCTCCCTTGTAAAAAGCCCTGAGAACTCTGTGCTCCTCACCCTTATAACATTTCATGACCGGACCGCAAAGTTTTTTTACAACTTCACCGAAGCTTATCAGGTCTTCATCGCTCCAGCCCGCAGCTTTCGGATTAAAGCCTTTTACGGTTCTGCTCACAAGGAAATCACATAAAAGGACGGATAACCGGGTGGTATCCCTTACTCCGGCAGCTGCCATCACAAATGCCCTGCAGTATTCCCCGAAACGTGCCGCGTTAACTTCCTGTGACAGAGTGGGCCGACCTATCTGATCATTGCCGGTTCGCTTATAATATTTTGCATTCTCACTGACCGTAACCTTTGCACGTTCGTAAAGAGCTGCGACAAAAGGCAAATCCGAATAATATCTGAGATCTTCATCGAATTCCAGATTCTCCAGCAAGTCTCTCGGAATAAGCTGTCCGAGACACGAATCATTTTTATTGATTGAATTTCGAGTGTTCTCGTTTTTTTCAGCATAGCTTCCTTGGAAATTATCCATCTCTACACTTGTAGAATATTTGTAATATGTCCTTATCATGGGGATTCGGACAATCTTTCCCGGATTAAGTGACGCCGTATATACCGCCTCAGATAAAGACTCGATACCGAGATAATCATCACTGTCAATAAAAAGTACATAATCACCCGAAGCTTTCTTCAGACCTCGGTTTCTCATTGCCGCAACTCCGAGAGGCTTATTAAGGTCATCTTCTTCCACCAGAAGTTCAACATCACGAAAAGCCTGGGCAGCTAGGCTGTCCAGGCATTCCTGTAAATAATTGGTTCCGTTATCAAGATGCGGAATGATTATGCTGACTGTCATAATTAACCCTTCCCGGTCATAGTCTCGTATAAGTCGCAAATCTCATCAACCTTACCGTTTGCTATTAGTTTTCCGTGCTCGAGAATAACCGCCCGATTACAGATTTTACGCACCTGATCGCATGAGTGTGATACAAAAAGTACGGTTACTCCGCTCTTCATCATACTCTTGAGTTTCTTCTCACTCTTCTTTTTAAACTTTGCATCTCCGACCGAAAGAACTTCATCAAGAATAAGAATCTCGGGTTCGACAACCGTTGCTATTGAAAAACCGAGTCTTGCTTTCATTCCCGAAGAATAGTTTTTGACAGGTGTGTTTATAAAATCGCCGAGTTCCGAAAACTCAACGATTTCGTTAAATTTTTCTTTGATAAACGCTCTGGAATATCCGAGCATTGTTCCATACAGGTAAATATTCTCCGCTCCGGTATAATTCTTATCAAAACCGGCCCCCAGCTCCAACAGCGGAACGACATTGCCTTTCACAGTAACGGTGCCTTCCGTAGGTTTAAGAACCTTTGCAATGCACTTTAAAAGAGTTGATTTTCCTGCGCCGTTGAAACCCAGTATTCCGACTCTCCAGCCTTTTCTGACATGGAACGTAATATCCTTCAAAGCCCAGAACTCATGGTAATTAAGCCTACGCTTAACCATCCTGATAAAATACTCTTTAAGGTTGTCTATTTTCTGATCGGTAAGTCTGAAACACATGCCGACCCCGTTAAGTTCAATTACCTTGGGCGGAAGTTTTTTCTTTGCAGGCATAGCTGTATTGGCCACTTCTTCCATCAGCAAGCTCCTTTACACGTACAAAATAAAATCGTCCTGTTTCTTCCAGAAAATAACCACTCCGATGACCAGCAGTACAACGCTTGATCCCATCGAGAACCAGAGATGATACATCTCAATAGGCTCGCCGAAAATGGCATTTCTGAAATTCACAATTACAGAATAAAGAGGATTGAATTTAAAAATCCAAAGATGATTCTTCAAAGTGTCTGTTTTATAGAAAATCGCACATGTGTACATAATAAGCATCAGCGCAACTCCCCATAAATATTCGAGGTCTCTGAAAAATACGCTTAATGTAGCAAGTATCATTCCCACACCGAGTGTCAGCACCGCAATAATGGTAATCGGCAAAACAGCCTCAAACAAATGCAGGGTGGGTTTAACCTTCATAACTGCTCCGACTGCCACAAGAACAATCAAAGAGATAAGAAAGATAATGTAATTCGACAAAATAGTTGCGGCAGGGTACATGTACTTGGGCACGTACACTTTGCTTATCATCGATCCGTTTGAGCGAATGGATTTAAGTGCCGCTTTGGTTCCGCTCGAGAAGAAACTGTACAGCAGACGTCCCGAAAGTATATATACAGGGTACAGCTTGTCTCCTCTGCCGAGCAGTTCCGAAAATACCAGAGTGAGCACAAGCATTGTAAGCAGCGGCTCAAGCAGAGTCCACAAAACTCCGAGAATCGAGTTCCTGTACTTCAACTTGATATCCTTTTTTACCAGCTCGTACAGCAGATATTTATATTTTTTTAAATTCTTGATTAACTGGCCCAAGGCTTGTTATTCCTCCGAATTTTTCATTTTTTCCATGCGGTTCAATGCACTGAAAATAGCTCTGATGGATGCACGTGTGGTTGATGAGCTGACACCGACACCATAGGTTGTCAGACCGCTCACCGAATCCATCAGATGGATGTATGCGGCAGCCTGTGCATTCGATCCCTCACGCAGAGCATGCTCTGAATAATCGAGAATTCGAATATTTCTGCCGAGTGCATTCTGTATTCCCGTCTTGGCAGCATCGATAGGTCCGTTTCCGCGTGAGGAGCAGGTTTTCTCCACGCCGTGATCGGTATAAGTAATCTCCGCAATCGTGTGGAAATTGTCGGAAGATGCAGCAGGAATATCCTCCATCCTTGCCATGCGGAAATGATAAGGTGCCTTCATGTCGATATAGTTTGCCTTGAACTCCGCCATAATACGGTCCGGCGTAACCTCACCCTCAGCCTCCGTAATAGGCTGGATGATATCCGAGAACTCCTTGCGCATTCCCTTAGGAAGTTTAAAGCCGTTGAATGTTTCGAGAATGAATGCAACACCGCCCTTGCCCGACTGACTGTTGATGCGGACAATAGGCTCGTAAATTCTTCCGATATCGGCAGGATCGATGGGAAGATAAGGAATCTCCCAAAGATTGTCATTTCGTTCTTTAAGAGCCGAAAGACCTTTGTTGATGGCATCCTGATGTCCGCCCGAAAAAGCTGTAAACACAAGGTCTCCCGCATAAGGATGTCTGTCATGGACATTCATCTTTACGAGGTTTTCGTAGGTTTTTCTGATAGCGGTAATATCTTCGATATGGAGTTCGGGATCGACACCCTCACTCATCATGTTGTAAGCAATGGTAAGCAAATCGACATTACCCGTTCTCTCACCGTTTCCGAAAAGAGTTCCTTCGATTCTGTCGGCGCCCGCCATGAGTGCAAGCTCGCTTGCGGCAACCGCGGTTCCTCTGTCATTGTGAGGATGAATGCTCACAATAACCCTGTCTCTGTTCAGCAGTCTGTCGCATATCCACTCTACACGGTCGGCATAGACATTCGGTGTGTTGTTCTCGATGGTTGCGGGCAGATTGATGATAACAGGGTTCTTCTCTGTCGGCTTCCAGGTCTCAATAACCGCATTGCACATTTCCAGTGCGTATTCGGACTCAGTCTCCGTAAAACTTTCGGGTGAGTATTCAAGAGATACATTACCGTCATAAGAGTCGGCAAACTCGCGAACCTTTAAGGTCGCTTTCACGGCCATCTCACGTATCTCTTCCTTCGAAAGTTTGTATACGACATCTCTCTGAAGCTTCGAAGTGTTGGTGTAAATATGAATAATAACATTCTTTATTCCGCGAACCGCCTCAAAGGTTTTTTCGAGCAAATGATCCCTGCACTGCGTAAGAACCTGAATTTTCACATCATCGGGAACCAGCTTCCGGTCCACAAGCTGACGAATAAAATCGTATTCAATCTGAGAAGCAGACGGAAAACCTACCTCAATGTCCTTAAAACCGAGTTTTAAAAGCATTTCGAAAAATTCGATTTTCTCCTCCACTACCATGGGCTCCATAAGTGCCTGGTTGCCGTCTCGCAAATCGACGCTGCACCATATGGGCGCTTTATCTATGGTATTCTCGGGCCAACGCCTCTTTGTCACCGGAGGAAGCGTGCTTCTCCTGTATCTGGAACAATTCATTTCCTGTTACTCCATTTCTCTCTAAAGATAAATAGGGGCTCCGTTTACGAAGCCCCATATCTGCATATTATTCTTCGGGCGCAATTTCGGATATGTATACCTGAACCGTTCCCTTCTCAATGAGCAGGTCAGACTCCAGCGTATACATAAGTTCTTTTGAAAAAGTACCCGTTCCGTATCCGGTCATATCTATATAGGGCTTAAGGTCATCCACGGTCAGTTTCTCCAGTTCCGCCCTGGGACCCTTCACAAGAATATTTGAATTCCAAATCGAATAGACATTGCAGAGAAGACCCTCACGAAGGTTTCTTACCTCAATCTTGTCCACCGATATTTCAATTCTCTTCTCAGACATCTCGGCAATCGTCGCAACAATCGCTACGACTGTGTTGCTGTCTACCACGTAAACCCCCGCACCCATGGTATTGTCAAGGAACTCCTGAAGATTTACCCGTGCCTCAACATTTGAGTATGCCTTAAATACATCGCACGGAATCTCAATACTGTCGATTGTCTTCAGCAGACTCTCTTCCGCAGCAATGAGTACCGTCTTGGGAGCATATTCGATTTTTTCGACAAAATATCCGTTTGCCGGCTTGTTCTTCGTAACGACCTCTATCTCAACTTCCTTCGCAGGACAAATTCCGACGCTCACATCGACGCTGTCCTGTGAGAAAACCAGTTTCTGTAAGTCGATTTCTTCTCCCTTGTCATCGTAAGCCACAAGATCACAGTTAGCACTGAAGGAAGCACTCTCTCCTTCGACATCGACAACCGCAACGATTTCCTTAACCTTTGCCATCTGAGTTTTGGAACCTGTAACCTGGACAAGAGAGGACTCCGGCTTGTTCTCGTAGCAGTAATAGCCTTCCTTAACTTCTGCGACCTGAACCACCTTGATACCGAAAGGCAGAGTCTCCTGGTCCTCCAGCTTGACTGCCATGTTCTCGGTTCTGAGTGTAATAGCCAGATCGCTGCTGTGCTCCGAGAGACAGTCAACCGAAATGGCAACCATATACAGTGAGTTTAAGGAATTAAAATCTGCCGTTGCCACAAAATCAGCTTCGGTGAGGTGGTCCACAACCGATCTCTTTCCTCTGACACGTATGTCTACTTTTTCTCCGGATTCAATTGAATATTGATATCCTCTTGAGGTAATAACCTCATCATTCTTAACCCTTACGGGTATCCCGTTGAAACTTCCCGAAACCACCGGATCCGCAGCATTCATAATCATCAGCCAGGCAAATGCGGCCAAGACTACTGACAGAATCTTCATTCCGAGATTGTGTGTCAATTTCTTTTTCATTTGTCTGCCTTTCCGTTGATGCCCGACTTGCCTTTTGCAAGGCCCGAAGCCTGTCCTTTAACCATGGTCAGGAAATGCTTCTTTCCGTTCTCGGCATCAGCTGCTTTGTTCTGAAGAAGGCTGAGTCTTTCATGAAGAAGCTCACGGCCCACACGCCTTGTAAGTTCTCCGTTCTCAGCTATAGCCACTCCTCCGGTCTCTTCCGAAACAATAATCGTAAAGCTGTCGGTAACCTCACTGATACCTACGCCCGCACGGTGACGTGTTCCCAAATCCTTGCTGATTCGCTGATTTTCGGAAACGGGAAGGTAGCATGTTGCTGCGGTAACACGGTTTCCGCGCACAATTACGGCTCCGTCGTGAAGAGGAGTATTATGCTCGAATATATTGATAAGAAGAGGACTCGACAGCCTTGCATCAAGCATAATTCCGGTCTGTTCATACTCATCCAGCTTAATATCACGTTCTATAACAATCAGGGCTCCTGTACGTGCTCTCGCCATCTCGTAGGCAGCCTTAACAATCTCGTCGACAGTCTCATCGGAGAAAGCTTCTTCCGTCCTGGAGTCGAAAAAAGGAGACATAATGTTTCGCTTTCCCAACTGTTCAAGAGCCTTTCGAAGCTCCGGCTGAAACAAAATAACGAGCGCTGTAATACCTACTCCGATTCCGTTTGCAAATATCCAAAGAATAGCATCGAATCCGAGTATGGATGCAATAATGTAGAACACGAAAAGAACCAGAATACCTTTGAGCAGAACCCAGGCCCTTGTGTTCTTCACCCACTTGATAATGTTGTAAATGAGAACGGCAATAAGCAGAATTTCGATCAGATCCATGATTGTAATCTTCAAACTCGTCACCGGACTCAGTAAATCAAGTACAAACTCTTTAAAATCGTTCATTTACTGCCCACCTGAAAAAATAGTCTTTAAGGCTCGTCGTCAAGTGTCATCTCGACTTCATAGCCTTCATCGTCATCGTCAATCGGTAAAATACCGGAAGCAGGCTGCGAATCGCCTACTCTTCTGATACCGTAAAGTTCAAGGTCATCGTCATCGTCTTCAAACTCGATGGGTGAATATGCGGTTGCCCCGGGCTTTTCATTAAAATCCGACACATCATATTCTTCATAGCGTATATCACCGCCATCATCCGAATCCGAATAATTTCCTTCGGAGTTGTCGACATCGATGTAGCCTTCGTCAAGGTTCTCTTCGTCTATGCCCGATACGGTATATCCGTCAAGATACTCCTCATAAGCCTCACGGCTCTCTTCTTCGGTATCGTACTCCTCGTCCTCTTCTTCGTCGTCATCCTCGTAATCGCTCATACGCTTAACATTATGACGGGGAATGCTTACGTTAACCTTCGGAACAGCCTTTACGTAATAGTAATAATCATCATCCTCAAACTGAACACGCTCGATTCCCGAGTAGTCGAGTACTCTCTGGAAAAATTCGATCACATGAGCGATAACTCCGGACAACAGAGACATCAAAAGAAGCAGGCCTACCGAAACGGTAACGTCGTAGTGAAGGTCCGCAACCAGGAAGCCGAGTATATTCACAACCACGCCGGCGCCCAGCGAAATAACAAATGCAAAATCAAAGGTAAACTGGCGAATCACAAATACGGCAACGGTAACAAGGGCAAATACAACAACGGTAATAATCATCTGCTTGTCTGCAAGGAAAGCATCCGCAACATCCGTAAAGAATCCCAGCACCGCATCGAGATCCTTGAGATTAATCTGCCTTAAAGCCGCAACCTTTACGATTTCAACCATCGAATAAAGCATCGCACCGCAGGTCATAGGAAGGATTGAAAGAGGTGTAGACACCGCTCCGAGTACCAACGGAACACAGTAATGGAGATTCATCCTTGTAAGCACGGGAACCGCAATGGCAGCGATAGCCTGCTTGGGTGAAAATCTCATGAGCAGTCCGTACATAACGATGAACATAAGCAGAAGCAATATCGCGAGTATCATCGAGGCTTTGTATACATTCAGCAATATGAGCAGCATTGCCAAAAATACCAGCACTCCCGCAGGAGTAACCGCGCAGATAACCGAAAGCAGCAGCATAACCGTCTTTCCGCTGAAGCGTGCATCAAATCCGATCTCGGAGTTGATCCATGAAAATACCATAATGCTTACAATAAACTTAACAATCGGATTTATGATAAATCTGGCTTTCTGATATATCCTGAGCAGAAAAGTACGTATCTCAAGTAACTTCATAATCATAGGATTATCTTCCTCTCATTCTTCTTATTCGGGAATAGTTCGCGGCAATCCGCTCATCATTCGGAAGCGCCGCCTTCGGCATATTCGTCTTCTTCTTTGTAGATTGCTTTCAGCTTTCGAAGCATTCTGAAGTATTTTTTCAATTTCTTGCGGGACATACTGTACTTCAGTGAATATCCGAGCAGGGTCAGAATCAGGTAAACGCTTATGATTCCGATATAGATACCGAGTATCGTCCAGCCGATGCCCTTGTAATCAATCGACAAAATGTTGTCCAGAATGTACTGAAGCTTGTACAAAACATAGAGACCCACAAGTATAACGTACGATATCGTTACCATCAGAGCAGTCTTTAAAACCTGCAGTCTTGCGTAATCGCTTTTATAATATTTAGACAGCTTGAAATCTTCCTTGCCTTCGCCTTTTTCATAGATTGCAAGCTGCGTCATTAAACGTACTTTTCGGTTGTTTAGCATAACGCCTCCGCATTTTCGCATAATTTCGCATACTACATTGGATTATATCACATTCGTCACGCAAAAACGAGTGCTAATTTTATTACATTTTTGTTACAGAATTTGTTTCATCGCTTGCCGAAGAAAGCAGGCTATGGTATATATTATTATTGGTATTATTCAATCGTTACGTGTATGAATACACAGAATGGAGTTTATATGTTTAAAAAGCACATCGATAAGCTTGGTATCGACACATCTGTTTTGGGATTCGGATGCATGCGCTTCCCCACAATCGACGGCCGGATTGATGAAGTAACAGCTGAAGCTATGCTCGACAAGGCTTATGCCTCGGGAATCAATTATTTCGACACCGCTTATCCCTATCACGACGGAAAAAGCGAGCCCTTCGTTGGCCGTGTAATGTCAAAATATCCCCGTGAGAGTTTTTATCTTGCAACCAAGCTTCCTCTCTGGAAGGTTAATTCTCTCGATGACGCAAAGGCACTTTTCGCGGAACAGCTCGAGCACTTGCGCACCGACTACGTGGACTTCTATCTTCTTCACGCCTGCAACCGCGGCACTTTCAACAAGATGGTAGACCTTGGGGTCGTTGAATATCTTGCTTCGGAAAAAGAAGCCGGACGCATCAAAAACCTCGGATTTTCTTTCCACGATTCTTTCGATGCCTTCAAAGAAATCATCGAATACAGAGACTGGGACTTCTGTCAGATTCAGTACAACTATATGGATACCGACGAGCAGGCCGGAGATGACGGTGTGGCTCTTGCTGAAGCTCTCAATGTTCCGCTCGTTATCATGGAACCCGTTAAGGGTGGCTCTCTTGCAAATCTTCCCGAGGACGTTGTAAAGACCTTCAAGCATTTACGTCCCGAGGCAAGCCCCGCATCATGGGCACTTCGTTTCGTAGCCAGCAAGGATATTGTCAAGGTTGTGCTCTCAGGTATGACCACTCCCGAGCAGCTCGATGACAACCTTGCTACTTTCGAAAACTTCGAGCCTCTCACCGAAGAAGAGGAAAAAGCCGTAGCACACGTTGCGGATACCCTTCACAAGCGAGTATTCAATGGCTGCACCGGCTGCCGTTACTGTATGCCTTGTCCCAACGGTGTCGATATTCCCGGCAATTTCGCTATTTGGAACAACTACGGAATGTATGAAAATGCAGGAAGCACCAAATGGAGATGGAACAACAACTTTGACGATTCCAAGAAAGCAAAGAACTGTGTTGAATGCGGTCTTTGCGAAGAAGCTTGTCCTCAGCACCTCAACATTCGCGAGAACCTCAAGCGCCTTCAGGAAATGCTCGACAATTTAGACTGATTCCTTAACCGCAAAACAAAAAAGAGGACTGCGATTTTTCGCAGTCCTCTCTTTTTTGTTTAGTAGCCGAGTGTTCCGTTCAGAGATTCGTCGTTGTCTATCCATTCCTGAACCTCAATAACACGATATTCATCGTGAGTATCACGAATATATATCTTTTCAATTCCGGAATTAATAATCTGCCTCTTGCACATAGAACAACTGTTGGAGTGGCTGATGTAGGCGCCTGTCTCAGCTTCAAGTCCGCAAAGGAACATCGAAGCTCCGATCATGTCCTGACGCGCCGCACTGATAATTGCATTCGCCTCCGCATGAACGCTTCTGCAAAGCTCATATCGTTCTCCGCGAGGAATGTTCAGCTCGTTGCGGATGCATTTGCCCAAATCGCTGCAATTCTTGCGGCCTCTGGGTGCGCCGACATAACCTGTCGAAATAACCTCATCGTTCTTGACGATTACCGCACCGTAATGTCTTCTGAGGCAAGTACTTCTGTGTGATACGACCTCCGCAAGGTCAAGGTAATAATTTATCTTGTCTCGACGCTCCACGTGTTATCCTCCGTTTAAAAACCAGAATTACATATTCTCTACTGCTGCCTTCTCAACTGCAAGACAATCAACATATTTCTTCATGAATGCATCAAAGCCTTCAACATCCTTTGCCACAGGCTGCATGCTCTCACCCTTGTTGCCTTCAAATACCTTATTTACAAGGAAGTCTTCAAGGCTCTCACCCTCTGACTTATTAACCATGTAAGAAGCAAGAAGTGCCATACCCCAAGCACCGCCTTCGCCTGCTGTCTCCATTACCGAAACAGGAGCGTCAATTGCTGCTGCAAGGATTCCCTGGCCTACTCCCTTGGTCTTGAAAAGGCCGCCGTGTCCGTACATTGTATCAACCTTAACACCCTCTGACTTAAACATTACGTCGCAGCCGTACTTGAGAGTTGCAAGTGATGAATAGATATGTGCACGCATAAAGTTTGCAAGAGTAAACTTAGCATCGGGAGTACGTAAGAATACGGGACGTCCTTCGTCAAAGCCTGTTACAGACTCACCTGAGAAGTAATTGAATGACATAAGTCCGCCGCAATCAGGATCACCCTCCATAGCCTTGTTGAAGAGCATGGTATAAAGGTCTCCCTTGTTAACCTTAGCACCGATAGCTGATGCAAACTCATCAAGGAGATTTACCCATGCATTGATATCTGATGTACAGTTGTTGCAGTGAACCATTCCGACAAGATTGCCCGAAGGAGTGGTAACAAGGTCGATAATGGGATAAACCTTTGAAAGTTCCTTCTCAAGAACTACCATTGCGAATACCGAAGTTCCTGCAGAAACGTTACCTGTACGAACTGCTACGCTGTTTGTAGCTGCCATACCGGTACCTGCATCGCCCTCGGGAGGACAAATCGGGATACCTGCTTCAAGTTCGCCTGATACATCGATAAGTTTTGCACCCTCTGCGGTAAGATTGCCGGCAGGAACACCTGCTGTAAGTACCTTGGGAAGAATATCGGTAAGCTTCCAGTCAAACTTCTTGTCAGCCACAAGCTCATCGAAACGTGCAACCATCTTTGCATCGTAATCGCCGGTAGCGATATCGATAGGGAACATACCAGAAGCCTCACCGACACCGACAACTCTGTTGCCTGTAAGTGCGCTGTGAATATATGTTGCAAGTGTATTAAGTGTTGCGATGTCCTTTACATGAGGCTCACCGCTTAATATTGCCTGATAAAGATGTGCGATGCTCCAACGCTGAGGAATGTTGTAATCGAATTCCTTTGTAAGCTCGTCAGCAGCCTGACCGGTAATAGTATTTCTCCAGGTTCTGAAGGGAACAAGAAGCTTTCCGTCCTTGTCATGAACAATATATCCGTGCATCATGGCACTGAATCCCATAGCTGCAAATTTCTTAAGGCCTACACCGTACTGAGCCTGAACATCCTTTTTAAGATCTGCGTAACAGTCCTGAAGTCCGCTCCAGATATCCTCCATTGAGTATGTCCAGATACCGTTCTCAAGACGGTTCTCCCATTCGTGTGAACCCTGTGCAATAGGCTTATTGCACTCATCGTTAAGCACTGCCTTGATTCTTGTAGAACCAAACTCGATACCAAGGACTGCGCGTCCGCTTTCAATACATTCTTTTGCTGTCATAATCAATCTCCTTACCTTATTTTGACGAGTACATATCCCCGTTTAATTTATAACAAATTACATTGTGTATTTCTTAAGTGTAGCGCGAACAGCCCCAACTCCGGCGTTCAGCTCATTGAAATACTTTGTGATAATGGGTGCAAGGCCTGCCTCAACAAGATTTACACCAAAGATAACCTCGTTTGAAAGAAGCTTCTCAAGCTGAGCCTCAGTTACATCATTGTCGCCGAAGCAGATATCACAAAGCATGTCCTGAGCAGTCTTAAGAAGAGGATCCGAAGAAGGTGTGAATACATCTCCCTCATCATCGATCGACATAAGATATCTGAGCCAGCCTGCGATAACAAGAGGCATGAAAACAAGCTTGTCGGCATCGCCCTTCGCAATATGCTCCTTGAAGTTCTCGCCGTATCTGATGGGCAGCTTCTGAGAAGTATCGGTTGCGATACGCTGAGGAGTATCGGGCATGAAAGGATTAGGGAAGCGCTCGTTCAGGCACTCGTTCAGGAACTCACGGGGATTA
>JAZLGZ010000015.1:0-13885 GCA_045616585.1 Lachnospiraceae bacterium
TCATTCTTTAAAAGTCCGTCGGGGCCGCCCTTGAAACCTAAAAGAACGTTCTCTGAATTGGTAGCCTTAAGTGCATCGTAAAGACCGCTGATAACGTTGTGTCCTCCGGGAGCCTGACCACCTGAAAGGATAACACCAACAACCTGCTTCTTAGCAGCTGAAGTATTCTGTCCCTTTACGAAGGTAATCTCCTTCTTGCCGTAGGTGTTGGGGAAAAGAGCCTTGATCTTGTCCTGATCTGCTACGCTCTGTGTCTCGTTGCCTTCCTTAACGCTGATTTCAGCGATACCGTTTCTGAGCATTCCGGGAAGCTTCGGAGCATACTCATATCTTGCTTTCTGAAGTGGTGAAAGATTCATTGTAACTCTCCTTTTATATTAGTCAAACCTGCGAAGTAATTCGCCATTTGCCATAAAATAATCCAACTCTTATTATTAACGTATTTTTGCGGAAAAGTAAATAGTCTTAAGGGATTTTTTACAGTTTCTGCCTTGAAAGAGGCAGCTCAAGTCGGTTTTGTTCGAGAAGTTCCCTGTTCGAAAGAATAATATCCGCGGCATCATCCGCAGCAACTTTTCCGTCCGAAATCAGAATCACTCTGTCGCACAGCTCAAGTATCATATCAAGATCGTGTGAAGCAATCAGCATAGTCTTGTTTAGCGACCCGATTGCTTTGATAACCTTACGTCTGTTGTAAGGGTCCAGAGAAACCGAAGGTTCATCAAGCACCAGAATGTCGGGTTCCATCGCAAGAACAGTTGCAATAGCCGCCATACGTTTCTCGCCGCCGGAAATCTTATGATTGTATTTATGTTTCAGTTCTTCTATACCCAGCTGCTTTAATACTTCATCAATTTTTGCGTCTGCTTCTTCTTTCGTGGCTCCGTAATTCATCGGACCGAACTTCATATCGTCGTATACGGTCGGCATAAACATCTGATTATCTGAGTTCTGAAGCACAAAACCCAGCTTCTTTCTGACCGCGGCAATGTTCTTTTTATCTACGGGTATACCTTCCACGGAAATATTGCCCGAAAAAGGAAGCAATCCGAGCAGTGCCTTCATAAGGGTAGATTTTCCGGCTCCGTTTGCCCCGATCAGGCCTATTTTTTCACCTTCCGACACTGTCAGCGAAACTGCTTCAAGGACAGTATTGCCCTGCTCATAGCTGCAGTTGACTTCAGAAAAATTAATCATATCCATTGCTGTTCTCCTTATAAAAAAGGTACCTTAGACCATCAGACTTCCGAGCATAGCCGTGATATCAAACATTCTGAACACCGCCATCAATCCGATTGAGACAATAAAAAACAAAATATCTCCGACTCTTAATCTGCTTTTTTCAACATAATTGTAATTCCCGTCAAAGCCCCTCAGTTGCATCGCATTATACAGCTCTTCGGCTCTGTCCATGCTTCTTAAAAGCAGCTGCCCCAGAAACGAACCCCAGGCCTTTATGTGAATACCTTTCTGGCCCGGTGCACGGAGTTTATACGCTGTAGTCATTACCGAAACCTCGTCCATCATAACGGTTATATATCTGTAGGTCAAAAGCATCAGTGAAACCAGCACCGAAGGAACATGAAGTCTTCTAAGTGACGCCGCAAGACTGTCAAAAGAAGTGGTGGCAATCAGTATGAAGGAGGCCGCGAGACTGTAGAAGCCCTTCAGCATCAGCGTAATCATCGACACGACACCGCCCGATATATTAATACCTCCGAGCACAAGCATCGTATCCGTATCAAAAAACGGATTCGCGATTCCGACCGCACCTACCAGCACCAGCATGTATTTCATTTTTCTGAAGAATACTCCCGCGGGAGTATCACTCATGCCGAACATTATTACAGGGTAAATGACCATGATGAATAAACGGTCGAGCTGATATTTCCCGAACGATACAACCGTAATGATATATGCGATTGTCACCAGCAGCTTTACAAGAGGATTTATAACGTGAATAAGAGATGAACGAGCCGACAGCTCGTCCATCTCTCTGAATTCCTGTAAAGCAGTTTCAACTTTTTTCATGGTCTTTTCCGCTGCTTTCCTGTAAAATTTGTAATCCACCGCAGCCGGTATTTACACCGTCTGCTATATATCGGTTCATCCCTTTGCAGGCTTGCCCTTTATCACTCTCTTCAATCCGAAGCAAAGGAACAGCACCGCTGCTACCATGGCCGAGCCTACAATACCCGATACACTGGTACCTACGGGAGAATCGCTGTTTGCAAAGGCATAATCGGGAAGGAATGCGGTTGTTTCCTGAATAGCGCCCGCTGTCTCGGCAAAGCTGCTCTCAACACCGTACTCTTCTTCATCAAGTCCCATATTGGCACTGTAGCCTGCCTCCTCGTTTCCGAAAAGTGACCACTCAAGTCCGTCGGGATTGCTGCTTGCAAAGAGTGAGAAGATTCCGGCTGTAAGAACAACAACAACCGAAAGAGTAATAATAACTGTCTTTAAACCTGCGCGGTCTTTTGCGCCTGCTTCGACATTTACATCCTTAATAATCGAAGGTCTTGCCTGATATACGTAAACAAGTACAGCGGCTGTAATAAGTCCCTCTACAAGTCCGATAGCAAGATGGATGGGCTGCATAAGTCCCACAAATGCTCCGAAAGGAAGCTCTGTGATTCCCGATGCAGTAGTCTCAAGAACTACGGAGAATGCTCCTAACTGAAGAGTTACGATACATCCGATGATCGATGCAAGAATAATCTTAACTCTGTATGCGCTCGATGAAGCCTTTCCGCTTCTCATGATGGGACGCCAAATAAGATAATATCCGATAAAGCATCCGTAAAATGCCATATTCCAGGCATTTGCGCCAAGTGCCATAAGTCCGCCGTCTCCGAAGAACAGACACTGGATAGCAAGAATAACTATCATTGAAAGGAATCCGGCATGAGGTCCGAGAAGTGCGGAAAGCATCATACCACCGCAAAGATGACCCGACGATCCGGTTCCGGGAATAGTGTAATTAATCATCTGACCTGCGAAAATAAGTGCCGATGAAACCGCCATAACGGGAAGCTTCTCCGCAATACCTTCCTTGCGGGTCTTGTGAATTGAAATACCTGCCGCTGTACCGCTGGCTGCGTACATAACCGTCGCAACTGCCGGAGCAAGCAGAGCATCTGCCATATGCATAAAATAACTCCTCCTTAACGTTTATGAATAGATTTTATCATCTGAAAAATAATGTCACAAACCTAGGGGGGGTATATTTTTACATAAATTTCTCGATTGCTTTTTTAAATTCGTCGATTGCTGCGGTGTCTCCGTCCTCGATGGCATGAGAGATACAGTGTTCGATATGTTCGTTGATAATCTCTTTTCCGAGTCCCGATATGGCTGACCTTGAAGCAGCGAGCTGAACCAGCACATCCGCACAATCCTCGTCCTCCTCCAGCATGCGCTTTACATACTGAAGATGTCCGATAATTCTCGCGATACGATTGAGCTGACGTTTCTTTTCCGCCTCGGAATGATGATGTCCGTGGTGGTGATGGTGTACTTCCGTACCGTCATGACTGTGTTCTATATTAAACTCATGCTCAAAAGCATGAAGCAATTCATTCTCATCTACAGAGTCGTGTGTGTGCGACATCTTAAATCTCCTTCGTACGCGATAGTGTCACAATTATACCATGTAAAACGATCTCATACAATGCTTCTATTATTTATAATATGTTTATTGACTTCCGCGAAAAAAACAATAGACTTATAGCCATAATGCCGTATAATCGGCAGATAACAATAATTTAAGGATTTGCGTAACAAATCCTAATAAATCACGATGAACCAACGTGACCGAATATGAAAGGAGTAATTCAAATGGCAAAAAAAGGCAAACTGACCGCATATCTCTACGGAATCAGACGAAGAATAGGCATGTCTCTTTTCGGTGTCATTATCTGTGCCGTAAGTGTTGGTATCTTTAAAATCGCAGCACTCGGTGTCGATCCCTTCCAGTCATTTATGGCAGGTCTCGACAAACTCATTCCGATTGACTTCGGAACCCTGTACGTAATCGTAAATGCAATTCTTTTGATTTTCAGCATCGTGGTTGACCGCCACAACATAGGAATCGCAACCTTTATCAATCTGTTCCTGCTCGGCTACATCACCGACTGGACCTACAAGTTCCTGCAGACAGTATTCGTCGATCCCGCCATCTGGGTCAGAGTACTTTGTCTCCTCGTAGCTGTCGTTATCATCTGCTTCGGTTCTGCCTTTTACATGACCGCTGACCTCGGTGTTTCAACCTACGACGCCGTAGCAATCGTTATGTCGGGTAAGTGGAAGCTCGGAAAGTTCAAATATATCAGAATCGCAACGGACCTTGTCTGCGTAGTTCTCGGAATCGCCCTCTTCCTTCTCGGAGGCGGGGAGCCCAATATGATTATCACAATCGTCGGTGTAGGAACCATTATCACCGCGTTCTTCATGGGACCCCTCATTGAACTCTTCAACGAAAAAATCGCCCGTCCTTTCCTTGCAAAGCAGAAAGACTGAGCTTGCTTCCGCATAGAAAAATCATTCACACAAAAAATCATCCATAAAAAAACAAAATGCCTCGGCACGAATGCCGAGGCAAAAAAATACATCACAATTATTTATCTTTAATCTCCGAATGAAGTTCCTGAAGTGACTTCATCTCGCATGAAGGATTCTTCTTAAGGTACTCAATTCCTTCAACGGTTGCCTTTGCGGCAGCGATTGTTGTCATATAAGGTGTCTTTGACTTGATTGCAGCCTTTCGTAAGTATCCGTCATCCTGAACCCCTGTCTTGCCCGAAGGAGAGTTGATGATGAGATTGAACTCTTTGTTGGTGATTGCATCGAGTACATTGGGACGTCCCTCATAAAGCTTCTTGATAACGCTTGCCTTTACGCCTGCCGATGTGATAGCTGCATGTGTTCCTTCTGTAGCAACAATCTCAAATCCAACTGCTTCAAATCTCTTTGCAAGCTCAATAACTTCATCCTTATCCTTGCTGTTTACGGAGATAAGAACCTTGCCATCCATGGGAAGTCTGAAGCCTACACCCTCCTGAGCCTTGAAGAAGGCCTCGCCGTAAGAAGGTGAAAGTCCGAGTACCTCACCGGTAGATCTCATCTCGGGTCCGAGAACGGGGTCAACCTCATGAAGCATATTGAAGGGGAATGCAGCCTCCTTTACACCGTAGTAAGGGATATCCTGCTCCTTAAGCTCGGGTACGGGTGACTTTCTTCCTGTAATCTCGCTGGTAATGATATCTGTTGCGATAGGTACCATACGTACGTTGCAAACCTTTGAAACAAGCGGTACGGTACGTGATGCACGGGGATTTGCCTCAAGAACGAATACCTTGCCGTTCTCGATAGCGTACTGCATGTTCATAAGTCCGCGAACGTGCATCTCCTCTGCGATCCTTCTTGTATATTCTTTAATGGTCTTAACATTCTCTTCGGAAATATGTGCCGAAGGAATGATACATGCTGAATCTCCCGAATGAACACCCGCAAGCTCAACGTGCTCCATAACTGCGGGAACAAATGCATGCTCACCGTCGCTGATGGCATCTGCCTCACACTCCATAGCGTGATTGAGGAAACGGTCGATAAGGATAGGTCTGTCGGGTGTAACGCCTACTGCTGCCTTCATGTAGCCTTCCATTGCAGTGTCATCGTAAACAACCTCCATGCCGCGGCCTCCGAGTACATAGGAAGGACGAACCATAACCGGATATCCGATTCCGTTTGCAATCTCAATTGCCTCTTCAACGGTTGTAGCCATTCCTGACTCGGGCATGGGAATCTCGAGCTTATCCATCATAGCACGGAACAGGTCTCTGTCCTCTGCAAGATCGATAACAGCGGGAGCTGTACCGAGAATCTTTACACCGTTCTTCTCAAGGTCTGCAGCAAGGTTAAGAGGAGTCTGACCACCGAACTGTGCGATAACACCGAGAGGCTTCTCCTTGTTGTAGATACTAAGAACATCCTCAAGAGTAAGGGGCTCGAAATAGAGCTTGTCCGATGTATCGTAGTCAGTTGATACAGTCTCGGGGTTACAGTTTACGATAATGGTCTCGAAACCGAGCTTCTTAAGTGCGATAGCTGCGTGAACACAGCAGTAATCGAACTCAATACCCTGACCGATACGGTTGGGACCGCCGCCGAGAATCATAATCTTCTGCTTGTCGCTTACGGGATCCTTGTCTTCTGAGTTGTAGGTTGAGTAATAATAAGCACTGTTCTGTGTTCCCGATACATGAACGCCTTCCCAGGCCTCAACAACACCGAGCTCAATTCTCTTGTTTCTGATATCTGCCTCAGGAATACCGAGAATCTGGCTTAAATACTTATCCGAGAAACCATCCTTCTTTGCCTGTGTAAGAGCAGCATCCGAAGGCATCCGGCCCTTATTCTTCATAAGTTCCTCTTCCTCTTCCACAAGCTCTTTCATCTGCTCGATGAAATAATGCTTAACCTTTGTAAGGTTGTAAATCTCGTCTGCCGTAGCACCCTTCCTCAAAGCCTCATACATAAGGAAGTGTCTCTCTGAATTGGGATATGAAAGCTTTCTTAAAAGCTCTTCCTTTGAAAGAGTATCAAAATTCTTTGCATGTCCGAGACCGTAACGACCGGTCTCAAGGCTCCTGATGGCCTTCTGGAATGCTTCCTTGTAATTCTTACCGATACTCATTACCTCGCCTACGGCACGCATCTGAGTTCCGAGCTTGTCCTCTACGCCCTTGAACTTCTCAAATGCCCAGCGGGCAAACTTAATTACGACATAATCTCCGTCGGGAACGTACTTATCAAGTGTACCGTACTTACCGCAGGGGATATCCTTTAATGTAAGTCCCGTTGCAAGCATTGCAGATACAAGAGCGATGGGGAAACCTGTTGCCTTTGATGCAAGTGCTGATGAACGTGATGTACGGGGATTGATCTCGATAACGATGATACGGTCCGATACGGGATCGTGAGCAAACTGAACGTTGGTACCTCCGACAACCTGTACCTTATCTACGATCTTGTAAGCCTGCTCCTGAAGCTTCTTCTGTGTCTCCTCGGAAATGGTAAGCATGGGAGCCGAGCAGAAGGAATCACCTGTATGAACTCCGATGGGGTCGATATTCTCGATGAAGCAAACGGTAATCATGTTGCCTTCGGAGTCACGAACAACCTCGAGCTCAAGCTCTCCCCAACCAAGAACGGACTCCTCAACAAGAACCTGCCCTACGAGGCTGGCCTGAATACCGCGCTCACAAACTGTCTTCAACTCTTCCTTGTTGTAAACGAGTCCGCCGCCGGCACCACCCATGGTGTATGCGGGACGAAGAACTACGGGATATCCGAGCTTATCTGCAATCTCAGGCGCCTGCTCAACCGAATAAGCAACCTCGCTTCTTGCCATCTCGATTCCGAGTGAGTCCATGGTGTTCTTGAACTCGATACGGTCCTCACCACGCTCGATGGCATCGACCTGAACGCCGATAACCTTTACATTATATTTATCAAGAATTCCTGCCTGATTTAACTCAGAACATAGATTAAGACCCGACTGTCCTCCCAAATTGGGCAGAAGCGCATCAGGTCTTTCCTTGGCAATAATCTCTTCAAGTCTGTTAACATTAAGTGGCTCAATATAAGTCACGTCGGCTGTCTCGGGGTCAGTCATAATAGTAGCAGGGTTAGAATTAACGAGAACGATCTCGTAACCAAGCTTCTTTAAAGCTTTGCATGCCTGTGTTCCCGAATAGTCAAACTCGCAAGCCTGACCGATAACAATAGGACCGGAACCAATAATAAGTACCTTGTTGATGTCTGTTCTCTTGGGCATTATCTTATTCCTCCATCTCTCTTCAAAATTTTTTCTCTATTACTATACACCATTGCGGCAAATATGTAATCACAAATATTATTTTTTTTCATACAAAAAAAGTAGGGTGATTTGTGCAAGCAACCGATATTACCGCAATGATGAAATAATCTGTTCAACCGACTGCTCAATGGTATTGCCGTCGCAGTCGACAACTATGTCCGCATATTTCTCGTACAGGGGTGCACGTTCGTCAAATACGTCGGCAAGTGTCTTTCCCGCTTTCATTACCACACCTCTGGTGGTAATGTTTTTTACTCTTTTTATTATCTCTGCGCATGAGAGCTTCAGGTATACGATCGTTCCGAACTCCCGAAGATGTTCCATGGCTTTTTCTCCGTAAACCGCACTTCCGCCCGTAGCAATAACGGTCCTGCTCACATCAAGTCCGGCAAGAGTGTCTTCTTCCAGCCGCAAAAAACTTTCGATTCCCTGCTGCTCGATGGTTTCATACAGAAGCTTTCCGGTGCGATCCTGAATAACCAGATCGGTATCCATAAATCTGTAATTTACGGCCTTGGCCAGGAGTACGCCGAGTGTACTCTTTCCGGCTCCGGGCATTCCTATAAGAACAATATTCTTTTTCATCCTGATTCACCTCAATGCTGAGCCGGTTTACTTAACCACCTCAACCTTAATAGTATTTGTATTTCCTGTCTTCGCACCCATAAGTCCTCCGGTAAGAACCACATTGTCTCCGGACTGAAGCTTAATTCGACGCAAAAAGACGCAGCCTGCCTCTCCGCTGTTATATATTATACAAATATTGTCAATAGGCCGCCGTTATTCATCGACATAGTCCATAATTCCGTTTTCTGCCAAATGAACCGCTGCCTTACCGATTTCTTCGAGCGACATCTTCAGTTCGCCCTTCAGCCATCGTATATAAGTATTGATGAGTCCTCCGATAAACAGCTCCGAATACATCTGAAGTTCCGCTTCGGACACCTTTACCTTTTCACGATATGCTCTTACAACCGCAGCTACCAGAATAATATGTGCCTTCTGCCAGAATACGGAATACTCCGAATTCACAGCAAGCCTGCGATACGTTTCTATATCTTCATTTATGAGACGATGGACCGCACCGAGCGCAAGATTAACTCTGACGGGCTGGTTGTAAAAGTCTATTTCATTAAGAAGCAGGCTGATTCCCTCAAGCCTTTCTTCGATCATTTCATTCACGATACTCTCGGTTGAATCATAATGCAGATAAAAAGTCTTTCTGTCTATATCCGCTTCCCTTGCAAGTTCAGTAACGGTTATTTTCCCGGTAGGCTTCTTGTTACGCAAATGCATATATGCCTGTTTAATTGCTTCTTTTGATTTTCTGATTCTTCGATCCATTATTTTATCCCCATTTTATCAATTTTTGTAGAATAATCATCTATTTGTTCCTATTTGGTAATTGTACTGTATCTCAAGCTTCAATACAATAAGAATGTTATATTACGGTCGATTCTAATAAGCATAGTGACTATATAATCAACCGTATCATGTAGGGATAAATCAATAAACGGAGATTAATATGAAGTACAGAATATTTGCAGATGTTTCTGCCGATATCGATCTTAAATATATAGGTGAGGATTCGATATCTTTTATTCCCATGGAATATTCACTGGGAGAAGAAATGAAGACGTGCGATCGCCCCGAGGACAGAGATGCTCTCAAAGTTTTTTACGACGGTCAGCGTCACGGTGATTTGACAAAAACCAGTCAGATTTCACCCTTCCTTTACGAGCAGTATGTAGAGGAGACCCTCAAGGAAGGCTGCAGCGTTCTTTACCTTGCGCTTTCAAGCGGACTTTCATCAACCTATCAGTCTGCACTTATGGCTCAGGAAGAACTTAAGGAAAAATATCCCGATGTGGATTTCCTTCCTTTCGATACCAAGGCTGCAACCGCAGCATCAAACATTCTGGTTGAGCGAGCTGTCAGAAATCAGCAGAAGGGCATGTCACTCGAAGAGAACTACAACGACCTTTGCGAAGCACGTGAGCGTGTATGCGCATGGTTCCTGGTTCCCGACCTTATGTATCTGAGAAGAGGCGGCCGAATCAGCGGTGCAACTGCCGTAATCGGTACCGCATTGAATATTACACCCATTCTCCGTATCGCTCCGGACGGAACATTGGAGAATTTCATGAAGAAGCGCGGAACCAAGGGTGCCATGAATGCGATTCTCGAGCTTTTCGAGACTCATTTCGATCCTACCGCCACCGAAGATCCCGTATATGTAGTTGATGCCGATGCTCCGGAGCTCGGCGATTACCTCGAGACGACTCTTCTGGAGAAGCATCCCGGAATTACGGTTCATCGCTGCGTACTCACTCCTATTATCGGAGCACACACAGGTCCCGGACTTGCCGCTATCTGCCACATGGGCAGCAACGAGGTCTGATCGCTTTAAGTAAAAATCAAAGCCTCCGCTTTAATTTATGGCTTTCCGATTCATTTTCGGAAGGACACAAATCAAAGCGGAGGCTTTTTCATTTATTCAACGCCTTTATTCTTTATTCTCTTATCAAGCTTAACCGACAGCTTCGTTCCAACGGTCTGGAATATCTGCACCATGACAATCAGCAGTACTACCGCCACAAGCATTACTCCGTACTTATATCTGTAATAACCGTAGTTGATTGCTATTTTACCGAGTCCGCCACCGCCGATGATTCCGCTCATAGCTGTATATCCGAGAATGGTGGTAATTGCAACCGTAAGGTTATTGAGCAGCGAAGGAACGCTCTCCGGAATCAGAACCTTCTTTACTATCTGGAAAGGTGAAGCACCCATGCTCTGTGCAGCCTCAATGATATTGGGGTTAATCTCTCTTAAGCTTCCTTCAACCAGTCTTGCGATAAAAGGAAAGGCCGCAATGACAAGGGGAACAATAGATGCCGCCGTACCTACCGAAGTTCCCATAATTACTCTTGTAAGCGGAATAACAAGCACTACAAGAATAAGGAAAGGAACCGATCTGAGCAGGTTGATAATAATATTCAATATACTCATAACAGGCTTGGGAAGAGGACGAATTCCGTTCTTATCGCCGGTGACGAGCAGTACTCCCAGAGGCAGACCGATAACCGTTGCCAGCAAAGTGGACAGCACGGTAACGTAAAGTGTTTCCCAGACGGCAAAAGGCACTTCGGCCTTAAAAATCTCCCAGGCTTCAATCCAGGCCTGTGCCGTAAATAATTTATCTCCCATCGGTTATACCTCCTCTACGATGATATCCGGAATTGCCTCCAGATATTCAAACGCTGCCTTAAGCTTTTCTTCTCCGCCTTCGATAGAAAGCAGCATATTACCGTAGGCCCTGTCGCCTATGCTTCTGGTTGAAGCGCCGAGAATACTTGCAACAATGCCTTTCTTCATTGCCATATCTGCAATAAGAGGAGTCTTTGTGGCTTCGGCACCGTTAAAAACAACACGTATTCTGCGCTCTCCGGGCTTTTTATCGACAACCTCGGCAACACCGTCGGGGAATACAAGCTGCTTTGCGGCAGATGACTTGGGATGAGAGAAGACATCTCTTACGAGACCTTCCTCGACAACCTTTCCGCCGTCAAGAATCGCAACCTTGTTGCAGACCTCCTCGACTACACTCATCTGATGAGTAATGATAATAACGGTAATGCCGAGCTTCTCATGAATATCACTGATAAGATTTAATATCGAATGAGTTGTCTTGGGATCGAGTGCCGAAGTAGCCTCGTCGCACAAAAGAACCTCGGGATTGGTTGCAAGCGCTCTGGCTATAGCAATTCTCTGCTGCTGTCCTCCCGAAAGCTGAGCAGGAAAAGCATTCGCCTTGTCCGGAAGTCCTACAATCTCAAGCAGCTCAAGTGCGCGCTTCTTTGCATCGTCCTTTTTCATGCCTTCAAGTTCAAGAGGAAAGCAGATGTTTTTAAGACAGGTTCTCTGCATAAGAAGGTTGAAGCCCTGAAAAATCATGGTAACCTTGCGTCTTACTTTAAGAAGCTCCTTCTGAGAGAGCTTGCCGATATCCACACCGTCGATTATGACACTGCCCTCCGTAGGTCTTTCAAGCATATTGATGCAGCGTACAAGTGTACTTTTTCCTGCACCGCTCATTCCGATAATTCCGTATATATCTCCGTTTTCAATTGTAAGGTTGATATTGCTTAACGCCTCAACATCGCCGTCCACTGTCTGAAAGGTTTTTGATACGTTTGAAATCTGAATCATACCGCCTCCGTATGAAAATAAAAATTCACCCCATACACCGGACCGGTGAACGGGGTGATAAATTGTATTATATACTATTTATTTGTTGATTGCATCAAGAGATGTCTGCTTTCCGCCGTATAATCCCATAGGCTCAACGTGAACACCTGCTGCAGATACAAGATGTGTACCGTTCTCTGCGTTGAAATCGTTGAGGTAAGGAACATGCTGGAAGTAGTTCGCAAATACTTCACCGTTCTCTACAACAAGGTTGGGCTGAACGTAATCCGAATACTCAATGATATTAAGTGTGATGTTCTTCTCTGCAAGAATCTCCTGAGCCACCTTGAGGATGTCAACGTGAGGAGCGGGTGAAGCTGCTACGCTGATGGTTGTTCCGGCAAGTGCGGCATAGTCAACAGAAGCATCGAAACCATCTGTTGTGGGGCTTGCTACGGCAACTACAGATCCGTCATACTTTGAAGTAATGAAATCGGCAACCTTCTGGCTGAGTAATGCTGCTGCAAGAGCCTTTGTCTCGGGTGCTTCCGCGTTCTTGTCAAGAACAGTAAGAATGTTTACATAGTTTGATGCAGAACCCTCGATTACAAGTGAATCCTTCACGGGGTTAAGACCGGCCTCGATTGCATAGTTTGAATTAATGATTGCATAGTCAACGTCCTTAAGTACGTTGGGGATGTTTGCTGCCTCAACCTCCTGGAAGGTGATGTTCTGAGGATTCTCAGCGATATCCGCAACTGTTGCCGTGATGCCTGCGCCGTCCTTAAGCTTAATATAGCCGTTCTTCTCGAGAAGGAGAAGGGCTCTTGCCTCATTTGTTGTGTCGTTGGGGATTGCAATGGTGATTCCCTTTTTACCGCAAGCGGTAAGTGATGCAGCAAGTGCAATCACAAGTACAAGTGCCAATACTTTCTTAAAATTCTTCATAACTCTTTCCTCTTTTCTTTCCTATTTCTCTTTTTCATAAATCCCAATATATCATCTCTGTCATTATACAGATTCTGATACAAATTTCAATCAGCAACATAAAATTGCAGATCATCAGATACAGTAATTCCCCTGCTGCTCCGACTGCCATTCCACCAGATTCGCCAGCGTAATGCTATCAACCACATTGTTGATTGCATCATCCAACTTTTTCCAAACGCGTATCGTTGCACATGAATTACAGCGTTCGCAGCTGTTCGGGTCGTTTACACAGTCGACCGGACACAGAGGACCTTCGGTAAGTCGTAATATACTTCCGACCGTATACTCCGACGGATCTTTCGTTAAAATATAACCCCCCTGGGAACCTCGAATGCTTCTGACAAACCCCGCACGATTCAGTATGGAAATAATCGACTCCAGGTATTTGTCGGAAATCTCCTGACGCTTTGCAACATCCTTCAGTGAAACAGGTAACCCGGTGTCATAAAGTGCCAGGTCAAGCATAAGCCTCAGCGCATATCTTCCCTTGGTTGAAATCTTCATTCAGTACTCCTTAATTTTCAAAGTCATTATTTCGTTAAACTCAGATCAGTTTGCAAACAGAGGAGTTGACAAATAACGGTCTCCCGAATCGGGAAGCAAAGCAACTATTGTCTTTCCCTTGTTCTCGGGTCTCTTGGCAAGAATTGTCGCAGCCTTTAACGCAGCACCCGAAGAAATACCGACAAGGACACCCTCGCTGAGACCGAATCTCCTGCCTTCAGCAAATGCATCTTCATTTTCGATGGTAATTATCTCATCATAAACCTTGACGTTCAGTATATCAGGAACGAATCCGGCACCGATTCCCTGAATCTTATG
>JAZLGZ010000016.1:0-36588 GCA_045616585.1 Lachnospiraceae bacterium
CGTGTTCCGAGAAAATTTTATATAAATAATCCGTTAGTTCATCGGATTATTTATGAACATAAAATTTTGTTTTTTTGGCCTAGTGGCTCAGTTGGTTAGAGCGCCGCCCTGTCACGGCGGAGGTCGTCGGTTCGAGTCCGATCTGGGTCGTTCGTAGAAATACGAGATTAACCAGCATAAAAAACGAATGTATTTTTTTTCGAAAAATTTGCATTCCGAGTAAAATTATATGTGAATAATCCATTGAATCGTTGGGTTATTCAAAACCATATAATTTTAGTTTTTTGGGATCTTAGCTCAGCTGGGAGAGCATCTGCCTTACAAGCAGAGGGTCACAGGTTCGAGCCCTGTAGGTCCCATACCTCATTTGAGGGAGCAGGTAACTGCGGATTCAATATTTTAATATTGAGTTTGCCGGTGTGGCGGAATTGGCAGACGCAAGGGACTTAAAATCCCTCGGGGGCAACTTCGTACCGGTTCGAGTCCGGTCACCGGCATTGGCTTTAGACGGCGGAAGTGGTTGATATACAATCGTTTCCGCTGTTTTTTATTTTTTCTGATTTTGTTTCTAACGTTTCTAACTTTTTTCGGTCGACTTTTATGAACGATTCTGACCTTTTTCGGTCTATTTTCGCGAATGTTTCTTCCAAAGATTTATTACGGTCTATGTCCCTAAAATACTTTAATGTTATGGAGCTTATGCATTATTGCTTTCTTGGTGAGTAGCATTTTGTTTGGATGCAGAAGCAAAAAAGCTTCTTCTGTAATTGATGAAGGATTCTTATATAAGAATTTGAATGATTCGATGCTTATATAAGAATTTGAATGATTCGACGCTTATATATTCGAACGACTTGCTATCGACTTTGGAAGTTATAACGAATGATGCTTTACAGCCGACGCTGACCGATATCAACGACAGTGTTGTTAATAAAGAGATCTCTGAATCGAAAGAAATGCCGTATTCAATACGCACGGTCATCGAGTGGAATGCAGAATTGAATGGTAATCAGTTTTGGGTTGTCGGAGCAGAAGCCACAAAATAGGATTTTTAAGCAGTAGCTGCCGGCAAAAGACCGGTTAATTTATGTGCGGCCCGTCTTTTTTTTACCTATGATTTTGTCTGTATGATATAATATTCTCAATTGTGTTTACCTATAATAGGCAAAAAAGCTTGAACAAGTGAACACATTTCGGTGAGGAGAAAATGATGATTAAAATAGATACGGAAGAAGAGTCGCTCAAGAAGAAAAAAAGCAGACTATGGCTGCTTATACCCGGATTATGTGCTACGCTAATCTTATTGTTTATGGGAGTCAGTAATTTGCTTATAGTATTTTTTCAGGGGAAAAAGATTGTTTCTGAGGAGGATGCAGCCTCTAAGAATGCTCAATGTATCTTGATACTCGGTGCGGGGGTATGGTCCGGTTCACCAAGCCCAATGCTTGAAGACAGGTTGCTTGAAGGTATCAGCTTATATAAAAGCGGAGCAGCGCCAAAGATTATTGTGAGCGGGGATCACGGACAGGACGATTATGATGAGGTCAATGTGATGAAGCGGTACCTGATGGAGGCGGGCATATCGGATTCGGATATTTTCATGGATCATGCAGGCTTTTCGACATATGAAAGTATGGTGAGGGCAAAGGAGATATTCGGTGTAAAAAGTATGGTTGTTGTGTCTCAGAAGTATCATTTATACAGGGCATTGTACATTTGCGGTCAAATAGGAATCGATGCCGTAGGTGTGAATTCCGATCCGAGAAAGTATGTAAATCAGAAGATGAGGAATATTCGCGAATTTGCAGCAAGAGATAAGGATATCTTTACTTGTTTGTTTGGCGTTAAGCCAAAGTATTCCGGGGAAAAGATTGATATTTCCGGCGACGGAAACGTTACAAATGACTGAATTGTTTTTTGATTGTATATATAGTATAATTTTACTTATCGGTTGTTTGAGGGTTGCGGCTATATTTGTAAACAGCGTTCACCGGTGTTTTCTAATGTGAGCTCAGCGTTAAAATCTATCAGTGTAAGGGATAAAGCATAATGGAAAAGCAGATTACACGAATTGTTCTTACGGGTGGTCCGGCCGCCGGTAAAACGACACTTATTTCCAGAATTTTGAAGGAATTTAAAAAAGAGGACGGGTGGAAGGTTATTACTATTCCGGAGACTGCGACAGAGCTGATCAGCGGGTTTGGACTCGCTCCTTTTCCCGACTGCATGTCGATGGAAGATTTTCAATATTACGTTATTTCGGATCAGCTGCACAAGGAACAGCTTGCTTTAAAAGGTGCAGCTGCGGTGCCTCAGGATAAAGTGCTGGTAATTTACGACAGAGCCGTATTCGACGACCTTGCATATATCAATCACGAACAGTTTGTGAAGACGCTCGATTATTTTAACAAGACCGAGGCTGAGCTTCTGAGCGGATATAATGCGGTTATTCATATGGTCAGCTGCTCTAAGGGAGCGGAATTTGCCTATGATTACGGCAACGAGGCCAGATATGAAACCGTTGAACAGGCCAGAGAAATGGATGACAGAACTCTCAAGGCTTGGCAGAATCACCCGAATCTTTATGTAATTGATAATTCTACTGACTTCGAGAAAAAGATTAACAGAGCCGTCAATCTGATTTACCGAATTGTAGGCCAGCCTGCGCCGGAGTTTGCGAAGCGCAAGTATTTGATCGAAAAGCCCGATGCGGATGTTCTTTTACGGAAGTATAATGCTGTGGCGATTGATATGACTCAGACATATCTTACTCCTAATGATGATAAGTGTGAGCGCAGAGTCAGAAAGCAGAACAGCGGAAACGGTATCATGTATTTCTATACCGAGAAGCGAATAAATGATGATGCGGAGAAACTTATCACAGAACGTGCAATCACTAAACGAGAGTATTCTTCGTATGTTTTGGGAAGAGATACAGGACTTGAGCCTGTTGAAAAGACCAAATACAGGTTTATTTATAAGGATCGCCGATTTGAAGTCGACGTATATCCTTTCAGTAATGACAAGGCTGTCTTGTTTGCATATGCACCTGAAGATGCGGACATTGCAATACCGGAGGAATTTAAAATTATCGAAGATGTTACCGGTGTGAAAGAATATAAGAATAAGATTCTTGCCCAAAAGCAGAAACTTTAACACAAAAGCAGAAACTTTAACACAAAAACAGAAACTTTAACACAAAAACAGTTTCAGCTTAAGACTTATTTAATCTATGGCTCATTTATTGTTATTTGGGGCTATATAAAAAGAAAGAGAATAGAAACAGTGTCAGAAAAGAGAAAACATCATCCGAACTCCCTGTGGTCCAGGGATTTTACGATTATTACGCTCGGTAGTGCAATCTCCATGCTTGGAAACAGTATGACAGGCTTCGCTATGATGCTTAAAGTACTGGATTTTACAGGTTCCACTCTGCTTTATTCAATCTTTATGATTGTCTATACTGCACCGCAGTTTTTTATGCAGATTTTTTCGGGTGCACTTCTTGATCGTTTTTCAAGAAAGAAAACTATTTATACATTGGATTTTATATCCGCGGGCCTTTATGCTTTCGGTGCGTGGGCTATAGGAACCGACTGGATTACTTTCCCTATTATCGCGATTCTCTGCGGTGTTATCGGAAGCATTCAGAGCATTTATATGGTGGCATACGGAAGCTTTTATCCGCTGCTTATTTCAAAAGAGAATTATTCAAAGGGATATTCTATTGCAACCATGCTGGAGACGGCAAGCGCTGCAATGATTCCGATTTCGATTGTGGTATACAGAAGCGTGGGGGTTGCTCCGCTTCTTGCATTTAATGCCGTATCCTTCTGTGTAGCTGCTATTATAGAGACTCAGATTAAAACTGAGGAGAAATATATCGATACACAGAAGCAGACCAGGGACTATGAAGCTTCCAACGGTCGGCAGATGATAAAGGATGTTCGTGAAGGCAGGAAATATCTGCTGGGAGAAAAAGGTCTTTTATTCATTACAATTTACTTTACTTTTACCGCTTTGGCTGCGGGTGCGGCGAATGTTACCACGCTTCCGTACTTCAAAGGACATTATGAAAACGGCGAATTTATTTACATGGTCGTATGGGGCATGGCTCTGGTCGGGCGTGCTATCGGAGGATGGATTCAGTACAGGATACATATTCCGGCGAAGAAGAGGTTCAATATTTCGCTGGTGATATATATGTTTACCTGTCTGGTAGAGGCCTGGTATCTGTTCCTGCCGGTATGGAACATGGTCGTTCTTTGTTTCCTGAGCGGACTTTTGGGTGCCACGAGCTACAACATACGAATCGCATCGACTCAGAACTACGTTCCGGACGAGCTTAAGGGCAGATTTAACGGCGTCTTCAATATGCTCAACGGAGTAGGAAGCCTCAGCGGCCAGCTTACCGCAGGTATGCTGACGGTTGCGTTGGGAGAGAAATGGGTTATTAACATTTTCCTTATGATTAATTTCTTTGCTGCTCTTATTTTTGTGGCACCGAACAAGAAACATATCGATAAGGTATTCAAAAGCTATTGATAAAATAATGTAAATAAAGACAAATCATCTAAATCATTTAGGGGGAATTATGAGAGCTTACGAAAGATTTTTAAATTATGTTAAGGTTCACACCACTTCCGATGAAACAACGGGAACACATCCGAGTTTCGAGGGAGAATTCGATCTGGCAAAGCTTCTGGTGAATGAGCTTGTGGAGCTTGGAATGGAGCAGGTTCGCATGGACGAGCATGCTTATGTATATGCAAAACTGTCGGCCAGCGAGGGGTGTGAGGATGTTGCACCCATGGCATTTATTGCACATATGGATACTTCTGACGAGGCTTCGGGAAAAGATGTTAAGCCGGTATTCCATGAGAATTATGACGGCGGAGATGTTGCATATCCTGCGGCAGGTACCGTTATGACAGTAAAGAACTTCCCCTTTCTTAAGAAGATGAAAGGCGAGACACTTATTACCAGTGACGGAACTACTTTGCTCGGTGCGGACGACAAGGCCGGTATTGCGGAAATAATGACTGCGATGGAGACCATCATCAATAACAGGCTTCCTCACGGAGAGCTTTGGGTTGCATTCACTCCCGATGAAGAAATCGGCGAGGGTACAGACTGCTTCGATCTTGCAAATTTCGGAGCGAAGTTTGCATATACCGTTGATGGCGGTGATGTTGACTGCCTCGAGTACGAAAACTTCAATGCCGCATCGGCAGAAGTTACGATTACAGGACTTTCGGTTCATCCCGGTTCTGCTAAGGATATGATGATTAATGCTTCAAATGTTGCAATGGAGTTCCATGCCATGCTTCCCGAAGAAGAGCGTCCCGAGCATACAGAGGACCGAGAAGGTTTCTATCACCTGACCGGAATGAGCGGAAGAGTGTCTCAGGCTCAGCTTTCATACATTATCCGCGATCACGATATGGAAAAGTTCAACGCAAAAAAAATGAATATTATTGGCATTGCAGAGAAACTCAACGAGAAATACGGTGAAGGAACCGTAAAGATCGCAGTCAGAGATTCATATTATAATATGCTTGAGAAGATTAAGCCTCATATGCATCTTGTTGAGACTGCGGCAAAAGCAGTTGAGAAAGCAGGACTGGTTCCCGAGACAGTTCCGGTTCGCGGCGGTACCGACGGAGCAAGACTCAGCTACGACGGACTTCCCTGTCCGAACCTCGGAACAGGAGGATACAATTTCCATGGCAATTTCGAGTTTATTACGGTGGAGAGAATGGATAAGGCTACGGAAATAATATTGAATATTATCGAAGCTTACTCCGGAAAGTAAAAACGAAAAAATAACAAATAGTACTTGACACAGACGACCGTCAGTGATAATATAATCGATGGTCGCTGTGAAGCGGGTATGTGTGCGTAGCTCAGCTGGATAGAGCGTCTGGCTACGGACCAGAAGGTCGCGAGTTCGAATCTTGTCGCACACATTTTTTAAAGGACTGTGAAAACAGTCCTTTTTTTGTGCGAAAATCAATATTGTTCTGCGAAGGATTGCTTTTGCTCGCAGCTTATGCGGGCTCAGAAATGTCCGGTTTCGGAGCCGTCGCTGCTTCCTGCGGGAGACTTTAGAAGGCTTGCGCGGACAATACTGTTTTTGCCGAATTTGGCGCGGAGTTCATCCATCGCCTTGTCGACCTTTTCCTGGCGAGAGTAATCGGTAGTATCAAAAAGATTCAACTGACGGGATTCTTCTTCGCAAATACCCGAAGTATGTACACCCAGTGCACGGATAGGTCTGCCGTCCCAAATTTTATCGAAGAGGGTGCAGGCATATGAATATATTTCGTTTGTAATATTGGTGGCAGCTTCTGCTGTAGTCTGATGGCTGATTTTGTCGAAGTTGCTGTCACGAATTGCAACGGAAATAACCTTTATTCTGGCATCGTCCCGGCGCATACGGGTGCCTACGGATTCGCAGAGCTTGAGCAAAACCTTGTGAGCTTCTTCTCGGACCGTAATATTGTGCGGGAGCGTAGTGCTGTTGCCGTATCCTTTAAGGTCCTCGTGTTCCAAAGAAACTGGGCGGTTGTCGATACCGTTCGCATATGCAATCATACCTGCGGATGCTTTGCCGAAATACGGTACTAGAAGTTTCTCGTCCATGTGGGCGAGCTCGCCTATGGTATGTATGCCGAGGTCGTTCAGACGCTTTGCGGAGGCGGCACCGATAAACATCAGGTCTCGAACCGGAAGAGGCCACATCTTGGTGGGAATCTCATCGGGGAAAAGCGTATGAGTTTTATTGGGCTTGGAAAAATCCGAGGCCATTTTGGAAAGAAGCAAATTGGTCGAGATACCGATGTTGACCGTGAATCCAAGTTCATTGTAAATTCGTTCGCGAAGTTTGTTTGCAAAGCCCACGGGATCTGCTTTGGCTTCATGACATTCGGAAAGATCTACGCCTGCTTCGTCCGAAGAAAAAGGCTGTACCAGATCGGTATATTCACGGAGAATATTCATAAAGGCGGCAGAACACTCGTGATAAAAGTCTCCGCGGGGAGGGAAGAGTTTGAGTTCCGGACATTTTTTAAGAGCATCGACAATAGGTTCCGGTGTACGTACGCCAAGCTTCTTTGCAGGAATGGAGCTGGCGAGGATGATTCCGCAGCGTGCGTCCCTGTCGCCTCCGATAGCGGAAGGGATGGTTCTTAAGTCGAGTTCTTCGTGAAGATAACGCAGTCTGAACACTGCTTCCCAACTTAAGAACGCGCTGTTTACATCCACATGAAAAATAAGTCTGTCCATAGCGTCATCCTCTTTTCGTTCACGTTTATAAACAAATTATATCACCGAACAAATGTTTGCACAAGCAGTTCTTGATTTATTATGGGACTTCATCTAATATATAAAGGAATGAGTATTATTGGTAAAGATTTATACCATTTGCATATTATTAAGCAATTGCGCGTAATGCGGACGGAGATTTGGAATGAGCAGATTAGTTGCAAACAAGGAACTTTTCCTTCGAAGACTGTTCCTCTTAATATTAGACGTTATTTCGGTAATCATGGCCTCGGTGGGAGCGTTGCTTCTTAGATTCAACCTGACCTTCTCATCGGTACCGAAGGACATTTTCGAGGATATGTGGCACCTGGTACCTTATGCCATTCTTATATCCGTAGCTTTGTTTATCATATTCCGACTGTACAGCTCGCTTTGGCAGTTTGTAAGTGTGAATGAGCTTCAGAATATTGTTTTTTCATCGGTTTTGTCTGCGGTGCTTATTTACGGCGTGAGCCTTATTACTCCTTGGATGCTTCCGAGAAGCTTCCCCTTTCTTTATATGTTTATCCTCATGTCATGTCTGGGCGTTACGAGGTTCGGATACAGACTGGTTCGACTTACTGCCAGAAAGCACAGGGATAAAAAGTCAGGCAGCAATGTTATGGTCATCGGAGCGGGAGATGCCGGCAATATGGTTATCCGCGAGATGATTTCGAATACAAATCTCAACAAGCAGATACGCTGTGTTATCGATGATGATAAATCCAAAATCGGTCAGTTTATTCAGGGAATTAAGATTGTCGGAGGAAGCAATGATATAGCTTCTGCTGCGGAAAAGTATGAAATCAATGAGATCATAATTGCGATTCCTTCCGCAAAGAAAAGTGAGATAAGCCACATCATCGATAAATGTAAGCTGACGGGATGTGCACTTAAAATGCTTCCCGGAATCGAAGAACTCGTAAAGGGAGAGGGCGCTCTTTCAAAGCTCAGAAATGTTGAGGTTGAGGATTTGCTTGGAAGAGAACCTATCGAGGTTGATCTTGATTCCATTATGGGTTATGTCACCGGCAAGGTTGCGCTGGTTACCGGAGGCGGCGGATCTATCGGAAGCGAGCTTTGCAGACAGCTGGCCGCACATGGGGTAGGCAGACTTATTATTGTCGACATTTACGAGAACAATGCTTACGATATTCAGCAGGAACTGAAGATTAAATATCCTGAGCTTGATCTCGTGGTACTTATCGCGTCTGTGCGCAACACACTTCGAATCAACAATATTTTCAATGAGTATAAACCCGATATCGTATATCATGCGGCTGCGCACAAGCATGTTCCTTTGATGGAAGACAGTCCGAACGAGGCTCTTAAAAACAATGTTTTCGGAACCTTGAAGACTGCGAAGGCGGCAGCGGCAGCAGGTGTCGAGCGCTTTGTTCTGATTTCGACCGACAAGGCAGTCAATCCCACAAATGTTATGGGCGCTTCGAAGCGAATCTGTGAGATGATTATTCAGTCACTGAACAAGAGATACGACACGGAGTTCGTTGCGGTCAGATTCGGCAATGTGCTTGGGAGCAACGGAAGCGTCATTCCGCTTTTCAAACGTCAGATTGATGAAGGCGGTCCCGTGACGGTTACGCATCCCGACATCATCAGATATTTTATGACTATTTCGGAGGCGGTATCTTTAGTGCTTCAGGCAGGTGCATATGCCAAGGGCGGAGAGATATTTGTGCTCGACATGGGCCAGCCCGTAAAGATTCTCGATCTTGCCGAGAACATGATTCGTCTTTCGGGATATGTGCCTTATCAGGATATTGATATCGTATTTACCGGCCTTCGCCCCGGCGAAAAGCTTTATGAGGAGATGCTCATGAAGGAAGAAGGCATGCAGGATACCGACAACAAGCTCATTCATATCGGAAAGCCTATTGATATGGACGAGGAAAAGTTCCTGGCTCAGTTGGATGAACTATATAAGGTAGTTATTAATGAGCCTTCGGATGTGAAGAGGCTTGTGAAAGAAATTGTCCCGACCTATGTGCCGAAGGACTGAAAATTTGAAGGTGAGGAACCGATATGGCTGAAACACTAGCGACATCACTTGCGGATTCACTTGGTTCGCTTCCGCAGGAACTTATTATTTTTCTTGTTTCGATGCTGCCTCTGATTGAGTTAAGAGGAGGCTTGATTCTGGCTCCGATTTTCGGGATGCCGATGTGGAAGGCGATACCGATATGCCTGGCAGGCAATATATTGCCGATTCCTTTTATTTTGTGGCTTATAACCCCGATATTCGGATGGCTGAAGAAAACCAGGCTTTTCAAACCTTTGGTTGAGAAGCTCGAGAACAAGTCTATGGGAAAGTCGGACAAGATTAAAAAGTACGAGTTCTGGGGACTTGTGCTTTTTGTCGGAATACCTTTGCCGGGAACCGGTGCATGGACGGGTGCTCTCATAGCTTCCATGCTGAACATTAAAGTCAGGAAAGCATTCCCGGCAATTCTTTTGGGCCTGCTTCTTGCTACAACCATTATGTGTATGATTACATATTTTATCCCCTGGGTGATTGCCGCACTTTTCTAATGATGTGTCTCACTGCAGCTGATAAAGGGAACCGGATTGGAACTGCTGACTTACAGAAGGGAGAGTCATTATGTCTGCCGACAGCTCGAAAAAAAGCGGAGATTCGATTACACGTGAAGAACTTACCGGATTGCTGGACAAGTATGATATAGGCAAGAAACCTCTGTCAAAGCTTCTTGGCTGGGGCGAGACGACTATTCTGCTGTATCTTAAGGACGGGGAAGAACTTCCGGACAATGAATATACCAGGCGACTCAAACGTCTGTACGCCTATCCGGTGGAGTATCTTGAACTGCTCAATTCCGGGGAGGACAGAATCAGCAGTGTTGCGAAGCGAAGAAGCATATCAGCTGTAAAAGGCCTGTTTCCGAGAACTCCTATATTTGAGGCTGCTGAATATGTGGAGGGATATCATGATACCAAGATTGTCGGCAATGACGGCGAAAAAATGTCTCTGCTTCGACTTGAGACGATTTTGTTCTGGTCGCAGATTGTTTCGCTGTGTCTGTTCGACAAGCCCCTTTTTGATGATGATTACGTTCCTTCGAGAACCGGTTTGCCCTATAGGTCGGTTCAGGACAGAGTTTTGGGATATCATTGCCTGATTCCCGAGGGTCTGTATGAGGAAAAAATAGAAGATATTACTAGGTTTGATGAAGGTCAGCTCGAAGTACTGAGATTCATGACCGACTTGTTTGACTGGTTCGGAACTTCCGCATTATCGGCACTTGCCGAAGCCGAGCACTATCGTTTGTGCGGACCGCGCGGAGCCAGAAAGCGCAGAAGTGCGTCAAAGGACATGCTCAAAAAATGTTACGGAGAAGTTTTCAAACAGAGCAAGGTGAAAAAATTAAAAGATGTTGAGCTTTATATGCAGAAGCGAATCAGCTATGTCAGAGCACACAAGGAATAAAAACGGAGGAGAGAAGTGTACTTTTTACGGAAAGCAACATACGACGATTTGGATGAGATGTTCAGAATTGCATCCGAAGGAAAGAAAATATTGAAAGAGCGCGGGATAGATCAGTGGCAGGGGGCAACATACCCCAGCCGTGAGCAGTTTACCGCGGATATTGAGAATGGTATCAGTTATGTTTTTACCGATGATGACAAGCCGATTGCGATTTGCACCATCTCTTACGACGGAGAACCTTCATATGATTATATCGAAGGCGAATGGCTGACAGGCGCTTCGAAAGACTACGCGACGGTTCATCGCTGTGCGATTGCACCCGAATACCGCGGAAAGCATCTGACCGCGCCCTGGTTTGGGTCATTTATAGCTCAGGCAAAACTCGATGGTGCCGGATCCGTCAGAATCGACACTCACCACGACAACAAGATAATGCAGCGTTCCCTTGAGAACGCAGGCTTCACTCCCTGCGGAACCATTTATCTTGCGGATGGAGAAAGCAAAGGTGCCGCAAGGATTGGATACGAGATTGTATTTACAAAAGAATAAGGTTAAAATCCCGACAGTAAATATGTTGATGCATGTTTGCTGCCGGGATTGTTTTGATGTCTACATTTTAAAAAGCGAAGAAAAAATACTAAAAAAGCATTTTTTATATAAAATGTGATGTGCGAATGGCAGAAATGTATCTTTTTTGTATCTTTTCGGTGTTATTCTCTATACATAGGGTTGATTAAAGAGATTTAAAAAGAATTTGGAGGAAGAAAGAAATGAAGAAGTTTACAAAAGTTATGAGTTTGTTATTGGCACTTGTATTAGTTGCCGGATCAACAATCAGCAATGTTAAGGTTAATGCAGCTACTGCAGATTCTTGCTTTACCTATACATGCGGTAAAAGAGAGCATCAGCACCACGGCACAATGTTTTACGAAGACATTTTTGAAGCTTTGTTTGGTGACTGCTACCTTGCGGGGGGAATATTAATTTGTAGAAGAGAAGAGCATACACATACCGAGAATTGCAAGACATATCATCATGATTACAAGGCTGAAGTAACTGGCGCAACATGTACAGAAGGCGGATATACAACATATACATGCACAAGATGTAAAGATAGCTATACAGTTGACGAGACCAACGCACTTGGTCATGATTACAAGGCTGAAGTAACAGACGCAACATGTACAGAAGGCGGATATACAACTCATACATGCTCAAGATGTGAAAATAGCTATACAGATACAGAGACCAACGCACTCGATCATAAAGCTGCTCAGGAAGTAAAGGAAAACGTGGTTGCAGCTACCTACGATTCAAAGGGTTCATATGATGTAGTAGTTTACTGTTCTGTATGTGACGAAGTGCTTTCAAGAGACACATTTGAAACAGATATGCTTGTACGTGAGGTTCTTGCCGGACCTATCGTTCCTATCATCTATGATTATGTAGCTCCTGTTATCGAGGTTGAGGAAGTTGAGACACCCAAGGCAGCAGTAGAGGAGACTGTAGAAGAGGTTGTTGAGAAAGAGCCCGTTGTTGAGGAGACTGTTGAGGAAGCAGCTGAGGAAGAGACAGTAGTTGAGATCGAAGAGACCGAGACACCCGAGGCAGCAGTTGAGGAGACTGTTGAAGAGGAAGTTGAGGAAGAGCCCGTTGTTGAGGAAGAAGAGGAAGAGCTTGATGTAGATGTTATCGAGACACCTCAGGGTGATGTACTTCCCCAGACAGGTATTGCATCAGCAGCAGTTCTTTACGGATTTGGCGCAATGCTTGCAGGCGTTGGCGGAACCGTAGCTATCAAGGCAAGACGCAAGGAAGACTAATTAAATAGGTTAGTTATTGGCCCCCGCTCACAGAGCGGGGGTTGTTTTATTATCTGCAGCTTTCAGCTTTATGAGTGCGGATATGTCTGTTTGATTACTGACAGGCATGCAGACGCAAGCCGGAAATAAAAAAATCTTGCCATTTTCAAGGGATATGCTATAATTGTTGAGTTTGAATGAGAAGTTGGAGGAAAGTAAGATGAAGCGTGAAGATATCAGAAATATCGCTATTATTGCTCACGTTGATCATGGGAAGACAACATTGGTTGACTGTCTGTTAAGACAGAGCGGTGTATTCCGTCAGAATCAGGTTGTTGAAGAGCGAGTAATGGACTCGAACGATCTGGAACGTGAGAGAGGTATCACAATCCTTTCAAAAAATACAGCGGTAAATTATAACGGTGTAAAGATTAATATTATAGATACTCCCGGACATGCAGACTTCGGCGGCGAAGTTGAGCGTGTTCTTAAGATGGTTAACGGTGTTATTTTGGTTGTAGATGCGTTCGAAGGACCTATGCCTCAGACAAAGTTCGTATTGAAGAACGCTCTTGCGTTAAGCCTTCCGGTTATTGTTTGTATCAACAAAATCGATCGTCCCGAGGCAGATCCCGAGCGCGTTATCGATGAGGTACTTGATTTGTTTATCGAGCTGGATGCTTCCGAGGATCAGCTTGACTGTCCTTTTGTTTATGCATCTGCCAAGTCCGGTGTGGCAATTCTCGAGCTTACGGATACACCCGAGAATATGAAGCCTTTGTTTGATACCATTCTTGAATACATTCCTGCTCCCGAAGGAGATGAGAATAAGGGTACTCAGATGCTTATCAGTACCATTGATTACAATGAGTATGTCGGACGTATCGGCGTAGGCAAGGTGGAGAACGGTAAGATCAGAGTCGGCCAGGATGCAGTGCTTATCAACTACCATGATACCACCAAGACCACAAAGGTTAAAATCAGCAAGCTTTACGAGTATGAGGGCCTTAAGAAAGTTGAGGTTAATGAAGCCGGTATCGGTTCCATCGTAGCTATTTCGGGTATTGCCGATCTTAAGATCGGAGATACGATTTGTGCTCCCGACAATGTTGAGGCTATTCCTTTCCAGAAAATTTCGGAGCCCACACTTTCGATGAATTTCATCGTAAATGATTCACCTCTTGCCGGTCAGGAAGGAAAGTGGGTTACATCACGACATATCCGTGAGAGACTTTTCAGAGAGCTTAATACAGATGTATCGCTTCGTGTTGAGGAGACAGATACAACCGAGGCATTCAAGGTTTCGGGTCGAGGCGAGCTTCATCTTTCAATTCTGATTGAGAATATGCGTCGTGAGGGTTATGAGTTTGCGGTCAGCAAGGCGCAGGTTATCTATAAGGAAGACGAGAACGGAAAGAAGCTTGAACCCATGGAGAAGGCACTTATCGATGTCCCCGAGGAATTCGCGGGAGCTGTTATCGAGAAGCTCAGCCGCCGTAAGGGTGAGCTTATGGGTATGTCTACAGCAGCAGGCGGATATACCAGACTTGAGTTTTCAATTCCCGCACGCGGACTTATCGGATACCGCGGCGAGTTCATGACAGATACAAAGGGTAACGGAATTCTCAACACCATGTTTGACGGATATGCACCTTTCAAAGGTGAGATTGAGTTCCGCAAGCAGGGCAGTCTTATAGCTTTCGAGAGCGGTGAGAGCGTTACTTATGGTCTTTTCAATGCACAGGAGCGCGGACAGCTCTTTATCGGACCCGGCGAGAAGGTTTACGGCGGTATGATTATCGGACAGTCGGGAAAGGGTGAGGACATCGAGCTGAATGTTTGTAAGCGTAAGCAGATGACCAATACTCGTTCTTCATCTTCGGATGAAGCATTGAGACTTGTTCCGCCCAAGATTCTTTCACTTGAGCAGGCACTTGAGTTTATCGATAACGATGAGCTTCTTGAGGTAACTCCCAAGAGCCTTCGTATCAGAAAGAAGATACTTGATCCTACTCTCAGAAAGAGAGCGGGCTTCAGAAAAGAATAATATGTTATCAAAAGCAGTATTACAGAGAGACTTATAGCTCATGTAATTCTGCTTTTTTGTTTGACATTGTTATTCGGAAATGATAATATATCGCAGGTAATGCTTTACTGTGGTAGCGTGATACCATGGTAGCACAAAAGCTGATGAGGTCACGATGAACCAGCGTGACCTAATATAGGAGAAATGGTTTTGCCTGCAAAACCGGATGAGGTCAGGAGGAAAATTATGAAAAAAATTATTGCAGTACTTTTAATGGCAGCGCTGGTTGTTTCGGCGTTCGCAGGATGTTCCAAGAAGGACGCCAAGAATTTTACGGTAGGTTTTGACGCAGAGTATCCGCCTTTCGGATACATGGATGATAAGGGAGGATATACAGGCTTTGACCTTGAACTTGCGGAAGGTGTTTGCGAAATCAACGGATGGACACTTGTTAAGCAGCCTATTGACTGGGACAACAAGGACAACGAGCTTAAGTCAGGTTCTATCGACTGTATCTGGAGCGGATTCACCATTAACGGACGTGAGAATGATTATACATGGACAAGTGCATACGTTGACAACAGCCAGGTTATGATTGTGGCTGATAAGTCGGGCATTAATACTCTTGCGGATCTTGCGGGAAAGACCGTAGGTGTTCAGGCAGCTTCTGCAGCTCTTGACCTTCTCGAGGATGACAGCGAGGACGGACAGAAGGCTCTTGCAGATACTTTCGGTTCACTTGTTCAGTTTGCTGACTACAACACAGCCTTTGTTGAGCTTCAGGCAGGTGCGCTTGATGCTGTGGCAATGGATATCGGTGTAGCAAATTATCAGATTACAAGCCGTGGAGAGGGCTTCAAGATTCTCGACGAGAAGCTTAATACCGAGAAGTACGGTGTAGGCTTCAGAGTAGGAGATACAGAGCTTCGCGATCAGGTTGAGGCAGCTCTTAAGAAGATGAAGGAAAACGGCAAGTTTGATGAGATTGCAAAGAAGTATGACCTTCAGGATATGGTTTGCTTTGGAGAATAAAAAATGGATTTTGGTGTAATGATTAAGCTACTGTTCGAAGGCCTTTTAAAGTCTATCGGCATATTCGGGCTTACACTTGTTTTTTCACTGCCTTTGGGTATTCTGATTGCACTTGGACGAATGAGCAAAAACAAAGTGGTCAGCACGATAATGAAGGCGTTTATCTCGGTTATGCGAGGAACTCCTCTTATTTTGCAGCTGACGGCGGTATATTTTCTGCCTTTTTACCTTTTCGGACTTTCGATTGCAGGCTGGCGATATCCCGCGATTATCGTAGGTTTCTCGATAAACTATGCTGCTTACTTTGCGGAGATTTACCGCTCGGGTATATCAGCGATTCCCAAGGGTCAGTATGAAGCGGCAACGATTCTCGGATATTCAAAATCGCAGACCTTTTTGAAGATAATTCTTCCGCAGGTAATCAAGATTATTCTGCCTTCAATGACCAATGAGATTATTACACTGGTTAAGGATACTTCGCTTGCGTTTACAATATCGTATGCCGAGATGTATACGGTTGCATCGCAGATAGCATCGAAGCAGACTTCGTTTATGCCTTTTGTTGCAGCGGCGGTTTTCTACTATGTATTCAACCTCGTAGTTGCGGGGGTTATGGAAAGAGCCGAAAAGGCCTTTGCATATTATAACTAGGAGGTGCGTCGATGAACTATCTGAAAATGAAGAACATAAAAAAGCAGTTTGGAGACGAGCCTGTGTTAAAAGATATTTCGCTGGATGTTAATGAGGGCGAAGTATTAAGTATTATCGGACCCTCCGGCTCCGGCAAGTCCACACTGCTTCGAATCGCAACCCTGCTTACCAAAGCTGACAGCGGAGAACTCAGCTACATGGATAAACCGGTGTTTACCTGTGTCGACGGCAAGGCAGTATATGAAAAGCTTGCGCTGCTGGAGGAGGCAAAACAGAACTTCGGACTCGTATTTCAGAACTTTAATCTGTTCCCACACTTCAGTGTAATGAAAAATATCTGCGACGCCCCGATGAATGTTCAGAAGCGCAGCAGAGAGGAAGTTGAAAAGGAAGCTGCTGAACTTTTGGAGACTATGGGTCTTTCGGGAAAGGAAAAGGCATATCCCTGCGAACTTTCGGGAGGACAGCAGCAGCGTGTGGCAATAGCCCGAGCCCTTGCGTTAAAGCCCAAGATTCTCTTCTTTGATGAGCCTACCAGTGCTCTCGATCCGGAGCTTACCGGAGAGGTTCTGAAGGTTATCAAGTCGCTTGCGGAGAAGAAGATGACCATGGTTATCGTTACACATGAAATGGAGTTTGCCAGAAAGGTTTCTGACCGTGTTATTTTCATGGACAAGGGTGTGATAGCCGTTGAAGGTACACCTGACGAGGTATTCAATGCCGAGCATGAAAGAATGCAGGAGTTCCTGGGCAAGATAAAGAACAATGATATATAACATTGTTTTTAATCCTTGACAAAAGAAAGTAAAATGCTATCATATTACTATATTTCAAATGCAGTGACGGAGAGGATTAGATAAACGGAATCGTCAGAGAGAACTGTTTGCAATCGATTGCAGCTGGAAGGCAGTTTCGTGGAGGTTTATTGAAGGTAGCTCCTGAGCAGTGTTTCTGAAAGCCTTTGTTAGTAGGGAACAACGGGAAGTCCCGTTACAGACGAGCAGTTTGTTGGAATTGCGTAATGAGACTGTGCAGACCGTGCGCAGTGAATTAAGGTGGTATCACGAGAGCCCTCATCGTCCTTATACGATGGGGGCTTTATCAATTTAGGAGGTTAAATCTATGGAAGACATGACCAAAGCTTATGCGGGCGCTTCAGGAAAAGAGCTTGCAAAGAATTACGATCCCAAGCAGATCGAGGATCGTCTTTACTCAAAGTGGATTGAGAAAAAGTATTTCCACGCAGAAGTTGACAGAACAAAGAAACCTTTTACTATCGTTATTCCCCCTCCGAATATTACCGGACAGCTTCATATGGGACATGCGCTCGACAACACCATGCAGGATATTCTTATCCGTTTCAAGCGTATGCAGGGCTACAACGCACTCTGGCAGCCCGGAACAGACCACGCGTCCATCGCTACGGAGGCAAAGATTGTAGAGAAGCTGAAGTCAGAGGGTACTTCAAAGGAAGAACTCGGACGTGAGAAGTTCCTTGAAAGAGCCTGGGTCTGGAAGAAGGAATATGGCGGAAGAATCGTATCTCAACTCAAGAAGCTCGGATCTTCATGTGACTGGGACCGCGAGCGTTTCACTATGGATGAGGGCTGCAACAAGGCCGTTACCGAGGTATTTACAAAGCTTTACGATAAGGGCTGGATTTATAAGGGCTCTCGTATTGTAAACTGGTGTCCCGTATGTAATACATCTATTTCTGATGCAGAAGTTGAGTATGAGGATCAGGCAGGACATTTCTGGCACATCAAATATCCTTTCATAGAGGCTGACGGAACACCCAGCAAGACCCGTTTCCTTGAGTTCGCCACCACACGTCCCGAGACTATGCTCGGAGATACTGCAATCGCGGTAAATCCTGAGGATGAGAGATATACGGATCTTGTCGGCGGAAAGGTATTTGTTCCTTTTGTTAACCGCGAAATTCCCGTTATTGCGGATAACTATGTAGAGAAGGATTTCGGTACCGGTGTTGTTAAGATTACACCTGCTCATGACCCCAACGACTTTGAGGTTGGAAAGCGTCATAACCTTCCCGAAAACAATATTCTCAACGATGATGCAACCATCAACGAGAACGGCGGAAAGTTTGCAGGACTTGACCGCTACGAGGCTCGTAAGCAGATTGTTGCCGAACTCGACGAGATGGGACTTCTTGTTCGCATCGAGGACTACAGCCACAATGTAGGTACCTGCTACCGTTGTCATTCAACCGTAGAGCCCATGATCAAGAAGCAGTGGTTCGTTAAGATGGACGAGATGATTAAGCCTGCTGTTGAAGCTGTAAAGAGCGGAGACATCGAGCTGATTCCCGACCGTATGGATAAGACTTATTTCAACTGGACCGACAATATCCGTGACTGGTGTATTTCACGTCAGCTCTGGTGGGGTCACAGAATTCCCGCATATTACTGCGATGAGTGCGGCGAAATCGTAGTTTCTAAGGACGCTCCCGCAAAGTGTCCCAAGTGCGGATGCGAGCACCTCACACAGGATCCGGATACTCTTGATACCTGGTTCAGTTCAGCTCTTTGGCCTTTCTCGACTCTGGGATGGCCCGACAAGACCGAGGATCTTGATTATTTCTATCCTACGGATGTACTCGTAACCGGATACGATATTATCTTCTTCTGGGTTATCAGAATGATTTTCTCGGGCTTCGAGCAGATGGGTGAGAGACCCTTCAAGACCGTACTTTTCCATGGACTTGTTCGTGACGACCAGGGACGTAAGATGAGTAAGTCTCTCGGCAACGGTATCGATCCCCTTGAAATTATCGATAAATACGGTGCGGACGCACTCAGATTTACGCTTATTACCGGTAATGCACCCGGAAACGATATGCGTTTCTACATGTCAAGAGTAGAAGCATCACGTAACTTCGCAAACAAGGTTTGGAATGCATCACGTTTCATTATGATGAATATGCAGCAGCTTGCAGACGCAGGCGTAAAGGTTGATTTCGATGCAGCCATCGATTCTGTAAAGGCTGCTCTTACCGATGCTGACAAGTGGATTCTCTCGCGTGCCAATGCCGTAACCCGTGACATTACCGATTCAATGGAGAAGTTCGAGCTCGGTATCGCCGCCCAGAAGATTTACGATTTCATTTACGATGATCTTTGTGACTGGTATATCGAGATGATTAAGCCCCGCCTTTACGGTGATGACCTTGAGACAAAGAAGGCAGCTATGTGGACCCTTAACAGTGTTCTTGTTGATTCACTTAAGCTTCTTCATCCTTACATGCCTTTCATTACAGAGGAGATTTTCTGTACTCTTAAGGAGGAGCAGGGTACGCTTGAGGCAAATGAGTCCATCATGATTTCGGATTGGCCTGTATTTACCGAAGAGAAGAACTTCGCTGCAGAGGAAGAGGCCGTAGAGCTTATTAAAGAGGCCGTAAAGGGCATCCGTAATGTTCGTACGGAGATGAATGTACCTATGAGCCGTAAGGCAGCTGTATTCGTTGTAAGTGAGTCTGAGAAGATTCGTGATATTTTCGAGAACAGCAAGGTGTTCTTCGCTTCTTTAGGCGGAGCTTCATCAGTTACCATTCAGGCCGACAAGAGCGGAATCGCAGATGACGCGGTTTCAAATGTTATCCACGGAGCAACCATTTATATTCCTTTTGCAGAGCTTGTTGATATTGCTAAAGAGATTGAGCGTCTCGAGAAGGAGAAGGCTCGTCTTGAGGGCGAACTTAAGCGTGTAAACGGAATGCTTGCAAATCCCAACTTCGTAAACAAAGCTCCCGAGGCTAAGCTTGCGGAGGAGAAGGCTAAGCTTGCAAAGTATACCGACATGTATGCTCAGGTAGAGGAAAGACTTGCGGGGCTAAAAAAATAAAGCAAGCAAACAGTGATAGTGTTAAAGACTGTCTCGAATAATAAAAACTTGACAACACCCGGTTGCCCGAATGCGGCATCACGGGTGTTGTTTTTTCGAAAAGTAAAGATTTTTACCGTTTTTTCTTGATGAAGAAAAAGCACTGCTTATTTCTGCGTATAAGATGAGGGTAAGATTGACGGTCGGTTCGTTTCACACTATACTTGAAGATGGTGGCAAAAATCTACACTATATGCAAAAAATGTAATCGTATGAAAGGGTACTTATGAGAACTGTAAAAAGGAGTTTATGTTTCATTATTTCATTTGCGTTGATCTTGTCGTGCATTGGCGCGGGACCTGCAAAGGAGCGAAAGGTTTATGCGGAAGATGGCACAGGTGCTTACAATATCTGTGTCAGAGAATGGGAGGGCGTAGTTTTTACTTCTGAGCCTAACGAGGATGATTGGCAAGAAAAGTCGGTGGATGAAAGCGGAACCGATATATATTTGTACAAGTCCGAAGAAGATTGGGACAAAAGACAGCTGAAAGTTTCTGATTTGGCAATGTATTATGCTTCTTTGGATATTGTTTTTGGTTTACAGTATGACGGTGAGCTGAATGATGGAGATATCGATATTACTGCAGAACTCAGAAATGATGGTGGTGTTGTTGCAAGCCAGAAGGTTACTGATTTGTCAAAGGGCAAAAAGGTTATTTCATTCTCACTTGACAGCCTTGGAGCAGAGTGCATTAACGACGTTGTTCTTGTTGTAAACACTACACTGTCAGATTATCGCTTTGAAATCGGAGCTGCTCCGAAGCTCAAATATTCGGGATCTGGCGAGGACTATCTGGACGTTCAGATTGATTATTGTTCTTTAGACAGTTACTTTGATGATTGGAATAAAAAATATGTGGCAGATGTTTGCGATATAGAAATGGCACAATATCATTTGGCTGATATTTTTAAGAACTATAAAGGTGTTAATTTCAGTTTTTATGTGGCCGGAGTAGAGGAAAGTGATATAGATTTATATCTTTATCTAAGAATTTCATCGTCAGAAAAGATTTCGGATACCGATCATCCTAAGTTTGATGTTGATGAATGCAGGCTTGGTGGTGAAACTCCTATAAAAGTCATCGATGGATATAACAATATTAAAGTTGAATTTGACCCCGAGTCAGAATACTGCTTTGACAATTTCTTTGATTTTAAAATGAATTTTAGCTCTGAAACAGAGTTTAGTGGGTTGCTTATTGCAAAGACGGAGGCTGCTCTCATCGAAGGAATAGTTGGATCAGGGGATGAAGGCAGCGAAGGAGATTCTGATTCGGGATGGACCAGTGGATATGTACCGTCACCTGTTCTTGGAACCTTTGACTGGCCGGAAACTGTATATGATGCCTCAGGCAACGTGACAATCAGTAAGGCTAATTTCCCGGATGCTGCATTTAGAATGTACGTGTCTTCTACATATGATACCGATAAAAATGGGGGGCTTTCGGAGTCGGAAATTTCAGCAGCTACTGAAATGACTTTAAGCAGTGCTGTGCAGGATGTAATGGGTATACAGATTTTTACCGAGCTTACATATTTGGATATGCATAATGTCGTAATTGATGACATGAATATTCTGAACAATAACAGAAAGCTTGAAAAGCTGTGGTTCTTCTATTCACGTGCTCCGTATATGAATTTACGATGTCTGCCGAATTTGAAGGCAATCAAAGGGCACGGTGCTAAATATGGTCCTGATCCTTATGAGTCTGTGACAGGAAACTTTATCGAAGGTGACCATACTGTTGTCATCATGGATTATTTACTGGATTGTAAAGGTTGGGAAGAGGTTGAAGGTGAGAGCGGAGAAGCTTTTCTCTGGCTTGAGCTCCCCAATTTCTGCTTGAAGGATGATCTGGACGTGGAAAGCGTTTGCTGGGGAATTGTCGAAAACGAGCATGGCTCCAAAGGAGGTTTTTGGAGACTGGAAAATAATGACCAAATATTGAGAGCATCACTCGACATATTAACCGGAAGTAAGGTTCATGTTTACAATCAGATATGTGTTGAAGGGGCTTATACGACCGATGAGATCAAGGCAAAGGTTGTAACCGGTGACGACTTAGGAGCTAAAGTAACCATCCGTAAGATAAATCATGAAAATGAAGACACTTTGGGTGAGATTATTTCAGGAAACGAGTTTGATCTCGGAACTATCACTCCGCGTGTTGAAACTCAGATGTTCCAGTATTATCAGGTGGACTATACCCAGTTCGTAGGTGTGGAAAATACTAAGTACTGTGCCGGTATTTTTAACCATGTTACCGAAAGTGAAGAGCCTTTGGATAACGGGGTAGCAACGATTCTTCCTTGCGGTGTTGACTGGTGGAGCAGCGAAGACGGCGGACCTACCTTTATGAAGGATCTCCATACGATTTTGTATTACTATAACGGTTTTTATGAAACCAAAAGTCCTGAAGGTTATGATATAAACGAGTATTCGAGAGACTGGATTGGATATCATTTTGATCACTTTACTTCTACAGAGGAATTGAAGGAACTTCCTTCCGAGCTCTCGGAACGATATGAGTCGCTTGAAGCAATGGAGAATGAAATTGTGGACTCATTTGAGAATCTTGAGTGCTCAGGCTCTATTACTTACGATGCTGATTTATGGAACTTCGTTCCCGAACTCGGATGGCAGAAAATAAATCCTTCCGATTTCCCTAAAGAGGGTATAGAGGTATTCGTTCCGTTCCCTGAGGGTACGGATAAAAACAGTGAATTCAAGATAGCCCATGTGTTTACACATGATTGCAACGGATATAAGGCCGGAGAAATCGAGTATCCTGAGGTGACGGTAGTTGACGGAGGACTTCGATTTATTGTGAAAGGCTTCTCACCTATTGTTATTGCCGGAGGAAGTCTTTCTGATGGGTCGGGAACCGGCGCAGGTTCCGGTAGCGGAACAGACTCGGGAACCGGCTCGGGAAGCGGATCCGGTGCAGGCACTTTTGTTCCCGGAGGAAGCGGATCGGCAGTTGATTCAGGTAGTGTAGCAGATGCAGAGGAAAAGACAGAGTTTGAAGACCGAGCAGACAATGCTGCAAAAAATGATGATGACTCAAAGTCTCCTGAAAATACCGGTACAATTGAAACGACAGTTGTAACTAAGAAAGACGGAACTGAAGTGACAACTACCAAAATGGTTGAAGCAGACGGCACAACCGTTACCGTAACCACCAAAACAAATGCAGAAGGCACAAAGGCTGACACAAAAGCGACCGTTACAACGAAGGTTGTTGACGGCAAAGCGGTTATCAGCGGGGACATAATAGAGCGCATTAAGGAAGCCGGAGGAAAGGATGTTGAAATCTCTCTGAAGGTTAAGGATGAGAAGGGTAAGGTTAAGTTTAATATTTCCGCAAATGCCAAGACACTTGTTCCGAAAAAGAGTGTAAAAGTTTATACTGTAGGCAAGGATGGAGCCCTTGTAATGCTTAACAGTGAAAAGTATAAGGTAAATGCAGACGGCTCACTGACACTGGACCTTCCAAAGGGAACATACAAGGTTGTAAGCACAACCGAATCGAAAGCTATTTACGAAGAGGTGAAAAAGACAGTATCGCTTACTTCAAAGAGTGAGAGCGTAAAGGCCGGAGAGAAAATAAAGCTTGAATTGAATCCCAATCTTGATATGAGAAATGTAGCATCTGTCGAGTATTCGGCTCCTGAGGGTTCAAATGTAACGGTTTCCAAGAAGGGAGTAGTTAAAGCCAAAAGCGCAGGAACCGCTACCGTTACGGTTAAAGTTACTCTGAAGAACGGTAAGACGATTTCGCTTAAGAATAAAGTTAAAGTTAAATGATTGACAAACTCCGGTAAGTATGGTAGTTTATCAGCATAGATGAGAGCAAAGGCGTTCCGAATTCGGAACGCCTTTCTGATTTTAATAATGGGCAAAGGCGCTTATGTATTGATGCATGAGCGCCTTTGTTTTTATCTGCTCGAGTCGGGAATATAAATAAAGGAGAGCGCATACGAATGAAACAGACAGAGCAGCAGCTACTGCAGCACACCGATAAAATCAATGATCTGTTGGCCCGCTACGGAGTAAAATTCGGAATCTATAAGAACAACACTTTCAAGGAACAGTTGTTTCCGTTTGATGCAATACCGAGAATTATAGAACATACCGAATTTGAAATGCTGGAGAGGGGGCTGAAGCAAAGAGTTTTGGCTCTTAATTTATTTCTTAAAGACATTTATTCGCAGAAACAGATCGTCAAAGCAGGCGTTGTTCCCGAGGACTTCATTTTTGCGTCTTCAGGGTACATGGCAGAATGTGAGGGGGTATGTCCCGTAAAGGATGTTTATTCTCACATATCCGGAATTGACCTGGTAAAAGGAAAAGACAATGAGTGGTATATCCTTGAGGATAATCTTAGAGTTCCTTCGGGCGCATCATATCCGATGATTGCGCGAGACCTTTGCAGAAAAAGCTCGCCCGAAACATTTCATAATGTCAAATTGATCGATAACCGTAATTATGCGGATTTGCTCAGAAGAACCATGGATTATGTGAATACGGGCGGACATACGGTTATTCTTACACCGGGAAGATATAATGCCGCATATTTCGAGCACTCATATCTTGCCGAGAAGACAGGAGCACATCTTGTAAGCGGATCGGAGCTGTTTGTAGAGAACGATTGCCTATATTACATCAGCGCAAGCGGAGCCAAGGAACGCGTAGGCGCTGTTTACAGAAGAATATCGGATGAATATCTTGACCCGATGAACTTTAATCCTGAATCGCTGATCGGTATCCCGCACATATATGATGTTTTCAGAAAGGGAAATGTCGCGCTGCTTAATGCTCCCGGCAACGGAGTTGCGGACGACAAGGGAATATATTATTTTGTTCCGAAAATGATTAAGTATTATCTGGGCGAAGAACCGATTCTGAAAAATGCGCCTACTTATCTGCCGTTCTATGAAGAGGATATGTCATATGTGCTGGAGCACTTTGATGATCTGGTGCTTAAGGATGTTGCGGAGGCCGGAGGCTACGGAGTGGTATTCGGCAATACTATGACAGCTAAGCAGAAGGAAGACTTCATAAGTCTTTTGAAAGCGGAGCCCAGGCGGTTTATTGCTCAGGAAGTTATAGATTTTCAGGATCTTGATATTCTTGATGAAGGCAAGATTGTTCCCAGAAAAGCGGATTTGCGAGCATTTGTTTTGATGGCGGATGAACCGCTTGTATGGGCCAGCGGCCTGACAAGATTCTCAAGAAATCCCGATTCGTTTATTGTTAATTCATCACAAGGAGGAGGTTTTAAGGACACATGGGTATTATCTCGGTAGAAAAGGTCGACCACCTTTATTGGTTGGGAAGATATACGGAGCGGGTTTATACTACATTGAAAATATTTGCCAAAAGTTTCGATCAAATGATTGATTCATCGGATGATGTATATCCGGAATACTGCGAGGCACTCGACATCCCGAATATCTACGCTTCGAAAGACGATTTCTTAAAAAGATATCCGTTCGATGAAAAAATAGCTGATTCGATTATCAGTAATCTGATTCGTGCATATGACAATGCCGTTGTACTCAGAGAAACCATCGGTTCCGATGCGCTTTCGTATATTCAGCTTTCGATATATGCGATGAATAATGCGGCAAAGAGTGAGTCGCCGCTTATTGAACTGCAGCAGATTATGGATGATATTCTCTCTTTCTGGGGAATCGTTGACGATCAGATTGATTCCGAACAGATAAGAAATATCATCAAGGCAGGAAAGAGAATTGAGAGAGTCGACCTGTATGCCCGACTCGAACTTGACAAGTGCAGAATCGAGCGTGAGGTCCACAGAATGATTCCCAGAGTCCTTCGAAGCGGAATGAAATATAATGAGTCGGCTCTCAGCAAAGTCAGCACGCTGATCAACGAAAATGTACTTGATTATGCCTGCATCATTTCAAATGTTGAGACTATTGTAGCCTGACTTAAAAGAGAAGAGGTTAGTTGATTTGGCGTTTTTAAATTATGAATACAGGATGAAAATAAGCTATTCCGAACCGGTAGATAAATGCTATTTTACGATAAAATCCTTTCCTGTCGATGACTTCAGACAGCGTAGCATTTCGTATGATATCAGTATGCTTCCGGAAACACCTTTTTCATTGGGACAGGATTCTTTCGGAAACCTGCAGATAATCGGAAGTGTGGCAAAGCCTCATTCGAGTTTCGAATATTCTATTAAAGGACTTGTGGAAACGGATACTTCGAATATAGTCGGAGGTGTAAATGAGGCATTGGTCGGCATGTACAAATATGAACACGGCAAATGCATTCCGGGTGAAAAAATAAAGGAATTTGCAAGGTCAATTTCAAAAGAAGTTGCAGATGCGGCTCACGATAAAGACAAGTGCTTGATAATCATGAAAAAGCTAAGTGAAAGCTTTGCTTATGAAAAAGGCTCTACCTGTGTCGAAACAAGTGCCGAAGATGCTTTTGCCGGCGGAAAGGGAGTATGCCAGGACTTTGTTCATATTTTTATAACCGTTCTTCGAATGTTTGGGATTCCTGCCAGATACGTATGCGGGCTGATTGTCGGGGAAGGGCAGAGTCATGCATGGGTTGAAGCTGTAATCGACGAGAATTATGTGGCTTTCGATCCGACATACAATTCGGTAGTGACGGATGAATATATAAAGCTTGGTGTGGGCCGTGATGCTGCGGATTGCGCGATTAACCGGGGCGTAATGTGGGGCGGAGGTTCACAGACGCAGGAAATAAAAGTACTGGTTGATAAGTATTATTGATTTTGTTACGGAAAACAGTTTTATTTTGTGAAAATAAGAGGAGTGTTTTGATGGTAGAAGTTGTTACGTCGGTGGGACTTCCTATCGATGAAAAATTGATGATAAAGAAAAACCGTATACTGCCTGTAACCGGTAATACCGCTGATATGAAGCGTATCAGCGTGGTCACAGGAATTCACGGAGACGAACTTGAAGGACAGTATGTCTGCTATGAACTTCAGCGAAGACTGGAGCAGGAAAAGGAGAAACTGACGGGAATTGTGGATATTTATCCTGCTATGAATCCTCTGGGAATCGACTCGATTACCAGAGGTATTCCTGCGTTCGACCTTGATATGAACAGAATATTTCCGGGAAACATCGACGGAAATATGACTGAGTATCTGGCAGCGGGAATTATTGAGGATGTGAGCGGCTCTGACTGCGTAATCGACATTCATGCCAGCAATATTTATTTGACGGAGATTCCGCAGATAAGAATAAACGAAATTCATGCCGATAAGCTGATTCCGCTTGCCAAATGCGCGAACGTGGATTTTATATGGGTACATGGAGCCAGCACGGTTTTGGAGGCAACATTTGCGCATAGCTTGAACAGCATAGGTACTCCCGTACTGGTTGTTGAAATGGGCGTAGGTTTAAGACTGACCAAAGAATACGGAAACCAGATGGTTGACGGTATATTTAACATCATGAAAAAACTCGGAATCTGGACCGGTGAAACCGCAGAGGTAAAGAAGCCAATGATTTCGGAAAAGCCGGATGATGTAAGTTACCTTAATGCTACAGCCAGCGGCCTTTTTGTTCCGGAGGTAAAGCACGGAGCAAGGCTGGCTGAAGGTGAGCTGATTGGTAAAATAGTTGACCCGTTGTGCGGAAAAGTTCTTGATGAAGTAAGAGCACCTCAGGCGGGACTGCTTTTTACCATAAGAGACTTTCCGATTGTCGATGAAGGGTCGCTCATGGGAAGAATATTGAAGGAAGAGGTCTGTATATATGAATAAGAGAATTATTTATGAAATAAAAGGTATGTACAGGGATGATTTCAGAATAACAGGCTATGAATTCGGACAGGGCGAGAAATCGGTTTGTATTATCGGCAACTCAAGGGGAAACGAGATCCAGCAGATTTACTGCTGCTCGCAGCTTGTAAAGAAGATGAAGCAGCTCGAGGAGGAAGGCAGAATCAAGGAGGGACACAGGATTTTGGTTATACCTTCCATAAATCCTTATTCGGTTAATATTCAAAAAAGATTCTGGCCTACGGATAATACCGATATAAACAGAATGTTTCCGGGATACGATATGGGTGAAACCACGCAGAGAATTGCAGACGGTGTTTTTCAGGAGATAAAGGACTATCAGTACGGAATACAGTTTACCTCGTTTTATATGCCCGGGGATTTTGTGCCTCATGTAAGATACATGAAGGAAGGTTACACTACCTCTGACGATGCCGAAAAATTCGGCATGCGGTATATCGTAGAAAGAACCGTAAGACCGTATGATACGGCGACGCTCAATTACAATTGGCAGGTATGGGACACCAAGGCTTTCTCGCTGTATACCGATACTACTACCAGGATAAGCAAAACCGGAGCCGGACAGGCGGTCATTTCGGTTATGAACTTTATGGCCTTGAACGGAATTATCAAATATGCTGCGGTTGTCGATAAGAAGTTGAGAACTGTCGATGACAGGGATTTTATCTCAGTAAGAACCGCAAAGTCAGGCTTTTTTGAGGCTATTGTCAGAGCCGGAGACAGAGTCGAGGCAGGAACTCCCCTGGCCAATATTATCAACCCGTATGAAGGAGACATTCTGGAGACACTTTATGCTCCGGTTGACGGTGTCATTTTCTTTATTCATAATGAGCCGCTGACTTATGCGAATACTGCTGTTATAAAAATACTTGGAGACGAATAAAACATGAGCGGCAGAATGAAAAATAAATACTCGGGTGAGTTATAATCAATGCTACATTTTTAATGTGATAGTGATATAATGGTTTTATCAGTCATTGAAAAACGGAATGTTTTCGCTGACGGGCGAGGGGGATTTGCAATGATAAGAGCAGTAATCACAGATTTGGACCGGACTTTGCTGAAAAACGATAAAACCATTTCCGGGTATACCCTGAAAGTTCTTGGCGAGTGCAAAGAGAAAGGTGTTCGCCTGGTTGCGGCCACAGCCAGACCTCAAAGAGCGATTGTGGCATATGAGGATCAGGTCGGGTTTGATGCTGCGATTACCTTAAACGGGGCGATAGTAAAGTACGGAAACGAGACAAAAATCAATTCCATCGGCAAAGAAACGGCAATGAAGATTCTTGGTCTGCTTTCAAAACTCGAGAATGTGACAATATCATTGGAGACAAGCGCGGGCCTGTTCTCAAATGAATATATTCCTGAATGGAGCCCGATTGTATATCCAAATCTGACGGAGGCACCGATTCCGGACGAAATTTATAAGATTCTGATCAGCTCAAGGACATTAAGGCTGGATGGTTTACTTCCCATGCTTTTGCCGAAGGAAGTCTACTGTTCGAACGCCAATGGTGATTTGTTCCAGATTATGAGTTCTGCGGCTACAAAGTGGAACGGAATAAGAGATGTCCTCGGACATATGAACATTGATGCTGCGGATACTGCGTATTTTGGCGATGACAATGACGATCTGGAGGCCATAAAAGAGTGCGGCCTGGGAATTGCGGTTTCCAATGCAATCGATACGGTAAAGGCGGCTGCCGACGCGGTCACCCTCAGCAACGAACAGGACGGAGTTGCCGCATACCTTGCAGGAGTTTTGGAACTTGACGGCTCTGAAGTGTGCATTTCAACTCCGGATTCGGCACCTGAAGCCACAGCCTGCTCTTCAGCGGATATTGTAAATGAGGAGGGCGTTCCTCTTAAGCTTGCCGACGCCAAAATCAGACAGCTGGCCGATGCTTTCGCAAGCAATCCCGACGCACAGTATATGCTTCGCTTTAAGGGACGTTCTGTTTCGGCTACATTTGGCGAATGTTATGAGAATACTGCTTCAAACGGTGATAAATATCTGTCAATCAGCTTCTGGGACAGCGATTCGGGAAATCTGTTTGACATCGATTACCGGCGGGTTCCCGAGGCGGTGTTTATGGACGGAAAACAGCTTTGCGAGAACATATCGCGATGACGCGATTAATATAATGAAAGGGGATTTACTATGTTACTTATTAAAAACGGAAGAATTAATACGGCGATTACTCCTGAGCCGATAAAAGGAGACATTCTTGTCGATAACGGCAAGATTGTTGAGATAGGAGAGGATGTAAGAACACCCGAAGGCTGCGAGATATTCGATGCTTCGGGGCTTCAGATTTATCCCGGCTTTGTCGAGGCGCACGGACATATAGGTCTTGACGGATACGGGATCGGATACGAGGGCATGGACTACAACGAAATGAACGACATTATCAGCCCCCAGATGCGCGGAATCGATGGTGTTAAGGCTATGGATCCCGCATTTGCCCATGCTGCGGCAGCAGGTGTTACCACTGTGTGCGTCGGCCCCGGAAGTGCAAATGTTTTGGGCGGAACCTTTACCGTTATCAAGACTGTGGGAAAAAGAGCAGATGATATGATTGTCCGCGATGCGGTTGCCATGAAGTGTGCGTTCGGTGAGAATCCCAAGCGCTGCTACAGAGACAAGACTGATTCGAGCCGTATGACTACTGCCGCACTTTTCAGGGATACTCTTTTTAAGGCACGCGAGTATATGGAGAAGAAGGACAGGGCAGCAGGCGATCCCGAGAAGATGCCTGCCTTTAATATGAAGTATGAGGCTCTGATTCCGGTTCTTAGAAGAGAGATTCCCCTGAAGGCACATGCACATGCTTCCGATGATATTTTTACGGCTATAAGAATTGCGAAAGAATTTAATCTTAAGCTTACACTTGAGCATGTGACCGAAGGACATCTGATTGTAGATGAGCTTGCAGCTGAGGGATATCCTCTTGCCGTAGGCCCTTCACTTACAAGCGCTTCGAAGTTCGAGCTTCGAAACAAGAGCTGGACTACTCCGGGCGTTCTTGCAAAGGCCGGCTGTAAGGTTTCGATTATTACCGATTCACCTGTTATTCCTCAGGAATATCTTCCTATTTGTGCAGGGCTTGCCGTTAAGGCGGGCATGGATCCCTTTGCTGCACTTCAGGCGATTACCATCAATCCTGCGGAGCATGCGGGCGTTGCCGACAGAGTAGGTTCGATTGAAATCGGAAAGGACGCCGACTTTGTTATTACGGATGGATGTCCTTTTGAAGTTGAGACAAATGTCAAGGCTGTATTTATTCTCGGAAAGAGAATTTGAGAAGCACAAAAAATGCAATAAAAAATACAGAAAAAGACGAACTGTGTTGACAAATTCATAAATGTGATATATCGTATATATAGTGAATTTCTCTTATTAAGAGTGACGGAGAGGAAAAACTCTGTGAAGTCACGACAACCCCACGGTGATGTACCGCGGAAGGTGCCAAGTTGAGCGAGCAATCGAACAATAAGAGGATTTGAATATTGATATGTTCAGGTCCGCTTGTTTGGAGCGGACCTTTTTTATCGCTTTTTCAAACCCCGGAGAGATCCACGTCAGTTTATTCGGGTACAGTTCTGTCAGACATAGATGACACGAATCGTATTCGGTAGTTTATATTTATATGCGTGTGCATGGAATGGAGACAAAATGGAGAGAAGATTATTTACTTCAGAGTCGGTAACAGAAGGACATCCCGACAAAATTTGCGATCAGATTTCTGACGCAGTGCTTGATGCAATGCTTGAGCAGGACCCCATGAGCCGAGTTGCCTGTGAGACCTGTACAACAACCGGACTTGTTCTGGTTATGGGCGAGATTACTACAAAGGCAACTGTTGATATTCAGTCAATCGTTCGCGAGACCGTTCGCGAAATCGGTTACGATCGTGCAAAGTACGGTTTTGACTGTGATACCTGTGCGGTTATGGTTACTCTTGACAAGCAGTCGACCGATATCGCTATGGGTGTTAATGTTTCAATCGAAAAGAAGGACGATTCTGACATCAATATCGCAGAGGTTAATGACCTTGATAAGGAAGAAGAGCTTAAAGCTAAATGTGCTGAGGCAGATCCCGATAATGTGGGTGCCGGAGACCAGGGTATGATGTTCGGTTATGCTACAAACGAGACAGACGAGTATATGCCTTATGCTATTTCACTTGCTCATAAGCTTACCAAGAAGCTTTCCGAAGTTCGTAAGAACGGAACACTTACATACCTCCGTCCCGACGGAAAGTCACAGGTTACGGTTGAGTACGATGAGGAAGGAAAGCCAGCACGTCTTGAGGCCGTAGTTCTTTCAACTCAGCATGACCCCAATGTTACTCAGGAACAGATTCATGAGGACATTAAGAAGTATGTATTCGATCCCGTTCTTCCTGCAGAACTTCTTGACGAGAATACAAAGTATTATATCAATCCTACCGGACGTTTCGTTATCGGAGGTCCCAACGGCGATTCGGGACTTACAGGACGTAAGATTATCGTTGATACCTACGGCGGATACGCGCCTCACGGCGGCGGAGCGTTCTCGGGAAAGGATCCCACAAAGGTTGACCGTTCAGCTTGCTACGCAGCACGTTATGTAGCTAAGAATATCGTAGCTGCAGGTCTTGCCGACAAGTGCCAGATTCAGCTCAGCTATGCAATCGGTGTTGCCCGTCCCACATCAATCAACATTGATACTTTCGGAACAGGAAAGTTAAGCGATTCAAAGCTTCTTGAAATCATCCGCGACAATTTCGATCTTCGTCCTGCCGGAATCATCAAGATGCTTGACCTTCGCAGACCTATATACAAGCAGACTGCTTCGTACGGACACTTCGGACGTAACGATCTTGATCTTCCCTGGGAGAAGACGGATAAGGCAGAGGCTCTTAAGGCTTACCTTAAATAATTAAATGTTTATAGAATGACCATGCTTCCTATGAGACATGGTCATTTTTTATGACCGATATTAATACCGGGGGCTGCAGGTTAGCAAGAGCCTGCGGATTTTACGACTGTGCGATAATGTTCTTCAGGTGAAGAAGATACTTGAACTTGCGGGATTATGTGATAAAATGATATGAGTAGAATTATAAATTGAAATGAGGTTTTTAGTTATGGCAGATGAGAAGAAACAGGTTGAGCAAATTACTTCCATGTCGGAGGATTTCGCTCAGTGGTATACAGATATCGTAAGCAAAGCAGAGCTTATGGATTATTCAAGCGTTAAGGGCTGCATGATCATCAAGCCCGCTGGTTATGCTATTTGGGAGCTTATTCAGAAGCAGCTGGATGACAGATTTAAGGCAACAGGTGTTGAGAACGTATATATGCCCTTATTTATTCCCGAGTCACTTCTTGAGAAGGAGAAGGATCACGTAGAGGGCTTCGCACCCGAGGTTGCATGGGTTACACACGGAGGACTCGAACCACTTGAGGAGAGACTTTGTGTACGTCCCACATCAGAGACACTTTTCTGTGATTTCTACAAGAACTTGATTCAGTCATATCGGGACCTGCCCAAGGTTTACAACCAGTGGTGCAGCGTTGTCCGTTGGGAGAAGACCACACGTCCTTTCCTTCGTTCACGTGAGTTCTTATGGCAGGAGGGTCATACCGCTCATGCAACAGCACAGGAGGCACAGGAGCGTACAGAGCAGATGCTCAATCTTTACGCCGATTTCTGTGAAGAAGTTCTTGCTATTCCGGTTGTCAGAGGACGTAAGACCGACAAGGAGAAGTTCGCGGGAGCAGAGGCTACATATACTATTGAAGCACTTATGCACGATGGAAAAGCTCTTCAGTCGGGTACAAGCCACAACTTCGGTGACGGTTTTGCCAAGGCATTCGGAATTCAGTATACTGATAAAGAGAACAAGCTTCAGTATGTTCATCAAACATCATGGGGTATGACTACACGTCTTATCGGAGCTATTATCATGGTTCACGGTGATGATTCGGGACTTAAGCTTCCTCCTATGGTTGCACCCGTACAGGCTACCATTATCCCCATTATGCAGAACAAGGAAGGTGTTCTTGACAAAGCTATGGAGCTTAAAGACCGCCTTACAAAGGCCGGCGTTCGCGTGAAGGTTGACGACACAGACAAGCGTCCCGGATTCAAGTTCTCGGAGCAGGAGATGAGAGGTATCCCTGTTCGTATCGAGTGCGGTCCCAAGGACATCGAAGCAGGTACCTGCGTAGTTGTTCGCCGCGATACAAGAGAGAAGATTACCGTAGCTCTCGATGCAATCGAGACAGAAGTTACAAAGATTCTTGCCGATATTCAGAAGAACATGCTTGAGATGGCTACAGCTCACCGCGACGAGCATACTTATGATGCTGCCGAGTATCCTGCATTCTGCGAGACAGTTGAGAACAAGCCCGGATTCGTTCGTGCCATGTGGTGCGGCGACCGTGCATGTGAGGACAAGATTAAAGAGGATACCGGTGCTACTTCAAGATGTATGCCTTTTGCTCAGGAACATCTTTCTGACAAGTGTATCTGCTGCGGAAAGCCCGCAAAGGCTTTGGTTTACTGGGGCAGAGCATATTGATTCGGCAGCATAGTTTTAGTACGAAGGGGCATTAAAATGATAGATTTTAATGAGGAAATTGCAAGATTCCAGCCCAGTCTTGAGATAGATCAGGCAGAAGAAGCTATTTTCAGTAATGATATGACAGACCTGTCGGATGTCATTGATACGATTATTAAGGGAACCGCCAGACAGGAAGAATAATTCGAGGGAGAATGACGGATGAACTGTCCTAAATGTGGATGTCCTGTACCGTCGAGGCGCAAGTACTGCGATAATTGCGGTACTGATGTTTCAATTTACAGGAAGATTATCAGACTCTCGAACAGATACTACAACAGCGGACTTGAAAAGGCTAAAGTAAGGGATTTAAGCGGAGCGGTCAGCGATCTTAAGAAGAGTCTTGAAATAAATAAAAGAAATATTGATGCGCGTAACCTCCTCGGTCTTGTATTCTACGAGATGGGTGAGACTGTTGCAGCGCTTTCGGAGTGGGTTATCAGCAGAAATTTCAGTGAACAGGATAATGCTGCTGAAATGTTCCTTGAGCAGGTTCAGGACAATCCTTCCGAACTTGATAACGTCAATCAGGCTATTAAAAAATATAATATTGCCCTTCAGGCAGCCCAGGAGCAGAATGACGATCTTGCAATCCTTCAGTTGAAGAAGGTTATCGGGCTTCACGGAAAGTTCCTCCGTGCGATTCAGCTGATTTCACTTCTGTTGATTAAAAGAGGCGAGAATAATCAGGCCAGAAAGTATCTTGAGAAAGCACTTGAAATTGACGTGGCCAACACCACTACACTCAAGTACCTGGCGGAAGCGGAGCGCAATCTCGGACTTGACGCGAAGCGCTATCATGAAACAGGCAAGGGAAGCGAGTCAGAGGAACCTGAGAAGGAACGTTCCCACGTATTCCCGAGTTTTGCTTCATACAGAGAAGATAAACCCAACGTAATGGTATTTATCAACCTCTTACTGGGTGTACTGATCGGAATCGGAGTAGTGTATTATCTGGTTGTTCCTACTGCAAAAGCCAATATACGTACGGAGTTCGAGTCGCAGAAGGTGGATTACAGTTCGGATTTGAATGCAAAGCAGGCTAGGATTACTCAGCAGGAGAAGATTATAGAACAGCTGGAGAAGCAGAATGCGGATTTACGTTCAGAACTGGACGGCATCGACAATTCGCCGGTTGAGATAGAGGTCGGCAGAGCGGTATTCGATTCGTATTTCCTTTTGGAGAAAGAGTACAAAGCGCTTAAAGGACGTGACTATTCCGACGAAGATGTTGTGGAGTTTGCCATGAAGCTGTTTAAGTTCGACACTTCCGGGCTGAACAATGAATATGCACTGGCACAGATTCAGGCGATGAAGGATGATGTTTATCCTTCGGTTTCGAGGACCGTTTATAAGGACGGCAAAGCTAAGCTTGAGTCGAATGCGTTTGAAGATGCGGTTGGGCTTCTTGAGGCAGCAGTTGCATTTAACCCTTCCAGCGATGCGGCTTTATATTTCCTCGGCAAATCTTATCAGGCACTTGCAAGATATGAAGAGGCTGTAGAGTGTTATAACAAGATGCTTGAGGTCAACCCTGATTCTACCTTAAAAGAGTATATCCCTCAGCGCCTGCGTGAGTGCGGAGTTATCAACTGATACAATTTTATAATAAAAAATATCCCCCAAGTTTGATGGGCAGTATTCTCATACCGGACAGCCGGTGGAGGAATACACCCGATTCAACTTGGGGGATTTTGTTTTTAAATTGATTCGTTCCAAAGAACAACCTGGTTTTTGCCATGTGTCTTTGCATAGTAAAGAGCTTTGTCCGCATGCTCTATCAGGTCAATTCGCTCCATGCTTGAGTTCCAGATAGAAACACCGAGGCTGATGGTAATGGAGACGTTTATCGGCTCATCTGTAGTAGTGCATACGAGGGTTGTTGACTGAACTGCAGCTCTGATTTGCTCAGCGATACTTACAACCAGTTCGGAGTCACTGGAATTTACAATAACCACGAATTCCTCGCCACCGT
>JAZLGZ010000017.1:0-22140 GCA_045616585.1 Lachnospiraceae bacterium
CTTCGTATCTGCGTGAAGTACGTGCTGCTGTATCGTTTTCCCTTGAAGCACGTGCATTCTTGACGTAAGCACGCTGTCTGGGCTCACTGCTTCTTCTTACACTGCTTCTCGCCTGAGGAGATGAAGCTGTTCGTGCAGCAGATCCTGTCTTGCCTTTTGAGGACGAACTCTTTGCGGTGCCTTTTCCGTTAGTTTTTGCCATTATTTCCTCCGATTTCTGATTCCATACACCATCGGTATATTTTTACACAATATATAGTAAAATTTTATATTATTTACCACAAAATGGCAACAATGTCTTCGCGTAATATTGCCCGGGCACAGATTTTTTTTATTAGCCTCTTCCATATTTTATAAAATGTGATATCATATTCTGATGTAGTAAACGACTCTACGAGTCATTATATTAAAAAACACATACGCCCATGCGGGCTTTTATAAGGAGTACCAAATGAAAACCTATCGTGCAGGTATCGACGTCGGATCGACAACCGTTAAGCTGGTTGTTCTCGATGAAAACAGCAAAATAGTATTCGGAGAATATATGCGTCATCTGGCGCACACACAGGAAACACTCGCAAAGCTTTTAAAGGAAGCGCAATCTTTGCTCGGAGAGTGCAGACTCAATGTAAGAATCACCGGTTCGGGTTCCATCAACCTCGGCAAGGCCCTCAACATAGGTTTCGTCCAGGAAGTGGTTGCCGTAGCCTCCGCGCTTTCGTTTACTGCGCCTCAGACCGATGTTGCAATCGAGCTTGGCGGAGAAGATGCAAAGATTATTTATTTTACCGGCGGACTTGAAGAAAGAATGAACGGTGTATGTGCCGGAGGTACAGGCTCCTTCATCGACCAGATGGCAGCGCTGCTTCAGACAGATGCTACGGGACTAAATAAAGAAGCCGAGTCTTATAAAGAAATATATCCCATTGCAGCACGCTGCGGCGTATTCGCAAAATCCGATATTCAGCCCCTTATCAACGAAGGTGCGACAAGAGCGGATCTGGCAGCTTCCATTTTCCAGGCAGTTGTAAATCAGACAATCTCGGGTCTTGCCTGCGGCAAGCCTATCAGAGGTTGTGTTGCGTTCCTCGGAGGACCTCTTCACTTCCTTCCGGAGCTTAAAAAAGCATTTATCAGGACACTGCATCTGACCGATGAAAACATCGTCGACCCCGACAACTCACACCTCTTTGCCGCAATGGGTGCCGCCCTTGAGGCAGAGGAAACCGAAGAATCCCTTCCACTTATATCGGATCTTATCGAGCGCCTCGACAAGGGTGTTGAGATGGCTTTTGAAATCAAGCGCCTCCCCGCTCTTTTCGAAAACGAGGATGACTACAGGGAGTTTAGGGAACGCCACAGCAAGGCTGTCGTTGCGAAGGCAGATATTGCAACCTATAAAGGAAACTGCTTTATAGGAATTGATGCCGGTTCTACAACCACAAAGCTCGCACTTATCGGAGAAGAGGGTGAACTTCTCTTCTCCTTCTATTCAAACAATCAGGGCAGCCCCATAAAAACCGCCATCCGTGCAATTGAGGAAATCAAGAAAGTCCTTCCCCCGACCGCACATATTGCCCGTTCATGCTCAACAGGTTACGGTGAGGCACTTTTAAAGTCGGCTTTCTGCCTCGATGAAGGAGAGGTTGAGACCATTGCCCACTGTACGGCTGCGGAATTCTTTGTTCCCGGAGCAGACTGTGTTCTTGATATCGGCGGTCAGGACATGAAATGCATCAAATTAAAGCAGCATACCGTAGATTCAATTCTTCTTAATGAAGCCTGCTCCTCCGGATGCGGTTCCTTCATTGAGAACTTTGCCAATTCACTCGGTTTTTCGGCTGCGGAGTTTGCCAAAGAGGCTCTCTTTGCAAAGAATCCCGTAGACCTTGGAACACGCTGTACCGTATTCATGAATTCAAACGTAAAGCAGGCTCAGAAGGAAGGTGCTACCGTTCAGGATATCTCTTCGGGACTTGCATATTCCGTAATCAAAAATGCTTTATTTAAGGTTATTAAGCTCTCGGATGCTTCTGATCTGGGTACAAAAATCGTTGTTCAGGGCGGAACCTTCTACAATGAAGCTGTTCTGCGCGCCTTCGAACGAATTGCGGGTGTCGAAGCAACCTGCCCCGACATTTCGGGTATCATGGGTGCATTCGGTGCCGCACTTATAGCAAGAGAACGCTATAAAGGTCAGGAAACCTCGATGCTCCACCTGGAGGATATTCTTGCACTTACATATACAACTTCCACAACTCACTGCCAGGGATGCTCTAATCACTGTATGCTCACCATCAACAAGTTCCCCGGCAACAGAAGACATATTACGGGAAACCGCTGCGAAAAAGGACTCAAAACCGAATCAACCGTTAAGAAGGGTGAAAACCTTTATGCTTACAAATACAAGCGAATGTTTGATTACGAGCCTCTTCCCGCCGAAAGCGCTCCAAGAGGCGTAATCGGTATCCCCAGAGTTCTCAACCTCTACGAAAATTATCCTTACTGGGCAACATTTTTCAAAGAACTCGGCTACAGTGTGGTACTCTCTCCTCAGTCAAGCAGAAAAATATACGAACTCGGAATGGAGTCCATTCCTTCCGAATCAGAGTGCTATCCCGCAAAGCTTGCACACGGACATGCACAGTGGCTCATTAATCAGGGAATCACAAAGATATTCCATCCCTGTGTATTTTACGAATATCAGGAGACCAAGGACGCTCAGAATCATTACAATTGTCCTATGGTAGTATCTTATCCCGAGAACCTCAAAAACAATATTGAAGAAATCACACGCGGTGATATAGATTACATACGTCCTTTCATCGCCTTCACTTCCGAGAAGACAGCTGCAGACCGTCTTGTTCAGCTCTTTACCAAAGAAATGAATATTCCCGAAAAGGAAGTCAGACGTGCGGCTCTTTTGGCCTGGGAAGAACAAAGAAAGGCCAAGGACGATATTCGTGAAGAGGGAAGACGTGTGTTAAAGGAAATGGAGTCTGCAAAGGGGCGCGGAATCGTCCTTGCCGGACGTCCTTACCATGTCGATCCCGAAATCAATCACGGTATTCCCGAAATGATCGCATCATACGGACTTACCGTATTCACCGAAGATTCGATACCGATTGATTTTACTCCTTCAAGACCTGTTCGAGTTGTTGATCAGTGGGTTTTCCATTCAAGACTCTATTCCGCAGCTGAATTTGTCAGAACTCGCGACGATCTTGAGTATATCCAGCTTAATTCTTTCGGCTGCGGTCTCGATGCCGTTACCACCGATCAGGTTTGTGAAATCCTCGAAGGCAGCAATAAGCTTTATACTTTGTTAAAGATCGACGAAGTAAACAACCTTGGAGCGGCAAGAATCCGAATCCGAAGCCTTATAGCCGCAATGAACATGCGAAATGAACGCGGAATCTCCTGCAAGCCCGCTCCGGTTGAATACAAGCGTGCCGAATTCACTTCAAAAATGCGTGAAGAGGGCTATACAATCCTAGCTCCTCAGATGAGTCCTATTCACTTTGAAATTCTGGCTCCCGTATTCAGACGCTACGGATACAACCTCGAGATTCTCGACAATGATAACCGCACTGCCGTTGATTACGGTTTGAAATTCGTAAACAACGATGCCTGCTACCCTTCAATCTGTTCAGTCGGACAGTTTATGGAAGCCGTTCTTTCGGGCAGATATGATACCGACAGGCTCGCTATTATCATGACCCAGACGGGAGGATGCTGTCGTGCGAGCAACTACATAGCCTTTATCAGAAAAGCATTGGACCGTGTCGGAATGTCGCATATACCGGTTATTTCACTGAACTATACCGGTCTCGAAAAGAACGAGGGTCTAAAGATTACGCTCCCTATGCTTATCGATGCAGCTCATTCACTCGTATACGGCGACCTTCTTATGAGATGTCTTTACAGAGTACGTCCTTACGAACTGGTGCCCGGATCGGCTAACGAGCTGTACAGAAAATGGAATGACATCTGTGTTGATGAAATTATAAACAGGAAGTCAAAATATTCTTTCAAACAGATTTGCCGAGATATGGTAAAGGAATTCGACGAGTTCCCGATTAATGAGGCTCTCAGAAAGCCCAGAGTCGGAATCGTAGGAGAAATCCTTGTTAAATACATGCCTCTTGCCAACAATCACCTTGTTGACCTCCTCGAAAGAGAAGGTGCCGAAGCGGTTGTTCCCGAGCTACTTGACTTCGTTATTTACTGTCTCTTCGACAATGAGTACAGATATGACTTCCTCGGTACTTCAAGGATGTCAAAGGTTCTTGCAAATACCGCAATTAAGATTATCGACAAAGTCAGAAAACCCGCAGTCGATGCGTTGAAGAACAGTAAGCGTTTCGGTCATCCTATTCCCATCCGTGAAGTTGCCGAATATGCAAAACCTATCCTCTCCCTCGGTAATCAGTACGGTGAAGGCTGGTTCTTGACAGGCGAAATGGCAGAGCTGTTGAACCACGGAACTCCGAATATTGTTTGTATCCAGCCGTTTGCCTGTCTGCCCAACCATGTAGTCGGCAAAGGTGCGATAAAGAGGCTTCGTCAGATTTATCCCGGAGCCAACATAGCTGCCGTAGATTACGATCCCGGTGCCAGCGAGGTTAATCAGCTCAACAGAATAAAGCTTATGCTCTCAGCAGCCAGAAAAAACCTTGAATCGGAATCTTAATCCTCTGCACCTGTTAATCCAGAACATAAGGCAATAAAAAAGAGTTATAAATCAGATTTTTCGATTTATAACTCTTTTTTTATCACATCTTTACCAGCTCGGAAGTAAGTCGAAGGATGTCCTCTTTAATAACAGGCTTCGGTAAATATCCCGCAAATCCCATCTTCTTATATCGTTCTTCTGCTTCTCCGCTTGCGTTTGCGGTAAGCATTACAACGGGAGTTACATAATTAAGGTTGATATCCGGTTCCATACCCTTCATGGTCTCGAATACTTCAACGCCATCCATTCCGGGCATCATATGGTCCAGGAAGATAAGATCGTATTTGTTCTTTGTGATCTCCTCAAGCGCACTCTTACCGGATAATACAGTCTTCACCGTAGCCCCGGTACCTCCGAACAGTCCCTTAAATACCACCAGATTGACCATATTATCATCTACACACAGAAGTTTAATACCTGCAAGGGATGCGTCCTCGCCCTGCTGCTGAGTCTTCTTTGCAGCAGACTCGTTACGCTCGCCGAAACGTACGCGCGAATCCACAACTTCAATCGGAACACGAACGGTAAATGTCGAACCTTTTCCAAGGCTCGTATCAAGTTCGATCTCTCCGTTCAAATGTTTTATAAGATTCATTACAATCGTAAGACCGATTCCCGTACCCTGAACATATTTGTTTCTGTGATCGGTAAGCCTTGATGCAGGTCTTAAAAGTTCCTCTTTTGCCTCAGGAAGCATTCCCTGACCCGTATCGGCAACTACGATTTTTAGTGCACGCGAATGATCCACAAACATACGCAGCTTGACATAACCTTTATCGGTATACTTTATGGCATTTGACAAAAGATTTGTAACAATCTGCTGGATTCTCAGCCCGTCACCCATAAGAAGACAAGGGATAAAGCTGTCTATATCCACAATAAAATCTATATTTTTCAGCTCAGCCTGAGGTTTGAGAGACTTTTCGACATTTTCCACCATGGTTCTCAGATCGAATTTGTCTTTAACAATGCTCAGCTCGCCCGATTCCAGTCTCGCATAATCAAGAAGATCGTTTACAATCTGAATAATCTCCTGTGATGATTCATATGCATCGTTGACCTGTGCAGCCGCTGATTCCGGCAAGTCGCTTCTTTCTTTCAAAATCTGAAGCAAACCGATTACACCGTTAAGCGGACTTCTCAGCTCATGGTTCATACTGGCGTTAAACAGACGCTGAGACTCGATATAATTCTGAAGCCTCTCCGTTGTCTCTACAAGGCTGGTATTGGCTTCGGTGAGTTTTTTATTGTTGCTCTCGAGTGTGGCTTTCAATTCATCCGCACTCTGCTCCGCAAAAAATCGTTTTTCTGCGGAAATATATTTTGTAATGCCGCCGATGGTAAGAATCATGCCGAAGGCGAGAACATTCGAAAGAATCGTGCTGTCAAAATCGCCTTTTTTCACTGCAAAGACAATAGTCAGCGCACCTGCGACACAAATAATAAAACCTACAACGTAGTACTCTATTCTGAAATACAGGAAAATGGAGCAGATTGCGTAAACCATAAGTGCCAGCATAAAGTTTGTGGCTTTTTCCTCGGTAATGGAGAAATGCATTACGACAAAGCCCCATACGATATATATCAAAACACTTACTATTACATACACGTAACTGAAACGTTCCCTTGATAAGTCGTCCCTGAACAATCGCTTGCTGCGAGCAATGAAACTGAACAGATAAACGACAATCGATATTCCCGCCAAACCCAGAAGTTTCACATAGGTATAGCCGGTAATGGGTTCAGATATAAATAATGCGATAATCAGACCCAAAATAGCATAAGCCAGCGTAATGAGCGAAACCCTGGCCATGGTAATATTCTGGCGGTCACTGTAATAATGTCTGAAGTCGCGATGAGTCTTGGCTCCGTTTCGAAGCGACTCTATCATGCTTTCTTTCTTCTGCATAACTTACCCATCTTTCCGTAAATAAACAAAAAGGGAGATACCCGATTGTGACATTACATCAGAACCGGGTAACCCCCATCCCTTTAAACTTCCTCGAACAGGAGCGGTAAATTAAATTTATTTAACGTCCTTAATTGAGAATCCTATTCTGCCCTGCTTGTCCTTTCCAAGGCATACACACTTAACATGATCGCCGAGAGTAAGAACATCCTCAACATGATTGATGCGCTCCTTGGCAATCTTTGAAATATGAACAAGTCCTTCCTTGCCGGGAGCAAACTCGATGAATGCACCGAAGTCCTTAATGGAAACAACTTTGCCCTCGTAAACCTGTCCTTCTTCGAACTCTGAAACAATAATGGTAATAACGCGTACCGCCTCGTCCATCATAGCCTTGTCAGTACCGCATACCGAAACTGCTCCGTCGTCTGTAATATCGATCTTAACGCTTGTAGCCTCCTGAATAGCCTGGATGGTCTTTCCGCGCTGTCCGATAACCTCACCGATCTTTGCGGGATCGATCTGAATCTGGATAATCTTGGGAGCGTACTCATTAACCTCAGGACGGGGCTCTGCGATTGCGGGCTTCATGCAGTTGTCCATAATGTAAAGACGAGCCTCACGGCAGCGAGCGATAGCGCCCTCAACGATAGGTCTTGTAAGACCGTGAATCTTAATATCCATCTGGATAGCGGTAATACCCTCGGTAGTACCGGTAACCTTAAAGTCCATATCACCGAAGAAGTCCTCAAGACCCTGAATATCGGTAAGAAGAACGAAATCGTCATCTGTCTCGCCTGTTACAAGGCCGCAGCTGATACCTGCAACCATACGCTTGATGGGAACACCTGCTGCCATAAGTGACATACATGATGCACATGTAGAAGCCATTGATGTAGATCCGTTTGACTCAAATGTCTCGGATACACAGCGGATTGCGTAAGGGAACTCTTCTTCTGTGGGAAGAACGGGAATAAGTGCACGCTCTGCCAAAGCTCCGTGTCCGATTTCACGACGTCCGGGACCACGTGAAACCTTGGTCTCGCCTACAGAGTATGCAGGGAAGTTGTAGTGGTGCATATAGCGCTTGGCAACTTCGTTCTCATCAAGTCCGTCAAGCTTCTGCTGCTCTGAAAGAGGAGCGAGTGTACAAACATCGCAAATCTGTGTCTGTCCGCGTGTGAACATTGCAGAACCGTGAACGCGGGGAATAATGTCAACCTCTGCCGCAAGAGGTCTGATCTGTGTAATCTTACGGCCGTCGGGACGCTTCTGATCCTTAAGAATCATCTTACGAACGGTCTTCTTCTCATACTGGTAAACAGCCTCGCCAAGGATAGCAAGCCACTCCTCGTTCTCGGCAAAAGCCTCCTCGAGCTTAGCGGTAATCTCTTTGATGTTCTCCTCGCGCTTCTGCTTCTCGTCGGTAAATACGGCAACTTCCATCTCCTCGGGAGTAACGATAGCCTTCATAGCCTCGAACATCTCTGCTGGGATAGCGCAGCTCTCATACGAGTGCTTAGCCTTTCCGACTTCCTTTACGATATCGTTGATGAAAGCAATGATTCTCTGGTTTACTTCATGTGCCATATAAATAGCTTCGATCATCTTTGCTTCGGGAATCTCGTTTGCACCGGCCTCAATCATGATAACCTTCTCGCTGGTTGATGCTACGGTAAGGTTGAGATCGCCGACCTTCCACTGCTCCTGAGTGGGGTTGATGATAAGCTCGCCGTCGATCATACCAACCTGTGTGGTTGCGCAGGGGCCGTCGAAGGGGATATCCGAAATGCTGGTAGCGATTGCTGAACCGAGCATAGCAACAAGCTCGGGACGACAGTTTGTGTCAACCGACATAACCATATTGTTGAGTGTAACATCGTTGCGATAGTCCTTGGGGAAAAGAGGTCTCATGGGACGATCGATAACACGGCTTGTAAGAATTGCATTCTCGCTTGCCTTTCCCTCACGCTTGTTGAAGCCTCCGGGAATCTTGCCTACGGCATAAAGCTTCTCCTCGTACTCAACGCTTAAGGGGAAGAAGTCGATACCGTCTCTGGGCTTATCCGATGCGGTAGCGGTTGAAAGAACTGTTGTGTCTCCGTAGTGCATGAAAGCTGCACCGTTTGCCTGAGCCGCTACTCTTCCGATATCAACGGAAAGAGTTCTTCCTGCGAGCTCCATAGAAAATGTCTTGTACATAATGTACCTCCTTAAAAATATAACTGCGGAGATACCGAAACAACTGAAAAACCGACATTGAAACCACTCTTTCCCTATCCGGCTCAATATAAGCTTTTCAGTAGTCTCGGGGTTTATCTCCACAATTTATGATAGCCATTTTGCAAAGCTTCATAGACAGCAAAAATATACCATCACAACTCTGCAATCGGATTTATTATATCACATTGTAATATCAATAGCAAGCACAGACTTGTTTACAATTCTGCTGCCGAATCGAATAAAGCCCTGCAAAAAGGCAAGTGAAAAGATTTCTCAATTCGCTTGCCCTGTATTGTTTTTATATACTATCTAAGAAGCTTCTTACTTACCTGCTACGTTTATCTCATCGAGCAGTACCGAGGGTGAACCGCATCTTGTCGCACCCATCGATGAACTGAACTTAAAATCGCTTCCAAGAACCTTGATGTCCTTTAACAACGAGAAGAAGTTTCCGGAAATGGTAAAGTTCTTAATAGGTGCACCCTTCTTGCCGTCCTTGATTAAAAAGCCTTCCGAAAGCAGTGAAAAATCACCTGTAATCGCATTGGCACCTGCGTGAAGTCCCGAAATCGAAGTAACCATCACACCGTCACCGACCATCTCGCACAGCTCCTCTTCGCTCTTATCGCCCGCATTGATATAGAAGCTGTATGTACTTGTCGAAACGGGTGAAGTATAGGATGCCTTCGATCCGTTTCCTGTTGACTTTACTCCTGCGGTGTTGGCAGACTTTAAATTGTAAAGGAGTGTACGGAGAACTCCGTTTTCAATAACATTCTTTTTGAAAGTTGCAACCCCTTCTCCGTCGAAAGTACGCTTTACCTTTGCACTCTCCTCCATGGGGTCGTCGGTCAGGGTTATGAAGGGTGCGGCAACCGCTTCGCCTTCTTTACCCTTAAGCAGCGAAAGACCCTTCTGGGCAGCTTCGCCGAAGAAAACCTGAGAATATGTCGAGAGGAAGGTATACATAACCTCGTTCTTTAAGATACCCTTGTATTTGCCCGTTGCCACATCTCCCGCTCCGATAGTTGATACGGCCTTCTTTACCGCTTCTTTGGCAACCGCTTCTGCATCGAGTTTTCTGATGTCGAGACTCTTAACCTCGAAACCGTCGTATTTCTCGCCGCCGTCTTCGACAATGGCCATCGAAACCGCATAATCAAACGAAGCCTCGTCCATAAGGTCAAGTCCGTTTGAATTGATAAGCGCATACTTTACCTCTACATGTGCCGCATCGCTTTGTGTACCATCCACAACTCTTTCGTCAGCCGCATAAGAAGCCTTCTGAATCGCAAAGGCTGCTGCAGTGAGTTCTTTTCCGGTGGGAACATACTTATCCATAGCCGGAAGATGCGCATACTCATCACCCTTTTTATGGATGAAAGAAAGCTCATCGTTTTCGATTGAACGTGCATTGTCGATAGCATTTGCCACGATTCGCAAAGCATCGTCTTCCGATATATTCTCGGTAGCGGCATATCCTGTTTTGCCGTCAACTATGCATTTAAAGCATACTCCGAGGCTGGAATCCGTCGCATATTCCTTTATCTCTTCCTTAAAAACTTCTACGCTTGTTCCGCTTGATTCACTGTAGTAAATCTCGTAGTCCTCAAGCTTATTATCCTTGGCAGCATTGATGACTGCCGATTTGAATTCCTCAAAAGTCATAATCTGCCCTCCTTATCTTCCACCGACCGTAATGCTTGAAACTCTGATTAGCGGCTGACCTACATCGGTAGGTATGCTTCCCGAAGATGCTCCGCACATACCCTGGCCGCGAAGCAGGTTCTTGCCGACCATATCAATATCCATAATAACATCCGAACCTTTGCCGATAAGACTGGCACCGCGAACGGGCTCGCAGATCTTACCATTTCTGATGATATATCCTTCATCAACCGCAAAGTTAAACTGTCCGGTAACGGGATTAACCGAACCGCCGCCCATATTCTTTGCATAAAGACCGTATTCGATAGATCCGATAATATCCTTATCCTCGTCCTCGCCGGGTGCGATAAAGGTATTGGTCATTCTCGAAGTAGGCGCATATGCATAGCTTTGGCGTCTGCTGTTTCCCGTCGACTCCATTCCCATTCTGCGTCCGTTGAGCTTGTCGATCATATAGGTTTTAAGGATACCGTTCTCGATAAGAACTCTCTTTGCGGAAGGTGTTCCCTCATCATCGATATTAACCGAACCCCAGGCATTGGGAATGGTTCCGTCGTCGATGGCGGTAACCTTGGGATTGGCAATCTGCTGTCCGAGCTTGCCGCAGAACTGTGACTGTCCGAGTGCAACACACGATGCCTCGAGAGAATGTCCGCAGGCCTCGTGGAAAATAACTCCTCCGAAACCGTTCTCAATAGCGACCGGCATAACACCTGCATTGATATATCCTGCGTTAATCATGGTAACTGCCTGTCTTGCGGCTTCCGCTCCCACATCCTTGGGATTGAATTTCTCAAACAACTCAAGTCCCACGCGGGCTCCCGGAGAGAAACGACCGGTCTGGTTCTCGCCGTTCTTGCTCGCGATTGCATTAACCATAAGTCTGGTTCTAATCTGTCGGTCCTCGGCCAAAAGACCTTCACTGGTCGCAATCATGATATTGTGGTCAACATCAAGCATAGCAGCGGTAACCTGTGAAATATCCTCGTGATAGTTCTTTGCTGACTCCCAGGCCTCGCGGATATAGTCAACCTTTACCGCGTTCTCTACGCCCGAAGGAACGATTTTAATCGGGTGAATATCCCCGAAAATACGCTCTTTAAGAACCACATCCTGTATCATCGCACTTCCCTCAAGCGCATCGGCAACATTCTGTGCGCAGCGCAGAACCGCTTCGGTGCTGAGCGAAGATGTCGAACCGTTCACACATCTGGTTCCTTTAAAAATTCTGATACCGACACCTGAGATAACCGCATCCGCGATGCTGTCGACCTTGGCCGATATCATGTTGATGGTTTTCTGCCCGGTTCTTTCGGCAAAAACCTCGGCATAGTCCGCACCCGTTGACAAAGCAATCTTCAGTGCCGACTTAATCACATCCTGTGATAACATATTTATCCCTCACATTTCTCCTAAATCTCATGCCCCCAAATTCATATGTTCGGGAACACATCTACGATTTTATCATACGTAAACTGCCGCAACAACCTATTCAAACAAAAAAAACCGCTGCATAAGCAACGGCTTTTGATTGGCAATCCAATATGATTTTGTAAATAAATTACTTACGAAGACCTAACTTCTCGATAAGAGCACGGTACTCGTTGATGTCGTTCTTCTTGAGATACTCAAGAAGACCACGTCTCTGACCAACCATCTTAAGAAGACCACGTCTTGAGTGGAAATCCTTCTGATTAACCTTAAGATGTGCTGTAAGGTCGTTGATTCTTGCTGTAAGAAGAGCAACCTGAACCTGTGTTGAACCTGTGTCCTCTGCGTTCTTGCCGAACTTTGCTACGATCTCGGCCTTCATTTCCTTTGTTACTGCCATGATAAAATCCTCCGTATAATCAGTATAGTCGACCCAAGCTAAGAAGACGGCCGGAGAAGCCGATAGCCCGAGCAAGGGTTCATAACCTTTAATATTCTATTCGCACCGAGAATATTTGTCAACCAAAATATTCTTGATTCAAATACTTTTCAGCGGTAACTAAATCTCCGTCCTTCAGTTTCTCCCTTATAAGGCTGCTGCTGACGATATCCTCTCCTACCTTAAACCGGTCGCAGATAACCGCCTTGTAGTCATATTTTTCCTGCATTGCTTTAAGAAAATCCGAGTTGCCTTTTCTGTCCTTACCGAAGCAAAAATCATCTCCGGTTACAATCACTTTTGCACCGAGCTTTTCTATCAGCACTTCCTTCAAGAACACTTCCGGGTCCGTTTGCATGGTTTCCCTTGTAAATGGGTATGCAATCATCACCTGCGGTCCGTTCTTTTCGAGCATCATCACTCTCTCGCTCTCCGAGTAAATCTGATTGCTGTTCTTCCTGTCGGGAAAGTCTTTCTCGACAAAGTCGATTGTCAACATTATCGAAGTGAGTCCCCGGCTTTCGTATTCCTTCAGCTCATCAAGCAGAACCTGATGACCCAGGTGAAGTCCGTCGAATTTTCCGATTGTCACACAGGAATTGCTGAATTTGAAATCGGTTGTGTGGCGTATATATATCATATTCTATCAGTCATCCTTAAACACCTTAAGAGGTGTATATTTATTGCGTCCTTCCAGATATGTGTACAACCCCAGAAACTCGCCCTTGCTTGAATAGACTCTCACGGGACTGGGCGGTTCGGTAATGTACTGCGTAAAGTGTCTGAACCAAAGCTGATTGCCGTTGATGAGCAGATCGTCGTATTTGGCTTTTACGTCAAGCCTTTGGTATTCCATAAAGCATTTGTCGGCACATACAAGCAGTTCTTCCAGCTTTCCCTGCCTCGCATATTCTTCGGCCTCACTTAACAGATATGAATCCTCAACTTTAAACTGCGACACTCTGGTTCGCATAAGTCGTTCCATCGTACCGTGTACACCGAGCCTTTCTCCGATATCATTGCATATGGTCCTGACATAGGTCCCCTTCGAACACTCGATTCTGAAAGCGACTCTGATAACGCGAGTATCCGGTGCAAGTTCCTTATACGTGCTTCCGCTGTCACGTTCAAAGCGCCCCTGCTCTTTTCTGGGCTTTCCCAGATATGCCTTTAACAGACTGTTATCTTTCAAGTCCGGCACTCCGAACTCATCCGAGATACTGCCCCTTATTATATCCGAGGTAATTTCGATCGAGTCGATAGCAACATGTCTTGTCTTTCGCTCAACTTCAACGCCCTCTCGAGCCATTTCATACAGTCTCTGTCCGTTTAATCTGACAGCCGAAAACATAGGCGGAAGCTGTTCGTATTCACCCACGAAACTGTATATTGCATCAACAATTTCCTCATCCGTAAGTGAATTAAGCTTCTCATTATCGGCTACCGCTGTTACGCTTCCCGAAGTATCCTGCGAATCCGTAGCGACTCCCAGTAAAAGGACGGTTTCGTAACTCTTTGACTTGTCCGTCAAAACATCGCATGCCTTCGTGGCTGTACCCAGACAAATAGGCAGAACCCCCTCCGCATCCGGATCGAGGGTTCCCGTATGTCCCATTTTACGCTGTCCGGCTATTCCTCTGAGTCTTGCGACAACATCATGGGAGGTATAGCCGCGTTCTTTGTAAATATTTATAATTCCATTCATTTGTTAGCTGCTATCTGAATTTCAATTTCTCTTGTAAGTGTATTGATAACATCATGCACCGAACCGTTTAACGTACAGCCGGCGGCTCTGACGTGACCGCCTCCGCCGAATTTATTGCAGATAAGCGCAACATTCACATAATTGCAGGAGCGCATACTTACTCTCCATACGCGCGGATTCATCTCCTTAAGAAGAATCGCAACCTCCACGCCCTTTGTCACTCTCATCTGATCGATAACTCCGTCGGTATCGCTGCTTACAAGTCCGTAAAGCGCCTGAACCTTTCTGTCCACATATGAAATAATAACCTGCTCATCCATGCACAAAATACTTTCCATAAGACATCTTCCGAGAATCTGATTCTGCAGATAAGTCTTCTCATAGAAGGTACCGTCTATGATCTTTGCGCTTGACACTCCGTGGTCGAGAAGCTTTCCGGCGCTTTCCATGGTATGTCTGGTGGTGTTTGAATGCTTAAACACACCCGTGTCGTGTACGATTCCCAGATACAGACATTCAGCTGTATTGAGCGATACTAAGCTGTCATCCATAAGGTCATATAAAACCTCAGCACATGCTGCGGCACCCGGAACAATAAGATTCTCGTCCGCATATCCCACATTGGTTTCATGATGATCGATACAATATGATTTTGCTGCTTTTTTAAGATACTTTTCGGCCTTGCCGAGGCGTTCCTTATCTCCGCAGTCAAGAGCGAAGAAAATATCGTAAGGCTGAACATCAGGGTATACGGTATTGATTTCATCCGAATTGTAAAGCAATTCAAGATTTGCGGGAATCTCTTCGACATAAACGTCCACGCTGCAGGTAAAGTTCTCGGTAATATAGTTGTAAAGACCGAGACACGAGCCGATACAGTCGCCGTCGGGACGAATGTGACCCGAAATACCTATTCTTGCTGCGGCAGCAACTTCCTGCCACAGAACTTCTTTCTCAAACATAATTTATTAAACTCCTGTTTCCTCCGGATCGGGAACATAATTCTCCTCATCGTGCTCGATAACGGTCTCGATAAGATGTGACATATTGACACCGTATTCAATTGACTGATCCACAACAAAGGTCAGTTCGGGAGTATTCCTCAGATTCAGATTGTGTGCAAGCTGACTGCGAAGGAAAGGCGCCGCAGAGCGGAGTCCGAGAAGTGTATTCTTCTGGGCCGCAGCATCACCGAGCACACTGATATATACCTTTGAGGTTTTAAGGTCCGGTGCAACATCAACGCTTACAACCGAAGTCATGGGGCTGATTCTGGGATCCTTTACCTCTCTTGAGATCAAGGTAGAGAGTTCGCGCTGGAACTCTCTGTTAATCTTGATCATTTTAATACTGTTTTTCTTCATTCTTTACCTTTTACTTTCTGGGTACTTCTTCCATGATGTAGAACTCAACTGTATCAAGCTCTGCAAGATCCGAATACTTCTCAAATACAAGACCGCACTCATATCCTGCGGCAACTTCCTTGACATCATCCTTGAAACGTTTGAGTGATGCAAGATTACCTTCCCAAATCTGCTTGCCTTCACGTGAGATACGAGCCATGCTTCCGCGGACAATCTTTCCGTCAAGAACGAATGAACCGGCGATGATGCCGACACCCGAAGCCTTGAACAGCTGACGAACCTCCGCATGTCCGATAACCTTCTCCTGATAGATAGGCTTTAACATACCCTTCATAGCTGCTTCCACATCGTTGATTGCATCATAAATAACTCTGTAGAGCTTAACATCAATATTCTCATGCTCGGCAATATCCTTTGCGGTATTGTCGGGCTTAACATTAAATCCGATAACGATTGCATCCGAAGCTGCAGCAAGGTTAACGTCGCTTTCGTTGATGTTACCTACGCCGCCGTGGATAACACGTACCGCAACCTCTTCATTGCTGAGCTTAACAAGGGACTGCTTAACCGCCTCAACAGAACCCATAACGTCTGCCTTAATAATGATGTTAAGGTTCTTAACTTCACCCTCCTGCATCTGTGAGAACAGATTCTCAAGAGTAGTGTTCTTCTTTGACTCGGCAACAAGCTGTTCCTTGCTCTGAGTAATATATGCCTCTGCAATTGTTCTTGCTTCCTTCTCGTCGGCAACCGAAAGCATAACCTCTCCGGCCGAAGGAACTCCGTCAAGACCGAGAATCTCAACAGGTGTTGAAGGAGTAGCCGACTTAACGTTGCGTCCCTTGTCGTCGATCATCGCACGAACCTTGCCGTGTGCGGAACCGATAACAACGGTCTCTCCTACATTAAGAGTACCCTTCTGAACAAGTACTGTAGCAACAGGTCCGCGGCCCTTATCAAGCTTTGCCTCGATAACGATACCACGTGCTTTTCTCTTGAAGTTTGCGCGAAGCTCAAGTACGTCTGCGGTAAGAAGAACCATCTCAAGAAGCGACTCAATACCTTCGCCGGACTTAGCGGAAACGGGAACCATAACGGTATCTCCGCCCCAGTCCTCGGCAACGAGCTCGTACTCGGTAAGTTCCTGCTTAACACGATCAATATTTGCACCGGGCTTATCAATCTTATTGATGGCGATGATAATCTGTACGCCTGCAGCCTTCGCATGGTTGATAGCCTCGATTGTCTGGGGCATAACGCCATCGTCTGCGGCAACAACAAGGATTGCGATATCGGTTGACTGAGCACCTCTCATACGCATTGAAGTGAATGCCTCATGACCGGGTGTATCAAGGAAGGTAATCTTCTTTCCGTTGATTTCAACCATATATGCACCGATATGCTGTGTAATTCCGCCCGCTTCGCGTGCGGTAACATTTGTATTACGAATTGCGTCAAGGAGTGATGTCTTACCATGATCAACGTGGCCCATTACACAGACAACGGGAGGACGCTCAACGAGTGTCGAAGGATCCTCTTCCGCCTCCTTAAGAAGTTCCTCAACGATATTTACCTGAACTTCCTTCTCGCAGATAATATCAAACTCAAGTGCGATTTCTTCTGCCTCTTCGTAGGTAATCTCTGAGTTGAGAGTCTTCATCTTTCCCGCAAGGAAAAGCTTCTTGATGATTACGGCCGAAGGCTGCTTCATCTTATCCGCAAGCTCTTTGATGGTAATAACCTCGGGAACTTCGATTGTCTTAATCTCATCCTCAACCTCAGCAACAGGCTTTACGACAGGCTTTTGGAAAGCTCCCTTACGGTTGGGATCCTTCTTGGGTCCCTTCTTTCCTCCGTCCTCATCATAATCGCCGCGGTCACGACGATCAGACTTAAAGTTCTTTCTGTCCTTAAGATTCTCTGCACGCTTGTCCTTACCGAGTTCGTTTGCAAGTTCTGACTTGATGCTTCCGCCCGAGCTGCGGCTGTCGTTCTTGCGTGCAAAACTTCTGCGCTGTGTATCATCTTTATCCTTGTCCTGGAAGCCTCCCTGTCCGCCGAAGCCGCCGCGGTTGCCCTGGAATCCGGGACGGTCACCCTGAGGTCTGTCTCCGTAGGGACGACGCTCTCCCTGAGGACGGTCGCCGTAAGGACGCTGTCCATCGCGGTTCTGGTATCCCTGACGGTCTCCCTGAGGTCTGTCTCCGTAAGGTCTGCGCTCTCCCTGAGGACGGTCGCCGTAAGGGCGCTGTCCGTCGCGATTGGGTCTTTCCTGACGCTCTGTATTCTGACGCTCTGTATGAGGAGCATCGTTTCTCTTCTGAGGCTGAACAGCTGCCTTGTTTGAATCTGCGGTATTCTCGCTTTGAGGCTTTGTCTCAACCGGCTTAACCTGCTCTGTCTTTACAGGCTCTTCTGTCTCGTTCTGAACCTTCTTCTCCTCGGTCTGTGTCTGTACCGGAGTCTTGGGTGCCTTAAAATCGTCGGGAAGAACAGGAAGCGGGAAGTCCGCATCGGTCTTCTTTTTCTTGGGCTGAGAAGGCTCTGTGTAAGTAGGTGCCGAAGGATCTATCTGTGATGCAAATACACTGATCTTATCTCCGATCGAATTGGTAAGTGCACCCTTATTTCCGGTATTTTTGTTCTGTGAAGCATTATTGGCAGCTCGCTGCTTGTCTCTGTCGGATCTGCCGTCAAACACCTGGCTTACAGGGGGCTTGGGCTGAACCTTCTGCTGCTGAGGCTGCTGAGGTGCTTTTCCTTCGGAAGAACGACGCATAAGAATACGACCGTCCATGCTCATAATGTTTCCGTCGGGACTCATTTTGAAGGGAAGTACCGAATTGTCCGCAGTATTGATAAGACGTCCGTCCTGAGCAACGCGATACTTGATTTCTTTTCCGTCACGTGAACGAAGAACACCGCCCGAAGGTCTTTTGCTCGCATTCGAAGAATTGTCAGTCTTCGAAATATTGTCAGCCTTGGGAGCTGTGCTTTCGCTCTTTTTCTCGGGAGCAGGCTCCTTTACGGTTGCAGCCTTCTCCTTCTTTCCCATATATTTGCCTCTGATGAGCTCAGCGTCTTCATCGGAAACGCTGCTCATGTGTGACTTTGCATCGCTGCCCTTATTCTGAAGAAGAGTAATAATATCCTGAGTAAGCACTTTCGAATCAAGACCCGAGTTACTTTCTGCTATTTCCTTTGCCAGTTCATGAATCCTAATTTTGGCCATATATTGTTTTTTCCTCCACTTGTCGGATTTTGCCGACATAATCATAAGTTATTTGTTATCGAGTATATCTTTAATTTTCTTTGCCATTCCGGCATTGTTTACTGTTACCGATGCTCTGAATTCGAGTCCCATTGCATGTCCGAGTCCGTCCTTATCCCCGAAAGTATAAAACGGAACCTCATAGAACGTGCACATATCCGAAAACTTCTTTTTGGTGTTGTCGGAAGCATCGCAGGCGACCAGAATCAGATGCGAGTTAAAAGACTTTACAGCCTTCTCGGTAAGAAACTCTCCGCCCTGGGCAAATCCTGCCTTTTTTGACAGACCCAGAAGCGAATATATTTTCTTATCAGCTGCCTCGCCTTTAAGTATCAGTTCGGGCATTTTTTCATTCTTCACCGTCTTCCAGCTCCTCACGCAATTTTTCGTAAATTTCTGATGAGACTGCATGCTTAAGTGATTTTTCGAGCCCCTTTGTCTTTACCGCTTTGTTAAGACATTCCGAAGAATTGCAGATATATGCTCCGCGTCCGTTCTTTTTACCGGTCTTGTCAAGCTCGATGTTGTCCTCGGGAGTAAGGATTACGCGAATAAGTTCTTTCTTAGCGAACATTTCACCGCATCCCGTACATTTTCTCATCGGAATTTTTCTGACTGTCATTTCTAATCCTCTCAGTATCTTTTGTCAGCCGGAACTTAATAGTTCTCGTCTGCCTGTGACTCGCTCTTAATATCAATCTTATATCCGGTAAGTCTTGCTGCAAGTCTTGCATTCTGTCCTTCCTTACCGATAGCGAGTGAAAGCTGATAATCGGGAACGATTACTCTTGCTGACTTTTCAAACTCATCCACATCAACCGAAACAACCTGTGCAGGGCTTAATGCATTGCGGATAAGCTCGCCGGGGTCATCACTCCAGTTGATGATATCAATCTTCTCACCACGAAGTTCGTTAACAATCATATTAACTCTTGCGCCGTTAAGACCTACACATGCGCCTACGGGATCAACGTTGGGATCCGAAGAGCTTACGGCCATCTTTGTTCTGGCTCCTGCCTCACGTGCAATGCTCTTAATCTCAACAATACCGTCATGAACTTCTGTTACTTCCTCCTCGAAAAGACGCTTTACAAGCTCCTTGTGAGTTCTTGAAACCGAAATTCTGGGTCCTTTCGGATTGTCCTTAACTTCGAGTACATAAACCTTTATTCTCTCTGTAGGTCTGAATCTCTCATGCTCAATCTGCTCTGACTCTGTAAGAATAGCGTCAGCCTTTCCGAGGTTGATGCTGATGTTGTTGCCCACATATCTTTGAACGATACCGGTTACAACCTCATGCTCGATTCCCGAGTACTGATTGAACAGAACCTTTCTCTCTTCTTCACGAATCTTCTGAACAACGGTCTGCTTTGCCTTCTGTGCGGAAATTCTCTGGAAGTTCTTGGGAGTAACCTCAACCTTTACCACATCGCCCACTGCAAGCTTTCTGCGAGGGAACTTTGCCTTTGCGGCATCAAGATTAATCTCTGTGAGATCATCAACAACCTCATCAACGATTGTCTTCTCCGCATAAACTGCTACTGCACCGTTCTCGCGGTTGATATTTACGCTGATGTTCTCAACTCTTCCGTTGAACTCGTTTTTGCAGGCTGCAAGCAATGAGTTCTCGATTGCCTCGATCATTACCTCCTTGCTGATGTCCTTCTCCTTTTCGATAAGGTTCAGAGCCTCAATAAATTCTTTGTTACCAGCCATTTTCCATTGTCCTCCTTAAATATACTGTTTTTTATGTCTGCTTCCTTTCGGAAGCTTTCATTCAGAAATCAAAAGCGAGCGAAATTTTTGCAATATTGTCACGCTCAAAAGTAACATCTTCTCCATCAATTTCAATGGTGAGTGTCTTCTCGTCAAAACCTTTTAAAATACCGGTGAATTCCTTATTCTTTTCTATCGCTTTAAAGAGCTTAACATCAACTTCCTTGCCGTTCTCACGTACAAAGTCTTTGTCTTTTTTAAGCTGTCTTCCAAGCCCGGGCGAACTGACCTCGAGAGTGTAGGCTTCCGAAATAAAATCTTTTTCATCGAGCAGGTCGTTTAAGCGGCGGCTGACGGTTACGCAGTCATCTATATTGATGCCGCCTTCCTTGTCGACATATGCTCTCAGATAGAACTCTCCGGCTTCCTTTACAAACTCAACATCAACCAGTTCGAAATTAAGTTCTTCGATGATTGGCTTTAACAGCGCCTCTGTTTTGCTTTCGTATTCTTCTCTTTTTGCCATTAACTATTCCTTTTCAAAACTTTGGGAGTGGACCGCTCGGCCCACTCCCAAAACTAAACAATATTTACCATATACTATACTAGCACTACGTTTTAGGCATTGCAAGTGCTTTTTTACAATAATTCGCACTCCGTAACTTTACCGTCTCTCCATACAAGTTTACCGACAGTCTGCCCGGTTCTTAATCTAAATCCGTAAAGGCGTCCGTTCTTCCATTCCTCAGGTAAAGCCGGCAGAAGCTTAACCTCATCCCCGGTACTTTGTACAAGCATTTCCGCAATTCCGGCTGCTCCTCCGAAGTTGCCGTCGATTTGGAACGGAGGATGATTGTCGAACAGATTCGGAAGTGTTGACTTATGTAGAAGTGCCATCACATTCCCGAAAGCTTCCTGCCCGTCACCGAGCCTTGCCCACATATTGATAATCCAGGCCCTGCTCCACCCCGTATGTCCGCCTCCGTTTGAAAGTCTTCTCTTAAGCGTAACCCTTGCTGCCTCGGCAAGCTCAGGTGTTTTGTCGGGACTTATCAGATTGCCGGGGTAAAGTGCAAACAGGTGTGATATGTGGCGATGTCCCGGATCGATTTCCTCGTAATCCTCGTTCCATTCCATTATCTGTCCGAATCGTCCGATTTTTATGGGCGCCAGTCTTTTCATTGTATCCCTGACTTCGGTTAAGAAGGTATCGTCTGTATGGCCCAGCTCCGACGAGGCAGCTAATATCGCATTGAAGAGTTCAGCCGCAATCTGATTATCCATCGAAGCACCCTTGCATATGACTCCTCCCTCTCCGTTCGGAAGTCTGTATTCATTCTCGGGTGAGATTGTAGGACTTGTAACAAGGTATTCACCGTCTTCGATCAGGTAGTCGATAATGAATCTTGCCGCTTCCTTCATGGTATCGTAATGTTCCTTTAGGAAATCAATATCCCTCGTAAAAAGATACTGTTCCCAAATATGAAGACTGAGCCATGCCGCACCCATCACCCAGTAAGTGGAGCTCAAACATATGTCCTGCGGCGCTGTATCGCACCATATATCGGTATTGTGATGCGCCATGAACCCACGGCATCCGTACATCACTTCGGCTGTACGGCGACCGTTTTCTTTCATGCCCTCAAGCATATCGATAAGAGGTTCCTGGCATTCCGTAA
>JAZLGZ010000018.1:0-102419 GCA_045616585.1 Lachnospiraceae bacterium
CTCCCTTGGTACCACACGTCACTTTCTCTCCATATATCTGCCACATTTACTACAGTTAATTCCGAGTAGTTATTGGACTTCAGTTTGTACTGCAACCTTATCCCTAACTATAGCCTGATGTGATTTCTGTTCGTCAGACCAGAGATTTGCCTACACCTTCCTTCAGATTCCACCTCACGATGGACACCCTTGGTGTTCAGCTGTATCCTTCCCACTACTAGGGCGGATTAGGAACTTTCATCCATTAGTGACGTGCGCCGCAAGGCGCACAGCAAAAGGCCGCCGCACATTGCGTGCGCCGGCCTTTAAAAATCAAATTATTATCAGCGTCTTCTGCTGCTGCCGTTGCCTCTGACTATAAGCACCAGACGTAAAAGCTGCAGGATAGCGGTAAACAGTGCTGCTACATAAGTAAGCGCTGCTGCCTTAAGAACCTTCTTTGAACCGTTAAGTTCATCTCCTGCGAGCATCCCGGAGCGGTCGAGAATCGCGATTGCTCTCGATGACGCATCGAACTCTACAGGCAAAGTAATCAACTGGAAAAGAACCACAAACAGGAAAAGGACAATTCCGACCTCTGCCAGTTCCATCATCTCAAGTGCGATACCCAAAATGATGATCGGCCATGAAAGCCAGGAACCGATATTTGCAAGCGGTACCGACCAGGAACGAAGTTTGAGCGGTCCGTAGCCCTTTGCATGCTGAATGGCATGTCCGCATTCATGTGCGGCAACGCCGATTGCAGCTACCGAAGTCGAACCGTAAACACTGTCCGAAAGACGCAGTACCTTTTCCTTCGGTGAATAGTGATCGGTTAAATCGCCTCGGATTCTGTCTATACTTACATCATAAATGCCTGCATTATTCAGAATAATCTGTGCCGCATCCTGTGCTGTAAGTCCCTGTCTGCTTAAAATTCTGTTGTACTTATTGAAGGTACTTCTTACATTTACCGACGCAATAAGGCTTACTATTGCTCCGATTGCAACCAGAGCATAAGAAGCGTAGTAAGGCATCTTTAATACCTCCTTTTACTCCTTTATTTTACAGGAGGATGAAGATCCCACTCGGGGAAACAGCTTGCAAAACCTTCAAGATTCTGAGTCATAACGATCTCTTCATTCTTAAAAAGCTCTGAGCTGTCTGCTTCAAACTCACTGCCAAGATCAAGGTCATCCAAAGCGCTGAACGCATTGCCGGCGTCGAATCCCTCAAGGTTGTTTAATTCCAAATTATCCATCTTTTATACCCCTTCCTTATCTTAAGCAATAATGCGCTTCTCAGACTGATTGCGGAAGTTAACGACAACATTACGTGCATCATACCATTGCTGCAAGACTGCATATATTTGATTCTTGCCCGCTTCGGTTCTTGTTCTGTAATCGTTGGCAATAGCGGCCATCTCTTCCCCTACGGCACGTTTCTGCTTAGGATATGAGATACCTACAAATGCTGCTGCAGCAAGTCCGATAAGTAAAACAGGTGATACTGCGATTCCGAGAATAACACTTAATACTGCGATAACACCTGCGGTGATAAGAGTCTTCTTGGGACGGTTCTGATCAACCGAATTGATTCTGTTCTGGCACTCCATGTTCATGAAGTTCTCATAGTCAGCGTAAAGAGCGTTTGCATTGCTGCCGTCGTTTGTCTTTCCGACCCAGTTATCAACGCGAAGAGTAATCTGCTCAGGGAAGATTCCCTCGTTCTCGGTAATATACTTCGAATATCCCTTGTTGATGTAATCGCTAAGGAAAGATACTGCTGTCTTTGTCTCTGATGCGGTTGCGATATCGGGACGGGTAATAGCCGAAATCATCTGATCAACAAGGTTAACTGTCTGCTCAACGTAGTCCTTGTTAGCCTCAGCAATCATAAGTCTTGCTCTTTCCTCATCACCGTTTGTAATCTTAACTGCCTCATAGAATGCTTCCTCATCACGAAGAGCCTTCTCATCCTCCTCAACTCTCTGAACAAGATGTGTAAGTCTCTCATCGATATCTGCCTTGATTGCATCGATGTCAATCTCTGCTCCGACCATGTCGTTGAATGACTGAGAAATCGAAGGTGCAGACTGAATACGTGACATGTAAGCATCGATCTGTGCAAACTCTTCTACTGAAGAAGAAAGTGCGGTGTACTGTCCTGCAACGCTCTGCTGGAAACGTGTGCAGTAATCGTCCCAAAGCTGCTCCTGCTCTGCTTCGAAATTAGCGTTGTCCTTACGAACCTCGCTCATCCACTGTGTAATATAGCCTGAGCAAAGACCCTTTGTATCAGGACCGAATACGTTGTTGATGTACGCATTTACGAATGTAAATGTACCTGCAGAGAACTTGTTAAGACTCTGGTTAGCAAAGTAACGTGAAAGCCATTCGAAACATGTGTCTGTTCTGCCGTTACGTCTGCAGATAAGGGCCATGGTAAGTGAAGTCTTCTCCTCATCACGGCGAACAGCCTCCTTGATAGCACGGTCTGCAAGATCTCTGTTGTTGCCGATCCATGCTGCAACTGCGATAAGACAGGGAGCCAGCCAATACTTGGGAGCCGAAAGCATAAGTTCTTCAGATACACGTGAAATTGTGTTCTGAGTAACGAGTGCCTTGTCTGTTGCCTGGAGAATTCCAAGCATGGTATCACGTACAACCTTGTGAGTACCGAATTTGTTTTCGATTTCCTGTCTTACACGAACGATTTCGGTAAGAGCCTTCTGAACTGCGGCTGCTCTTCTCTGCTCATCAAGCATTCTGATGAAATCACGTCTTAAAGCATCCAGTTCACTTGAAATAGCATCTACAGTAGCGTAGACGTGGTTCATGTCGCTCTGGAGTCCGGCGGTCTGCTGCTGCAGCGCCTGTACTTCGGATTCAACTCGTCTGACGGCTCTTTCAATGCCACTTACATCAACTGATGACATAAGCTTTGTTCCTCCTTTTTATGTTATTTGTATATGATTTTTAATTCATTCCGTTGTCTTTGCGATACTGGAAGTTTACCTTCTGGTACGCCGGCATAAGCTTGTTCTTCAAATCGGGGCTGCTCATGCTGTTGATGATATGTCCGACGGGAAGAACATAATGCTGATAGAAAAATGCCACACGGTTGTCGAGAACATCCATGTTTGCTTCAACTTTAGCCTTGGCCTGTTCCTGTACGGCAGCCTGATTCTGAGCTTCGATAATACTCTCGCTTCTTGCGAATTCCTTGTCCGCAGCATCTCTTGCATCAATCTCTGCGCGAAGCATAGCTTCGTCCATAACATTCTTAGCTTCGTCTTCTGCGAGTCCTTCCGCAATGATTCTGCCCTCTGCATCAGCCTTTGCCTTTGCTTTGGCTGCCGTAAGAGCACGCTCGTATATCTCGGCCTTAGCCTTTTCTTTTGCCTTAATCATAGCTTCATCGAGGTAACGGGCCTGAGCCTCTGCTCTGGCTCTGTTCTCTGCCTCCGAATCTGCCTTTGCCTTCGCCGCAGCATCGGCCGAAGCTCGTGAAGCAGCTTCCTTCTGTCTGATTACGTAAGGAGAATCGGGGTTTGTACCGATTGACTTAAGTAATGCATAACAGGTCTTGGGAATGTTGCAGTGCTGAGCAAGAGCCTTGTAAATCTCAAACATTTCTTCCTCAAGATAAATGCATGATCCACGCTTGTCGATGAAATAAGGACACAATTTATCGACAAACTCGCAAAGTCTTGCGGCATCCCCGGGAGAAGCCATATTTATTCTTACAAGATCCATAATCTCTCTCTCGTAATTGCGGAGGTTGTATGCCGCTGAGACAAACAGCTCCATGAGAGTAACCATCTCGTCGCCCTCGATCATCATGTCACGCATGACTTTTTCGTGGAACTTTTTGAAGCTTCCGCTCTTGTAAAGAACGAATTCCTCGTAATAGGCAATGATGAAGAGTGCCGGAATGTTTTCGTTTGAAACATTGAGTGCATCATGCGCATAACGGGCAGCATTCTCAAACTGGCCTTCCTTGAAGCACTTGGTTGCATTGTCGAGAGCAAACACAACCTTTCCGTTCTTATTGAGAGCGGTTCTTGTATACGGTGATACAGCACCGCACTGATCGCATATAATTACTTTTCTCGCATAGTCGAGCTGGATAAAGGTACTTCCGCAGCCCGGACATGTGGTAACTGAGTATTCCATTTTATGTACCTCTATTATCTGAAGCTTGCTGCATTGTTGTTTCTTAAGAACCAAAGGCTTGTTGCACCGTCGATCTTCTTAATGATGGTTTCCGTATCGGTACCGTTGAACATAAGTCCCTGAATCTCATCAAGAGCCGCACCGAACTGCATCTCAACCTCATAAGATGAAGCCTGGGTCATATTGCTGCTGTAATCGACATTCTGCTTAAGCTTAAGAAGTCTGTCTCTGATCTCGGGGTTGGTTGCAACGGCAACAAGTCCGCCGAGCTTTGCGGATACATTGATGCTGTTCTGCATACGGTTGGTAACATTGGTTGTAAGAGCGGTAACTCTTGCAATGTACGAACTGATATAAAGAACAGTAAGAAAAAATCCCGCAATGAAAATAAGGTTCCAGATAACCATGTTTCTTGCTGCCTTTTCAGCATCCGAGAAAACAGCCACAGTATTGTAAAGAACACTGATAACAAGGAACCACATCGAGAAGTAATACTGGATAAATCTGATATCCGATACATTGCGGTTTACACGTTCACCGATAAGTGCCGAGTAAAGAGCGGTAAGCACAAATGCAAGCATACCGAAGCCGTATCCGATCCAGAAAATGTCTTCGTTGGCATTGTCCTTAATCACAAGGAACATAATGGTTGACCAAATAATCGCAACGATGATTTCAGTTACGAGGTGAACCATAATATTGATAATCTTATTGCTGTTCATGGGAGTCCTCCTTCTATCCGGTTTTGCAGCACAAAACCGTACATCCTTAAATTCTGGTTCCGCATTCTACACAGAACTTAGCACCGGGCTCGAGTTCCTTTCCGCAGTTGGGACAAACCGTAGCTGCATTGAACTTATAGCCGCACTCCATACAGAACTTGGCACCCATAGGAGCCATCTTACCGCACTGGGGACAAGGAATACCTGTCTCAATCTTCTGTCCGCATTCTACACAGAACTTTGCACCTTCAAGGTTCATATGTCCGCATGCCGAACACTTAACTCCGGCTGCGGGTGCAGCTGCAGGTGCTGCGGGAGCCGCAGGTGTCATAGCAGGCTGATTGATTGCGCCCATGGTTGCCTGAGCAAGGTTGTTCATGCCTGCACCGAATGCTCCGCCCATTCCGAAGCCCATTCCAAGACCCATTCCGGCACCCATAAAGGTTGAAGGTGTGCCTTCGTTGGCTGCAGCGGTCTGCATAACATCGAATGCATGCTCCTGAGCATATGAATAGCCTTCTCTCTCACGCTTGCGGGCAAGAGCCTCTGACTCAATATCCATAGCAATAGCGTTGCCTTCTGCCTGAAGACGAGCGCTTCTCTTCTTCTCCTTCATCTCAGCAATCATTGCAAGGTCGCTGTCGAGAGCGGCAATCTGCTGGAATGAGAAGTTGTCCAAAGAAAGACCGAAGCTTTCGAAATGAGGAACGAGCTCAGTCTTAACGAAATCGGAAAACTCTCTGTACTTTGCAGCGAGCTTTAATACACCGACGTTCTGCTCGATCATTGCCTTACCGAGCAGGTCGGGAACATACTCAAGAATCTTTGCACGTGTAAAGTTTACAAGGTCGTCGCGTGTGAAATTGGCACGTGTTCCGACAACCATCTCGAGGAACTTTCTGGCATTGATGGGAGCCATAGCGGTATTGTCTCTGTCGACATGAACACCGAACATACCATGTGCTCTTACGTGAACGATAATCTCCTCCTCAGGATCCGTAACGGTAACAGGTGCCTGAGTACCCCAGCGAAGCTCATTCATCCATGTAGTATTAACAAAATATACGGTGCTGTGAAAAGCCGATGCTCCGTCTGTAAGCTTGTGAGCCACATTACGGAAAGGAGCAAATCTGCTGTCACCGGTATCGAGCTTGATCTCGCAGGGTCCGAGGAATACGGATACCTGTGCCTGTCCGCCGCCGTCAAGCTGTGCGGAGCTTCCTGTTCCTACGTTATTTGTAAAAACAGCCATCTGCGATCTGTCAACATATAATATAGATCCGTTCGGAAAATCCTCGTATTCAAATCTGTGAGCAATAGTGCTCGCACCGGCTTCGTCTTCCGGTTCCCACTTAATGACATCAACAGAAAATGAACCAAGTATACCATGATGTTCTTTTTCCTTCGGATTTTCACTACTGAAAATACCCATAATCGTATCCTCCTTAAAATATAAAGTTACACAATCTAAAGTATATTCCGATGTTGTAACTTAGTCAATTGATTTTGCCATAATCTGCAAAGTTTCCGGAGCTTTTTTTTCACATTTGTGTACAATATGCCAAAAAAAGGAAACCTGCCTAAATCCAAGCGGCAGGTCTCCCTTTTTTCAATGATTTGATTATCCTGTTTATTATTTGCTGACTGTAATTTTTACTTTTTGCGAAAGGCCGTTTTTTGCAAGGACATATATCGTGCATTTTCCTGCCTTATGAGCCGTAACTTTTCCTTCCGCATCTACGGATGCAACCGAAGGATTTGAAGAAATAAACCTCAGTGTCTTTGCATGTTTGTCCGAAAGCATCTTACGGCTGTCAGCTGCTGCAACCGATGCTGTTATGATATGAGTCTCGTCCTTTTTAAGAACAACTTTCTTTCCTGACGTAATTTTCACAGCCTTCGGATTGGTATAGCTGCTGTTTGAGCTGCCCGAAACATGTGCGGTAACGGTTTTGCCGATTGTTACTTTCTTTCCTCCGACAAGCTTATAAGCTTTAACCACTATCTTATAGTTTCTTGAGGTATCAATCTGCTTTCCGCTGATTTTGGTTATATCATATGAGGTAATATCAGCATGCTTAACTGTCTTGACTTTCTTCAGTTTTTCTCCGCAATATGCCGCATATACAATATATCCGTCGGCATCCTCAACCGCACCCCACTTAACATTAAGCAGTTTACCGGTTTGATCCGCCTTAAACTGTGCATTCATTTTAACACTGTTTGGATACTTATCCTTTACCGCAGCCTCTTTCTGCTTGGCAATTCCCGCTGCGTTTATTTCCTTCTCGTCATAAACAACCACATATTCCGAGAAATGGTCCGTAACAAAGGCCAGCATTCCATCAACAATGTAAGTGGGATACTTTGTCATGATACCATTATCGTCAACGTAGTAAATATGGTACTTATAAGGGTCTTTTCCGGCAGGGAAGTCAAACTTAACGCGCACCTCAATCAGACCACCGTCAAAATTGTGAATACGGCGACCGTTACTTTCGATATATGCATCAAGATGAGCATCGACATCATAACCTTCCAAAGCTTCCTTCTGGGCCTTATTCAATATTGCTTCGCTCTCATCCTTGACCTTGAGTTCAATAAGATTGCCTGTAGATTGAGAAACAATCGAAGTGAGTGCTTCTTTGTCGATAATAACCTCCGCTCCGGTTGCTATAATCTTAAGTTCGTCGGCAAGTTCCGCAACATTCCGCGCTGTAGGCTTATCGATTACAACGACTGCGGCATCCTCAATACTGCTCAGGTCGATGACAACGGTCTTTGTTGCAGGTCGTTCTGTTGCAGTGCCGCTCACACCGTCTCCGGCATTATTTGCTTCTGCATCCTTATCCGAATCGTTTGCTCCGACTACTGCTTCGAGAGATTCCTTAGTAATTGTGTTAACTACAATTTTGTCATCATCAACTCTGACTTCAACCTTAACGGTGTTGCTTTCGTCATTTCCCGAAGCATCACTCTTAACATCAACAACAATAGCCTTGTCATCATCCTTCTTATCTGACTGATCTCCGATAATTCCGGGGCCGTAAGGGAATGAAGGATTATCGGACTTAGGTTCTTCCGGAATGGCTTCGATATCGACCGCCTCTACAAAAAGACCGTCACTGCTCTTCACCGGCTTCATCAGATTTTTACCGGTCACAGAGATAACAGCCTTACCGTTCTGTGTTGCCGCATCTGCCGTTCTGTCAACAACTATCGAACCGGAAGCCGACTTCATTCTGATCGGAACGAATCCCTTAAACTCATAGGTTTTAAGTTCTGTAGTATTCTCCTCGGTTTCGCCTTCGCCGCCTTCGGCAGGATCACCCTCGGAAGGTTCTTCGGCTTCTACCTCCTCTTCGATAACAATCGCAGCGTCTGAGAGGTATACTGTTTTTCCGGCAGGAACATCAATTGAAACCTTACTGCCTTCATCAACTGTTACCCTGTCACCGTCCGAATTGTAAACTACCGTAAATCCGTCTTCATCCGACGAAGCGCTGTATTTTACACCGTCGATTACAATATCATCGTTTCCGACAACCTTAACGGAACTGTTGGGTGCTTTATAACTGTTTAACAGGTTAACCGAACCGTCATCATTAATGACAAGCTTAGTGTCTGCCGATCCGGCAATATACTGCTTATCATTGATAGTTACGATATCCCCGGCCTTTGTAAAGGTTACAACGGGATTTCCGTCCGGATTTCCCTGAAGCTTAATGCTTCCGCCGGAAACCGCATAAACGATACCGCCTACATTTACAGACTCACCGTCACGTACAGTATGCACAAGTGCGGGATTGTCGAACAATTCAGGATTAATCTTAATATCCGGTGCGGATCCTGCAGGTGCATCCCTTAATTCACCCGTTGAACCATCGACCTTTATTTCATTTGTCGAGGTACCCGTATACTCGATGCCGCCGATAATAACCGTATCATCCTGCTGCAGAGTCGTAACAACATTGCCGACAGTATCGAGCGCAAAGTCTCTCTTATCGGTGTTCTCCGACTCAGGTACAGAAATCTGAATATCAACATTCTTCTCGGTATCCTTAAGGGTTGCATTTCCGCCCGAAGGAATACTTACTTTCTCTATATCGTTCTTCGCAGGGTTTGCAACTACTGTAACATTTCCGTCGTCCGTTACGGTAATATCCTTGCTGCCAACCGTAATGGTACCGTTCTTTACATCTACAGCAGAAGTTGTACTGTCCATTACCACACTGCTCTTTGTGCGTGTGCTTGCATTGGGCTCGATAGACAGAGTCAGATTCTTGCCGTCCTCAGCACTGGTGTATTCTGCATTGTTGATTACTACTGTTTTTCCTGCTCCCGAAGCAGGCGAACCTTCTTCCGTGCTTACAACCTCAACCCCGATAGCGGTTCCTTCGGTTTTTGTTAAATCAAGATTTACTTTATAGTCTCCACCAGCCTCTGAAGCGGGTACAGCGATATTATTCTTAACTCCTGTTGAGTTCTTGACCACCGCTGCGGCACCTGTGGAAAGTTCAACATTCGCGTCACTTCCAACCGTTACGGTTCCGTCGGTACCGGTACTTTCATTCTTTACCTGACGTGTAACTTCGGTTCCGGGAACGGCAATAGTAATCGAACTGCCCTTGTCGACATTTACCGCGCCGTCTTCAAGTACTATTCTGCCCGCATCAACCTTGCTTCCGTTGATGGGGATATCAGAACCGTTTGCTGCGATATCAACCGATATCTCTACTTTGTCATTGCCCGGCTTTGCAGTAACATCCGAATATGAGTTTTCGCCGATTCCTACGTCTTTTCCGTCGGGAACGCTTACTGTTACCTTGGGATAAGTTGTATCCGTAACGAGACCGTCTTTATCGATACTCTCGATTCGTCCGCCGTAGTTTACTACCATAGGCGCACTGTTCTCGTTTTCCGGATCGGCAGAGGTTTTGTTTGCAATCGGAACAAGAACGTTCTTTCCGTCCTGCTTATTTTCTCCCTGAACATATACTATTTCGCCGTCCTCGACGCCTACCGAGCCCTGTTCAAGAATCACCTTGCCGTCTTTGTCGACAATCAGAACAAGTTCATCTGTTCCTTCGTTCGAATATTTCTTGTCGTTTACAATTATGAATCCGCCCTTTGGAACAGCAAATGCTACACATCCGTCCCCGGGAAGTGCCTCGATATCGGCGGTTCCCGCCTGAACCGAAACATTCTCGGTGATCTTCACTATACCTTCCGCAGGCATCTTTATATTACCGTCTTTTGTAATAACGAACTCTGCGTCCGCACCGTCTCCGGTCACATTATTGCGGAAAGATACTTCAAAGTCAGATCCTACCGCAGAAACCGTAAAGTCGCTTCCCGCAGGCACACTGACCAGACCCTCGGTATAAACCGGATCGGCTTCCGTATATTCGACAAGCTTTGCTGTAATTGTATTTGAGATACTGCGCGAGCTGTTCTTTATAACCATTTCATCAAGGATGATTGCCTCATCCTTGTCAAGCTCTACGGCACCCTTCTTAAGAATCGCAACATTGCTTGCAAAAGCGATTTCGGTATCGGGATCTTTATTAACAAATTCGTATGTTTTGGTACCGCAGGTAACCTGAACCGACGAATCGACCTCAGGCATAGTCACAATACCGGGATTTGTAATCTTTATATTCTTATTGTCGGAAGTATTTTTAATGCCGATTTTTTCGTTCGCAACATCGTACATTGTAATATCCGCATCCGAACCGATTTCAATCGTACCGCTCTTAAGAATTACATCGTTTCCGTCAATAAGAAGTTCCATAGGAACATTCGAAGCTGCCTCGGTCTCATTTCCGGCGTTGGCTCTCTTATATTCCTTACCGTCAATAATAATATTTTTTCCTGTTGTGCTTACAAGAACGCCTCCCGCGGGGAATCTGCCCGGATCTTCCTGAAGCTCCGCAGCAGTAGGTGCCAAAACGGTACCGAAAGTCAGGGTTCCGTCCTCGGGTGCCTTTACACTCTTTGAAGTGCTGCCCTGCCCCACAGTCATAGTCTTACCGGCAGGAATCGTTATGGTTCCGTCGGCCTGTGCGGTAATCGCATAGCTGCCGTCGGGCGTATATGCCGCATAATTAGAATTCTGACCGGCAACACCCGCATAAATTGTCTGTCCTGCGACTCCGCTGATATCAAGATGTCCCGCATTCACGGCAACACCTATTCCCGAGCTCTCGAGAACAGTATTTCCGTATGCAACGGGTGCACCCTCGTTAAGAACGGTATTTCCCTGCTGAAGTTCCACACCGTATTCGGTTACGCGGAATACGGTATCGTCAGACTGAGCAACATAAATAATACCGCCTATTTCTACCGAATCACCGGCTTTTTCTATCGAAATTGTTCCTGCAACACCGTCAACGGTCACATTGCCGTTTACACCGCCGTCGGGAACCTTCACACTAACCGAATGTCCGCCCGCGGATACATTTACAGACTTACCTGCTCCGAGTGCCAGCTCCGAATCAGACTGAATGCCATCCCCGGCATGTGCGGGATCAAGACTGAAAGTACCTGTTCCGCTGGCAGGATTTTCATAAGTTTCGAATTCCGTTTCACCGGAAGGCATACACATAAGTGTTCCGCCGGCAGGAATATCAAAGGACATCTGTCCGCCGCCCACTGCAACCGGCTGTCCGCCCACAAGAATCGGATCGCCGTTGTCGTCGGTCTCATATACTACAGGAGTAGTTGCCACAACGAAGCCCTCTGCAGCGTCAGTGGGACACTTATAAACATTTCCGTACTTGTCCTTTACGGACTTGCCGGGTTCAAGAATCACTTCGCCTTCTTCGATTACGGGAATACCGTCCGAAGGATCGACACTGAGTACTACAGGATATGCGCCGGCAATGTATGTACTTTCAACCAGTCCGCCGTTTCCGTCGGGAACCTTGATAACAACACGGCTGCCGCCTTCTGTTTTAATCTGAGGCTTTCCGCCGGGTGAAAGAACAACCTCGGTACTTCCGTTCATGGGAGTTGCAGCAGGTACCTGTACAAAGATTCCGTCCACTTCAATTCCACCGCCGTCGGGAACCAGAATTCCGCCGTCGCTTGAAAGAGTAACCGGGCTTCCCTTATCGGGATCTGCTCCGTCACCTACGTTTTTAATAACATTATTTCCGACCTTAACCGAAAGGCCTGTTCCGACAGCTACTCCGCCTCTCTCGAGAATGAGTCCGGGCTCTGCATCGGGATTGGGATTTACGGAAACAACAACCTCTGTTCCGCTGTCCTTCTTAACCGTTTTACCGTCCACAAGAACGCGATCACCGTCACCGGTAAGTGTAATGACGGGGAATCCCGTACCGGGTTCGATTAATGTGGGTTCACCGTTTGTTCCGGCCACTGTTATTGTATTTTCACCGCCCTCATAAGGAACTGTGACATCAAATTTGCAGTTCTTGCCCACAGTAATCGTCTCTCCGGCATATTCCTTTATTCCGGCAGGCATATATTCATTACCTGCCTTTGTTCCGGTAATGACAACCTCCGGATCGCTCTTGCCGTTCTTTAATACACTTAAAGTAGTTCCGTTTTCATCGGGAACAAATGTAGGGTCACCCGTTCCCTGTTCGCTCGTTCCATTTGCTGAAACAATACCGGGCTTATCTGTCTTAAACACGGTTCCGTCTCCGCCTACACCTATTGTACCTGTGTTGCCTGCGGGAACAACCTTCACTTCACCCTTTATAATACGTACCGTTCCGTCATTATCGACACCTACCGTTGAAGGCTCTGTTGTCTCAACTGACGATGAACTGTATTCTAAAAATTTAATATTTTTGTCAACGTCGTAAGTAGGCTGCACAGGATCTACGGCAGGTCCTACTATAATGACAGACTCATTCTCTTTGGCTGCAGCTATTGCGTCACCGATCTTTGTATACTCTTTACCGTTTATCTTGGCTTCGGGGAAAGTATAGCCTACAGCTGCACCGTCAAGCTCAAAGGTAATGTCCTTATCGCTGATAGTGTAATTGATATTATTGTCAAGGCCATCTCCGATCATCTTCAAACCTGCAAGATCGTACTGCTTTCCGCCGATCTCAACATATGCGCGAATATGATTTTTGGTAACGGTATCCCCAGAGGTTCCGGGAATGAAGCCGGGCTTCATCTCGACCTTAACATCCGAAAGGTTAAAATCCAGCTTATTGGTATAAGCATAGAGACGATAAGGACCTACGCCCTTTACACCTCCGCCGCTGCACCAGTAGATCCACTCATTGTTGAAGCGTCCGATATAACCGCTTGTACAAGTATCAAATCCGGTACCGGCTGAATTGACCGTAACAGCCACAAGTTCCTTGTTTTGGGGGTCCACCTTCGAATAGCCTGCGATTCCATCACTTGCAAGCCCGCTTGCTGCACTTCTTCCATGTGAAGAAGTTTTTGTGGTTGAATTTACCGCCGCAGAATAATCGGGCAAACCTGTGGTTCCTATCAGACCGCTCGAAGTCTCAATTGCATTCTTCTGGGAGTTTCCGACAGCGCCAACATAGATCAGAAGCAGTTTCTTGTTCTGTGCGGAATTAAGGTCGGTAATTTCCTGTACTCCAAGGTACATCACGCCCTTGTCTTTACCGGTCATCTTAAACATCGCAACGTAAGATTCATCCTTGGTTACAGAAACGGTTCTGGTACGGCTTGTATCTCCGTCGCTCCACTTATTGAAAAGATAAGTGGCAGTATAGCTCGAGCCGTTGAAGGTCTTGGTTTCCGTTGTATCCGGTCCTGCCGCAAGCGTCGCAACCGTGTCAACATATACCGCAGTATTAATGTTCTGAGAAGCGGCATTATTAATGCTTCCGCGGCTTCCGGCAGTAGTGACCGTAAGAGTGTACTTTCTGTAATCGTATTCAGCTACGTACTTCACAAATTCTTCGTAAATATTGACGTTAATAGTCTGTGCCGTACTGTAAATACCCAAATCACTCCAAGCAGAATCCTCATTTGCTTTTACGTATTTTCTCCAGCCCTTAAAGGCAAATCTGTCGGGGTTGCTGTTGATTGTTGAAAGAGTAACAAGTGCCTCATACTTAGCCTTGATACCTGCCTGCTTAGTTTCTTCTCCGCCGTTAACCGATACGGTGGCGAAATCCGAATCTCCTTCTTTGTAGTTTCCCGCCAATGAGTTCTTTCTTCTGTAGAGTTCATCCACCTCACCTATTTCGGCATCTACCGCCACCTGTGCCGGAGGTTTCTGAAGGCAAACCGAAGATCCGGTATTATCCAATACCTTATAGCCTCCTATATCGCTCTTTGCCTTTGCAATATTACCGGCATTGTAAACAGCAACTCTCTTGGGAAGTGAGTCGCTGAATCCGGGAGTATAAGTAAATGAATACTCTCCGTTGTCAAGATTTGAAATGTTAATATACGATGTATCGTTTGCACCTATATTTCCGCCTGCGTTGTTTTTGATTCGGCAGTTCGTAAGGTAAAACTCAGAATTGTCTCCGGCATAGATTCCGTATCGGCCTCTTGAAGTTCCGCCCGAAATTTCGACATTGTCGAGACAAATTTGATTCTTGGAGGCACTCGTAAGATATGCGGCTCCATCGGAATAGATGCCGTGACCCTTCGAATATTTGATGCTGCCGCCGTTCATAGTGAAGCGGCACTGATTGCCCGAGAAATAATTGTAAGCAAGGTATACCGCATTGCCCTGACTGTTCTTGATCTGACAGCTGTTGAGAATTGCTCTTGAGTCATAGGACATATTAAAAGCAGTGGTAAAGTTCTCAAATGTACAGTTGTTGAATTCCGCTTTGGGTGAAGCCAGAACACCGTTAATGTACACCGCCGTAGTTGCATTGTTTGCATTATTTGACTTGATTGTAACATTGTTGACGAAAAGATCACCCGCAGACACGTAGAAGACACCCGTTGATGCTCCGGTGTTTTGTATGATGGAGCCGTTCTTTATTTTCCAGGTTCTTCCGTATGAGATGAAGATAGGATAATCCGTTGTCGATGAAATAATCTTGTGCCCGTTCATATCCATGTCGACATTATGAAGACACGATACAATTCTGGAACCGGAAGGAATTGTAATATCGGCTCCCAACTTTACGGTAAGGTCTGTTCCCGAGAACACGTTGGACAAAAACGACGACAATTCCGAATAATTGTAAACCGTTTTGCTGGTCGAAGTATCAATAACATTCTTGACACTGTCTACCGCCTTCTTTATTGAGTTTGTAACACTCTTAAATGCTCCTTTCAGCGAAAATGCGCTCGCCTCAACCGGTTTTGAGAGTGCAACAATAGAAGCCATCAGAATAATGGCTAAAAAGCTGCTTAATATATTCTTAATCGTGTACTTTCGTGATTTTTCTTTACGATTCATGAGTTTCGCCTCCATATTTACTACATGCATCGTAAAGATATCATATTTATACAGGCTAGTCAATCAGTAGTCCGCATGAAATCTGCATTTAACAGAATAATAATATTTTTCATTCCGTTTATGTGCAAAAAAATTCGCCGAATCTCACGGATTCAGCGAATTATATAACGTATCGATATCAGTAAACTGTTCATCGAGCCATTTGACTCTTTGATTTATATATTTTGTCATTTTGTCCCAGGACTCATCGTATTTTTTAGAGCGGTAAAAAGAGTAAGTATGCTTCCATTTTGCATCGTTTTCGTCGCCGAAGGGCTTCATTGCAGCCCTTCTTTGTGCCAGCTCGCCATTTTCCTTTATCAGGTTTTCGATGACTCCGGGCCGTATCAAATGCCACTTTTCGCATACTGCCCGCACAAATTCGGGATCCTTTATCAGATACCTGTTCCAATTGAAGCTTTGATAATACTGCTCTCTGGTATAATTGTCGTCAGTGGTTGCCCAGCCTTCGGTGAACCATGTATCAATGCCGTACATATTGATGTTGCCGTATGCCCAGTCAAAGTCCCACACAGGTGCAAGAAATGCCTTGCCTTCGATATCTTTGTATGCAAACACACTGTTCTTCATACAGTCCCAGTTTCTGGTAAATTCACAGATAATAAAGTTATTCACAAGACTGTCCATATCAAAGAAATCGTAATACTTCCACCCGTCGTGTTCCGGGTCAGAATATTCAATCGTGGTTAAACTTCCTGACCATCCGGATCTGGGATCAAACTTGCCGGATGTAGCCTTAAACTGAGTACCCGAGTCGTGGAAAGTGAAGTCACGTGCATGAAGCGCATATTCGAAAGACTGTAAATATCTTCTCATGTACTCCATAAGCTCCGGGTTTGTCGCACACGCTTCCGGTTCACTCACATAAAACGGCTGCAAATATGCGGTTTTAAGCGAATCAATGTCCGCACTGTTCTGGTGATAAAAATCCGCTTCAAGTAAAACTCCTCCGGTAAGAGACGGAATATCCGCATAGTCCGCTGCACAGTACTCCTCACCGTCAAAACTGAAAGCATACGGTTCACTCAGCCATGCATAATCAGAAGCCAAACTGTCTTCCAGCCTCTCCTGCACATCCTTTTCAAAATTCCGATCCTTTGCAACAGCTTTGGCAACATCCTCAGCGAGCTCCGTCCAGTCAAAAACATCAACCTGGTCTTTTCCGATTCTTACATGCTCGGAAAGAGTATATACCCCTCTGTACTTATCATTGATGTAAAGAGAAACACTCGCTGCGTTTCCTGCAGTCGAGATGCCGATATCGCGTGCAAATTTAAGTGTCAAAATGTTTCTTGAAAGTGTATGATCGATGTCTTCCGCCAGTAATACCCAATGTTTTGAGCGTCCGAGACCCAGCAGATTCGTCTTCGTTTCAAGTTTTATTTTATAAGGTGCCTTTTCCCTGTACCTCGTGGAATTGCCTCTGAGTCGTACAGATATCTTGCCGTTATAAAGATTTTCATCTTTTAAATCCAAATCGGGCCCGGCAATCATTGTAAGCTCTGCTCTGATGGCATTATCGGAAATATGACTCGAACCGGTACTTATTCTCAGCTCAGGCAGTGAATATGACTTATCTTTTTCATCACTGTTCTTTGAATTGTCATCAGCCCCTGCAGCGTTATTTGCCGGATTACCTGTCAAATCATCTGCCGAATTGTCTCCGCCGGAGTGCAAATTTGAAGAGTCGTCACTTTTTCCTGTCTTTTCATCCGCAGCAGAAGTCTTGCTGTCTTGTCCGGGCAAGGTATCCTTATCCGTGCCGCAGGCGCCAAAAACTCCGCCGGCACACAAAATCATTATCGCAATTAACAAATATGCAGGGAGCACCCTGAAGCGCACCCTGCTTGCCTTTTCAGTTCTCATAGTATATCCGCCAAATTATTGCATCATCCGATAAGAGCAGCTATCTCGCCCTGAAGAACCTCCTTAGGCTTAAAGCCTACCAACATATCCTTTTTCTCACCGTCTTTTAGCACAAGAATTGCAGGAATATTTGTAACACCGTATTCAGCTGCAAGATCTCCGTCATCATCAACATCAACCTTAAAGAACTTTACATCCGTCATCTCCTCGGATATTTCCTCAAGAACAGGTCCGAGCATTTTACAGGGACCGCACCAAATTGCAGAGAAATCAACAACCGAACATCCCGTAAGTGCCTCTGCCTTAAACTCCTCAGTTCCGATAATTTTAACCATAACACCGTCTCCTTTCATATTCGGTCACGTTGGTTCGTTCGTGACCTCATTAGGATTTGCTCCGCAAACCCTTACCTTCTGCATTTTATTAAATCTACATATAATTTTCACGCAAAGCCTTAATTAACGGGCTCCCGAGCCATATTTTCCATTAATTCAGCACCCGAAATCATATCGTATTCTGTAATTCCCGAGCCCATATTGGGGCTTGTCGAACTATGAACCATGTCAGCGACGAACAAACAAACAAGAACGATGCACACAGGTATCAAAATACGCTTCTTTATTCGTACCAAAACATTGTCCACTAACGGTCCGATAAAGTAAACCATAGCCATACCTCCGATAGCAAAAGCCATCAGACCTTCCGCACTTACACGCCCGTCTATATGCAGGAAATATCCCGTATAGTCCCACCATTTTTCATTGAATTTATACTCAAGATAAAGTGATGTGGAATACTCAACAATTCCGCACATCAGTACAGTAAGTACCGCCTCAAGCCAGGGCTTCGACCTGAACTTGTACAACACGATAAGTATCAGCACTCCTCCGCAGCCGTAAATAGGAAGCCAAGGTCCGAACAGTACTCCTCTGTTAACAAATCTGCCCTCTTCCACAATGTGAAAAAGTACCTCCCACAACCATCCGATAAATGCGAAGATAAAGAACATCAGCACAAGAGAGGTAAGTGAATATCGCCTCAGGTAGTGAAGTTCCATAAAGTGTCTTTGTTTCTGCGGATTTGCTTTGCGGAACTCTCTTGAAGGATATTGTTCATGCTTTATTACCGAACGCGCCTCAATAATCTGGATTCGCAGCTCCGTATAACGCCTGTACACCTCTTCTTTTCTGTCCGGCAGCAGAATCACGCCGAATACATTAGCAAAAAAGCGTGCGGGGCCTGTACGTCTGTCGGCCTCCGGAATCTCAGAATTCATAATTTCAAGTTTATCGGCATAGAGTTCTTCAAGATATCCTCTGTCCGCATATTCATAAAGATACTTGTCATTTAATATCTCACAGCCTTCAATCTCGTTCTCTACGGCCAAAGCGCGAAGTTCTGCAAAATACTCGCAGTAAACGGCCGCCTTGTAAGGATTGACATACAATATTCCGAGTGTTCCCAGACTCATAACACTGATCAAATCCCAGCCGATGAAGCTTAATTTGAGTTTAAAGCACTCCATTTTGTGCCCTTCCATCATACGTTTGGACAGTTCGAGCACTTCCTTCGGTTTTGCACCGGGATTCTCGGCTGTTATGTATGGAACGGCAAAATAAGCAAAATAATATTTTACTCCGCCCACAATGGTAAAACACATCAAAAAATTGTGCAGCAACGCCATAGTAAGGACAAATCCGGCATTAAGCCAGTGTCTGCATCTTATAAGGTAAAGTGAGCGGCGAAGAGGCACTTTCTTATAGTTTCTTGCTTCCAGGAAGAAACGCCTTGAAATGACTTTAAGAACACGCTTCACAAACAGTACCAGGAACACCGACACAAGAACCGTAAGTACGGTACAAAGCAATATTGCTGCATTCTCCGAATGTACCATGGTCTTTACACCTGAATATACGGCATACGACAGACTTCGTCGCTGATAAATGTTAAAAGCACTTGCAAACACTCCGTCACGATTTTCCAATGTTACCATGCCGATCGTGCGATAATATATCTCTTCGGAAGGCTTAGACGGAGTATATTTGTCTACTGCATCCTGAAGTCTTTGCTTTGCGTTCTCCTTGATGGATTCAACCGAAACATCAACTCCCAGATCACTCGGACTTACACCCGACAATCCCTCATTACCGATTCCCGACAGAACTTCCTTTTTTTCAATTTGTTCAAGAATACTGTCTGTTCCGAGATATTTCCTGCTCACAGGTTCTTTGATTTCATATCCTGTAGCCCCTGATACAAAATCCAAAAACACGTTCAACGGCGCGACAAACTCAAGTCCTGCAATCGCCATGATAAAACAGACAAGCACGTACAGCACGTAATGATTAAACATTGCCGGTGCTACACTGTCCTTTAATCTCTTAAAATTCACTTTCTATCTCCCGTTTTTAATAATCTTTTCGACAATCATTACTTATTTTAATGTATTTGGATATATATATCAACCTAAATGTAGATTTTAAGCAGGCTCAACCCTCATACTCTGCATACATTTCCTTAATTCCTGATTTAACTGTTTCCCATGATTTTATCCCGTTTTTACCTGTCTTCGTACCCCGAAAAGCCGGCAGACTACAAGCGTATAACATCTTTTTCATCCGAAAATCAATGTCAAAAAAATCACTTTCTACAATTGTAAACATGCCTATCACGACTTTCTCACGTTCTAGCAAAGTAGAACCGTTATTTTTCAACATTTTTGCGTCACCTAAGCAGTTGATTTTCACCAAAAACAGCATAAAAACAGCCCCGTTTTTCGGCAAACGGGGCCACTTTTCCAAGCTAATTAAATTTGCATTTAACCTTTTGTCGAATCGTTTTCTTCAAAAAAGTTATGCTGCAAAAGATGCTCGAATAATTCAGGATCATGTTCCTTAAGATGCTGCTTAATTCTGTGCCTGTGCTCCTGAAGCATCTCTGCAGCTTTAGGATTCATTTCGCTTAATCGACGCCGAACCTTATTCCTTCGGTGAGCGATTTTTTCTTTAAGCTTCATCATATCAGCCCTATCGATAGCCTTTTTCTCGAAAAGCTGCTCAATTCTGGCTTCCAAAATGTCCCAGAAGTCCTGCTCATCATAAAAACCAAGTTTGCCCCACTGAGTAATTGCGCCGTTTTCTTCAATTTCGTCGATATTGTCCTCAGTACCCTCAGTTATCTCCTTCGCCATATCATCTGCGGTCATTTGAGCCAGCTTTTCGAGTCTTTCTTCAGCCTCACTTCCGAATGCCCACTCAAATTCTGCCAATTTCTCTTCAGATTCGGAATATCCGCTTTGCTGCGCAGCATCTTCGCCCTCGAGAGTGTAAGGCTTATGAAGTCCGGCATCACGCAAAGCCAAAGTAATGGTAATACGAGCAACACCTTCCTCTATCAGGCTTGCACCTCCCATTGCACGAATATTATCATTCAGACTGCTGGCGTGTTCCGTAATATAAAACTTAATGCCGTTTCTTCGCATCTTTTTGTTAAAAGCTATAAGTCTGTCAACTGCAGTAATATCAATGCTTCCGATGCCCCTTGCATCGACAACGACCTGCTTTGTATCGGGCTTTATTGCTTTTTCAATGTCATTTTCAAATTTATCTATATTTGCGAAGAATAAATTGCCTGAAAACCTGTAAATTACTGTGTTGCAGATTGGTCTTGCATGTGAGTTGCGTTCCAACGAATGGAAATTGCCATGGCCGGGTATTCTGCCCACAAAGCATACCGGAGGCGCTACTGATTTAACCGCAACTTCCCAAAACGAAATAATGCATCCCGCAATTACTCCGTTGACCGTTCCGAGTACCAGCACCGCTACCATAGAGACCAGGAAAATAAAGCTTTCACTTCTGCTCTCCTTCCACAGACGCTTAAACAAATCAACGTCAACGATTCCCATCAGCGCTGTCATGACAATTGCCGTCAGTACAGGAACAGGTAAATACTTCAGGAGCGGAGTCCCGAATATCAGAACAATCACCATAAATATACCTGCCGATATACTCATCAGCTGGCTCCGTGCACCCTCACTGTCCGCTATTTTGCTTCTTGATACCGATCCGTTAATCGGACAGCACCCTACCGCTGCACTCGCTATATTCATACCCGCATATGCCAGAAGTTCCGCATTGTTATCAATTTCATCCCCATATTGTGATGCATATTTACCCGTTGCAAGAAGTGTTTGTGCCATTATTACCGCTGCTATACTTAATGACTCAAGAACCAGCATCCCGCCGTGTTCCGCAATCACGCCAAAATCCGGCACAACAAACTTCGGAAGTCCCGAAGCAACCTCGGGCAAGAGCTTTACTCCGTAGTTGTCAAGTCCGATAAAAACCTGCAGTAGTGCTCCGACTGCCATCATTACCACTGTCATCGGTATTTTCGGAATAAATCTCTTTCCGACAAATACAGCTGCAATTGTAAATATACCGAGCATCAGTGAAAGCATATTAAAGTTTTCAGGAACTTGCTCCGCAATATTTTCAAGTAATTCAACAACTTCTCCAGTCCCTGCGGTTCCTCCGAACAGTTTTGGCACCTGCATGAGAATAATCGTAATTCCGACTCCCGAGATAAATCCTCCCATCACCGGAGTTGATATATATTTTACTATTCTTCCGGCTTTTACCAGGCAAAAGAACAGAAACCACAACGCAGTCATTACCGAAACAAGCGGGACAATGTTGTAAGCCGCCTCTGACTCTGCCGTTATTCCCAGTGCCGCAAGCAGACCTCCGACCATGGCAGCCGGCATAGCATCAACACCAACTACAAACTGCGGTGAAGTTGTCAGCAGCGCGTATACCAGTATCGGAAGAAAAGATCCGTACAAACCGTATACCGAAGCCAGTCCCGCAATCTGTGCGTATCCCATCGAAATAGGAATCGATACCAACGCAACAACAAGTCCCGCCGAAATATCCTTAAGCGGTGTCCTGACTCTCTTTTTTCTAATTTGGGTAATCAGTCTCATTCAAGTAATCTCCTTTTTATAAAACAAGCATTAATAATATTGCGGCTGCATTTACAAGCCGAATAAGAGTGTCTATACTTATACCAAACATCAAAGGGGATTTTCATTATGCTCTGGGCAATCATTTTTTCATTAATCATAATCGCTGCTGCCGCATTCGTCGGTGTAATATGTCACAGTTTCGGAAAGTTTGCATTTATTGCAAAGCTCTCAAAAGGTTCTGTTGCAAAGCGCCGTCTTCTTTCTCTTGGCATGATGGCGCTCATTGCAGCCGCATTATCATTGCTATTCGGCACCATGAACGCAATTATAATTATAATACATTTGGGACTGTTTGTGCTGATTTCCGAGCTTATTGCCCGAATCGTCAGAAAATGCAAAAAAGATAAAGCGCCCCGGTTCAAAACAAATCTGAGCGGAATCATCGCAATAGTCCTGTGCTTTATTTACCTCACCTACGGCTGGATAATGGCACATAATGTCAGGATGACGGAGTATAATCTCACTTCCGCAAAGACATCTGTGCCTTTAAAGATTATTCAGATTACAGATTCACATCTGGGTACCACCTTCGATGGCAACGGTTTCGCAAAACATTTGAATGCTATACAGGCTCAGAATCCCGATGCGGTTGTGCTGACAGGTGATTTTGTTGATGACGATTCAATGCTTGAAGACATGCAGATTGCTTGCAGGGCACTGGGAAATCTTAAAACCAAATACGGTGTATATTTTGTATTCGGCAATCACGACAAAGGCTACAGTTTAACTAAAGGCCGTGGCTACACCGGCGATGATCTGATTAACGAGCTTACGAAAAACGGTGTAGTTGTCCTTCAGGACGAAGTGGCTGAACTTCCCGGCGGCTATGTGATTGTAGGCCGTCAGGACCGTTCAGAAGAACAAAGAGGCCGCAAGCGTGCCTCAATGGAAGAGTTAAAAAAAGAATTCAGTGATGAGAAATACTCAATTATTCTCGACCACCAGCCCAATGATTATGATAATCAGGTCAGGGCCGGTGTCGATTTAGTTCTTTCGGGCCATACCCACGGAGGTAATTTCTTCCCCATCCGAAGGGTAGGCGAGCTTATCGGCCAAAATGATAAGACTTACGGCATTGAAACCAGGGAAAATACCGTTTTCATTGTAAGTTCGGGAATTGCCGATTGGGCCTCTGCTTTTAAGACCGGATGTGTTTCGGAATATGTAGTGATAAACATAAACCCCTGATTTTTCGCTGTTCACTCTTTCGCTGCTCACTGACATATTCCGAGTTTTACCGGTGTTTTATACATTTTGTCTCAATAATTTAATATATTTTTATTTGACAATTTTATATTGTTCTACTGAACAATCTTGTACTTGTAGCCGTTCTGCTTTGCATACTTTTCTGCATAGCTACCCGAATATACGCCGAGAGTACAAGTACTCTTTATGGTATCCAATGCGCTGTCAGCAATCTTGGTGACACTTTCCGGAATTTCCAGATATTTAAGATTCGGCTTGTTGCATAAAGCATACTCATCAATCAGGGTTACAGGCTTTCCGTTCATTTCCGATCTGATAATGTAATTCTCCGGATAAAGAGAAACAAATCCCCAGAAGGCCATATAGCTACCCATATCCTGATACATGTCTCTTATTTCATTAAGCACTTCTCCTGAAGGAGTATTTCCTCCGCCTGGACCGGCGCTTCCTGAACCACCGTTATTATTTGCTCTGCGATTGTATTCTTCGGCGGACATTGAAGTGTTGTCAAACTCACCCAGTCTCTCAATCGGATAGCTGTATCCGGTTTTGTCAAAGAAATACACCGTCTGTACCTGCTGAGGAACAGCATCCCAGGCAAGAATCTCATAATCAAATCTGTAAGAAGAATCTACATAAAGCAGTTCAATAGGATCAGCTTCAGGAGTATAAAGGATATTGTTTACACCGCTGCCTTTTCTGTGCATACCCTGACTGCTCCAGTTATTGCACTCATCCTGATAGAACTTGAAACCTGTCGCCGCCGTTCCGTATAAAATCTGATTTTCAAAGTACCAGCTTCGGCTCGGGTTCTTTGACATATAGTCATCTAAAGCCGTGCGCAGAGTCTTTCCTCTTCCGATACGTTCTCTGACATATCTTCCGACATCAGCGCCATACTGATCCACTATGAAATCTCTTTCCTCCGAAACGCACATATAATCAATGACATAGTACTCACCGTTCTCATAGAACCAGTTAATAACATGGCCCATTCGTCCGGACATCATAATAAGTCCGTTGGCCTCGTAATCGCCGTAGAGAGCCACATTAGCTCCGGCTGCATAATTACAGCATACGCCGACGTAATTCGTAAATACGCAGTCGCTGTTGGCCATACCGAACCATACAGCGCCATCTAAGCTCATCCTGCTTTGCGGTCCGCGGGGTTCTTCAGCACCGTTCGGATAAGCGTAATTCGAAACAATCCAGGCTGCATAATCAGTAACAGTGGAAAGTTTATCAGGTATATCCTCCAGATAAATGTTGCTGTAAGGCTCTTTGCTTACAGGTTCACTGCTCTGACCCTGCATAGAAAAACCAAATATAACATCTTTCAATTTGCCTGACTTATCTCCCAAAGTCGCGGCAAGAGGATCTGCATCGGCACGGGTAACAGCAAACAGCTTAAAGCATTTTATCGTCTTGCCCTGGGAATCAACAGCATAAACATCAGCAGCACCCTCGCCGTAAGGCTTTATGGTTCCGTCGCTTTGAACACGTATAATATTTGCATCGGTTGAATACCAGAACAGTGCCTTTGAACTTCCGATATCCAGCTTCTCGGTTTCATACAGATAGACAAGTTTACGATCCTTGCTTTCCGACGAAAGATTCAGAGCCTTTCCGCTCTTTGAAGAAGAATCAATAACAGACTTAAGCTTCTTCTGTGTATAAGCTTTGCTGCCTTTCGCTGCAGAAAGTTTTACGGCAGATGCTTTGGAACTTCCGTTTCCGCCTATCGAACGCAGTCTTCCCAAATTCGTATCGGTATGACTCTGTTCGGTATTTGAAGCCTTTGTAATAACTCTCATCGCATCAGGGATATTGCTTCTCTTGACATACTCGGGAGTGAACTTTACCCCCTTTGCCGTATACAGAACCTCAACCTGTGTTCCCTCAACGAAGGTTGCGACACAAGGCTTTGTAAAGTCTCCCGTCTGCATCCAGTTGTTGGATTCGGCCGGATAATAATCAAGCCCCGTCAGTTCCACTGAATAGATTATTTTATTGGTATAGTAGAATGAATTGCTCTTCTTGGAACAATCATCGAAAGCAGCTTTTAAGGTTTTGCCTTTTCCGATGGTCGAATCGACATAATTGTATACGTTGCCGCTGAACTCGGAATGAAGTTTTCCGTTTCCCTCAGAAATAACATTGGTAAAATCGTAAACATAATAGCTGCCGTTCTCATAGCACCAGAAGACTGTATGCCCATTCGGTCCGGCCATCTGAATAATACCGGTTTTCTCATAATCACCGACAAGAGCATATACGGCTCCGGCACATACATTGCAGCAAATTCCTGCATTATTTCTGAATATCCAGTCAGAATTTCCCGACTGAATCCAGAGCCTCTTGTCTTTTTCAAGTATTCTCGGACTTGAGCCTTCCTCCGCTGTGGAATAATAAGCATTATTCGCAAACAGAATTGCCGCATAATCCGTAATATTGTTTACCGACTCCTGAATATCCTGGAAGCGAATCTGTTTATACACTTCCTCCACGCGTCCGGAATCACTGTAATCCACTCTGCTTCCTACAGGATCTGCATCATTCCAGGTGGTTGCATACAGGTAAAAAGTCTCAAGCGGCTGTCCCTTAATATCATAAGCAGTAACATCCGCTATTCCTTCGCCGTAAGCCTCAACTGCACCATCATTATATACTCTGATAACTTCAGATTTCGAAGAAACCCAAAAGAAGACTTCTGCTTTGGTATTTGAAAGAACCAGTCTGCGGGGATGATAAAAATATACAGGTGTTCTGCCCTTTACATCACTGCTTGAAGAATAAGCAGTTTTAAGTGCAGAAGAAGTATCTACAGCCTCCTTAAGCTTGTTCTGCGCCACAACCACATTCTTTGCTGCCGTCGCCTTTTGACTCGAAGCCTTAATAACCGACGGAAGAGGTTCCTTCCCGTTCACAAATGTAATCGGTGTTTTAGGCTTCATTGTTACTGTCACACTGCATTTATAAGCCTTCGAACCTACAATACAATAGATGTCACATTTACCGGGGTTCTGTGCTTCCACCGCACCTGCAGAGGAAACCGAAGCAATCTCATTGTCGGTTGATAACCAGACCTTCTTCTTGCTCGAAGAGAGACTGAGCTTGGCTTTATCTCCCGTGAACAGGCTGAGTTTGGTCTTCGACAACTTCACCGCAGCTTCAACCTGAACCGTCTTCGCCCCCGAGACCTCTCCGAGTGGTGAAGAAACAGCAAATATAAATAAAAGCAAAAAAGAAAACATGCGTACCGAAAGCTTCTTCATTAACAGTACCTCCTGTATTCGGAATGCTTTCATTGTAGCATGTTTTCCTGCTGATTTATATATAAAGTTATTATCCTATTTGTCCTGAAGGCTGTCCGGAATTGTCGTTAAATCCTGAGAAGCCCTCATTTCCGGGTTGTTGATCTTCTCCGCCTGAGAAGCCGCCTTTTCCGGGACGCTCGGTATTCCCGCCGAAACCACCGCCCTCAGGTCGCTCTCCGCCTCCGAAGCCGCCGTTCTCGGGTCGCTCTCCGCCTCCGAAACCGCCCATTCCGTGTCTGCCTCCAAATCCGTTCATTCCTCCGACCGCTTCTCCGACCACGGTAATACGCTCGGAAATCGTCAAATCTCCCTGCTTTTCACCGTTAACACTTACGCTGTAGTTTTCGCCGTTTTTAAGCTCATCTGAAGCAATTACGACCGAACCAAAGGCTCTCTTCGAACTGATATCATACATTACGGTTCCGTTTCCGTCTGAAAAAGTAACCTTACTGCCTGCAGTGAAATTACCGAAAACAGAAACGGCATAATTCGCCGAAGTCTCTGATATAGTCTGGAACATTCCGGAACTTCCCAGAGCAATAACTGTTCCTCCGTTCATGATATATCCGGAATCATAATCAAGAGCTCCGTTGCCGCTGTCCGAGGGTCCGTCAACAACTGCATATCCTCCCGTCTGAAGAATCGCACCGTTTACATCAATTCCGTCTCCGAGAGCATTAATATATATATTGCCGCCGTTTATAAACAGGCGTGCATTACCGTTGCCTTCTGCAAAGCCACGTCCGAAACCATCCATGAACCCTTTGTTAAATCTTCCTTTAACATTGTCCGCATTCGTTGTATTTGCTGCATTTGTAGTATCAGCAGAATCTGTTATATCGGCTCTGTTTGCTGTATTTTCGGCCTCCGCAGCATTGATTCCGTCATCGGAGGAGCAGATTGAAATCGTTCCGCCGTCAATTATGATGCATTCAGACTCAAGTCCTTCATAGCATTCGGTAATGTCAATAACCCCGTCATCTATCAAAATTCCGTTGGCTGCCTTAATTCCTTTTTTCTTGGCTGCGGCACTCAAGTTTCCGTCCGAAAAGCGCACAGTACCTGACGCCGATACTGCGTCATCTCCGGAGATAATTTTGAAGCTTCCGCCGGCAATATAAACATTACCTTTTTGAGCCTTGGCTATCTCTTCCGGAGTTTTTTCATCCTCTCCCCAGTCAGACTTTACCGCATCACCCTCGCTATTAATGTCAAAAGTTCCGCCGAAGACCGAAACGCTGTCCTTTCCCTTAAGACCTGCTCCGGCTGAATTAATAACATAATTACCGTCCGTAACCTTCAAATCATCCTTCGAATAAATACCGTGCTTTGAACCTGCCTCAATACCAAGCTCTCCGCTGCCGTTAAGAGTCAAATCGCACTCTGCATATATAGCTGCTGTTGCCCCGTCAGCATCATAAATCAGGTTTTTGCTGCCTAAAGCAGTTGAAATTATCAGTTTATCTGCACTTTCAGCGCAGATCGCTGCACCGCTGCCCGAGCGAAGGGTAATTCCGTTTAAAACAAGACGAACCTTTTCCTTCTCAGAAACATTAATTACAACGTTGCCGGTAATATTTCCGCTCAGAATATAGGTACCTTCCCTTTTAATCGTCAGAGTGTTATTCTCTGTCACTATTCCCTCATGAATATCAGCACCTGCTGATTCAATATTCCATTCTGAAGCTGTTCCGCTTATTTTAATCGCATCTTCACCACAATCAGTATAGGCATCTGTTTTTTTAGTCTCACTGCTTATACTCAGCTTTTCTGTCTGCGCTTTCAGCTCAGCTTCAAGTGTCTCCAAATCTGCAGAACTGCTCCCTGCAGGACCCGGTTGTGCTGCCCCGCCCTGCATATTTCCGACATCCGGAATATTCTGTCCTTCAGCATTATTCTGCTCATTATTATCTGCCGAAGCGCAGCCTGTAAGCATGCAGATCATAATAAAAATCGATAAAGCACTATAAAAAAACTTTTTCATTCACACTCTCCGTTAGTCTGTTTTCGTAATATTTTATGCGGCATCCGATCAATCTTAACTCGGACTTCAATTTGCCCGTCCGATTTCGAAATATAAATAGCCTCACGTGGCATAAAACAGACTAACCTGAAAATGTGAACAAAAAAGTATCAACTTGTGAAAATATTGTGATTTTTAAGTTGTAATTGTAATATTGCTTCCGCCGCTTCGATCCTTCTTAACGATAATCATCTTATCAATTTTAGTTCGAAGCTCCGCAACATGAGAAATAATTCCCACCAGCCTATTTCCCTCAGTAAGGCCGCAAAGCGCACGATACGCCTGCTCCAACGAATCAGGATCAAGTGAACCGAAGCCTTCATCAACAAACATTGTGTCAATCTGAATGCCTCCGGCGCTTGCCTGTACTTCATCAGAGAGTCCCAATGCCAACGATAATGACGCCATGAATTTTTCACCGCCCGAAAGTGACTTTACACTTCTTTGTGAGCCGGTGTAATGGTCCGTAACATTAAGTTCAAGACCTGACTGTCCCTTCTGGTCAGCCGCTTCCTTCGCGCGCACAAGCTCGTACTGTGCCGAGGACATCGTCATAAGCCTGAGATTAGCCCGTCTGATGATTCTGTCAAGATAAGTAGTCTGAATATACGTTTCAAGCATGATTTTATCTCGCTGCGAAAGTTTTCCGTTAACCGTATCAGACAAGGTTTTCAGCCACGACCTGTGCTTTTCCGTTTCAACCGCCTTTGCAGCTTTATTTTCAAGGTTGGCATAAACAGAAGAGTTGTTTTTATATCTTCCGGCTGCATTTTGAAGTACACAGTTTATCTCCTGTCGCTCTTTTTCAAGCTCAGTTTTCTTTGCTTCATATGCAGCAATATCTATTTTGTCTGCTACTGCAATTTCCTTCGCAAGAGTTTCAACCTTTGAGTCCTTTTCCAGCTTCTCCTTCTCCAGCTTGCGAAGTTCCTTATCCGCAGCGGAAAATACTTCATCAAGTCTTTGAATCTCCTTAAGAATAATCTCCTTGCGAGACTTTACCTCCGTCTCATTCTCAAACTTCAGGCCGGCCTTAAGTTCTTCCGACCGGATGCTTAAGTTTTCAAGCTCCTTCGCTATCACAGCAAGCTCTTTCTCGTACTTAACAATATCTTCCTTTGCCGCATTAACCTCATCCTGATCGACAGGTATTTCTCCTGCAAGACGTTTGCGAAGAGTAATATTATCTCTTTCAATTCCGATCAGACGTTCAACTTCACGCAGCTCATTTTCGTTATTTTTGAGTTCCCCATCCACCAGATGATAAAGCAATTCCGAATACTCAGTTTCCATTAAAACCTCAGCCTGCTGATTGATAAGTTTCAGGCTTTCACGGCATTCAGCATCACACCTGCCGGCTGCGATACTGGAATTTTGAGCCTTTGCACGTGCTGCATCCACCGATTCTTTTGCACTGTTGCACTCATCCTCACTAGGAGTATTTTCTCCCCTCGCAGCAAGCTTAGGATGGGTAGTCGAACCGCACACAGGGCATGCAATTCCGTCTTCAAGCCCTTCTGCAAGTATTCCTGCCTGGCCCATTCTGAAGGCTCTGTCCATTGCCTCATATTGCGCAATCTTGCTGTTTAATTCGACCTCATCACGCTGATATGCAATTTGAACTTCGTTCAATTTGTCAATTTTCATCTTATACTCATCCAAAAGGGTTTTCAGACCAAATAAATCATTCCTTTTGTCTGTTATTTTTGCTCTTTTGGCTTCGAGCACCTGATAATTCTCACCGGAATGCTCCAGTTTATCGTATTCAGCACGCTTTTTCTCCAACGTAAGCTCTGTTTTTGCTGATTCTTCGCTTTTTTTATCTATCAAAAGGGTAAGCTGTGACTGCCTTTTTCCGGCACTGTTTATATCCTTCGCAACAGATGCTGTTTGAGCAAACTTCTCTGCCTCACCATCCAGAACAGCCTGTTCCTTTATAAGCTCGTCCTTATTTTTCAGCTCATCTCTTGCCGCTTCAAACCGCTCTCTTGCTGCATCGATCATTGGAATCAGCCAAGTAATTTCTTCTCTCAGCTTTGATACCGCATCCTCAATTTGTACTGTTTTGCCTGCTCGATCCAGTTCAATATTTACTGAATTAAGTGTCTCGTTAACATCGGCGAGTTTCCGGTCAGTTTCGTTTTTGAACATCTCATCCTGCTCAAGCATTTCTTTTAACAGCACAAGAATTTCCGCCGTGGGCATCTCACCCGCCTTAGCTTTCTTAACCTCCGCATAACGCTCGCTATCTTCATCGGCGTCTATTGAATCTATATAAATTTTTATATCTCCGCAGGTTCTTTCATACTCATCTTCAACCGCCTTCAGATCAGCAGCCATTTGTGCCTGAACCTTCTGGTAAGGACCTGTTTTAAACAGATCTCGAAAGATTGACTGCCTGGTTTTTGTATCCGCGAGCAGCAGCTTCATAAAGTCTCCTTGCGCAATCATGGCTATTTGCGCAAACTGCTCCCTTGTGATTCCGAGAATGTTCACTACCTCAGCCGTAACAAGATTCATCTTTGTGATAATTCTTCCGTCAGGCATATAAAGTGCTGCATCAGCCTTCTCATCAGTCATTTTATCGCCGCGTTTTGCAGGACGCTTGTAAGCGGGATTGCGGTTAATCTTATATTCTTTTCCCAGATGAGTAAACACCAATTCAACAAACGTCGGAGTATCCTTTTTCGCATACTGCGACCTGAACATTTCTGATGTTCTGTCATTTCCGCTCGCTTCCCCGTACAGTGCAAAACATATGGCATCAAAAATCGTCGTTTTCCCGGCACCTGTATCTCCCGCAATCAGATAAAGCCCCTGTTCACCAAGCATTTCCATATCAATTACGGTCTCTCCGGCATAGGGGCCGAAGGCAGACATAGTTAATTTCAGCGGCCTCATATCAATCCCCCCATATCTTCAAGATAATTTTTCCGGCATATTCAGCCTGTTCCGTACTCATCTCGCTGCCGTTCTGTGACTTAAAGAAGTCCCCCAAAAGTTCAAGAGGGTTCTTATTCTCAACATCGACAGCCTCACTTACTCTTTCCGTAGTCCTCGTACGTCTGTTATCGTAGCTGAGCTTCATAATGTTGGGATAGATAGTCCGAAGCCTAGCCAAGCCGTCAATAACATCATCCTCATCGGTAAGCACTGCATGAATATAATCATCCGTTGCAGTTCCTTCATAAAACGTTTTGGCTGCAAGTTCATTATAAGTACCTTTTATCTCACGCAAATCATGCCAGGGCTTTAAAAGCACCTCTCTGATGCTCACATCGCCATTCTGACCCATTTCAACAATGGTAACGCTCTTTTTATGCTCCTTCTCCGAAAAAGAGTATTTAAGGGGAGTTCCGCAATACCGCACCTCGGGTCTTCCGACGGATTGCTTACCGTGAATATGTCCGAGAGCGACGTAATCAAAAACATCAAAAATCTCAGCATTTACGTTATCAAGGCCGCCTACACTCAATTCCTCCGATTCGCATCTTAAAGCGCCAGTTACGAACTGATGAGCAATAAGTATATTGCGTTCGGTATCATTAATATTCATATGCGCAACTGCAGTTTTTACCGCATCGGTATAATCCTTAATCTCTTCCTCCGGAAACAGAGCTCTTACAACTGCAGGCTTAATAAACGGCAGCAAATAAATATTTACACTGCCGTATTCATCATTAAGTGTATACTTCTTCGCCTCACCGTCATACGCCTTTGAAAGGTGAACGCCTCCGGCATCTATCAGCTCAGCGTGACTCGAAAATCGAACTGCCGAATCATGATTTCCGCTGATTGCAAATACAGGTATCCCTCTTTTAACCAGGCGCAGCAAAAAATTGTCCCACAGGGAAATAGCTTCCTCACTGGGTATATTTTTATCGTATACATCGCCGGCAATCATAATTCCGTCCGGTTTCTCTTCATCCGCAATTTTTATAATCTGCGTCAGGATATACTCCTGATCCTCAAGCATGGAAAACTCATTGACCCTCTTGCCCAGATGAAGATCTGACAAATGAATCAGTTTCATGTTAAAAATCCTCCCGCACCGTCTCCTGCGATATCTTCAATATATCCGTTTTCATGATACATGATGCTCCTGAAATACTCATTTCCTACAGAATATACTTTCTTCCAATACGGCTCAGCCTGCTCATCACGCAAATGATAAAATTTCCAAACCTCATTCCATAATTTGGGAATCTCAGCCACAGCCAGACGAGAATTCATATTCCAGGAATAACATAAAGTACATATCATATATGTAAAAATAACCTCGTCAACTGCTCCCACTTCCATTTCATCATGCAAACGATCTTTGTACCTTTGTCTGGTATTTTTATCGATACTCATGCCAAAGGCGAATTTGACAGGATCGAAGGAATACCCGGAAAAATCGGCACCTCCCGGAATAAATCCGTATTGATACCGAAGATTTCCCGGTGCAACAGAGAGCAGTATTTCGCACCATTTTTCCTGTGTCACCAGTCCTTTAAACATGTCTTTCAGCAAGTCTTCATCAACAACGCTTTCAAAGGTCACAAAGTTTCTCAGAATACAGTTCCTTATACATTCTGCGACCGGAACACTCTGCTTTTTACTCGCTAAGGCAGCCCTGAAAGTCTCCGGACTAACCGCAGAATTATGCGCTATATGGCCGTTGTTCGCGTCCAATCTGCTTATAGTATATGCTGTATACACATTTAAGAAGGAGTGAATCACCAGCATCTCAGAAACAGCAATCATATCAGCCATGCAGCATGTCAGAATCAGTTCGTTTACATCTGAAGAATCAACTAATATAAATCTTTCCTCTACAGAACTGCTCTCCTTTGCCGTATCGACTCCCAACGCGAGCCTGATTAATGCCATAGTATATCCGTATTCAAAGCCATCTGACGCAATACTTTCTTCATGGAGCTCTGTTATATAATTTACAAAATCGACGGCGATGTCTTCCGGACCCCAAACCAGCCTGTATATCTGCTGAAAAAGCGAATCATCGCTTTTTGAGGAATGAAAATAGTCTGTCTCCAAGCTTCTGATGCTTTGAACAGACTCAGCCAGCCGTCGTACAGAATAGAAGTCGTTTACCAGCAAATCATAAATGCTGTGGCGAACCGACCTGTCCATGGGCGCGCCCTGTATAACAAGTTCCAATAAGAGAATCAGACAATACTCACTGCCGGGCGCATTGCTTTTCACCAGCTCGGCTAAATCCTTTACCATGCTCTGTCTGAGTCTTCCGTCGTTCATAAGTGCAGTATAAACAATAATGTCTTCCCAACCCCTGTCAGCATAATGCTTCCTGAAAATCTCAATCGGTGACATATCGTCAAAAACTTCTTCAGCATTCTGCGAGACAATCGCATATGCCGTCAAATATTCCTGCATTGTTCTGTAGGAAGTAAAAGCATACATTCCTGAACCCAACATCTGAAAGAAGCCTAAATGTATTATCTCTTCGATAAGCGAATCAAGCATTTCCTTCGATTGAAACTCATAGAAATATCCCGATAACTCTTCAATGCATTTTTGAACCGTATCCTTAAGCCATTTATCATCAACTCTGCTTTGCTTGGCTTCAGTCATGGAGGCTGCAATGTACGAGAGAACGATTATCATCTTCTCGCTGCTTATCTTAATATTGCAGCGTTTTGCGGCTCTTTCGACATACAGGTTCACCAGCCCGCTAAACAGCTTCGCTTTGTTTTCAGGCAAATGACCATCCAGTCTTGCCAAAGTAAGCAGCTGCGAGAGTGCAACCGGGAGACTCGCTATTCTCCATATTGCAGGATCACTCTTAGCCTTATGCGTAATCTCGTTAATAACCTCGGCATACTGTTCCTGTTTCCTGGGATTATCTCTGTAAATAAGCTTATAATACTGCCTTGTGTAATCCTCCATCTCATCGCGCGCAAGCGGGGCAATGTCAAAAACATAGTCCTTTGCAAACATGGGTATCCCGCCGCTTGTTCTGACTGCAAGGAATAAATAAACAGGCCTGATGCTTTTCAAATAATTTCCGAAAATACTATCCAGTTTATTTCGAAGCTGCTTATCATGCAAAGCATCCCAGCTGTCAACAATAAAGCAAAGAGGGAAGCTGCTGCCGTGAAAAACCATACCGACAAAGCCTTCAAGCGAGCAATTACTTTTGAAATCTTCTCCGAGATAATTGCAGACCAGTCGGTAAACAATCTCCTCGAAGCCCGCACCTTTACCAACCAGTTCCTCGATTCCCTGCATGTATCTGAAATCGATATATACCGGAAGCGGTACTTTCCCAAATCTCACACCTGTCATCTCATAAAGAGAATCAATATACTCCTCATCATCTTCAAGAAAAGCAATTGCCGAACGCCTGCAGAACATCGTCTTGCCTGCTCCTGCTTCCGAGCGGATTGTCAGTCGTGTGCGATAATTGTCTCCGTGTCTTTCTTCATTCCATACGGAGTCTTTCCACCCGATACGCGGCGGAGCATACGCCTCGCCCCATATATCAAAGACATAGTCATCCTTATACGGATCATCAAACGACAGGAACACCGGGAAGTACAAATCCTTCAGTGTAACAGAATTATATATGAGATCACTTGCCTGAACCTGCGGAAAATCATCATGCTTTACTGTTTCACAGGCCCTTTTTAAACATTCCTTATAATCTAAAATATCAAACATTTTTTCCTCGAATTACATGTTAAGAAGTCGTTCGATAAGAATTTGTACCTCTTCGATTTCGCTTCTTTTCCTGAAAATAACTGCCTCACCAAATTTATACTCATTAAAGTCACTCAAGCATCTGCGAACTGCACTGAGCACATCGTCATCAGTTGAAAGCATTCCTTTTATTATCAGGAAATAAAGCAGCGTACTTCCGACAGACTTCTTATCACACATTAGCAATAAAAAGTTTGCAACGACGTAAAATAGACGCTTGTCAATCGAAGATTCTTTGTTTATCACATTTTCGGTGAAACGGAACAGCTCGTAAATGTTTTCCTCCCGCATGCGGTTATTCTGAATATTTACCACATACTCTTGAGGAATTGAATTCTCATTGGTCTGTGAAAGAATATTCAGATACTCAGCTGCAAGATAACACATAACAAGTTCATCCTGAAATACAAAGAACTTCCTTCCCAGGTCACTGATTACGTTAATAATTCCGGACTGACATGACAAATTATCTGAAAATGCATTTATCTTCTCATCGGAAATATGTGCTGATTCGCCGGTTATCGAGATCAGTCCCGCATCCCTGGCTTCCCTTAAGGTGCTGCACAGCAGACTCTTGCTCAGACGATTTCCCTGCTCATTGATAAATACCGTATTGAATGCGAGATACGCCAGAACCGCCCTGATTTCCACATCCGTCATCGCCAGTCGCTTGCGGTCGAATCTGACCTTGATAACAGAATTGATGATGACATCAAGACTCTTCTTCACGGAGTATTCAAAGTCCTTCACACTGATCATTGCTCCAAGCATAAAAGGGTTCTGAGCAAGCTCAAATGCATACTCATTCTCTTTGATAAATGTCTTAAGCTCAGATGTATTTCTTTCCGACAGAAAATAGCACTTCGAAATATAATTCTCGATTGAGCCGCGGTCAAAGCCAACCAGATGCATATCCTTAAAGTTCTCAGCTCTGACATCCTTTCCTGAAAATCTGCTCGTAAAAACAAAAACACTTTCCGGATACTTATTTAATAAAGATGTAAGTGAAGCATTAAACTCTTCTTCAACGCTCTCCTCCAGTTCATCAAGTGAGTCGATAAAGAATATCATTCTGTCCGGTGCACTTTTTTCATGCAGTAAAAGTTCATTCAGCTCATCAAAGGACTCACAAGCCCTCAGGATATTCTCATAAGCCGCCTCTTTTCCGGTCACAAAATCGCTCAGGTCATTGAACCATGATGCATTAATATATACAGGATATCTGTCAGCGGATTTGCCTGAATAAAAGTAAGTAAACAGCTTCTCAAACTCACCGTTTTCGCAGGCATGTGTCTCTCTTTCGCTCATAAGCTCCCTGTGCTGAGCATAAATTGCCTTATAAACTGCAGAAATTACAGCGCCCTTCATCAAAAACGACTTCCCGATTCCTGACTTGGCACGAATATAAATCCTGCCGAACTTTCCGTCAAAAGGATAATCAACCTTAGCCGACAAATCAGGTCCGTTATTCGTATTTCCCGCACCTTCACGGATATCAGGAAGTATATAGGTACTTATGATATCCACAAGCAGCGACTGGTCTTGGTCCCTCATATACGAGGCATGATTTTTACTCCACACATCAGCCAGATATCTGTCACCATAGTCCGTATTATCATTGACGGAATTGTGTGCAATAACATCCGACAATTTTTCTTGCAAATTTTTTAATTCATCACAGGTACTCTTCCTGATGCCCTCTGCTATCTGAACTTTGCTTAATATATCCGCCATCAGCAAAGCCATTATTTCTCCGCAGGTTGCTGATTCACCGAACAGAAATCCTACTGTGCTCAACTCGTATTCCCCTGATTCCGGGCTGCCTGCGACGCTTATATTTTTAGTACTTACATATTCAAGCAGCTTGTTTTTAAAGACCTCATAGCGATCCTTACAGGCCTGCCTGTACTTCGGCAATACAAATTCCCTTACTGCAGCCATTTGAGTCTCTGTAAGCTCGTATCCTGATATTTCTGCAGCATTCTGCCCCATCTCATTTCCGACTGAGAAAACAATACTGTCATTTATGCATGCCTCCAAATATGCCGCCTCGCTTTTGAGGTCATCAAGCAGCATACTTCTCATCATATCCTCTGCATAATGAGTGCCCTTATACTTGCTACGCACAAGGCCCGAAGTCATAATTTTGTTTATATCGTCTTCATTCGTTTCCTCGGCATTTACGGAAATAAACAATCGATTCATCTTTATTCTCTGCGAGCAGTTCATTCCCTCTGTACAGACAGTATATTTTTCTGCCTTCTCCTTGATTACCGGTGTACCGGTATTACTGCAGAGCAAATCATATATTTCAGTCAAATTCATCGTAACTGCTGTTTTCTCCATATTTGTCTCCTTCCGCACCCCAATAAATATATATAACGGAAAAATCTGCTGATTTATCCCAAAAATATGTTTTCCCTAAAAACTTCGCTGATTTAGGAATATTACCCTAAAAAACCCTAACTTATCTTATTCCTCAGAAAAACAAAAACACATAAACGGAGGAACAAGCCATGACAAACAGCACTATCACTTCAAACGAAATCAAAAACCTTAAGGAAGTACTGGAACTCATTCATCGTCTCGGATACACTTCGGTTTTAAAGATACAGTCCGAGGACAAAGGCTTATACGATGCCCTTCTTATCAGCCTTTACGATGCAGTCCGCAACATTTTTTTCAACACAGCTGCAAACCGCTCAAAGCTTGCCGCCTATACCGAAATGACCGGAAATCACGATCTCAGCGGAAACAGCAGCGAGGATATCAAGCTCGCTTTCTTCGAAAAGATGCTCGTCCCCACCAAGAGAAGAAACGGAAAAGTCACAGTCTGGCTTGATTCCATCCTTCCTCTCCCCAGCGACAACAGTATCAGATATCTGCAGACCTGCGCAAACAACTTCATCATCGACCGTTTCAGAGCCATTCAGGCAGTCCCGGTAAGCATCGACGAGCCTCTTGCGAACATCGATCCGAATTCAAAAAATATTGTCAGCTTAAAGGATACCATTACCCGCAGATCAATGATCGAAGCCGAGAAAAATCTTGAAAGCGATTGTGTCACAAAGCTTATTATGGAGCAGATTATCACACTTCTCACTCCTTATCCCGACGAACTTATTGCCTTCGCGAACGGATATCTCAACAAAGGGACCTGCAAGCGCAAAGCACTCTTTGAGGAGCTGACCGCAACCAACAACCCCCGTGAATCACTGGCTGATGCAATCTGCACTCTTATCCCGCAGTATCACAATGCAATGGGCAATGTAAATCTTGATACCGACCTCTCCTCCGTAATCAGACTGCTCGGTATGAGCAGTGAAAATGCTGAAGCAGAGCTCTCAAGATGCTACAACCGCGCAAAGAACAGAATCAAAGCCTCCAACTGCCTTAGCCTGTAATCAGGCGGGAAGCTTTTTCATTTCCTTCTTTGCGAAGCGGTAGTACTTCAAATATCGAAGCCATGCGGTGCTGCCGCTGATAGCCCATACTATGCCGCAGGACCACCAGATTCCCATTACATCCATTTCGAATACATTGATGAGCAGTACCGGTACCAGGAAGCGTCCTATGACCTCCACAACACCGTTAAACATTGCGAAGAACGCATCTCCCACACCGTTTAATATGCCTCTGACAATATATATCAGGCCGAGAGTAATATAAAAGTAGCTGGTGACACGAAGCCCGCGTGCTCCAAGCTTTATTACATCCTTTTCCGAAACGAAAAGAGATGTTATTCCCGCAGAGAAAAACTGCATTACGAGTACCAGAACCACAGTAAGTGCTCCCATCATAGCCAGACATTTTCTGTACCCCGATAGAACACGCTTGTGGTTCTTTGCGCCGTAATTTTGGCCGCAGAAGGTTGCGAGAGAAGCAGAAAGTGTCTGATAAGGCGAATGAACCAGCTGCTCTATTCTGCTGGTCGCGGTATATGCCGCAACCGCAACTGTTTCAAAGCTGTTTACAACTCTTTGAACTGCCATCGAAGATATCGCAATCAGTGAAAACTGCAGTGACATCGGAATACCCAGTCTTACGACCTTCCAGACCATTCCGCCGTCGATTGATATATCGGATCTGTCGACTCTGAAATAAGGATTGGTTTTCCTTGCAAACGCAGCACAGGAAGCTGCCGCTGTTATCTGAGCAATAACTGTAGCAAGCCCCGCTCCGAACACGCCCATATTGAAGGTATAAACAAACAAAATATCCAGCACTACATTTACAAGTGAGGAAAGAATAAGAAAATACAGCGGAGTTTTTGAATCTCCCAGAGCTCGAAGCATTGCGGAAATAAAGTTATAAACCGATACGAAAATCAGACCGCCGCTCATCAGCCTGGCATACCTTGCGGCCTCCGCTATAATATCCGACGGGGTCCCCAGTGCTCTGAGCAGACTTCCCGACAGCGTCATTCCCAATGCCCCGATTATAAGAGGAAATACGAGCATAATGATGCCGGTATTGACAATACATTTTTTAACGTTTTCATCGTCATGCGCACCGAAATACTGAGAAGCTACGATTCCTCCGCCGGTTCCTATTCCGTTGCAGATTGCAAAGAAAAAGAAATTTATCGGTCCGGTTACACCGACTGCGGCAAGTGCTTCGGCACCCACAAACTTACCCACTATAATCGAATCCACCAGGTTGTAAACCTGCTGAAAGATATTACCGATAAGTGCGGGTATCGAAAATAAAATAATATGTCTGACCGGACTTCCCACTGTCATATCAAGTGTCTTCTGTTTAATAGCCATAGTTATATCTATCCCCTTTTTGAGTTCCGGACATCTTCTGCCCAATTCCCCAATATATACTTTAATATATTCTCCGAAAGCCTGCAACCCTCACCCCTTCCAATCGTTATGCACACAAAAAAATGGGCTGCCGCTTTTGAGCGACAGCCCTGAGTGTACTTATTTGATTATCAAACTTTAAAACGATTCATCTTCTTCGAAAGAGTTCCGGTCTCATCGACACTCTTAGCAGTCTGTCTAACAATACTGTCAAGCTGATTGCTTAATTCAACAGAAGCCTGAGCAACATTTGAAATTCCCTGTGCCGTCTCATTTGCGCCGATATCAACAATCGAGATAGCCTCGCGGATAGTTGACATGGATGACTGAATCTCATCACTGTTGTCCTTGAATACCTTAAGCGAATCCGAAAGCTGTCGGATATCGTTGCTGTAGCTTGCTGTAAGAGCATCTGTACCTGCATGGCCTTCTTCGTTGCTCTTAAGCATAAACCTGGTAACATTCTCAGCCTCCGCAGCAAGCTCTTCAACCGCTACGATAACGCTGTTAGTGACTGACTGAATACGGTTTGCAGCTTCTGCGGATGAATCTGCCAGCTGACGAATCTCACCTGCAACTACCGCGAATCCGCGACCGGCCTCACCTGCTCTTGCTGCTTCAATTGAAGCATTAAGAGAAAGAAGGTTTGTCTGTGCCGTAATGTTCAAAATTTCATCGGTAAGATTTGCAATCTCCTGAACCTGCTTAGCATTTGCAATCTTTGTACGAAGAGTATTGGTAACTGCCTCCAGCTGCTGGTTTGCCGCTTCCTTCTCAGCTGCTGAATTTGCCTGAATATCACTTACACGTGCAACAACCTTATTTGCATATGCCGCCTGCTCTATGCTTCGGCTGTTTACTTCATTGACCAGTTCTGCAATGGTATCAACCTGATGCATAACCTGGTTAAGAGAAGCACTGGTCTCCTCACTGGCTGCAGACATCTGCTCCATTGTTGAGGAAACATTGTTAACCTCAAGCTCAGCCTTCTTGACTTCCTCACTGATTTCATCACTTCCGGCCTGAATGGTATTTGCAGTATCCTGAACATTTGAAATAAGTCCGCCCATAGTAGCCATAAGCTCGTTGATACCGGTTACAAGAATACCGATCTCATCCTTTGATCTCAAAGCAAGCTTCTGAGTAAGATCTCCATGACCGTCCTTAATATCCTCTACAACCTTGTTGATCTGCTCACTGGCTGTAGCAGCAGGCTTAAGAACCTTGTAAAGAACAAGTGCCGCAACACCGAATGCAATAACACCCATGAAGAGTGATACAAACATAAGGTTTCTTGCCATCTCCTTTGAAGGAGCTTCGATTACATCCATATCGATAGATACTTCGGCAATAAAGTTTTCGCCAACCGAATATGCAAGATTGGTAACAGGGCCGTTCCAGGCACTTAAATCAACCATCTTGTGTCCGATATTAGTGCTGAGCATCTGCTTGATACCCTCAGGATCAACCTCTCCGAGATTTGTAAGAATAGATGATACATCGCCGTTTGTGGCAACAATAATACCTTCAAGGGTAAGTACGGTAACATCATAGTCCTTATCCTGAACTACTGCCGAACCCATCTTTTCCATATCGATTGACATGTTTACGGATCCGATCATTTTGCCTGTCATGGGATTTACAATCGAATATGCAATAACATATACCGGACGACCGGTAACAGGTGAAACATTAACTCCGAAGAAATATCCGTTCTTCTGGCATTCAATGTAGAAAGGTTCTTCAGCTACGTTGTGAAGTGTTGCGTTGCCTAAACAGTCCGCAAGTCCTTCAGCACCTGCAGTAACAAACAGGTTTTCGTAAGCCTCACCTGAATTCTTAAACAGAATTGCAAGACTTGCTGCGATATTTTCCTGATATACAGGATCGATAACTCCGCTCTGGTCATACATGGCAGCTGCCTGAATAACCGATGAGTTTGTTCTTACAAGTTCCGCGATAGTCTTCTGATCTTCAACATACTGCTCCAGAGCTATACTCTTTGCCTTAGCCAGATTCTCGAGATTTGAATTCTGACTTGTCATAAGTCGATTCTTAGAGAAGCTGGTAGAGAGCATGGTAGTAACACACAGGCTGACTGCCATAGCAATAACCAGAATCAGCAGCATTTTGGTACTGATCTTGTTAATGAACTTCAAATTTTTGTTCCTCATTTTGTCCCACCTCAATTTCTTTTTTCGCATATGTGTTGTCACGAACAACTCGATGCGTATAGTATACTCCGCTTTTAGCAATGTTTCAAGGATAATATAACAAAAAATAACGAAACGTAAAGTAATTTTCATTAACGCTTTACATTTCGTTATGTTTTTCTTGTTTATGTTTGCTTTTTATGAGTTTCTAATTCCATAACAGCATCTTTTGGCGCCCCGCTGCAATACGCATGGTCTCAGACGGAAACATCAAAATTACTTCCTACGGCAGGATTAACCGAAAGCTCCATGGACTTGCGCATCATATCAAGCATAGCAGCTGATGCAGCGTCGGTTATATCGAGCGTTTTGGCCAAAACAGAAACTCCGACTTCAGTCTGCACCTTTGCCGTCGACATTGCGGTAGACAATGCGGGAATCATTTCCGGCGACATTGCTGAAATATCCATACTGCACCTCCTTTTATTTCTTTGCGGAAACAATCGAGCAGGAGTACTTCCTGCCCGATTGCCGGTTTGCTTATAAACTTTTTAATTATTTGATAGTAAACTGGGCGATAATATCATTGAGATCCGCAACGCACTGCTTGCACTCATCGACCTTGTCTGCGGTATTGCCGGTCTCTCCAACCATATCGATTGTCTTGCCTGCGATATCCGAAACGCCTTCAGCAGCCTCACCCATTGTAACATTAATCTCGTTAATGGAACTGAGAACAATGTCAAGTGTCTGATTAAGCTTGGTAATACCGGTCTTGATATCATCCATGCAGTCCTTGAAGTGATCTGCATCATCCTGATACTTAACAGATACAGACTCGAAGTTCCTGTAATCGTCCAATACGTTTGTCTCAAGGAAGTTTATAGTCTCACGTAAGCAGTCCGTCATGCTGCCGACAGCTACATTTACTTCAGACACGATGTTATTGATATCCGTAACTGCAGATGAAGTCTGGTCAGCAAGCTTTCCGATTTCGGAAGCAACTACAGAGAAGCCTCTTCCTGCCTCGCCTGCACGAGCTGCCTCGATTGATGCATTGAGAGCAAGGAGTCCGGTCTGTGATGAGATCGACATTACAGTATCGGTAAGTTCGTTGATCTTCTTTACGGCACTTGAAGCCTCGATTGCCTTCTCGGACTTGTCCTTAACCGAGTTGTAAATATTGATGGTTGTCTTGGAAGCCTGTTCTGTAGCCTTTCTAAGCTCGGTAGCGCGCTCTTTAACTTCAACCGACATACGGTTTCCTTCGATGGTAGTCTCTTCAATCTGACGTGAATCAACCTGCATGTTTCCGATATGTCCGGTAATCGAAGTTGTAGAAGCGGAAGTCTCCTCCATACCCGCAGCAAGCTGCTCGGTAGTATCCGAATTCATTGTACACATATTGTTTACATTAGCCGAGATAGCACGAAGGTCTTCCATATTGGTATTGATATTGTTGCTTGTACTCTCAAGCTTAAATACAATATCGGAAAGTGATTCTCTCATGATAGCAATCTCACGTGCGATAACACCGATTTCATCGCCGCGCTTGCTGTATTTCTCAACAGTCTCGTCATTTGTGAAATCGAGAGCTGCGGTCTTTCTGATTGTGGGAACAAGCTTCTCGAGTGACTTAAGCATTGTACTTACAATCAGGATACCAACGAGTGCAAATACGATTGTCATGATAACACCCATAACAACAAGTCCGTTTCTGAGTGAGTTGACGGGAGCGATAAACTTATCATAATCTGCTGTTACTACAACAATATTTCCTTTAGCGGTAAGTGCATATCCGGCAAGCTTATTCGAGCCTTTGTAATCGTATACCACTGCACCGGGCTCAACCTTCCTGCCTGCCTCAAGATTTGCAACGATACCCTTTACCGCTGCATTCTCTACAGGCTGTCCGATTTTCTCTATGGACTTATGATAAAGCATGGTTCCGTCGGGGCTGACCATGTATGCATAAGAACCTTCAACACCTGTAATCTCGATAGTTCCGATAAGCGTATCGTAATCGATGCTCATGAACTCGTCGTAATCGGCAGTCACAACAACGATATCACCTGTCTTTGTGAATGCAAATCCCGCAAGCTTGTCAGCACCCTTGTAATTGTAAATGATATGTCCGGGCTCAACCTTCTTGCCTGCCTCAAGATCTGACACGATGCTTTTTACGGCAGCGTTCTCAACAAGGTTTCCGATTTTATCTGCAGTGGGATGATAAAGCATAATTCCCTTGGGATCCACGATATAGGTGTAAGAGCTTGAAATACCGTTAATCTTGATATCTCCGACAGCCGTTCCGTAAAGCGCTGCATTCATATTCATCTGATACTTTGAAATAATATCAACCGTTGCAGCCGCATTCTCGGCAAGATCCATAGCATAACCGCCGTATACACCCTCACCGAAATCAACGGCAAAGTCGATTCCGCTTACAGCTTCTTCTGCGAGATTCTGCGCGTAAGACATATAAGTACTCTCCATAGTACTTACGGTTCTGGTAACCGATACCGCAATAAGTGCAATAATAGGAATAAGTACTGCTCCGAGCACAATCAGGGCAACCTTTGAGCTCATCTTCGACATGAACTTAACTTTTGCATCTTCAATATGCTCTTTCACATTTGCTTTGATGACATCCTTTTCAATCATTATAATCTCCCCTTCCTCTTCGCATTTAAGCATTTTTTTGCCAAACATGGCAATTCATGTATCTTCTCATCTATATTTTTATCATATTTTGTTATTTTTATCAAGTCTTTTACATATTTTTCTTGATTTTTTGTCACTTTTTACCATATCGTGTATATTCTAATATAAAAATAGAGGAAGGCCGATTGTCCTTCCTCTGTTTTACTTTTTCAAAAAGCATTCATAAAGTTCGAAATAATTGTTTTTCCGTCCGGAGTCATGACCGATTCAGGGTGGAACTGGAGTCCGAATATCTTATAATCACGATGCTCAACCGCCATTATTTCTCCGTCTTCGCATCTGGCCGTAATTAAAAGTTCCTCAGGCATGGTGTCTTCAATAGCTGCGAGGGAATGATAACGTGCAGCGGGGAAACATTCCTTCATGCCCTTAAACAGTGTGCTGTCACCGATTTTGCGAATCTCTTTCTGCTTGCCGTGCATAAGCTCTTTGGCATAGCTCACGGTTGCTCCGAAAGCTTCGCAGATAGCCTGATGTCCGAGGCATATACCCAGAATCGGCTTCTTTCCCGCAAAATATTTGATGGTCTCCATACATATCCCTGCTTCGGAAGGTTTTCCGGGCCCTGGTGAAAGGATAATTGCTTCCGGATTCATTTTTTCAATATCCTCAACGCTTACCTCATCATTTCTGACAACCTTTATATCGGGGTTGACAGACCCAATGAGCTGAAAAACATTGTAGGAGAAGCTGTCATAATTATCAATCAGCAGAATCATTCGAGTCCCTCCTTTGCTATATTGATAGCATTGACTACTGCCTTTGCTTTATTTATACATTCAAAATACTCCTTCTCGGGATCTGAGTCGGCGACGATACCGGCGCCCGAGCGGATACAAATTCGTCCGTTTTTCTTGTAAACAAGTCGGATGGCAATACAAACATCAAGATTGCCCGTAAAATCAAGATATCCGATAGCACCCCCGTAAATACCCCTCTTCGACTGCTCAAGTTCTTCGATAATCTCGCAGGCTCTGAATTTTGGTGCTCCCGACAGGGTTCCTGCAGGCAGGATTGCATCAACCGCATCGATGCTGTCTTTACCCTCTCTGATTTCTCCCGTTACGGTCGAACTGATATGCATTACATGAGAGTATCTTTCGATATTCATGTACTTTTCTACGTTTACCGATCCGATCCTGCTGATTTTTCCCATATCATTTCTTCCAAGGTCAACCAGCATATTATGCTCGGCTCTCTCTTTCTCGTCAGCAAGCAAATCTTTCTCAAGTTCAATGTCCTCCTCATGGTTCTTACCGCGAGGCCTTGTTCCTGCCAGAGGGAAAGTACTTAAATGTCCGTTCTCAAGCTTTACGAGTGTTTCGGGTGAAGCTCCCGCAATCTCTATATCATCGCTGGACAAATAGAACATGTACGGAGAAGGATTCGAGGCTCTCAGAACTCTGTAGGTGTCAAACAGATTGCCTTCAACTTCTGCCGTAAGAGGGTTTGACAAAACCACCTGGAATATATCGCCCTCGTGAATGTAGTTTTTGGCCTTCCTTATCATGGAACCGTACTCTTCTTTTGTAAATTTCGGAGTAATATCGGTCGTAAGTTTAAGCGGCCGGAAACGCTTCTTGTCGCCGTACTTAATAAGATTAAGCATTGCTTCGATCTTCTTAACGGCGGCATCATATGCTTCGCTGAGATTATCTCCGGTCATAACTCCGGCAATCAGGAATATTTTCTGCTTGAAGTGATCAAATACAATAACCTCATCAAAAAGCATCAGATCCATGTCTCTGAAATCCGTAACATCATTGGTATCAAGTTTGAGCTTCGGTTCGCTGTATTTGATGTAATCGTATGAGAAGTAACCTACAAGGCCGCCCGTAAACGAAGGCATGCCTTCCATGACAGGGCTCTTATAATCGGCCAGTACCTGTCTGACAATATCCCCGGGATGAGCAACCTTCTTCTCTTCTACCTTTTCGCTTCCGTCCTTACTTGTCTTTCTGATTCTGACAAGTCCGTCCATGCAGGTAATCTCCATAGTGGGTTCGCATCCAAGGAACGAGTAGCGTCCCCAGTTCTCTGACTGTGAAGCACTCTCGAGCAGATAGCAATGCTTGCTTGCAGCCCTTAATATTCTGGTCATTTCAACCGGAGTATATCGGTCCGAAAGTATTTCCTTGCAAATCGGAATACGTTTATATTCTCCGGATTTCGCTATTTTCTCAACTTCTTCAAATGAAAGATTCATTTATTATCCCCTTTTCATAGATTTGTATACTGATAAAGAAGTATATAATATATTGCTTACGATGTAATAATATATGATAACTCTTTCATCAGTTTTTTCACATCAATAGGCTTTGCAAGATGACCGTTCATACCGCACTTGAAGGCCTGGCGGCGGTCCTCCTCAAACGCATTTGCGGTCATCGCCAGAATCGGTATTCTTGCTTTTCTGGTATCAAGCAAACGGCGAATTGCTTTTGCAGCCTCATATCCGTCCATATTCGGCATCTGGATATCCATCAGGACAGCATCATAATGGTCACGGCTTGCAACCTTGATCTTTTCAAGACATTTCAATCCATCCTCGGCACGCTCGACCTCAAATCCGACATCTGACAATATATCCATCGCGATTTCGGCATTAAGATCATTGTCTTCCGCAAGCAATATGCGCTTTCCGACAAATCTTTCCGGCGAAATCTCTACAGTCTCGGTCTTTGTCACCTCGGACTCATCCGCAATCTTGTGCGGAATCTTCATAATGAAGGTTGTTCCGACACCTTTGCTGCTCATAACCTCAATCGATCCTCCCATAGTATCAAGCAGCTTTTTTACTATAGGCATTCCAAGACCTGTACCTTCAATCTTGTTCGCGGTGGTATTATGCTCTCGGGTAAATTCTTCAAAAATATGAGGAAGAAATTCTTCGGACATACCCACACCCGTATCCGAAATCGTGGTACAGAACATGACATAACCCGGTTTATCGCAGGGTACCTCCTCCAGCAGCATTTTAACGCTTCCGCCCTTGTTCGTGTATTTGTAAGCATTCGAAAGAATATTAAAGAAAATCTCTCTGAGCTTTGTGGTATCACAAAAAATATACTGATGCTGAACATCGATTCTTCTCGTAAAAGTGATATCTTTCTGCGTCATTACCTCGGCAAAAACACAGAAAATCGAATCATTTAACGATTCGGCATCAACGGCAGTCTCATCAAGTTCCATGATGCCCCGCTCGATTCGTGACATTTCGAGGACATTATTGATAATGGAGAGAAGAACCTCGCTTGAATCTTTTATTTTGTCCAGATAACCCGAACGCTTTTCCGGATTGTCAATGTTCTTTTCAAGCAGATTTGTAAAACCTATTATCGCATTCATAGGCGTTCTGATATCATGCGACATATTGAAAAGGAAAGTCGTCTTGGCGTTGTTTGCATGCTCGGCTGCAATTCTGGCTTCTTCTATATGTCTGTTCTGCTCTTCCTCTCTTGCCTTCTCCTCGGCTATTCTTCGGGATGCCACCAGCAATGTTTTTATTCTGCCATCTTCAAATCGGTCACAGGCAATCAAATACATCTGGCTCCAGCCTGAATACACTCCCTTGTAATCGCAGGTAATAACATCCTTATCTTTGAGTCTTTTGTCTATCGTAGAAAGGTCCACAAATTTCCTGATCGCCTGCGACTTCTCGTCCTCAACGAGGTTGTCGCAAATCATGTACAACGCTCTTTGAGCATTGCCGCGTACACCGATTACTCTTCTTAATGCATCCAGACTGCTTATTTCTTCGAAGCGTCCTGTCTGAATATCTATATAGAAAGTAGCAAAGTAGACCTTACTGATCGACTGAAGCATAAGGTCACGTCCCTTGAGGTTTGTGGCAAGTTCCTTATTCTCTTCAATCTGAACGTTGATGGCCTTCTTTATTCTTTTGATTCCGTGCACGAACAGCAGTAATGCCGCAACTATCAAAGCTGCCAGTGCAATAGCCACAACCGTTACCAGCTGACGGTTGTCCCCGACAAATCGCTTCACCGAATAACGGTATCCCGAATCTATGATATGCAGCAGATTGTCGGTAACAATCGCCTTATCAAGAGCCTCGACACCGCGATTCATAAGCGATAAAAGGCCGGCATCCTCTTTATTCACACCTATACAAAAAGGCACGCTCGCTCCGAACGGATTCACATTAAGCACATCGTATTTCGAGTCGTTCATGATTTCCTTCATGCGATATGAAGCCATAACCGTACAGGTCGCTTCTCCGGACAGTACAGCATCAAGACACTCCTGTGCTGTATCCTTCCTGATGGTTTCACTGGCCGGATAATACATTTTAATTCGCTGAATCGGTCTTGAATTCAGAGCTATTTTGTCAAAGGTTTTATCGGAATAAATCCCGGAATAAGCCACGTACATCGGAATATTAATAACTTCGTTCGTAGCCGTGATTCCCATTTCATCAAGATAAAGCTGTTCTCCGATAACCGGGAAAGATATATCTATCTCCTCCGTACGAACTGCTTCAGCCATGGCGGCGAATCCCGAAAAAGCCACAAAGTCGAGTTCTATCCTATCGTCCAGCCCGATACTTATTAATATTTCTCTTAATAAATCCGGAACCAGTCCGACCGCAGCGCCGGCGTGGTTCTGTCCGCAAAAAGGCATATAATCCTTCATATAACCTACACGCAGAAACCTATGGGAACCAATCCACTCAAGCTCCGACTCGGTATAATCAATAATCTCTATCCGATGCACCGGAAGATGCATGGTTGGAGTTGCTGCAGCTTTTATCGAAACCTTCCCCAACATTCCGACAATAAAAAGTGTACAGAACAAGGCGGTAATAATACGCCGCATTCCAAATCCCTCATTTGTCTTCATCAGACATTTTCTCCTCTTATATAAACTCCTCTTTCGGTGTTTTCACCTTAACCCCATATCTCATGGCAGCCCGAATCCGTTCATCATCTGCTGAGCAAATCGGTCATTGCATTCATGAGTTCGTGTGTATTGATCGGCTTTCCGAGATGTCCGTTCATGCCTGCATCTATTGCGGCACGTTTATCTTCCTCGAATGCATTTGCCGTAATCGCAAGAATCGGAATATCGGCTTTTTCTTTGTCCTCAAGGGCTCTGATAGCCCTGGTTGCTTCATATCCGTTCATATTCGGCATCTGAATATCCATCAAAATAAGATCATAGTACCCTTGGGCTGACTTTCGAAGCATATCAACACACTGCTTTCCGTCCCAGGCATGATCTATGTTCAGACCTGCCTCACGAAGAATCTCAAGAGTAATCTCCGCATTGAGTTCATTATCCTCCGCGAGAAGAATATGCTTGTCATTGAGAGATATTTCTTTTTTGTCGGACTGATTATTCTCGGCTATATCCGACTTACTTGCTATTCTGTGCGAAATTGTGACAATGAAAGTCGAACCTTTGTCCTTTTGGCTATGAACCTCGATAGTTCCGCCCATAAAATCGACAAGTCGTTTTACTATGGGCATTCCCAGTCCGGTTCCTTCTATTTTAATATCGGTAGTGGTATGTTCGCGCGAGAACTCCTCGAATATATGAGGTATAAACTCCTCGGACATTCCCATTCCGGTATCGGATATAGTCGTTTTATAGACAACGTAACCCTCTTTCCCGGAGGGAAGTTCATCCAGCACCATCTTTACGGTTCCGCCTGATTTAGTGTATTTATACGCATTTGAAATAATATTGATAAACACTTCCCGAAGCTTTATAGGATCGCAGAATACATAATGATGTTCAACATTTATTTCTTTTATGAAAGTAATGCCCTTCTGATGCATCATTTCTCTGAATACCGTATAAATATCATTGTTAAAGTCTTCGGTGCACCATGCAACCTCGGAGCTCTCGAGTGTACCCTTTTCTATTCGGGACATTTCCAGAACATTGTTGATAATCGAAAGCAGAACATTGCTTGCGTCATTGAGCTTATTCAGATAATCCGCTCTTCTCCAGGGATCATCCTGATGCTTTTCGATAAGGTCCGCATATCCGATAATCGCATTCATGGGAGTTCTGATGTCATGCGACATATTGAACAGAAAAGTCGTTTTCGCTTCATTCGCAGCCTGAGCCTTCTCTGTTGCCTCGATAAGAGCCTCCTGCTGAGCAATATCCTTTCTCTTAATCTCATCTATATTTTTGGTAGCCCAGATTACATGCTCCAGTTGTCCGTCATCATCACGGTGAACCTCAAGGAAATAGGCTTCCGTCCAGCCCATTAGAGTTCCTTCGAACTGCTGACTGATAAAGTGCTTATCTCCGAAACGTTCATCAAGCGTATCAAGATTTAAGAAATCAGCCATAATACCGTGATATTCTTCCTTCATATACTGCTTCATGAGTCCTTCAAACAAAGAATCGGTCTTTCCGGAAGTGCCGAAAGTTCTGCTTACTTCCTCCACGCACTCCCCCAGTTCGACGAAGGTTCTCTCGTTCAAATCGATGTAGTAAACGGTATTGAAAAGAGTAGACAGGGTTTTGATAATATCAAGCTGCTCTTCGAGTTCCATATTCGCAAGACTTATATCAAAAATCCTGCTATTGAGCTTTCTGTTTTCCTCCGCAAGTCTCTTCTCAAACATATGCCCCTGTTCAAGACGCATGGTATCCGTAATATCCTGATGAGTTCCGCTGACCGATATGAAATCGGTAACGGACATATCTCTCATTCCGCCGCAGCGGACAAAACGCTCACCAAGTGTCGGATGAATAAATCTGTAAACCACCTCCGAACGTCCGGATGCCAGCTTATTTGAATAATCTTCAAACATCTCCCGATCATCAGGGTGAATACAGGAATGATGAACAGTAAAACGTTCTTCGGGTGTAAGATTGGGGTCGGTACCCATCAGCTCATCCAAAACGTCATCGGCATAGAATCTCGGCGGTTTACCATCCTCGAATTCCACCTTCCACAAACCTATGTCGGAGAAGCTCAATATTTTTTTGATTCCCTCTTTATCAAACAACGACATACGATTTTGCCCCCTCAGGTTTTATTTTCAAATTGATTTCATCTTTCACAGACGAATAAAACCGTCTTCTCACCGGTCACAATGTTGAGTTTAAAGATCTCGATGCTCTTTCTTCTATATGCGTATCTCCAGCCGATATCTTCATCGGGAACATGTTCGGAAACATTGTAAACAACATAAATATCCGAGCCTACCAGTTCCGCAAGCTCAACCTCGTTCACAACATCATCGTCTCCGAAAGCAGTTCTGCTGTAGCCTGATGCCACCTTAACAAACTTACCTTCATTGTTGTAGAAACCGATCCATCCCTCTTCGATTCCCGCAGTTCCCGGAACTCCGTCACAGTAAACAATAACTCCGTCCTCAACATAGAACGCAGGTGAACGCCACATTATGTCTTCGACACCTTCCGATACATCATAAGCACTGACCGAATCCGCAGTATCGTAGCTTGCGGTAACCATCATCGATCCGTAAAAATAGTTTCCCGTGCCTTCGTACTCACCGAAAAGGAAATATAACGTACCGTCCTTCATTACTGCCTGATCGCATACTCTCCGGCCGAATTCACTTCCGGGAAGTTCTCCGAGGTCAATAACATTTCCATTCTCAAGATTAATCTGCCTGAGCTTATAACGGGAGGCGCCATCGGCGTGTACGGTCTCGATTCCAAACAATCTGTTTTCATCGATCCCGATAAAATCAAAAGAGTTTGCAAATTCAATCGACTCCCCTGCTTCTCCGCCGCAAATGGGAATAATTCTGACAGCCGCCGGGTATCCGCCCTCACTGCCATAGATATTCTTTACCCCGATTGCATATTTTCCCTGCGGATCCGTACCTATAATTCTGATATCATCGTCGTCAAGAGGATCGTATTCATCATCGCCGTCAACATTGTATGCCGAAACATGCTCGTAGTAATCACTTCCGTATATTTGATATATATTTCTGAGCAGATATCCGCCGCTTAAATACATCTCTCCGTATGAAAACTCCTCGAGCAGAAGCGCTGTTTCACCGGTCTCAACTTCGGATCTGAACAGTCTTTGCTCGCTTCCGGGCTTTGAACAGAATTCTCCGAAAACAGCAACCTCATTCATACTTTCATCCGTAGGGGCATGGAAATAAACATTGCCGTCATATTCGACAAAATATCCGCCGTTGTTTCTGATAAGCTTCTCTTCATTCCCGCTGTCGGTCTCCGACTCATTCTCGATTTCGGGCTCTGTCACCGGCTCCGCTTCGGGCGTGGGATTCAGTACCTCCGGATGTTCTTTGTAATATTCCTCTTCCGAAGTATCATCAAAATCGTTTTCGAACTCTTCATCATCCTCTTCGATATCTATGTCCTTATTGTTTGCAGGTGTCTTCTTTGCACATCCCACAACGGCAAGTACAAAAATTGCCGCCATTAATACAGCCAGCAGCTTTCTGAATTTCATTTTAAGAACCTCACTTCAAAACCATATCGGTATTATTAAATAAAAAATTATTGCATCGCAGCTTTACTCCATGGAATACTGCATACATTCATACCGCAAAGCACAGCCCTCGTATATCTCATCGTGAAGCAGTGCTCTTGCCACGAGCTTAAGTTCATCGCTTTCAATGTCGGTTCTCTGCAGGTTTGCATAGTCACCGTCAATACTTACGACTTTATAAAACCATGTTTCCATAATGCGTTCCGTCCTTTTTATCGTCGGTTTTACACTTCCTCTACGCCGCTGCACTTGGGAATAGTATTGATTGAACCATCTTCGTTGTAATTGAATTCTGCGACACATACGGAGCGGTGGAAAAGACTTCCTCCGGGAAGTTCTCCCGTATGGTAGAACAGATACGAGTGGCCCTTAAAATCAGCTATTCCGGGATGGTTTGTAAATACACCGCCTTCTTCGGTCATGAGGACTCCGCCATACTTCCAGGGTCCCGTAGGGTTCTGAGATGTCGAGTAAGCCAGATGCTCATTGTTGCCCTTGCCCTCTGCAAAAGCAGCATAAACCATATAATAAAGACCGTTTCTTTTGTAGAACCAGGGGCCTTCTCCGTAAGTCGTTCCGGTCATATGTCCGCCCTTGGCAAAAGCTTCTTCGGTCATGGGAATCTTTACGATACCTACCTCCTGATTGTAGGAAATCATATCCTCGTTCAGAAGAACGTAGCGAAGTTCGGGATTACCGAAGTAAAGGTATGCCTGTCCGTCGTCATCGATAAATACCGTAGGATCGATATCGTTCCAGTCGCCTTCGTCAACAAGAGGATAACCCAGATCCTTGTAAGGACCCTCGGGACGGTCCGAAATACCGACTGCTATTGCCATTCCGCCATCAATCTTGTGAACGGGGCAATAAAGATAATACTTGCCGTTTCTTTCGCAGCACTGAGGAGCCCATGCACGGTCATCAGCCCAGCTGATATCATCCAAGGAAAAAATTTTGCCGTGATTGGTCCAGTTCACCATGTCCTTTGTGGAGAAGCAGTACCAGTCATACATGGTATAAAAATCATTCTTTAAAACATCCTCATCGTGTGTGGTATAAAGATACAGCGTGTCACCGCACACCATAGGTGCCGGATCTGCCGTATACATTGTTGAAATAATGGGATTCTTGCTCTTCATAAAACGCCTCCGTATATATTAATCAAAAGTAAATCTGTCAAACGCTGCAATCACACCGTCTTCTTCGGAAATAAACTCAAAATAAACCGCATGTTTTCCCACAACTCCGCAACAAAGTTCGGCACTCTTCTCAAACGTCCGCTCGTCAAACCCGAGAGTCGAAACAATGCGTCCCCTGTACGAATCGATTCTGACATTGACCTTCAGTTTTTTATGTTCACCGAGAACCACGGTAACGTTCTTCGGTGAGTTGCCCGAAAACTGAAGATATCTGAATCCTACGGTTGTTCCGGAAGACATATCAACAACCGGAGTGGAAATATTGTTAATCTGTTCGTAACCCGGCTTTATGTAAGCTCTTGTTTTGCTGCCGAAAATATGGCAGGCGTAACCTGCGGAAATCCACTTTCTTGCATCGATTCCGTTGATATGGGGCCCCTGCGAGGTCATTTCAACCACTCCGGAAGACACCGGCTCACCGTTTATATATTTTACATCGCCTATGTAAAGCATTCCGTCTTTACCGAGCGCAACATCGATCGGCTCAAGCATTCCCTGACGGGAGTACTCATTCACACCGGTCTGACGATGATAAAACACATACCACTTTCCGTTGATTTCCATAATAGAACCATGGTTATTGCCCCACTGATAGGTCATGGTTCCGCACCCTTCGCAGTCCTTCAGTATCTCACCGCCGTTAAAGCTTATATCGCCTCCGTCGTGGAAGGGACCTAAAGGCGAATCACTGAATCTGTATGACAAAAATCCGTTGTTGTCATCATATACTCCAAGCTCCGGTATAGGCTTCTCATAACGTTTGGAATAAATATATACGTACTTTCCGAGAACTTTTCTCGGGCTTGACGCCTCGAAGAAAGCATCAATCAGATTAATATGTCCGTCATCGACAGGATTCCAGGGACAGCTTGAGTGACCGAGAGGATTTGAAACGAGAGTCTCCTCTTTGATGGTAGCCATATCGTATTCTAGCTCTGCAATATAGCAGGGTGCGGCGCAGCCTCCCCAATAAGCATATACCTTGCCGTCATCGTCCACCAGCACACCGGGGTCGAAGCCAAGTTTGGTCTCAACCGGGTTGGTAAAAGGTCCCCAGGGTGTCTTTGACGATGCAACAACAATCAGACTTCCTCTTCGCTCTGCGGCATACATATAGAAAGTATCGCCCTTCTGTACAACGTCCGGCGCATAAAGCAGCGAATTCTCATATTGAGTTTCATATGCAGTACCATGATAAGTCCACTTCGTAAGATCATCGACGGAAGCCGACCATACTACATAGTCTTTTCCGCAATAGGTATTTTTCTCGGTATCATGTGAGCCATAAACATATACTCTCTTCTCACCGTTGTATTCAAAAACTCTGGGCTCTCCGTCCGGAACATGCTCCCACAAGGGCATATACGGATTTGCGCAATTAACATATTCTTTCATAATATTCTCCCTCTCAGACAAATAATCCGGCCTGTTTTGCATCCGGTTTATTATGCATCCAATTCATACCGCATCCGCTTTATTTAATATTTGATTCCTTAAAGCAGATAACATGATGGTCCTGCTGATACTGCTTGCCTTGCTCTACCTTGAAATGATGCATGCGGTCCACTCCTCCGAACCAGTTGTAAGGCTCATCACCTTCGGTGTTGCCTGCAACTATTTCGCGGGCGCCTTCATACATGCAGCGCAGAAGCGATATATCGTCGAAATCATGAGCGTGTCCGTGCAGAATAAGGTCTGCTTCGTTCTCTACCCAGAATACCTTTTCAAGTTCTTCAACCAGTCGGCTGATGGGAAGACTTCCTTCCACCTGCATCCAAAGATGATGATTTACCGCATCTCCCGTAAACAGGATTCTGTCTTCTCTGCAAAGGAAAAGCATTCCTCCGGGTGTATGTCCGGGAAGTGCAACCGCCTCCAGGGTTCTTCCTCCCAGATCGATAACATCTCCGTTTTCAATGGGCTTGAAGACAGGCTTGCGGAGATTATGCTCTTTGATATATTCATCCACCCTCGGATCGCTTAAAAACATATCCGCCATCTCGAAGTCAAGAGGACTTAAATATCCCTCTTCTTCGAAGTATGCGTTGCCGTAGATATGATCGGGATGTCCGTGTGTGTTCAGAATTACAAGCGGCTTATCGGTGTATCTTCTGACGATTTCCTTTAAATTGTCGTAACCGTTCATGGTATCGATAACCGCAGCCTTCTCCTCTCCGATAACAAGATATCCGGTAGCCTCGTGACCCTCATCCATCAGATAAATACCCGGACGCATTTCTTTAACAATTGTTTTTTCTCCCATAGTAACCCCTCTCTGCTTATGCTTTAAATTCTATCTGCTTTCCGCTTTTTACTGATTATTTTTCTATTTCCAAAATCATTCCTATATCCGCCGCACTGCCTCCTGCGGGAATGACCCTGTTGTGTGCTGCGGGTTCAATCTTTATTTTCCGTCCTTCAAGACTCATGCCGGCATTCCAGCAGTCCTTCAGAGTTGCCTTCACATTCTTACCAAGCTTTATCGTCACAGCCCAATCCGCCAGGTCTTCTCCTGTGTCGTTCTTAACCGCAATCGACAGCTGAACCCCGTAGTAAGAGCCGGAATCCCAGTAATTCGCAACCGACAGCACAACATTGTCTCCGCAAGAAAAGTACTTTTCGAATTCGGAATTGTCTCTTGCGGGTGCATCGTTTCCGTAGCCCGCGTATTCGCCGGTATCCGAAGCATTCAATCCGGCATCGGAGCTTGAGCCTTCTTCCTGTCCGGCATCGGTCTTTCCGCTTCCGTCGGGGCCAAGGCCTCCGGCTCCGTTTTTGAGCATATTCAGGAACCAGATTCCGCCTTCCGACATATCTTCCCTCGTAAAGCCGTTCTTCTTTGTGCAGGATGACTTTATCATCGACGAGGTTTCCGCTTTGTTGGACAGGTTCCAGGCAATATAGCCTATATTGTTTTTATCGAGAAATTTAATCCAGGTATCAGCCTCTATCAGATCGAGCGCGCCGTTTCCCGAAGCATCGCATACACCATACTCGGTGACCAGCAGGCACAGCCCCTTCTTGATTGCCGTCGCGGCTTTATCGCGAAGCCCCTGCTTATGTGTGGCTGCATAAAAATGGAGTGAATATGCAATATTTTCATATTCGGTAATCGGATCCGATGCTGCTGCATCAACATCCTGCGACCAGGTAGGAGAGCCTACGATTATGACTGCTCCCGGTGCATTCTTTCTGATGACCGGAATGATTTCAAGCGCGTACTGCTTCACCTGCTGCCAAGACACGCCTCCGTTCGGTTCATTGCATATCTCATACAAAACATGAGGATTGTCCGCATATTTTTCGGACATTTCCCCAAAAAACTTCAAGGCCTCCGATTTATTCTGATTCGGGTTGCCGTCGTGAAGGATATGCCAGTCGATAATGACATACATATCGTTCTTTGCTGCGGCATTTACACCTGTATCGATAATCTTTTTAAGATTTTTCTTCTGCTCATCTCCGCTCGAGCAGTAACCGTTATACTCGTCTGTGTACATCGCCAGACGTATAACATTACAGCCCCATTCCTCTTTGAACTGGCGTATTGCCGCTTCGTTTATATACTCAGGAAACCATCCCAAGCCGTGTGAGCTGATTCCTCGCAGTATGACGGGCCTGTTGCTGCTGTCGGCAAGATAAGTGCCCTCAACGTGAAGACCGCCTGCATATGTGCCTACGTTTTCTTTTGCAGGCTCACTGCCGCTTTCAACCTCACTGTCCGCTGCGGGCTCCTCATCGGTCTTGGAGTCGGCAGCAGTATCGGAAGCGACTTCATCTGTAACATTTTCAAGGTCGTCGTTCGTTACTTCATCGGTGACATTTCCGCTGTTATCGCCCGCAGCTTCATCGGTGACATTTCCGCTGCTGTCATCTGCCGTGGCGGTAACCGTTTCGTCGCTGCCCTCCGGCAACTCATCGCCGACGGTTCCGTCTTCTGCATCCGCTGTCTCAGCAATAACGGTTCCGTCTCCTTTACCCGGTTCTGCGTCGGTAATGATGCCATCCGCACTGTCGTTCACCGTCTGCAGGGCAGTTTCCCCGAGCTGCTTCCCGTTCGCACGGCGCTCAATCCGCCGTCCCGCAAAAACACCGATTGTAACCGCCGCTGCTATAACCACAGCTCCCACTGCAGAAAAAAGAATAATCTTTTTCTTGGAATTCATACCGTTCTGCCTATCCTATAAAAGTTCTGAGCACTCTTTCGACCTCTTTAAAGTTCATGGGCTTCTCGAGATAATCGTCGAATCCCAATCCGATAAGTTCTTCTCTGACTCCGCGAATTGCATTCGCAGTAAGTGCTACGATTCTGTTCTCACTTCCGCTCGCATACTGAGGTATATCTTTTCGCAGAATCTGCATTGCTTCAACTCCGTCCATCTCAGGCATCATCTGGTCCATGAATACAATCCGGTAAACATTGCCGCGGCATTTCTCGATTGCTTCTTTTCCTCCCGACGCCAGGTCGACATTCAGCCCGTAGTGCTTGAGAGTTTTCGAAATGACCAGACGGTTGACGGAATTGTCGTCAACAACAAGCACGGGAACATTGTCATAATAATCGGATCCGAGTGAGAAGCTGTCCGTCTTCGACGACTTTGTTTTCTCGATATACATCTTCATCGGCGCACCGTTAATCTTCTTCTGCGGAATAACTACCGTAAAGGTAGTTCCCTGACCGTATGTACTCTCGACATCAATGGAACCACCCATCATATCGACATAGTTCTTCACGATTGCAAGTCCGAGCCCCGTACCCTCGATACCGACGTTCTTCTTCAAATCGGCACGTGAAAACGCATCAAACAGATTCGGAATCGCTTCGGGTTTGATTCCGATACCGGTGTCCGAAACGATGAATTTCAGATTGACCAGGTCATCCCCGATATCTTCCGAACCGAGCTTCAAATTGATTGAACCGGTACGGGTGTACTTTACTGAATTGTTCAGGATATTAATCAAAATCTCGCGTATTCTTGTCGCATCTCCGGCCAGCTCAACGGGAACGGGTGAAATCTGTTCAAGATTGAGTGCCAGACCCTTGTCATCCGCCTGAACCTGAATAAGCTTAAAGATACCTTCAAACAATTCTGCAGTCCGATAGTTTTCTACGATAAGTTCAACTTTTCCGGACTCGATTTTTGAGATATCCAGAATATCGTTGATAATGCCCAGCAAACTGAAGGATGCACTTTTAATATTCGCTATGTTGCTCTTCGCCTCTTCGTTCAGTTCACCTTGAAGTGCCAGCTCCGAAAAACTCATGATCGCATTCATAGGTGTACGAATCTCGTGAGACATATTTGCGAGGAACAGTGTTTTCGCAGTATTGGCGGCATCTGCCTCACGCTTCGCTTCTTCGGCATCATTCAATGCATTGTAGTAATCCGTCATATCGGTCACAACCATGATATAACCGATACAGTCCTCGAACTCGTCTAGAATTCTGCTGACGGAAATGCTGCAGGGGGAATCATCCGACTTGCATCTTGCATCTACCGCTGTCGTAATACCGTCGAAATTGTATAAGTTTTGAGGCAGGTTGCTGAAGCAGCTGCCCACGCGCAGAAGTTTTCTCGCAACCGTCTCCTCTTTAATATCCAATTTGGTAAGAGCTGCATCGTTTGCCAGACTGAGCACGCCATCTCCGTCAAAAATCAAAACCGGCGAAGCAAGCGAATCATAAATGTAGGTAGTCATATTTTCTTTGGTAATGCTTGATTCGTTTATCTTACGAACTGCATACCAAATTACAAGAACTCCCCAGAACTGGGTAATGCTGCTGCCGGGGATGGCCGGAAGTCCCATTGCCGGGAAGAGCATGTCAAAAACAGTTCCGATCAGTACAAATATCTCAACCATAACGAACTTTTTTCCGAATGATTTAATTCTTTTAAGCTTCGAAAAAAAGATCATATTTACAATCAGCATCAGCATCTCCATCGAAATGATGATGAAATATGCATTGTAAATGATATTTACAATACCCGGAGTAAAGGAATATGTCATTCCGACGACAGTTTTTCTGTAGCTCGTCTGGCCGGGCTGTATGGTCAATATATATACCGCTATACCGACAAACGAAAGCGCATTCAGTATTTTTGAAATTCTGCTTTTAACTTCCGATATCGTCCATAGGAGAAACTTTCCGGTGATCAGATATGCAAAAGTTCCCGCAATACCTATCGAGCGGAATATATATGCCATATGTTCATCCCCCGAAACGGTCATCACGGAAAAACCGCCGCTCCAGACCGCACTGGCTACACACATAATGATAAACAGGTAGAAATAGCCAGAACGCTCATATTTTGAAAATGCGTATTTGAAAGCCACATACAGTGCAAATACTGCATCCACAATCATAATACTCGAAATAACATATTCCATAAGAATCCGCCCTCAGTGTCTGCAAATCAATTCATCGAATCCGAATCGATTCGAATTTATTTTTTATCTCTTCCCATGAACTTTCTTGCAACCCATCCCGCTGCCTTGTAGGGCCAGGGTCTGAGTGCCTTGTCAGCTTCCTTAAGCTTCTTGCGAATCTCAATCTTCTGAGGACAGTGCTGCTCACATTTTCCGCATCCGACACACTGATCCGCAAACCCTTTCTCCTTGCGCAGACCCACGGTCTGCATAAAGCCGAAACGTCCCGAGCTCTTGCTCTCAAGTGAAGTAATATTGTAAAAATAGAAATTGGCGGGAATATCAACGCCCTTCGGACAAGGCATGCAGTAGCGGCAGCCTGTGCATCCGACCTTCTCCTTCTCTTTGAAAATCTGCTTGATTTTCTCAACAACTTCAAAATCCGCATCGTCAAAGCAGCCCGGTTCGGCAGCTGACGCTATTCTGATATTTTCCTCAACCATCTCGATTGAATTCATTCCCGAAAGAACGCAGGTTACCTCAGGCTGATTCCAAAGCCAGCGAAGTCCGAGCTCTGCGGGTGTATAACCTTTGCCCTCTTCCTTGAGGAGCTTCCTGGCAGATTCGGGAAGATTTACAAGCTTACCGCCGCGAAGAGGTTCCATAATGATAACCGGTATTCCCTTCTTTGCAGCGGCTTCAAGTCCGGCACGCCCCGCCTGGCTGTGCTCATCCAGATAATTGTACTGAATCTGACAGAAATCCCAGTCGTAAGCTTCAAGAATCTTTATGAACATATCGGTATTGCCATGATACGAAAAACCGATATTCCTGATACTTCCCTCAGCCTTACGCTCCGCAATCCACTCAACAATTCCCATCTTTTCGAGCTTCTCCCATTCGGAAAAGTCGGTAAACATGTGCATCAGATAATAATCGATATAATCGGTTCTCAAACGTGAAAGTTCTTCCGCGAAGGTTTTCTTTACACCCTGAATGGTTTTTGTGAGGTACTGCGGAAGCTTTGTTGCGATATAAACTTTGTCTCTGCACTTATTCTCGTCAAGAATACGTCCGAGTGTTTCTTCACTTCCGGGATACGCATATGCGGTATCGAAATAATTCACACCCTTTTCTATCGCGGTCATAACTTCTTTTTCGGCTTTGGCATAATCCGGTGATACACCCTTTCTTGTAAACCTCATGCAGCCGTATCCAAGCTGAGAAATTTTGTTCCCTTTTCGGTCTGTTCTGTAATTCATATATCCCCCTAAAGTCGATAGATTTGACTCCACCGTATAATACGCCAATATACCTTTATATTATATTTCAAAACGCTGCTATAGTAAAGCAAAAAAAGCCGTGAGGACACTGCCGAAACTCTCGGCAGTGTCCTCACGGCATGACTGTTATCGGTTCCCGATTATCAGCCCTTATGGCGCATTGCATAGTCTTCCATAATCGGTGCGCAGCATGCGGAAACTCTTTCTCTCATCTCTTTTTTGCTCTTTGATTTTCTGACTGCCGATACGGTTTCGGCAAGCACGCAGAAGTTTAATGCAGTGCCCGTGCTGTCGCATTCGTAATTGATTGCCCTGTCGCGATCGATTCCGAATTTGCCCGCAACCTCTATCGCATCGATATTGGCTCCGAGGAATAAAAATTCCCAGCCTGCTTCCTTCTGCTTTTCAACCAATTCTTTAACCTTCACGTTAGAATACTGTCTGCTGGCATTCTCCATTCCGTCGGTGGTGATGATGAAAATCGTCTTCTCGGGTCTGTCCTCTTCTCTTGCATACTTATGTATATTTGCGATATGATGAACCGCACCTCCTATCGCATCGAGCAGAGCCGTACATCCGCGCACATAGTACTGTCTGTCGTTCATATCCTCAACCTTGTCAATCGGAACTCTGTCGTAAATAACTTCGCTCACATCGTCAAAAAGAATGGTCGAGATGTATGCCTCGCCCTCTTCCTTTCTCTGCTTTTCAAGCATTGAGTTGAATCCTCCTATGGTATCCTTCTCAAGTCCTCTCATGGATCCGCTTCTGTCCAAAATGAATACTACCTCTGTTAAGCCTTTACGCATATTATTGTCCTCCTTCTCATATTCGGTCACGTTGATTCTTCGCGGCCTCATTGGGATTTGCTTCACAAATCCTTCGCTGATTTATCTTATGCGCTCATTATACACAGGCAATATAAAAATAAGGTCGCTTTTGAAGCGACCTTTGAAGCTAAGCGATAATGCACGGCAAACCATGCTCTTCCGGCTGAATATCAAGTTCTATCATGTCATATATTTCATTCTCAATAAAATACGAGAATATTATATCTGTCTTATCACAGGGAGATAAAGCATATCCGGCTCTCGCAAGGAGATCTTTTGTCTCATCGAGATTTAGTTTCGCTCCGATGCATAATATCCGTTTTTCGATTACTGAACTCGTCTGCATCCTCCGCTATCTCGATAATCAGTTCGACATCAGTTTCGTTCTCACGCAAAAAAACATTTATTTCATCGAGAGCCACTCTGAGAACTTCTTCCCTGCAAAGCTCCGGAGTCTCAAAACGCAGCAGAGGAAATGTAAGCACATTCAGACTTTCGGTTTCATTCTCCGATACAGAAGCTGATGATGCGCCTGTCTTTTTTGCCTCGGTCAGCAGTTTACGGTAAATGCTTCCGACTGCCTCCCGCGCACTCGGATTATCGAGACCCTCACATGCGTTCAAATATATGTCGGGACTCGTGGTTTCACATCTTCCTCTTACAATTCGCAATGCCATACATTTCCTCCTTTCAGCATATACTACACTCTAATGTCATCTGCTTTTGTTTATTTGCATAAAGACCGCACTCGGTACTATTTCGTTGCCCAGGTGCAGATTCCTCTGTCGGTAAGTCCGCCCATGATAACGGCAGGTATGTTTTTCTCTGCGCAGAAGCCGTTCTCAAAATGAACAAACTCAGTTATCGGGCCATACTTCAGTTCCAGAGTATTTCTGTCCGCACGCCTCCAGCTGCCTATAGCGGATGCCATTTCCAGACGCCCTCCCGCAAGTAAAGACATGGGATGGGCATGGGCTATTCCCTGCGGAACAGCGGGTCTTAATTCGATTCTTTCATAATTGCCGATCAGCTTTTCATCCGGTATTTCTTCATCATTTGCTTTTCCGTTAATCGGTTGACCGAGTGCAATCGGCCAGCCGTCCGGAGACATAACCATCTTTCTGATCTGCAAAACTCCGGGACCGGGATCGGTATTAAAGGCCAGTCTGCGTATATGACTTACAAGATACATATCACCGTTATCACGCAAAAGTACCGAATTGTGACCGGGTCCCATATATGCCTGTCCGGTAAGATACCTGTATCCGCAATCTATCATAAGACCGGTGCTCATGGCATCATCATCGTACGCAACCATATCCCTGCCGTTGAAATCCAGATACGGTCCCGTAACTTTTCTGCTCCTGCCGACACGAATGTTGTAATCGCTTCTCAATGAACCGTATGAAACAAAAAGATAATAATACTCAGTTTCCGGATGATAAATAACATAAGGACCTTCGATGGCTCCGTCATTCCATAAAGGACGTCCTGCGATGAGCTTTCCGAAGCCTTCTTCACCTGCCAGTCCGGTAGACTTATCAAGCTTCAGGATATATATTCCGCTCCAGAAGGAACCGTAAACCATATACTGTTCACCGGTTTTATGATCTTCGATTATGTTCGCATCAATAGCATTAAGCGGATCCGAGCTGCCTGTTTGAACAACAATTCCCGTAGGGGCAAAGGGTCCCTCCGGTTTGTCCGAGGTTGCAAGGAAAATACACGATTTGTTTACTCCCCAGCTCGAATTCGAGCAGTAGAGCCTGTACTCATTTCCGACCTTTACAATATCGGGTGCCCAGATTGCCTCCGAGCCCGTATGATTAACGGCTTCGGCAGGAGGGCTGCCTACAACCTTGCCCAGTGCCTTCCAGTGTACAAGATCCGCAGATGAATATCCCTGCGCTCCGGTAGAATAAATATAAAACCGTCCACCGGCCGAATCTTCAAATATCGCAGGATCATGGATAACAATATCCTCTCCTTCCTCGTCTTCCGACTTGCCGCCCATAAAGCCGGGCTCTTTGCAGAAAGAGTCATATCGGCTCTTTATTTCATAGCTTTCGAGAGCCGTATTGTTAATCTGCACGGCCGACACAAGGCCCTTAAAAGAATCCTGGAATACATCTCCTCCGAGCATTACCTCATCTGCCGCGCCAAGTTCGGGAATTCCCGTAATAACAGCCTCCGGCTCACCGTCGATATACAATCTGGCAGTTCGGGCCATAAAATCGACAGTGTAGGTCATGAAAAACCATCTTCCGACATTTAAGGCACTCGTCATGGCATCGTGCCATTCATTATCCCTATCATCCTTTTTTATTCTGAGCATGCAGCGTCCGCCCGAAATGTTTGGCATAAAAGAGAAGAATCCGTTTCGATATCTTACATAAAATGCCGACACCCAGTTCTGCAGTTCAAGCGGTTTTATCCACATTGAAACAGTAATACCCGAATTATCCAAAAGTGATGAAGGAAAGTCGACCCGGTTCGCCTGAATAGGTCCTCCCGGAAACCTGACAGCACCCCAGTGAGAAGAGATACCCGGCACAAATTCGATACCGGTTCCGTGCATTTGTCCGTCCGCTGCTCCGCCCGAAGCCATAAGGTCTCCCTTAAACGCATAGGTTATCGTATCGGGTTCTGCTCCCTCGCGCTTTTTAAGATATCCTATATATTCTTCAAAAGTCAGTTTATCACTGAAGCAATCTCCTGTAGCAGCATCAAATCCGCAATCCGCAATCAGTGCAAGCGTTTCTTCATCATCAACCTTGCAAGCGCTCACCGCAGCTTTAAACCCACGTCCCAGCTTAATAATGCTCTTTAATATCTGCTTGCCTTCCTCATCACGAATATTATCCAAAATAAAATCACCGTCCAGCTTGATTGCGGAAACAGGAAGCTGTTTTAAGTATCTTACGCTTGAAAAGTCCTCGCCGAAACGCGACAGCGCAATCGAAAAACCTTTTTCCCGAAGAAGACTGAGGCTTTGAATAACCTTTGAAATCGAAGTTCTTCTTCCGAATACGCTTTCATCAAGGTTAATCTCAAAATCAGAAGCGAAAACCCCATACTCCTTCATTATCTCATCCAGCCAGTTGATTCTGTTGTCGTCCATAAGCAGCAGGTAAGAAAACTGAATACCTATTCTGTGTTTGATTCGACTGACCTCTTTAAAATACGGAAGATCTCTGCACGCCTGCCTGAAAATAAAGAAATCCAGCTTGTTGATAAATCCGCTCTTTAAAAGAATCGATCTGTAATCATTTCGTCCGAGGGTCGTTCCGTCTTCCCTTTCCCATACGCAGCAGGCTTCGGTACATACAAGCCTTGAACTTTCCAAATGGTGCATAGGATGATATTTTATTACAAATCTGCCCTCATCCAATGCTTTTGCCGCACTTTTTTCTATATCATTCTCATAATCGATTATGTCCTCATAATCATCATAGAATGTATAATTGTCTTTTCCCTGCTCTTTCGCATAATACATTGCTTTATCGGAACGAGTCAGTGCACCGTCCAGTCCGTCACTTACGTTGTAATCGAGCATGATTCCGATACTTGCGGAAATAATATCAAAATAGCGGTCACTGTTTTTCAGGCCTCTGACGTTTTTTAATACGTCCTGTGCCACTTGAGCAACGGAAGCTCTTGTCATCTTCCCGGGTACAAGCGCAACAAACTCATCTCCGCCGAGTCTTGCGACAACCGTTCCCTCAGGAACGGAATTTTTTATGATATCTGCAAATTTGATAAGTGTTTCATCTCCGGCGTGATGTCCGTACATATCATTGACGGTTTTGAAGTTATCCACATCAAAAAAGAGCACATTCACGGTTTTTACGTCACTCATTTCCGCAAATGCCTCAAATAAACCTTTTCTGTTCAATATATGAGTCAATACATCTATATTCTCGCTCATCTGTTTTCTCCGTTTCCGCTACTGCTTGTTCCTGTTACCATACTAGCATAAAAAGGGCGTATGAAAAAGACTTCCATACGCCGTAAAATACATAAAATAATATTATTTGTTTTCATCCGCAGGTTTGTTTGCGGGAACAAATCTTTTTACCGCCCATTTGCCGTCGATAAAGAAATCATGGAGACCGTCACCCTCTCTTTGAGCAACTTCCGCAGCAACGGTTTCATACATTTTCCTGTTGTAATCTACTTCGCAAACCGCGCCGTCCTTCAGATACATAACAAAGTTTGTAGGGCCCGACTTATCAAACTCAAGAAGAACATCACCGATTTCGGCTGCCGGACTCTGCTTATGGAAGCGCATTACGATGAAAAGCTTCATAAGTTCGACTGCTCTGTCGTCAAGTCCTGCATCAAATATCTTGATTTTCTCGATAAGCTGATTGCCCGAAGGTACGATACGAAGTTTATAGGCTTTGTCCTCTTCGGTCACGCCCAGTGCTTCACCGTTTATCATATTGTTGTATACATCAATGGCCTCACGTGCTCTGTCAGTGGAAGTAACAACAGTAACCATATACTTGTTCTTAACATTGTGATAGAGCATATCGTAATTCACAACCTGAGTATGCTTGCAGGCCTTGCATACATATGTGAAAAGCTTGCCTGCCAAAAGGAACTCATTGGTCGCAACATCAGCTTCTGTATTTATGGTATCCCAGACTACAAACTCACCGCTTGTCGTACACTTGGGGCATGTAATCGTAACTTTTCTTTCGAATGACATAATAATCCTCCTCCAAATCAAGCCTTCGGCTCGTATCTTTTACATAATACCACAGAAGGTGACTGTTTTGCCATTACTTTTTTCGAATCATGTGTTCCGCCTAAGCATATTTATTGAGAGTATCGCCTGTCAGACGATATACGGTCCAGCCATCCATGGGAACGGCACCGAGAGAGAGATAAAAATCTATACTGGGCTTGTTCCAGTCCAAACAGCTCCACTCAAGTCGTCCGCATCCTCTTTCGACAGCAAGCTTAGCCAGAGTCGTAATCAGACCTTTTCCGTGTCCTCTTCCGCGGTATTCCGGCAGAACGAACAAATCCTCGAGATATATACCCGATTTTCCGAGGAATGTCGAAAAGTTGTGGAAAAAAAGGGCAAAACCCACCTCTTTCCCCTCATCCAGAGCAAAGAGAACTTCTGCCTTCTGTTTATTGAAAATCCACTCATTGAGTATTGCTTCATCGGCAACCACTTCATCGGACATTTTCTCATACTCCGCGAGTCGCTTGATAAAATCCAGTATAAGCGCCGTGTCTTCTTTTGTTGCGAACCTGAAATGCTGATTATCCATACTGCTGTCCCCCTCATTGATTTTTGATTGTCACTGTAAAAACCATCGTAAACCTTGTGATTGGCAACGGTTGCCGCGTAACCGATATGTCCGCCCGTGAGAGCTTTTCCGAGTACAATTATATCAGACAAAACCAAATCCGCAACAAAACGGTGACCTGTTCGTCCAAAGCCTGTCGCCACTTCGTCAAATATGAGCAGGGCGCCATAGTTTACAATTCTCACAATGAGTTTACAATAGGCTCTGCCAAAAGGTTTACAATCGAATAAAAAAAGCTTATAAATAATTTAAGGGCGGGATATATTACTTAGGAGGTAGGCAATGATAAATCCTATAGGCAGAATTCCAACAAAAGACAAGAAAGCAGAATACCGGCAAAAAACATCTCTTTTTACCGGAAAGTTCAGCAATCCGGTCAAGCTCCCCCTCATGGTTGCGAAGCGAAGTTCAAGATCATCAAACCGTATTCCCAAAGAGAGCATACCGGTGGTTTCGCACTCCGGTATTCCCATGCATAAAGAAGATGGGCTAAGTTTCTACTGGCTCGGTCACTCAACAATTCTTATTCAAACGGGCAAAATAAACATCCTTATCGATCCTATTCTTACCCGATATGCCTCACCGTTAAAGCATGTCGGAGTCAAAAGATTTTCACAGATTCCCATTGAACCTGATAACCTGCCGGAAATCGATATTTTACTTATATCTCACGACCATTATGATCATCTTGATCACAAGACTTTGCTGGCAATCCGCCGCAAAATTAAACATATTGTCGTTCCGCTCGGTGTGGAATGCATACTGTCCGGATGGGGATTTGACAAAAAGATAATCAGAGCCCTTAACTGGTGGGAAGAAACAAAAATAGCGGGAGTCACTGTTACAGCAACCCCCGCTCAACATTTTTCGGGCAGAAACCCCATTAAAAGTAATGCCACCTGGTGGTGCGGCTTCTGTATTCAGACCGGAAAACACACTGTGTATTACTCAGGCGACGGAGGCTACTCCGCTGCCTTTAAAGAAATCGGCAATAAATTCGACATAGATCTTGCGTTTCTGGAATGCGGTCAGTATGATGAAGCCTGGCCGAACTGCCATATGTTCCCGGAGCAGACAGCCCGCGCTGCACTTGATGTCAGATCAAAATACAGTATTCCCATCCACTGGGGTGCATACTGTTTATGCAACAGTGCATGGAACGACTCTGTCATCCGCTTTCGCAACGAAGCCGATAAACTCGGAGTTAATAATGTTTCACCGATTATCGGTGAATGTGTAAACTATGAAGAAATAGAAGCACACGATAAAAACTGGTGGAGCACTTCCTCAATATCTTCGGGTATGTAGGCCTTTGCTTCATTCTTGATGGCTTCGGGTATACATTAAAAGGCCCGCGTGCTTATGCGGGCCTTCCAAGATAATATCCCTGAAAATAGTCTACTCCTGCTTCACAGAGGAAGTCGTATTCTTCTTTGGTCTCAACGCCTTCCGCCAGGACAACGATTGCCCTGTGGGCACATTCTTTTATAAGCTTGTGAATGTAAGTCTGCTTGTCGATGTCTTTATCGATGTCCGTAATCAAAGTCCGGTCAACCTTTATCATATCGGGTCGGTAATAGTCAAGAGCTTCCTCCCCGTTCGTACCTGTTCCGAAATCGTCGAGCGCAACCTCAATGCCCCTGTAGGTATCAAGGTGCTTTTTCTTCATCTCCCAGGTCCATCCCTGCTCACGGGTATACTCCAGAATTTCTATTATCAGTTTATCCTTAATCGGCCTGAAGCACAATGAATACTCCAGTGCCTCAGCTTCGGAAAAACACTCCGAAGGAAAAGAATTGATGCTCAGCATGATATCGTAACCGCGCTGCCTGTAAGCAAGCGTAGCTCCGAAATAAGTAAGCAGCTCCAGGTCGTGAAGCTTATCAAGTTCAGTCATCTCTTCAATAAACTCCATAATATTTTTATCCTTCGGCCGCATAAGCGCTTCATAACCTACAAGCTCACCCTGTCTGGCGAATATAGGCTGGAAGACAAAATCGACATTATATTGTTTTAAAACTTTCTTGATGTCATCACTGACATTAAGGCTATCGTAATCCTGCATTTATTATCCCTTTTGCTTTAAAAAACGGAAACAACCAAAATCCGTGTTTTTCGTTTCGTTCAAAAACTAAAGATTTTATTCCATTTTAGATTCCTAATTAATGTTATAGTAGCAAAAAAACTGACAATATGATATAACAATCGTATAAATTTTTAGCAGAATCATATAAGAAGGGTATAAATGCATGCAAAACTATGAAGGTCTGGTTAACAAATTATCACTCCTGGGATTGGTATCTCAAATTCCGATTTCGCTCGTTGACTCCGAAGGTACGACCGAATACTGTACATCCGTCGAGGAACACCATCTGTGGTCCGATGTATCTTCAAGGCTGGTTCTGGAAAACTATAAGAACAGCAATTTGCCAGACGGCATACCTTATATGCATGTATTCCGACTTGACTACATGTTGGGAGTCGTACCCTTGCCTGATAATGAATTCATACTGGTGGGCCCCACAAATATTAAGAAAGTGTCCTACGAAGAAACGCTGATTGCGTTCCGACCTATTCTTCCGGAAGCTGAAATTGCGCGATTATACGCTCTCTTCGAGCGTTCCGTTCCCACAGACTTAATGCGTTTTGCGGGAGTTCTTGCCCTTATATCCAATGCAATGAATGCCACAAAATTCTCGCCCTCGGTCATAATCAAGAATAACTATTTGACCTTAACAGACATCGAACAGTCACACCCCGATCCTTTCATCAGCAGCAATATGATTATTATCGAGCCGATTATCATGCTTCAGGAAGCGATATCTTCGGATATAGAGAGCGGAAATATGGATGCACTCTCCAAGCAATGGTCGCATCCCGCTTTCAATTCGTTAAGAATGTCCGATATAGCCCGTGAAAACCTGGCATACTTTTTCATACCCTTTTTTACCTATATGTTCCGCGGTGCCATAAGAGGAGGTGCCGATCCGAATCTTTGTTTTGAGAAATACAGCATTCAGGTTGAAAGGTTTAAACAGGCAGGAAATTCCGCTGCCTGCTTTGCGCAGTTGGAAAAAGCTGCCGAAGAATATTGCTCGCTTGTAATCGAATGTTCCGAGAAAACGATAATGCCGGAAATATGCAGTAAATGCATCAGCTACATCAACGATCACATACATGAGAAGATAACAACAGATATGCTGGCACATTACTGCGGTGTATACAAAAATAAGCTCTACGAAGTATTCCGCAGCCATTTCGGTATGACCATAGTCGAATACATCGAGACGGAACGTCTTCGCAGAGCCATAATTTATTTAAAAAATTCAAACTATACAATTTCGGAAATAGCATCGGCGATGGGATATCCAAGTCAAAGCTATTTTACCAAAATTTTCAAAAAACATTTCGGATGTACTCCCGGCAATTACAAATAAAGCTCAAACGCTTTAAAGTCGACCGCACCCTCACCCTTATAGGTAAAATAAAGAGGATGCCTGCCGGGTTCTGTATCAAGCGGTGCACTGAAATTCTTCCACTCGACTGAAGGACTTACTTCTATTTGCGCAACAACTTTTCCGAAGCGTTCATCCTTTACCTCAAAATATCCGCTGCCTGTTCCCCGGACGGTAACCGAAATCCGCTTTGCCTTATCAAACATGAAATATCTATAACCGGCAGTCGCGCCGTCACGCATGTTGTTTATATACTGGTCCGGATTGTCCTCACGGTCGGAGCCCTCCTGAGTAAAGGCAGGGTGCATCTCATCCTGCTGCTCGGCGAGACTTTCCGTAGTTCCGTTTTTGCTGTAAAGGTGACAGGCAATTCTCGCCTCATAGGTGCCTTCATCCTTAAGCGGACCGCCGTTTAAACCGCATGAAGTAACCTCTGCCTGATAAAAACGTTCACCGTCGAAGCGAATCTCCTCGGCACAGGCCTGGCGTGAAAAGAAGTGTCTGTTGGTCTGGCGATGATAGAATACGTACCATTTTCCGTTCACGCAGGCAACACTTCCGTGTGTGTTTCCGCGATAGTTAAGAGCTTCGGTGTTGCCGTTTGCTCCGATATCAGAATTGCTTACAAGCACTCCCCCGTATCTGTATTCCCCAAGAGGTGTATCTGCCACGGCCCAGCAAAGCTCATGCATCCAGGTCGAACTGTAAATGAAATAGTATTTGCCGTTGATTTTTCTTACCGAACTTGCTTCAAAGAAAGGATGCTCGGCATATTCGGTTCCCGGTGCATCCGTAATAATCGGCAGGTTCACAACAGGCGCAGATTTGATGGTCAGCATATCACGCTCAAGCTCCATCTTCTGGCTGTTCTTGTCGAGATTGGGCATGTCCGCATATCTGGGGCTGTTGCCCGAAAACAGATATATTCGCTCATCATCATCGATAAAAATTCCGGGATCGAACTGACGAAGATCGTCTCCGGTTCCGAGCACTCTTCCGTCGGGCCATCTTACAAAGCCCAAGAAATCATAGGGTCCCGCAGGCTTATCTGCCACCGCTACACCTATTTCCTTCAGAAAATCGAGACAGTAGTACAAATAATATTTACCGTCAAGTCCCCTGCATACATCCGGTGCCCATAAAGCATGCGTTCCGTCAGCATTTCTCGGATCCTGAGTCTTCTTAAAAATAACACCTTCATACCTCCAATCCGAAAGATCATCCTCCGGAGCCGACCAGCACACATAGTCGTTCTGGCAGTATACATCGCCGTTGAAGCAGTCGTGGCTTCCGAAAATATAAAGTCGTCCGTCAAACACCCTGGGTTCTCCGTCGGGAATATACTCAAAGCTTGGAAGATAAGGGTTAAAAACCTGTTTTTTCATATTTGCCTCCCCATATTAAATCAATAATCCGTCCGCCTGAAGCTTAGCAAAAATCAGTTTATCAACAGGTGAAATAATATCCGTATCTGCAGTAGTCAGCCATCTGAGCTCTTCGATTTCATTGTCCGCAGCTATCTCACCGGTAAACTCTGCGAAATAACATGTCATTCTGACAACCACCCCTTCGGCCTTTCCGTGGGCCTGTGCCTCGAACACCCCGTAAAGTTTCGCAGTGTCGGCAATGATATCAACGGTAAGTTCTTCTTTTATCTCTCTGACCAATGTCTCCAGATCGGACTCTGCACCTTCACGCTTGCCTCCGGGAATATAATAAGCATCTTTTCCTTTCGAACGTGTGCTCAAAAGTTTCTTGTCCTTTAAATACAGGAACGCAATCTTATCAATCATAATAATGTACCCCCCAACAAATCATCATATCTTTTCGTACAGAAAAGACCCTACTCTTGAAAACGATTATTCCAAAGTAAGGTCTGTACCTGATTCAGCCTTGAAGTCCGTTAGACTGTCTGATCATATCTTCCACAACAATGTCATAAATCTCACCGATAGAGCTGCAGTATTCAAGGAGCTTCCAGGGCTCATTGGTGTGAAAATGAATCTTCACCATGTCCTCATCTCCCGCAGCAATAAGGCTGTTGCCTTCAAAGTGTTCCGAAATATAGTCTGCAATGTCATCCTCGTCAAGATCCTCATCTCTGCGGTCTATCAAAAGCTGTGTGTCATATCGGTATGCAAACTGATCGTCTTCCGCGTCAATTGAATTAATACCCATAGTTAACCTCCGAAATATATATTTTGATTTAATATTCTGAACACCTGACCCGATGTCCTTTTAAGATTCATTGCTGCATTTTTCTTATCAAGAGCCTCCTCGAGGGAAGCAACCGTTCCTCCCGTAAATATGTCAAATTTATCTGAGAATATGCAGACTTCCCGCAATCAGAAGCTGTCCGATATAATACAATGAAAGATTCGTGATACGGGGTGAAAATCTTGTGACCCCGCTGAAGGTGTTGAAGATAAGGACAATATCCGAAGCGGCAAACAAAACCGCGCCGACCGCCGCAATACATATAATTCCCCACATTTTTTAATCACCCATCACTTCTCTTTGTTTTTATTAGGTGCATCTATACTCTCATTAAGAGTAAAATTGAGCTTAAACATTTTGCCGATTTCATCAAGATTAAAATCAAATCTTATACGGTTCTGTACAATATGCAGATTGTCGACACCGGCATCAAGAAGAATAACAAGATGCTTTGCAGCGGAATATCTGTAATACATATCTACCGCACGTATATTCTTTCGAATGGCCATCTCAAGAAGTTTGGATGCTCCGCGCATGTAGTCTTCCGTCATATCGGAATTCTCGGGAATCAGATCCACCGATAAAACCTCGATGGAACGGTTGTAGCGAAGTCCGATGCTGCGCATATAATTGTAGAACTTGTCGAAATCGTCGATCTCGTTTTTCTGGCCGTCAAGCGCGTTCATTCGTACAAGAACCTTCTCGATATCCTCCATAACATTCTGATGCTGCTCTTCGGAAGTAACATTCATCAGTTCGTCATCATTGATATTGAGCTTACCGGCATCGAACAATTCAAGGAAAACATCAAGCATTTCGGCATCAAACTGTGTACCGCGGCCTTTTACAAGTTCCTCACGAATTACGTCTTGGGGCAATGCCTTTCTGTAAATTCGATCCGAATTCATGGCATCGTATGAATCGGCTATACATACGATTTTTGCGTTGAGCGGGATATCATTGTCTGAAAGAGCATTCGGATATCCTTTTCCGTCAAATCTCTCGTGATGATGCTTTGCAACCTCAGACGCATTCGGAAATGCCGCCATATTCTTCAGGATATCGGCACCTACAACGGTATGTGACTGGATAAGTGCGAACTCGGTTTCGGTAAGTCTCGAAGGCTTATTGAGAATCTGATCGGGAACACCGATTTTTCCAATGTCATGGAGAAGCGCCTCGTATTTAAGCTGAGTAATCTTACTTTCATTCCAGCCCAGCGCCTCCGCGAGCTTTGTCGCATATGCCGAAACACGAAGCGAATGACCGTTTGTATACTTATCCTTGGCATCGATGGTACCCGCCAGAGTCTCGAGCATTTTAAGAGACAGTTCCATCTTCTCAGAAGCTGCTTTGGCTTCGGCAGCCGCAACAACCGCATCTTTCAGCTCATCCCTTCGGCTCACCATGGTACTGGTAATAATTCTTGCGAACACAAACACGCTTAAAATGCAGGCAAAAGCTATGGAAGCTTCCGGTGCGATATCGGTGGAATATAACGGATCGCTTCCTCTGGAAATAACTGCTATCGCTTCACCGATGCACGAAAGAACCAGTACAAAAGACGTAAGCTTCGTATCCTCATAAATCATACTTACGATAAGTGGTACGATAAAAATCAGCAATGTCGTAGCGAACTGATAATGCGAATATGCTACATCCCCGCATATAAAGGTGATGCACAGCATCAAAAGGTATTTCTTCACTGCCTCACTTTTAACACGTTTATTCACGATGTCTGCAACCCCGGCAATAGCGAAATGAAGCACCGAAGTAAGCACCAGATATCTCAACAGCTTTTCAACAATAGTATCGGGACCGTATCCCTGCGATCTGGATAGATACAGCATTGTATTTCCGACGATCTCGGTTACCAAAATGAATGCTGAAATGATAAATGCCGTTCTTACGGCAATACTTCCCCATTTTTTATAATCAACATCATGCATATTAATAAAGGCACTCCTTTTTGCTTTCTAAAATAACCTGATACCACATTTCTCTCTAAGTGTCTTGTTATTTATTATACTACTTTATACGCAGAATTCTCAATGTATTTTTATACACACGTTCTTCCCGGGCTGTCGGTTGATTTATTCAGTTCCAGGTTTTCCATACCTCAGGTTTATAGCCTATAGTCGACTGCTTCCCGTTTCGTACCACGGGAGTCTTAATTACGCCGGGATTCTCCAGAATTTTCTCCAGCTTATCTTCAGCAGCAATATACTTTAAAAGGTCAATGATGTCTTTCTCTTTTGCTTCGGGGTTTATCATCTCATCAACACCTCCGTTTGCCTGCGCAACAGCGGTAAACTCGCCCTTACTCATACCCTTTTCTTTCATATCGATAAACTGATACTTAATTCCCCTTTCCTTGAAATATCTTTCCGCTTTCTTAGAATCGTTGCATTTCTTAGTTCCGAATATCTGAATGTTCATAAGCCCTCCTGTTCAGCCCTGCAAATCATGCGGGACAATGCAATCTTACCCGATAATCGGATAGCATGTAAAGGAATAATTATCCGACAGAATACTACATCATATTCAGCAACCTAGTCTATCCTCTGAAGCATTACGATAGTGTATAATCAAATACATAGTGTAATTCGGTTTTGCTTGCAAAACCGGATGAAGTCACGATACATCAAAGTGACAGATTAAAAGTGGAGGTATACATGGGAGACTACAGTCACAGAAAAGCAGCCTGCACCATCAAGTTCACTGATGCTGCGGGAAATGCAATGGCAAACACAAAAGTAGAAGTAAAGCTGATTAACCACGAGTTCCTTTTCGGATGCGGAGCCTTCGATTCATTGCCCGCAACTTCGCCCCAGGACCTTGGAAACGTAGATTTCTATCAGGATAAGGTTGTTCCCGCTAAGGAATTTTATCAGGACCGAGTTAACAAATGGCTCGATGTATTCAATTACGGAACCATTCCGTTCTATTGGGGCGGATTTGAGCCGAAAGAAGGTGAGCCTCTTACAGACAGCAGAATGCGCGCAGCCAGGTATTTGACCGAGCACGGCGCAAAAATAAAGGGACACCCTCTTTGCTGGCATACCGCCTGTGCAGACTGGCTCATGAATTATGACAACAGCACAATTCTTCAGAAGCAGCTGGATCGTATCCACCGTGATGTATCGGCCTTCAAGGGTGTCATTGATATGTGGGATGTAATAAACGAAGTTGTCATCATGCCGATTTATGACAGATACGACAACGCCATCACAAGAATCTGTAAAGACCTCGGACGGGTCCGTCTGGTCAAAGAAGTATTCGAAGCTGCAAAGGCTGCCAATCCGGATGCTGTTTTGCTTATCAACGATTTCAATCTTTCGGAAAGCTACAAAATATTGATTGACGGCTGTCTTAATGCCGGTGTTCCCATCTCTGCCATCGGACTTCAGACCCATCAGCATCAGGGTTACATGGGGCGCAAAAAGCTCGAGGAAGTTCTCGACCGATTCTCAAGTTTCGGTCTTCCTCTTCATTTCACCGAGAATACTCTTGTTTCCGGTGAGATAATGCCGTCGAATATCGTAGATCTCAACGACTATCAGGTTGAGAAATGGCCCACCACTCCCGAAGGTGAAGAACGCCAGCGTAAGGAGTGGCGAGAGATGTACGAGATACTTTTCGATTCAAAGCTCGTAGAAGCGGTAACCGGCTGGGACTTCGCAGACGGCGCCTGGCTTCATGCTCCGAGCGGACTTATACGTGAAGACAACTCGCTAAAGCCCTCTTACCACGAGATCAAAAAACTCGCTCACGAAGAATGGCACACCGAAGGAACCCTTACCACAAACGAAAACGGTACTGTTGAGCTGAACGGTTTCAAGGGTCTTTATGAAATTAAAATCGGCGACAAGACCACTGCCTTCAAGCTCACCTCAGGTCAGAAAAAAATAGTCGAACTGAATATGGGCTTCCCGGCACAGGGTTAAAAGTTCATTCTCATTTCAATACATAATATAAGCCCCGGGATTTAAACTCACCTTCCAAAGTAAGTTCAAGTCCCGAGGCTTTATTATTTCAGGATCAGTACTTTATATCCGTCTTACTTAATGCATCATTGATTCTCTTTATATTTTCTTCAAGAGTATCCGTCTTCATGTAATACTTCATCTGCTCGAGAGCCTTCCTGAGCACATCTTTCGTAAGTGCCATATCATATTCCGAAAGGAGTTCAAACGAAGCATTGGGGAATATATTCTGTGTCGCGATCCAATTATCCTCGTACTTCTTGATAAAGTTTACATTGGCTTCCTCAGTCTTTGAAAGCGGTGTATGAAGTTTATCAAAATCGGCCGGTGAATACTTCGGGAAAATATTCAGATACCATTTCTTGGAGTAGAACCACTGATTGAGCAAAGGATCCTTAAACTGTCTTCCGTGTCTTGCGAATATTTCGTTTCTTGCAATACGAAGCTGTGCAAGCGAAAGGTCGTAGAGGTCCGAGTCGTAAAGGGTTCTGTCCGAAGAATAATCGATCATATAATCCCTGCTGCTGTAAAGACTTGAGAATGCGCCGCTCAAATCGGGTTCGGGAATATATTCTCTCATGTATGAACCGCTGATTGGCGAAGTCTCCGTAGACTGAAGGATAACCTTACGATACTTATCTTTGTTCTTGACACTGGTACTGGTGTACTGAATTACATAATAGTTCTTCTGTGCCTTGTAAATGCTCAGGTAAATATCCTCAAGAATCGACTGAAGATTCTCCGACGATGCCGAATAATACTTTCCTTCACATGCATCGGCCAAGCGATTGAGCAAAGAAGAATCTATTTCCCAATCCTCACCTATACCTACGATAAATACCGGAATACCTGTGCCCTTTGCCATCTCGACAACATCGTCGTAAGTATAGCTGCTGGCATTCTCCTCACCGTCGGTGAACGCGATTACACACTTTGCACCGCTGATATTATTGGTCTGATAAAGGCCAGAATAAATTGCATCATAAAGTGCGGTAGAACCACCTTCACGAATACTGTCGATTGCATTCACAAGATCATATCGGTTTGAAGTAAAGCTCTGATTCAAATATACATAATCATCAAAGGAGATGACTTCTATCCGGTCGCCTCCGTCCAGATTCATCTGATTTACAAGGCCGATTGCTGCTTGCTTTGCCTGAGCCATCTTGTTGTATGATGACATACTTCCGCTGACATCCATTACAAGTTCGATACTGATTTCACCCTGATTAAGTATCTGATACATTTGGCTGATGGGAAGCTCTATCTCGGTTCCCTTGGGTGTAATCTCATGTACAATCAGGTCATTGCTGCCTAAACCGGTAACGAACTCACCGTCATCATCTGTAATGCTTGCATAAAGCACCATATCGGGGAAATTCGAGTTGTCAACCTGACGCACCTCGATAACGGCATTCTGCTGTACACGGGTCGGTACTTCCGGTTCGGCAGTCACAGTTGGTTCTTCCGGCAATTCAGGTGTATTTGAAACAGCCTCGTCGACGGGTGCAGCCTCCGCAGAAGACGAATCCGCCGAAGTTGAACTGCTGCCGGCATCCGCGTTTGCCTGTACTTCATCAGGGCCCGGAGCATAATCTGTTGCAGGTCTTGACTGAGTATCAGCTATCTCACGAAGTTCCGAAAGACGCTTGTAAATGTCCGAAGCATCGGGATCGATTTCAAGTGCCCTTTTATAGCAGTCAATCGCGTCTTCGTAAAGGCCGTTGTCGGCATATGAAGATGCCTGCTTTATATAATTGTCAAAGTCCTTTTGCCTTGAATCTCCTCCCTTAAACAGGAAGAAGTATGCGCCTGCTCCGACTACAATCAAAGCGACACATACAAGACTTATAATAAGTGGTAGCTTACTCTTCTTTTTGGTTTTCTCGGGTGCTGCACCCGAAGAATTCGCCGCGGGCTGAACCGGTGCCTCAAGAGTGGGTCGAACGGGTGCCTCAGGTGCCGGCTGCATCGGTGCCTCAGGTGCCGGCTGTACCGGGGCCTGAGTTACGGGCTGTACCGGCGCCTGAGTTACGGGCTGTACCGGTGTCTGAGGTGTAGGTTGAATAGGTATCTGAGATGCCGGTATCTGCCATCCGCATTTGGTACAGAACTTTGCTCCGGCACTGAGTGTGCTTCCACATTTTCCGCAAAACATATATTGCCTCCTTCTGTCCCTTGGGGACGTGGTTTATTGCTCCTTTTCGGCACGCTTGGACTCACCGGCCGAAGGCCATCCGTATATCGACAAATCTACCCTGCCGTCGATAACTTCTATACCGTCCGCACGAAGCAGTTTTGCCTGTGCGCCGGCTCCGCCGAATGCAAACTCTCCGGCCAGTTCACCTTTTGAATTCACCACCCTATAGCATGGAATACCTTCGGGATCGGGATTCTTGTGGAGTGCGTTCCCGACCGCACGGGCCATATTTTTATCTCCCGCCATTCTCGCAACTGCTCCGTATGTGGCCACTTTTCCTTTCGGAATTTTTCTGACTGTGTCATAGATTCTTCCGGTCGGCGAATCGGCTATCAGGTCATAGCTTTCCGCAATCATCTGCATAACATCGTTCGGTGGAATACTCCCGTCCAGAATAACGGTATTCCAGTTATCTTTGTTCTGATGATACCCCGGAACAACAGACTTATATAAATCCCTCCAGAAATAAGCCTTGTCCGGCCGAACCTTCACATTCAGATTCAAAAAACCGTCCTTCTCATAAGTCCACAAAAAAGCCTTCCGATTCATTTTGTATCGAACAAGCTGCCAGTTTTGGTCTTGGAAAGGGGCATCCCGATAAGTATCCGGGAACGAAAGTCCGTATTCCAATACCTCATCTCTGTCAGGTATCGACTGAAGCAGTTTACAACGCATTTTCCCTCCGCAATAAAAGGTTTTTCAGCTATTATTATACCTACTGTCAGCTGACTTCTCAATATTATCCGGCAAAAAAACTTCAGTCGTTGTAAATCTTTACGGAATAATTCGAACCATCCCTGATCACCCACACAACAGGAATCCCCATCGCTTCGGCTTCATCCGGAAACTCCGCGCAGCCGTCGGTCAGAATAATCATAATCTTTGGTGCAAACTTATCCATATGTTCGTGCAGATACCGAAAAATGCAAAAAAAGCTCGTTCCTCCCCTGCCCATAGGTACTATCTTTTCCAGATCCTCAGCACAATTAATACTCACCGGATCGCTCACCCGCGTATCAAAGAAGCTCACATAAGCTTCCACACTGTCAAACCGATTCAGCAAAGCTTTTATTTCCGCCAAGGCACCCATGATTTCGCTTAATTTTACCGATCCTGACGTATCCACCAAAAACCATACATTCTCGATATCATTCTTCTCACAGTTCCCAAAGGCCGGCATAATGATTTCAAAATCCGAAAATCTCCTGTCGGGAGGTGCGAAAGAATAATCGCTGCTGCCTATTTTCCCGAATAAGAAGTCCGACAAAATCTCCTTCCAGTCAATCTGCGGCTTCTCCTCCCTAAAATATCCGTTTTTACAGATTTGCGACATATAAAAATCATCTTCACCCACTGCCGCAGCAGCCTTTTTCACGTTTTGCCGCCATTCGTTCGGAAGGTCCTTTTCAATTGCGGACAAATTCCAGCATTCATGCGAATCCGACCAACAATTTGTCCTCATTCCGCTTTTTGCGGCCATCATATCGTATACTTCTTCCGCACTGCAAAGATATCCCTCACGCCCGTCCGGAGCAAGGTGCGGGACTTCATGTCCGTCAATAACAAAAGATTCTTTCCGGAAAGAAACCAATGCGAACGAATTGACCACCGTATCGCAGGCCAGGTTAAATATCTTCTCATTTTTTGCCGCGCCTCTGAAGCAGTGTCCCAGAGCACAATGAAGAATCTCATGCAGCGCCGTAAACATAAGCTCCTCATCATTTGTCCTGTTCACGAAATCCGGATCGAAATATATTTTTCTCGCATCAGTCGCCGCTGTCCCACATTCCTTCAGAACAAACTCCAGGTGCCATACAAGACTCCCGTAAAACGGATTCCTCGATATTATGTTCATTTTCGTACGCATCAGTCTTTTCATGAGTCTGTTTCTGTGCATATCCACCTTCATATCACCTTTCATATTCACTGCCGCATCGTCTTTCATACCTGCTTTCGCTGCACCCTCAATTCACGTTTTCACATTACCGATATGTTCCTCAATAAACCAAAACCATTCTTATCAGGTGCCGTACTTATACCTCGTATCCGGCAGATGCGAGCGCTCTTCTGTGCTTTCTTCCCCAGTCCCTGAATAAGGGATTCCTGATTATCTTTTTCTTAATATGCTCGTTAGGAAGCATGGTTTTATAAAAACCTACCGCATAATCAACCGGAATATCCTCACAGAACCTGCAGAGATTATTTATTTCATCGCTGCTTAGCCCTTTGCCTGAGGCCTTTGCTTCGTCTTCACCGAGTTTTACTCCGACAGCCTTTGTTCCCTCTTCACCGAGTTCGGTCCCGTCGGCAGCCTGCTCGCGTCCGATTGCATAAGCTGACATGGAGCTCAGCAGCGCGTGTAAAGTGTCAGGCGATTCCGGACATTCAATATACCTTCCCGCAAATACATCCTCAGCCTTGGGCAAGTCTTTAAGGCTTCTGCACCAGGCCACAAACTCGATTGCCGCTCCCATTCCGACACAGCCTGCAATAACTTCCCGAAGCTTCGATATGTCTGCCCCGTCACCCATCAAGTTCAGGATATTCGATACGAACATCCAGCTTCTTGGAGATGGAAATGCCTGCTCGGCGCTTCCCTTTTCAAAGCAGTAAAGATTATCTACCGAGGAAGCTATAAACCCGAGAACAAGAGGATGTACATTTCCCTTGTTGAGAGCCCAGTTCTTCCATGCGGTGTAGTCGGCACATATATTAAAATGCATCATCCTGTTGGCAAGTGCCGGAGACATCCTGTTCATCGCTGTCGAATCGGAAGGCCTGTTGCCGGCAGCAATAACAATAGTATTCCCCGGAAGTTCATGCTCTCCGACTTTTCTGTCCAGAGTAATCTGATACGCTGCCGTCTGAACGCTTGCGGATGCCGCCGACAGCTCATCAAGGAACAAAATATTCACTGCATCTTCGGAAGGGTCAAAATCAAGTATTCTGGGTTTCAGCCAGTCGGTGAAGGTTCGTGTCGGATCCGCTACGGGAACGCCTCTTAGGTCTATAGGACTGAACAGAAGAAGGCGTATGTCCGTAACCACGACTTTCTTACCGGTTCCTTTCTCTATTTTTTCTGCAAGAAGCCTCACCCCGTCCGACTTTCCGACTCCCGGAGGTCCCCATAAAAACGGCGAGGGCACCGTCTTATACGATGCCTTCAGTTTCACCATATTTATATAAATATCCGCAAGCACGTCAATTGCTTTGTCAATCGACATCTCTGAAATAATACTGTCAACCATTTGCTCCTCCTTCGCCTAAACGGCAGCAGACAATCCCTTTCTTTACAAGCATTGCCAAATCGACAAAAACTCCTTGTCCCCTAAGTTCCGCTCCATACAGCATGACATCTCTGTCCGGCAGGCATACATGCAGTCCTGAGGTTTGCGGATTAAATTCACATCCGCCTCCGAAGAGTCTTGCGATCGTTCTTACATCAGCCTTGAGTACTCCGTTCAGATTTATCAGCACCGGATTCTTTAACTCAATACCTACTCCGTTGATGCTCATCCCGCCCGAGCACATATCAAAAACTATACCGCCGCCCGCAATGCCTTCAAAGAGCCTGCTTCTGTATTCAAGAACCTTCGGGGAATATCGTTTCGCATCATACCTGTGATTTGTCATAAAAGACTTCGCAGTCTTTTCGGTCCGGGTGGATGGCAGAGAAAAACTGTTCATACCGAAAGTAAAATCGACATGAATCCATTCGCCGCCTATCTTTACTGCATTCCAGGAATGATTTGCCCATCCGTCCTTTCCTTTTCCTTCACCGATAATGTATGCCGTTTCTATGCCCATATACGGCAGCGTCAGCACCGCCAGTGCTGCTATTGCCTGACATACACCGGTTTGGGTTTTCAACAGATATTCGGCAGAATGTTCTTCCGACAAATTTGAATTTTTATAACTGAAATTATTCTTTATCCACTTTCCGAATACCGTCACTTTTTCATAGGCAGTACACCCTTCCCTTACGGAAGTTTTCAATGATTTTGCAATCTTAGAGGCCGAGCATGCCAAAACATTCAGCCTCGTACCGTCATACATGTATTCAGTCTCCAGCTTTATACTGCAATGCCGTCCGAATATGTCCGAAGCATATGAGGATGCAAATTTAGTCATCTGAGCATTGGCAAATCCCGTTCCTCCATCCGCAAGAATCATCTCAACGGTCTGCTGAGCCGCACGGATAAGTCTGAAGTACGGCGAAACCGACTGATCTGCGTTATCGATACTTATTTCCGCATTCCCAAACATTCCGTTTTGAGCTATCAAAAGTGCATCGACCAGTCCTCTGGCTGTATGCACTCTCATTTTCACAAAATCCTTCATGCCGCTTCTGCCTCATAATCTTTTATACTACTCTGACGCGTACAATCGAACCGTCCGGAATTCCTCTGAGCTGCCGGCCTACCGAAGAACCCGCACCACGATTATCGCTGCCCTCTATATATACAACGTTTGCATTTGAGCCGCCCTCGCGAAAAACCGCCATGGGCCACTCATCCCTGTCATAAATGTCCCTTACTTCCACACCCGCCAGGGAAAGGATTCTTCGCTGAGCCGCATTGTCTCGATCGAGTGTTACAAACTCCGGAAAACCCATTTTCTGCGCCCTTAAAATATGTTCCGCAGTTTGCGGATATCGCTCGGAATCGACTATTGCAACATAATAAGGCACAGTTCCCGCAATCTTATCGAGCTTTCTGACATAATCAGCCATAATCTTCTTTGCATCCTCTCCCTGATGGCAGAGCTCCTCACACATTGCTTTCCATTCCGCTTCAAAATCCTGCGCCGTACACTTCATTGCGAAAATCCTGTCCTTCGAATACTCATCAGCACCGCAGCGGTCCAATAAGTCGACAGTGCTTTTAAGTTCAAAGCTTATGCGGGCGCAAAGGTCATGAACCTCGTTAATAAAGCCGCTCATTATGTCCATTGCGGTATCAACCGCGTATATTGACGCATTTACATTGCTCATGACCTTACCCGCCTTCGTTTAAATATCCTTAATCTTATCAATCAGCTTTTCAATGTATTCAAGCGATTCGTCAAATACATCCAGCTGCCTGTTGCATTCCTTGCAATAGGCCTCAACCTTGTCCTTCAGATAATCGTACTGAGGATCCTGCCAGTTATCTCCCTGGTCCTCAGTCTCGGATTCGAGTACCTTGAAAAGGTCCTCGAGCTCCTCGCGCTTTTCACGCAGAAATTCAAGATAATCCTCAAGTACATCAACGTCATGTACAACAATTCTACCGCCTGCCATCTTCGTTTACCTCTTTTCTTTTATTCATATCTTCTTCTGTCCAGATATTCCTCAACCTCACTTATAAATGAGCTTATCTCGTAAAGTTTGTCTTCAAGACCGTCAATCCCGTTTCGTATCGGCGTCAGACATTCCCTCTCGAGCTCGTCGGATTTTTCATCGTTCCATTCGCCGCAGAGAGCCGTCAGCCCTGAAAGACTGTCGCGAAGGATTGAACAATCACCGAGCATTTATACAGCCTCCTTCTTCGTGCCGATGGAAACATTGGTGCTGATGTACAGAGGGTGAGGGAAGATACCGGCGTTAGGTCCGCCGATGGAAGGCTCATTCGTGTTGCAGATAAGTGTGTACTGCTTAAGATAGTTTAAAACACGCATCGTATAACCTGTTTCGCCGAGATTCAGAAGATCCAAAGCTATCTTGATACCGATAATTGTCACAAAATCAATGTCGGCAGAGATACCCGGCTCAAAATTGAGTGTTTTTTCATCCTTATCATCCGCAAAATAGCGATTATGAGATTCGGGTCTTTCGGATGACATCATTCCGGCAAATGCCTGTCCGTAAGTCATCATATTCTTGCCGGTCAGCCAATAGAAGGTCTCTCCCGCATGAGCACGCTGCCAGCAGCCGATGGCAACAAATGGGATATTGAGTTCTTTTGCCAGGTCATTTGCGTAGGCGTTTGCGGTTCTGCTGTCTGCTGTTGCAACAAGCAGTCCGTCACCTCCTACCGCTGCTGCCAAATCATCCGCAGTAAGCTTTTCAATGCCGCAAACATAGGTTTTTACTTCTGCGTCAGGATTAATATTATGTATTGCTTCCGCAACAGCCTTTGCCTTATATCGTCCGAGGTCTCTGATTCCGAGCTTGTGTCTGCAAATATTATGAATCTCAAGCGTATCCATATCGACAAGTACAAAGTGACCGACTCCGGACCTTGCCAGAGCGAGTGCTGCTTCACTTCCGACGGAACCGCATCCGCAGATAACCGCAGTCTTCTTCGACATTACGTCCGATTCAAGTATGCCTGCATTTCTCGAATAAAGGCGAGTCACCATGTCAAACTCATTTACAGCCATATGTGAGCGTGAAGCATCACTGCGGTAGAAAATCCAGGCACCATTCATGTATGTTCCGAAATAGTCATAGCCCTGTATCACAACCCCGGGATTTAAAAGTTTTAAGAAATGCTCATTACTTACAATCAGTCCGCATGAATTGCAGTTGCTCTCTAAGTCCGCTGATTCATAAGCCTTACAGAGAGCATAAAACTTCATTGTCTCTTCGCAGAAAGTGCCATAGACAACTCTCTCGCTGTTTTTATCTTCAAGCAGTTCCGAATTAATGGCGATTTCATAGAACTTTTTATTCGCGATTCTGCCAAGAAGTGCAAGCAGTTCAGCCTTGTTCGGTCCATTCACATCGGATTCGTCGTCATCTGTTTCATCGCTGTATTCGGGATTTGTATATTTTACAGGGCGTACTCTTTCGAGTTTCTTATCGATTTGTGTAAAAATCATATGCTGAAAGTCTTCGGGTGCTGCGGTATTAAGAGCAGCAGCTTCAATCTCAGTTCTGTCAATCATTGTTGATCTCCTCCTGTAATTGTCTTTTTCTTTTATAAAGAGTCTCCGTATCGGCAAGCTTTAAAAAGTCTGTTCCTGCAAAAAAGCTGTCGCCGATATCAACCTGCGGCATAAAATACTGTCCTGTACCGCTTGCATCGTAGTAATAAACGGTAAGCTTCCCGTCAGGGGTAAAATTAAGTAATATCGATAATGTTCCGCCGCCTATAGCCTCGGCGTATCTTGCATTTGTCGCATCGTCATCTTCGGAAAAGCGGTTAAAGTCTCCGGGATGTCTGTGCCAGAGTCCCAGAAGGTCAAGATCATGCTTATACAGTCTTGAAATAACCGGAAACACGTGATTTAAATACTCCGTATTCATTTCAAGATGAACAGTGGAATGAAAAGCATTCTTACCGGGATCGGTCGCTTCGACAACATACATCGTATCGCCGCTTACGGCGCCGAACAGAACACCTCCTGTCTCAACAGGGTCTCTCGAAATCGCTTCGGCCATAATGGAAATAAATGCGCGGTCGCTTATGACAACTCTTTTGCATGCTTTACATTTTTTGTTCGAATAGCTGAATCTTTCAGGGACCTTCCTTTTGGGAAGAAGGCCCCTGAAAGCAGTAAAAATGCTTCCAATACTCATTTTTGTAACCTCCGCTTAAATCATATCTGCCCATGTTCATGGAATTTAGCCCAAATCTCTTTATCGATAAGACCGGCTTCAAAGACATAAATCCAGCGTGTAGCATATCTTAAAGAAGTCGCCGCAGAAGTCACTCCGCCCTCAGAATCGACATCTGTCGAAACCTTGTCGGAAGAAGTTGAGCATAAATACAGTTCATCGTTGTCTACAAGTAAATGTGCGAGGGTCTTTGGATATACTCCTTCTGTTCGGTTTACTGTTTCCTGAAGCTCGTTTATGGAAGGCTTTAGAGGAATGGCTTTGACACTGCTGCCGCTGCGTGCCTTAGGATGGTCACTGTCATATTCAAGGGCGAGATCATACTTTCTGCACTTAATGCCTTCCGCTTCTTCATCGGGTTCTGCGCATCTTGCAGAACACTTTCGAATCAGACATTTTGAACACTTGGCTTTGCATGGAACTTTGGGTCTTACACTTACAAGCCAGCAGGCATTGCCGTCCTCCAGAACCGTAAATATCGCCTTATCACCCATAAACTCTTCCATGGCCTTCTTCTCTGCCTTCAGGAGCGAAGGATTCTCTTTATACCACTGTGCCATATCGTCACCTCCGATTTTAAGAAAGAATGGTGTTTGGGATTACTTGTGCCTTTGCTGCGGGCTTAGCAGCCGGTTCCGCCTTCTCGGGCTCTTTGGAAGCACCATCGGTCTGTTCTTCGCCTCGAAGAGTATTGATAATGTCATCAAGTTCCTCTTCGGTTGATAATACGGTGTTGGGAATCTTAGCCTTTACCTTGGGTAAAAGTTCTTCATCCTCTTCACATGAGTGAATCGAACCATCCTCGGGATTGATGATGAGATCTTCTCCGGATTCAAGCTGTCTTCTTAACTTATCAATCGCAGGATCGGAACTTAATGAAGAGAAGGGTACCTGCTTAAACGCCTTGCCGCAAACTGCTGATTTGTTCTTGTTTTTTCTCATGTTGATAATCTCCTTTAAAATTGATGGGAGCCTTATTGGTTCCTCATTTGTATTGACGATAAATAAAACAAAAAATCCATCCCGAATTCAAGCTTTTAAGGTGCATATAAGATAACCTTACCTGCCTTGCCTGTTTCGCGGTTGCAATAATACGCCTTTATCGATGATGATGAAGGAATATCAAAGGCATCCGGCTGGGCCTTAAAGTTGTCGGATAAAGCGGCCCTGACGTTCTCGGCATCACCTACCGCAACTATATTAACCGGTGCCATAGAACTTACATACGGCATACTGTTTCGAAGACTTCTGCAGGACTTCACATACACAATACCGAATCCAAAACCTTCTTCCGTCCGGCTCAGCAGCTTCTTAAGTTTATCCGCCCCGGCAGAGTTTCTTAACGAACCGCTGCCCTGCCCATACTCGGCAAAGTTGTCGGGTTCGACAAAGAAGTTGATATTATACGCATCGTCGGCTTCAGATATCTGCCGATTGATTTCTTCCAGCTGCTCATCAATGGTCCGGTGAAGATATATGTCTTCATTCTCTGCCATATATGAGGTCATCCGGCCTTTTGATCCGAATATGTGAAGCTTAATACCGTGTCCCTTCATCTGCATTTTCCAGATAAAAAGCGACATCAGCAAAGACTCCGCGATCCTTTCGTCGGCACCGCTGAGCAGGATGTTTTTTGCCCGGTCGGTTTTTAAGATAACTTCGGTATCATCTATAATAAAATCATGGCTTCGTCCCATATTGTCGCGATGAAGCATTACGGATGAACCGATTCGAAGCAGTCCGTCGGCCTTATCCGGGCACCTTACGGACTTCGCATTTCGCTCCAGCAGAACGCAGTCCCCCTGCCCGTTTATTCGTCTTACTGCATTTATGACCGCACCGATTACGTCCGTCGATGCAAAATAACACTGCAAAACAACGTTGTCCGCCTCATTCTGTCCGAGGTAAGTGTTGTAAACAGCCTGACCTTTACTGAGAAGCGGGGCTCTTTGAATACCCGAATTCTCACGTCCCGTATCCGCACACCTTTCTGAAAGCATACTTCTCGCGGCCGTCTGAGGAGTCATGAACACGAACCTCGAGGTAAAATAATCCTTAAGCCCCGAAGTAAAACCGTTTCTCGGATTATCACTCGAAGCCCTCTGTCCGGAAAGAACCACGTGAAGTCCGTAGGTGGCGCCCTTCTGCACCAGCTGGGTCATCAGCTGAGCGCAGGCAGGGACATCGAAAACATTCTGAAACTCATCGATCAATATCAGAATTCTCGGAAGCGCGGGCACGGTGCTTCCAAACCGCTCTGCTGCTCTTCGATAGTCCTCATATTTAAGAATGATCTCCCCCGAAGCATCCGACATATCGGAAAAGAGAAGACGCCTCGCATAAAGCTCATTCAAATAATGCTGCAGGAAAGACATCATGCTGTCGGGATCCTCACTGTTTATTACAGCGTCAAAAGACTTGAGATTTCCCTTTGCATATACATTGAAATCCGCTCCGTATTTAAAGTCACCTACCGCCAGCCTTACCTCATTCGGTGAATAATCCGCAAGCGTCCGGATAATAATACTGTGCAGGAGACTGCTCTTTCCCACTCTGACATCACCGATCACCATAGCGTAAGGGCGCTGTGCCGAAAAGATCAGATAAACCGTCTTTCCGTTCTCTCCGACACCGATAGGTATGCGGATTTCCTTTGAAGAATTCTTCCGCTGCCAGTTTCGCGCCGCAGGCAGAGTAGGTCCTATCGGAATTATTTTTCTTTTTTCGGCATCGGCGGCCAAATTGGCTGCAATTGCTTTCTTTTCACCGGGTGCAAGCGATGTATAAAAGGAGAGTTCAGCGCTGCCGCTTATTCTTGCTACGTTGCCTTTAAGCGGCACATTAACCATATGCGGTTTGACAGCTGACATAAACTCGTTCACATTGCGATTGCTTCCGGGCATATCGGGATTAAATGCTGCAATGACATATACCCCTGCGGGATTACCGTTTTCGATGATTCGTATCAGCCGCTCATAACAGGATGTCGGAAGGTTCTGCAAAAGATCGTTGATAAAAACATATTTTCTTTTTGGTCCGCTTCCGTCCGAATAACACTCGGCGACACAGCCTTCAAGCCTTGCAAGTCCCTGAATTACTTTCTCTTCGCTGTTCCATACCTTTACGGGTGCATATTTCGCAAGAGGCATAAGCTCGGGATATGTACTTCCGAGTCCTTTTATATCCACTAGAATTATTTCCGAACGTTCGGAATATCCCAAAAGCTTTCCGGCAAGCATACCCAGAACCTCAGCACTGTGCTTTCCGGAGTCCGCCGCAAACAAAAGATTCTCATATATTCCGCCGACTCTGAAAGGAAGTGAAGCCTTGCTGTTTTCAAACTTTATACCGGTAGCCTGCTTCGCAGTTTTCACCGACAGTAAGTCGCAGTCCTTTGCCCGAACAGTCACACTTCCGATATCAAAGCTCATGTCATCTCCTGAAAAAAGAGCGGCTGTTTCAAGCATCCTGTCCAAGCTGCCCGCAAAGCCGCACAAAACTTCATTTACCCGACTGACAAGCTTTTGCCCGGCTTCATCCAGTTTGCGGGCACGCTCTTTTTCGGCAAGTGCCTTCCCTTCCGATACTTCTTCGCACAATTCCGTCAAAGGATTTTCCGAATATGTCCCAAGCTTCTTTGAGTAGCTACATATACGCTTCGCTGACCGCAGAATTCTGCGGTAAAGGTCCTTCCTGAAATTCCCTGAGAACTTGCCGATAATACCGCTGAGTGCAGGAGGCAGAAAAGCATGTTCAAGTTCTGCGATTGCTTTGTCAAACTCATCGGTTTCTTCATCGATTTTTACGATAAGCCGTCCGGGTGAAAGCCCTTCGGAATTCAGGGCATCAGCATCATTTGCCTCCGATGCCCCGAGTTCCGCGATAATCTCGTCCTTTGTTCTTTCGAAATTCGGATCTTTTACAGCCTTTAAGCTTTTCTTCACATGTCCCGTCGATTCATCGGCGAAGCGAATAAGTGCGGCTTTCGTATCGCTTTCCTTGCGTTTCGAGGTATTCTCGGTAAGCTCAAGACTCACGATTTTATTCCTGCATTCGGAATCAATTCTGTGTTCCAGTACCTTGTTACGATTTACCAGAGTATGTATCTGCGCCGAAGTCTCATGAATCAGATTTTCAAACCTCTTGACCTCGTTCAGTGCTTCCATATAGCCTTTTCCCATTTACAAGCCTCCCAAGAAAAGAATAATCAGAAAAATAATAAGTATTGCTTTTAAAGCAAATTTGGCTATTGCCGCAACGATTCCGATAAGCCAGACAGCTATCGAAAATACAAAAGCTCCGCATACGGCAGCAATCGCAGCAAACACAAAGGCCAAGAGATTGTATTCTTCATCCTCCGCACCGAGACTGCCGTACGCAATGCTTCCGGCAAGTGCGCCTATCACTTCCGTAACTGAAAATTCATCGCCCGCCATGCCCAGCAGCACTCCTATCACTGACGCAGCCAATACCGTGAATATCCAGAACGCGGCCTTTCGTCCTGCCGAAGCATGATAAACGCTTTGTCTTCTGCGGCCGTTTCTTGCTCCGTTCGACCTTCCGGGTCGTCTTCTTCTGTGAATGGTGCCGTCGTCTTCAATATAGTATTCGTATTCCATAGCCTTTTCCTCCGATATTCGACTTCGTCCGTCTTTATACTCTTACATATGGCATAATCCGGACCTTAATTGCTAAGGTCCGGAAATACTTCGTTTACAACTTGGGATATATGTGTCACCGGAATAATCTCGCAAGGAAAGCTTTTCAGTTTTTCCTCGTCCAGATGCTCCCGGTTCTGCATAGGGATAAATACCTTTTTGCATCCGGCATCACAGGCCGCCTGGAGTTTCTCGTAGGTGCCTCCGATTGCAAAAACTCCTCCGGTAAGACTGATTTCTCCCGTATAGGCAATATCGTAAGGTGTCTCACTCATGATAGGTCTTTCAAGTGCTGCCGAAAGAATACTCATCAGTAAAGCTACACCGGCCGAAGGACCGTCCTTGGGAACCGAGCCCTCGCCGAAGTGAACATGAATGCTTTTGCCCTTTAAAAGCTCCGGATACATCTTTCTGATGCAGGTCACCGCAATTTTGACGGAGTCTATAGCACTGTCCTTCGGAAGGCCGGTCATCTCAAGCTTCTCGTCGCCGTCCAGCAGAACAGTCTCGATTGCAAACGAGCTGCCGACATTTCCGCTGCTCACCGCAAGTGCCCTTGCGACACCGGGCACAGCACCCTCGGAAGGGAAGTTTCCTCCGGGAATCGGTTCTTCGCCGAGATAATTGCGAATGTCGCTCCTCATGATATTTACCCTGAATTCATCTTCGCTTCCGGACTGGTCCACAAGTTTGCCCAGGCATATACGCTGAAGCGCCTTTTCAACGTCTCTGACTCCGAAGGAGTTCGCATAGGTCTTTAACAGATAACTCTTTGCATCCTCCTCGATGGTTACGGAAACACCGTTTGCAGAATAGCTCTTCTCGATTTTGGGAATAACATAGTCGGACACAATTTTGCTCTTCTCGTCACGTGTGTATCCGTCAACGTTTACAACGATAAATCTGTCTCTCAATACGGCAGGAACGTTGCTCCATTCATTTGCCGTTGCTATGATAATCGTCTGTGAAAGATCTACCGAAACATCCAGGAAGTTGTCGACAAACTCGCGGTCTATCAGGTCAATCAGAGCAGTCGCATGCTCTGTCTTAAGCTTGTCGATTTCATCCAACTGAAGAAGGACTCTCGTTGTTCCGGCGTCCTTGATTCCCTTCATAATTCTGCCGGGACCACTTCCCGTGTAGGTGCTCGGAAATCCGCGAAGTTCCTTTACATCTTCCACACCGCCCAGAGAAATCTTTACATATTTGTAGCCTATAGCTTCGGCGATAAGGCTTACGATGGATGTCTTTCCGATACCGAACCCACCGCAAAGAGCAAGGTTGGTATTGAACCCGCTGCCGCGAAGGTACACGTTGTAAAAGAAATTGGTTACCTCCTTTATAACGTTATTTAACCCGAATAAATCCTCATGTAAGGTCTTATAAAGTTTGTTCGGATCAAAGGAATCGTAAAAAGTACTCTCTTCCTTTCTGCATGCGAGCAGATAATCCATTCTTTCTTTTAGCTTCTCGGTACCGAAACGGTCGGGATCCATCGATAAAGTCTTCTTCGCACCGTCTATGCACTTCTTTATCTCTTTGGCCACAGACTCGGAATATGCCGATCTGTTTCTGCTGAAATAAAGCGCAGGCGACTCCTCAACAAGATCATCGAGTACCTCCTCGACAAACGCAGTCCTGATTTTTGTGGGTGTATCCGCAAGTCCTTTGCTTATTACACGTCTTACCACCTTTTCGATATTGTGACTTAAGTCTCTCGCCCCGTCGTCGGCGCAGTATCTCGAAATAATGCACTTTACGGCATCCTTGGAAAATTGAACGTTCTTTTCCGAAATGCTGAAATTCTCCAAAACCCCCGGGATAATATATCTGTTTGCAATCTCGGCCTTATCTTCAAAGGAATAATCATCCAGATAAACAATCGCGTTGAATCTGTTAAGAATTGTTTCGGGAATGTCCTCGGTTGAGTTTGCCGTAGCGATAAATACTGTATTATCGGTTCTGACTGTGCACTGCAGAAACTTGTCGTAAAGTTCTCCGAGGAATACACCGAGGAATGCGTTCATAGGATCGCCTTCCTTGGAATTGCGATTCATCTTATCGAACTCATCGAGTCCTATAACCATCTCGTCACTTCCGTTATTTGAATATGCTCTTATAATTGCTCCGGCGTCGGCGCTGTCAAAGCCGGGATCGAGACCTTCAATCTCATGAGGGCAGGAAAGACCGTTGAGAGGAATGCATACAAAGCGCACTCCCAAAGCCTCCGCAACCGCTTTCATAAGGGATGTCTTGCCAACACCCGGAGAACCTACGAAAAGAATTCGACAGCCTTTGCTTTTGGCACGCTCAACAGACGCAAATATATCCTTAAGCAGCTGCTTGGGACGATCCATCTTGTAGAAACGCTTATCGAGAATTTCTTCGAATTTGAGTCTGCTGTTCCGCTTTGACAGTCCCTTGGAAGTCCCTATCGAAAGCAAATACTTAAGACGCTGCTCAGCCTTGCGCTTTGAAGCAGGACCCTCACGGAAAAGAGCCTCAATCATGTGCTGTGCATCGGACGTATAAGTGCCTTTTGTAAGTGCATAATAAAGCATCTGCTCATGTTTGCTGTCGAACGACACTCCCGCAGCTGCAGTGCATTTCATGTCTTCGCTTAGAGACAGGCGTGTCATTACAGCCTCCTGCTTAGCTTCATCCATCTTATAAAAATCCCGGATGGCATTTACTCTTACGAAGAGATTCTTTATCATCATAAAGTTCTCTTTTTCTTCGGCACGTATGATTACTATAGGCACATATATCGGGAGTCCTTCAGCCTGTACCGCAATGCAGTAAAGCTGCTCCGCATACTGAATTTTTTTCTTTTCGGCAATGGATCTGCTGTACTTCGTTTCCTTAACCGCAATAACCGTCACTGCTTCGCCGCCGCATTCCCATGTAGCTGAATGAGGCTCAGCACCCGTACCTATGTACTTTCCCTCAAGTTCAACCAAATCTTTTCCGTTGTCCTTCGGGTCTCTCACTCCAAGATAGAGTTCACTCGAAAACACGGGACTGAGAAAAGGCCTTGATGAACCAAACTGTTCCTCTACTCTGTCTTTTGCTCTCTTAACAGCTTCTTCAACTCCGAATGTTCGCTCTGTCATCATTACTGTTTCCTCCAATGTTTAATGCATACCGTTAATCTTCATCTGTCTGTCCGAACGGAGAAAAGAACTCCCCTGCACCGTCTTTTTCTTCATCATCCTCGCTGTCTTCTCCGGGAAGGATAAGCGAGTCGGGGCTTCCCATTGGCCTTCTTTTCAGAAATTCGGGTATTTTTCGGGCAATGCCCGCCTTCTTTATCAGCAGCTTCTTTCCCGGGAAATCCCTAGACCGGTCTATCCCGTACTCAATGTCATCCTCATCCTCTTCGACTCCGTCGAGAGCAGCCATGGACATTTCGATCATTCGTGTATACAGTTCCCTGTTCTCGGCCGAAACCTTTCCGACCGAGAGATTGTGCAGGCTCACGTATATTTCTACTGCTTTGTCCACCAGCATTCCGAGCGATACCAGAATCTCATCTGCATCGTAATCCTTCTCATTCCTTATTCTGCAGGTATGATCGAGTGTCAGTTCGCCGTCATCAAGATCAAGATCGAGCCTTGAGAACGCTTCTTCGCAATTGAATCTTGTAACATAAATCGCCGTAAGTGCCAAAGCCTTTGACTGAACAGCAAAAGGAAATACCGCACTCATTCTGATTCCGGAGCTGTCTACCGTAAGCTTTACGGTGAGGGGCTTTTTATCTACCTTGTACGCAACCTCAATCAGTCTGGGTCTGTTTGTATCGTAGGTATAAAAAATACCTCTTTCGGTCAATGTTTCTCTGAGTTTGTCGGTAAAGCCTATCCAGTTATTCTTCTGTCTCTTTTCCTCGGCGTCGAGTTCAGCGATTCTCCTGTCTATATCAGCCATCATCTTCTGTAAATCAAATTCTCCGAATCCATGCCCGCTGCCAAAGCCCGAAAGATCGGACGCCATCCAGGAAGGTCGTTCTTCTTTGTTTTCTTCGCTTTCTTCGATTTCGAAAGCATCTTCATCAGCTGTATCAATATCAATAACTTCATCAAAAAGCTCATCCTCAATCTTCTCGCATTCATCCAATTTTTCCTTATCATTCATCGCATTCTCCTTTCTTCTGTCACGTAAGTTCATCGTGACGTTATACGGTTTTGCAAGCAAAACCGTACCTCCTTAGCGGTTATTATGTTTCCTATGTTTGTAATGACGCTCGGAAATAAAAAAAACTCCGAAAAAAATTCGGAGTTTTTAATAAGATTTTAAATTCTCAAAACAAAGAATCAACCGGGTGTTTTACATTACAATAACCGCAAAAGACTTGGGAGGAAGTGTGATTCCACCTGTAAGATCGACATCTGCGGATGTGCAGCTGACCGCCTCGGGTGCTCTGAGCTCGCAAAGACGGGCATTGCTCATAATGTCGGTCGAAACCGCACGGTTGTTGTCTAAGGCAATAGCTTCGCTCGCCTTCACTGCTTTTGCGGTTCCGGAAGCAGCACTCATTACGGTGAGCCTTGCGCTTCCGCCGAATGCCTTTTCTTCCGCGTCGTTCAGTTCAAGCTTGCAGGCTTCGGTATTCGCATTAACAATTTTAATGATCTTCTTTGAAGTCGTTGTGTCTTTTACGGCAGATACATAAAGCTTATCCGCACGAAGTGCTTTTTCCTGACCGCCGAGTTCTATAGCCTCATCACCCGCATATTCGGAGAAAAGCTTCTGTACATAATAGCTCGGAGTAAGTGTCACACTGTCCTCATCGAACCAGATCATATCGGGTGTCCAGTGCGAATGTCCGATGCGGTTGAATAAGGGAGCGTAGGAAGCGAACTTAACAAGGTCGCCGTTGCGCTCCATACCTGTCATCATAGCCGCTTCGGCAAGTCCCGCCTCAACTGAGTTTGAGAGGTTTGCATCATGTGCGGCATACTCTCCCGCAAATACAAAAACGTCTCTGGGATACTCATCGTAGAATGCAACATTGTCGAAAAGCCATTCGGGAGCCATATAATAGTGCTCGTCTACCGCATACGCGAAAGCAGGGGCATCGGCAACCTTTGCACGTTTTGCATTCTCTTCGCGATATACGTTCCAGGCCATTTCGTACAGATGATCCTTCACGAAAGGACCTGCTGTTCCGAGAAGCTTAATCTCGGGATATTTATCATGAATCGCTTTTTCAAAAAGTCTGTAACGGTCAGCAACATTTACATGTCTGCTCTCCCACTGCTCGTTGCCGATTGCGATAAGATCGAGGTTGAAGCTTTCGGGATGTCCCATAGCCGCACGCAATGAGCCCCATTTGCTGTCTGCTGGACCATTCGCAAACTCAATCAGATCAAGCGCATCGAGAACATAATCATCGAATCTCGGGTCATCGATCGATACGGTTTCATAGCTTCTGAACTGACACGCAACACCGATATTCAATACAGGCAAAGGTTTGCAGGTACGCCTGGGTCCCGATAAAAGCTCACATAGAAGGAAATACTCGTAGAAGCCGAGTCCGTAGCTTTGCATATAATGCGAATCCGGCATCTCCCAGGCAATCGAAGTATTGCCCCCTGAAGAAGCCCAAAGGTTTGTATTAATCTTTCTGTCCTTAAGATCGCCTACCGTATCCTTCCAACGGTATCTGCGCGCAATGCTGGTGCCTTCGACGATGCAGCCTCCGGGAAAACGTAAGAAGCCGGGATTGAGATTTTTAAGCGCCTCAAATAAATCTTTTCTGAAAATACCCGCAACCGCATCCCCGGGCATCATTGAAACAAGATCGAATTCCACCGCACCCGTATTGGTCAGACTGATTTCAAAAAGTGCACCTTTTACATCATCCTCCGCAATCAGCTCGGTCTCATATTTCTTCCATTCATAGGCTTCGCAGTCGCCTACCATAACCTTATATCCGTCAGGCTCGGGAGTAATGGGCAGGAATTTTACAGTCGAAGCGCCGTAACATTTTCCTTCCTTAACAACCTTCACTTCTATATCGCCTTCGGAATATTTTACTTCACGTGCATAGAAAGAAACCTTGTAATTCATACCTTTCTTAAGGCAGATTCCGTCGTAAGCCTTATTGGTGAAACCATCACCGGGTTTGCTGGCTGTAAAGCGAAGGTAATGCGGGTTCTTCTCGCTGATTGACATGTTCGATGAAATCTCCAGAACTCCGTCGCTTCCCGCAGCCGCACTCCAGGCGTATAAATTGTCCTCGCTGATAACGTAATTTCTTGAAACACCTTTTGTGTTCATGGCTTCGAAAGATCTGTTCTCGAGCATTTCGGCATACAGACCGCCGTCCGCAGCGAAATTGATATCCTCAAAAAACAGACCAACCATATCCGGGTTCACTTTGTGAACCGTTTTATCCGAAATAATAAGCTTATGCATAATCTGCCTCCAAATATCCCTTTTTATCCGGGGATGGGTACAATATCCGCCGGCTAAGATTTATTATACTAAATCAGCGATGCCATTCCAATAAAAACACATGGTTTACCAATCAAAAAATGCTCACGCCACCAAAAGGTCACTCCAAAAACGCATACTCACAAATCGTTTAGGCCTCACTGCATAGGAATATCGTCATATCGGCACACAGGTATTCACAATATTCGTAAGGCGTCGTAACCGTCGTCTCCTCCCATATGATGCCCTTATGCCAGGGAAGGTGTTTTTTGAGTTCTTCCGTAAACTTATTCACGACCGACCGGACACAATCCGAACCAGGAAGAACATCGACTAAAATACGTGCCCTGTAGGTTCTTAGCGGATCGATTTTCCGCACGATATCCTCACAGGTTCTCCCAACCAGGCTCCCAAGGTGACCGTCGTAACCTTCAAGGCTGCAGAAGTCCTCTCTCGATACCGCAAGAACTTCTCCGTTTAGCAGCTCTTCCATAAAAGCATTGTCGGACAACCGCAGAATAAAGTTCCTTATCATCCCCGGTGCATTGCTCTCGGTGCATCCGAATACCTGATCGAGCTGAAATTCTGCCCCGTTTCTCTTCACCCACTTGTCTTCGGCCTCTTCAAGAAATGCGACCCGAATTCCTTCAGGGCTTCCAAACATCGTTATCACCGCGGAATGAAGAATCCGGTAATTTATTTCCCGAGGATTCCCTACAAGAATCATTATGCTGCGAACAGCCCCGGCTTTAATCGTCGGTTCATTGCCGCATTCGACAGCGAGCATCTCACAGGTTTCATTGACGAAATAAAAACTGCACTTGTAATCAAGTTCGCTTCTCTTCTGCATAAATTCGAACCGTTCTTTAAGATCCCGCACCACGCATGTCCCGAACTCTCCGAGTCCGACCACCGATATGAGAGCCTTTTCGCTTTTGGTACCGTCATACATAATCTGTCATCTCCTACAAAAAAATCAGCATGCACAGATTCAGTAAAACCATCACCGGAACCATATACTGTGCAAAGCTTATCTTAATAAACGTGATACCGAAAAGAGCACACTCCAGATTTGCCAGTCCGCTCAAGTAAAACAAGACCGGATACCCGGCAACTGTTCGGCATGCAAAAAATCCCAGCGACATCGCTATCAGATTCCCCATAATACCGGCAAGAACCGCAGGCGCGCGCCGAGACGTTACGGTTCTTGCTGCCGTGCGAAACAGTCCGTGAAGCAGCATACCGACGCACAGTCCCAGTATTGTTCCTGCCCACATCTGCATGGCTGAAATATCTGCACCTGAAAAAATACCAGCCAGTATCTCACGGTTCATATCATGCAGTCCGAGCCACAAAACAGGAACCAGACAAACACCCCCCATCCATAGCAGTATCTTTCCGGGCAAGCGAAAGCGTTCACAATCGAGGCTGCAAATTCCTATTTTGCTGCCGGCTTCTGCAACCGTCCTTTCACGAATTATCTTTCTCCCTTCGAGCAGCTTCACGCAGTATCTTGCCTGCTCCTCATCCATTCCGAAAAAGCACTCCAGCAGCGGAATCGGGTCTGTCCTCCCGTCCATCCTCTCTATAAACCCGACCTCCTGCCCGGTCATGACATATTCTTCCGAAAGTCTCTCGTTTTTCACAATAAACCTATCGCGCCCTTTATCCTTCTTCCAGGAAATCCAGCCGCACTTCACAGGATAACCCATGGTGCACCTCCTTGCGTTGGGGACGTAGCATTTGGCTCGCGAAGCGTCCCTTGGCTCGTCTCCTAATTTTTAAACATACTCTGACATGTTTATATAACGTTCAAAATTCCGGAAAGTGCATGAGTATGCCAAGCTTATCGGAGAACTCGAGAAAATACCTTCCGAAAATGTTCGGAATACCTATAATGAATTGTTTAGAACTCAGACCGGCAAGCATCTGCTTAAGAATATTTACTTGAATATGATTTTATAGCAGTTGGGTAATATTTTTAAAAAAGAGCATTCGTTGCATCAGATTACATTATGATACAACGAATGCTCTTTTTGTTGTATTTATGTTTTTCTTATCTCTTTCTACGATCTATCCCATTTCGAACATAGTATGATGTTTTGTTTTCATACATTCGCTTATCTGCTTCAGCAGCCAATTCTCTGATTGATAGGCCTGGATGTTCTTTTGCGATAGCGTAACCGCAGGAAATCGTAAGTGTTTTAACAAGATTGCCTGTCCACGATTTAATCAGTGCCTCAAATTCTGCTAATACTACTTTTAATCTTTCTTCATCGCACTTTACAATTGCCATAAATTCATCACCGCCTGTACGATAAGACTTTCCTACCATAGAAAAGCTTTTGTTAATACAATTGCTCGCACCTATTATTAATTCATCACCAGCTTTATGACCCAAAGTATCATTGACTGTTTTAAGTCCATTAACATCCATTGCAATAATAGTATAATTTTCCTTCTCATTGCTTTGTGTTATTGCATCCAAATCATCTTCATACATTCGACGATTATACAATCTTGTAAGCTCATCAGTCGTAGATTTATAAATAAGATTAATCATTTCATTCTTCTCAGAATTAATAATCTGAGTAATTACAACCAAACTCTTAACCTTGTCGCCTCGCATTTCAATTGGTGCAAAGGTCATTCTTGTCCAGCCGTGATATTTTCCTAAAAACTCCGCAGATATATATTTCTTTCCCTTGGTTCTTTCTGTTACAGTTGATAAATCAGCAAACTCAAGCATCAATTCAAGATACTCATCCTTACACGTGCCTCTCATTAACAGATTGGCCATACCTTGACCGCTTTTTTCATTTCCAATAAGATTTTTAAGGATATCTGATTCAATCAAACTTTCAAATGTATCGTTTTCGATATCAAAAATATGCAAGGAATATACCAAATTAGTTAATGCTGAATACACCTGATATTCTCTTTTTTTATCCTCTGTAATATTTCGCAAGGTATACGCCACTCGACCCAGCGACGAATTATTATCGCCTCCTATTCGTACATACATTGTCTGTATCCATTCATTGTTTTTACATGCAAACTCTGCCGAAATGTGACTTTTCCCTTTCAATCTTTCATTTAAGGTTGAAAGATTTGTAAAATCCCAAAAGCTACTATAATCTTCATCTGTAATATCTTTGGCAATTCTTTTATTTAATGTAGTATGTGGGTCTGTATTAATATCAAATTCATCTCCTTCCGAATGCTTGACATCGAATCTTGTAGCTACAGATGAT